>CAXTBB010000050.1:0-28304 GCA_964242305.1 uncultured Solirubrobacteraceae bacterium
CGGCCGCGGAACTCGTGCGTCCGCTCGACGGGGATGACGTCGCCCGGCTCCTCGACCACGCAGATCAGCTCCGTGTCGCGCCGGGCGTCCGCGCAGATCGCGCAGACCGGGCCCTCGGCGAGGTTGAAGCAGGTCTCGCACAGGCCAATGCGCTCCTTGACCTCGCGGATCGCGTCGGCCAGGCCGAACGCGTCCTCCTCGGACGCGCGGAGCAGGTGGAACGCGAGCCGCTGCGCCGTCCGCCCGCCGATCCCCGGCAGCTTCGAGAGCTCCGTGACCAGCCGCTGGATGGACGCGGGGTACAAGTCAGCGCTTCTTCTTGGCGGCCCGGCGCGCGGCGCGGTTCACGCCACCGCCGGGCGCACCGCCACCGCCACCGCCGCCGGGCAGCCCGCCGCCGAGGCCGAGCCCGCTCAGGGCCTCCATCGGGTCGAAGCCGGCGGTGTCCCCCATCGCCTTCTCGCGCAGGTCGTCGGCCTGGCGCATCGCCTCGTTGACCGCGGCCAGGATCATGTCTTGGAGCATCTCGACGTCCTCGGGGTCGACCGCGTCGGGGTCAATGGTCAGCGAGTCCAGTTGACCCTCCCCCGTAGCGACGACCTTGACCATCCCGCCGCCGGAGCTCGTCTCGATCTTCTCCTCGGCGAGCTTGGCCTGCGCGGCGGCCATGTCCTCCTGGAGCTTCTGCGCCTGCTCGAGCATCTTGTTCAGGTTCGGGGGCATGTTCATGGCGTTGGCTCCTCTTCCGTGGCGTCGAACTCGTGCAGCATCCGGTCGACCAGGGCATGGTCCGACAGCTCCGGCTCCTCGTCGCCCGCCTCTTCGAGCTCCTCGTCGGAGCGCAGCTCGTAGCGGACGGCCAGCGCGCGGCCGGTGACGGCGCGGACGGCGGTGGCGACCGCCTCGCGGTTGGCGGGCTTGTCGGCGTGGCGGAACAGCACCATCGCGGACTGGCTGAAGGCGACGATCAGGCGGTCGTCCTCCACCCCGAGCGGGACCGTGCCGCCGAGCATCGCCTTCAGACCGCCCTGCAGCTGCTCGAGGACGGCCGGCCACAGCTCGCGCAGCTCCCCCATGTCGTCGAGCGGCGCGATCGCCACCGCGACGGCGGGCTCGGCCGGCTGCGGGGTCTCGTTGACCTCGACCGCGGCGACCACGGCGTGGCCGGCGTCCGGCGTCTCGATGGTGGTGACCGCGGGCTCGGACGGCGGCCTGGCGAACAGCGCGCCAGCGGCGGTCTGCGGCTGCTCGGGGGACCGGTCCCATTCGACCGGGGCCGGAACCGGTGCGCCCCGCTCGAGGCGATCGAGCCGTGCGAGCAGCGCCTTGTGCGACGCGTCGCGGGCGGGGTCGGCCGCCTTGACGAGCGCGAGCTCGAGCTGCGTGCGGGCGTCGGCGCCGTCCTTCATCGCCCGCAGGCCGTCGGCGAGCAGGTCGAGCAGGTGGGTGACGGTGGCCGGCGGGACGCGGCGGGCCTGCTCGGCGAGCCGCTCGTCGGCCTCCGGGGTGAGCCGCAGCTCCTCCGGGACCGTCTGCAGCGTCTGCACGATCATCAGGCCGCGCAGGTGCGCCTCCAGGTCGGCGAAGAAGCGGCTGACGTCGCGGCCGGACTCGCTCAGGCGGGCGGCGGCCCGCAGCGCGTCGGCCGCGTTGGCCTGGGCGACGGCGTCGACCGTGCCGAACAGCAGCTCGGCGTCGGCGGCGCCCAGCACGGCGAGGACGTCCTCCAGCGCGATCGTCGTCCCGCTGTAGGCGACCAGCTGCTCGAGCGTGCCGAGCGCGTCGCGGAAGGACCCGGTGGCGGACCGGGCGACGAGGGCGAGCGCCTCGTCCGGCGCGTAGATGCCCTCCTGGGCGGCGACCCGCCTGAGCACGGTGGCGATCTGGGCCAGCGTCGGCCGGCTGAAGTCGAAGCGGTGACAGCGGTCGGCGACCGTCGGCAGCACCTTCTGGATCTCCGTCGTGGCGAGCACGAAGATCGTGTGCGGCGGCGGCTCCTCGAGCGTCTTGAGGAACGCGTTCCACGCCGCCGTGGACAGCATGTGCGCCTCGTCGAGGATGTAGATCTTGTACTTGCCGCCGAGCGGCGCGTAGGCGACCTGCTCGCGCAGCCCGCGGATGTCGTCGACCGAGTTGTTGGAAGCCGCGTCCATCTCGATGACGTCGAGCGAGGTGGCGTTGTGGATCGCCACGCACGCCTCGCAGGTTCCGTCCGGCGTCGTCGTCGGCCCGTGCACGCAGTTCAGCGAGGCGGCCAGGATCTTCGCCATCGACGTCTTGCCGGTGCCACGGCTGCCGACGAACAGGTAGGCGTGGTGCACCTTGTCCTGCTCGATCGCGTTGCTGAGCGTGCGGACCACGTGCTCCTGGCCGACCACGTCGGCGAAGGTGCGCGGGCGGTGTCGGCGGTACAGCGAAGCCATCGCTCGGCAGTCTATGAAGATGGACCGTGCACCCTCCGTCGAACTCGGTCCTCCGGCGCTGACACGTCACACGGCTCCGGCACTGGGCAACCCCGTCGCGCCTGTCGGTGACCGCTTAAGGCTGCTTCCTTCCGGACCTGACCTGGTTCACGGGCCGACACCGCACGGGACCCGGCCATCAACACCACGCTCGGTGAGCTGACCCGGAGGGCACGAACCCTCGAGAGGGAATTCGGCCCCGCTAGAGCGGATTGCGGGATGAAAGGGTCCGCTACTCCCCCGCCTAGCACGGTCCGTGGTGGATCATAGGCCGATGACCGAAGTGACGCTTCCGGAGGGGTTCGCGTGCGGGCACTGGACGGACCCGGTCGCGCGCACCGGTTGCACGGTGCTGCTGGCGCCGCCGGGCGCGGTCGGGTCGGGCGAGGTGCGCGGCGGCGGGCCGGGGACCCGCGAGTCCGACCTGCTGTCGCCGTGGACCTCGACCGCGGGCCCACAGGCCGTCCTGCTCACCGGCGGGAGCGCGCTGGGGCTGGCCGCGGCCGACGGCGTCGTCGCCTTCCTGTCCGACGCCGGCCGCGGGCACCCGACCCCCGCGGGACGGGTGCCGCTGGTCAGCGCCGCCGTCGTCTACGACCTGGCCGTGGGTGACGCGGTCGCGCCGGACGCCGCCGCCGGGCGCGCCGCCTGCGTGGCTGCGAGTGCGGTCGTCGAGCGTGGCGGCGTCGGCGCCGGGACGGGGGCCACCGTCGGCAAGCTGCGCGGGCCCGAGCACGCGTCGCCCGGTGGCGTGGGCGCGGCGTCGCTGCGCGCGGGGGACGCCACGGTCGTCGCGGTCGCCGTCGCCAACGCGATCGGGGACGTGCTGGACGCCGACGGCACGGTCCTCGCCGGTGCCGGCGAACGCGCAGTCGACCTGATCGCGGCCGGCCGCGTCCCGCTTGATCGGGCCCACCCACCCGAGCGCGCCAACACCACCCTCGCGTGCGTGTGCACGGACGCGCGCCTGACCAAGCTGGAGGCGTTCTCCGTCGCCCGCGCCGCCACCGCGGGGCTGACCCGTGCGGTGTCCCCGAGCGCGACCGCCTACGACGGCGACATGACCTTCGTGCTGGCCTCCGGCGCCGTCGCGGCGGACCTGTTCACCGTGTCCGTGATGGCCGCCGAGGCAGTCTCGGCGGCCATCCGGGACGCGGTTTCCTAGCGCACGCGCACCGTCACGGTCTTCTTGACGGTCTTCCCGCCGGCCGTGGCCGACACCGTCACCTTGTAGGTGCCCTTGCCCAGCCTGTTGCTGAGCCGGAAGCGGCGCGAGTGCTTGCCCGCGCCCACCGTCCGCGCCTTGGCCGTCGCGACCGTCTTGCCGCCGCGCCGGACCTTCACGGACACCTTCGCCGAGCGCGAAAGGGTCAGCGTCACCCGCACCACGCGCCGGTCTCGGAGCGCGATCTTGGACGCCTTGCCGGTGAGCGGCTTCGTCGGTGACGGCGTCGGCGTGACCGTCGCGGTCGGCGCCGGCGTCGGGCTCGTGGTCGGCACGGCGGTCGGCGACGGCACGGGCTCGTCCTTGGTCTTGGTCACCGTGAGAACCGACGCGTCCAGCACGTCGTCGTCGCTCGGTGCGCCGGCCGCCCGCGAGTAGCGGACGACGCCGACGTAGTCCCCCGCGGCGTTGAGGCCGCGGTAGGACAGCTGCGGCTCGACGGTCCCGCCGAGCGTCGCGGTCACCGGGTCGGTGATCGCGACGGACGGCTCGTCGGCCAGGTCGTTCGGGCTCTTGTCCGCCACCACCCACGTGGTGAAGTCGTACGTCGACGGGTTGGCGGTGCCGAAGCCGTTGACGACGAACCGGTAGTTGCCGGGGTCGGGCGCGAGGTCCAGGATGGCCTCGTTGGCCTCACCGGTCGCCGACAGGTCGTAGAGCTCGTCGTCGGTGAACTGGCCGTCGTCGTTGGCGTCGTAGTACAGGTACAGGTCGAGGTCCGAGTCCGCCGGCGCGGTGTTGTCGATCTCGCCGCGGATCAGGTCCGCGCCCGCGGGAACGGTCACGTCGTAGTGGACGTTGCCCGCGTTGGCCTCGTTGGGCGACACGGTCTGATCCGTGCCGACCGTCTCGCCGATGCGCGCGTCCGGCGCGGCCAGGCCCGTCGCGTAGCCGAACAGCGGCCCGGCGAACCCGGTGTCGACCTCCAGCGGAGCGGCGCCGCTCGCGGTGTCGGTCGTGACGTCGGCGAAGTCCGGCGCCTTCAGCTCGACCGGCTTGAGCGAGATGGGCAGGTGCAGGACCTGGCCGCCGCCCGAGGGCGTCAGGGTCAGCGCGCCGAACGCGTACTCGTCGTACGGCGCGCCCGCGAGCGTGGCCGTCAGCTCGACGGTCTTGCTGCGGCCGGGCGCGACCGTGATCGTGCCCGCGTCGGTGACGTCCCCGCTGAGCGCGATGTCGAAGCCCGGCACCGCCGCGGCGACGGTGTAGGTCTTCGCGGTGGGGAGCGTCGAGGTGAACCGGCGGCTGGTCGTGACCTCGTTGAGGACGGAGCCCTTGGCGATCGAGGCCAGGTTCAGGTCGACCGCCGGGACGTCGCCCCCGACGTCGAAGCCGTCCGGGCCGTTGAGGTAGTCCTCGTAGTCGGCCGTGGTCGTGTCGAGTACGAGGCCGGCGTCCGTCGCCTTGTTCGGGTTGATCTCCCCCGAGCCGGCGTCGAACGGGGTGGCGTCGTCGCCCGTCTCGGTCTGCAGGCCGCTCGAGGCGGTCATCATCAGCGCCGACTTGATCTCCGCCGGCGTCCAGGTCGGGTGCGCCTGGCGCAGCAGCGCCCCGGCGCCCGACACGTGCGGTGCCGCCATCGACGTCCCCGAGATGACCTGGAAGATCGTCCCCTGGATGGCCGAGCCCGGGATCGGGATCGGCGTGTTGGCGCCGAGGATGTCGACGCCGGGCGCCTCCAGGTCGGGCTTGGCGATGTCCGGCGAGGCCGTCGACGGGCCGCGCGAGGTGAACCGGGCGAGCTGCTTGGACGGGTGCGTCGAGGCGGTGCCCGGCGCGATCGTGCCGGTCACCGAGCCCGCGTCGACGATCGCCTTGATCGCCTCGCCGTCGTCGAGCTCGACCGCGATGGTCGGGACGATGAACGGGTACGCGGCCAGGTCGTTGCCCTGGACCTGGTTGTAGAGGATCTCGCCGACGCCGCCGACGCGGTCGATCTCACCCGAGGTCTCCAGGCGCACCGGCGCACCGCGCTTGCACAGCACGATCTTGCCGGCGGCAGCGGCGCTCAGCGAGCCGTTCAGGCACAGCTCGGACTCGTCCGAAGTGAAGCCCGCGGCCGGGATGTCGGCCGCGTCCACGATCGGCGTGGCCGACGTCACGCCGGTGCCCGCCGAGGCGCCGGGGAACGTCTGGCTGCCAATGGTGAGCGTCGACGCGAAGGTGCGGTTGTTGGTCCCCGCGCCGACGCCGGTCACCCACGGCACGCCGGCCGGGTCGCCGATCGTCCCCGGGTCCGGGCCGTCGTTGCCGGCCGAGACGGAGACGAACACGCCCGCGTCGGACGCGCCCAGGAAGGCGAGGCTGTCCGCCGTCAGGACCGACGTGCCGGTCGAGCCGATGGAGTAGCTGATGACGTCCACCCCGTCGGCCGTGGCGGCCTCGATGGCGTCCAGGAGGTCGGAGGTGTAGCCGCCGTTGTCACCGTTCTCGTCCGTCCACAGCGCCTTGTACACGGCGAGCTGGGCCGCCGGGGCGATGCCGGTGATGCGGTTGACGCCGAGGGCGTTGCCGTTGATCGCCGGGTTGACGCCGAAGTTGCCGACCGCGGTGGAGGCGGTGTGGCTGCCGTGGCCCTCGGTGTCCCGGGGGGACTCGAACTCGTCCTCGTTGAGGGTGCCGAACGTCGTGGCGGCCGTGTCGAAGTACTCGGCGCCGATCAGCTTGTTGTTGCAGTGGAAGTCCGGGTCGTTCGTGAATCCGGAGACGGAGTCGCCGCAGGTGCCGGTGAAGGTGCTCGGCGCGGGCGGGAAGGGCAGCCCCAGGTATGGGCCGCTGGACCCGCCGGGGGTGTCCGCGAAGCTCGGGTGATCCGGCGTGATGCCCGTGTCGATGACGCCCACCACGACGCCCTCGCCCGCATGGTCGGGACCGGGCGAGCCGGCCGCGCTCCAGATGCCGGCGGGCAGGCCCAGGTAGGCCGCGGAGTCGCCGTTGACGCCGTCCAGAAGCGTGTTCTGCGAGGAGGTGCTGGCGGGCGCGTCGTTCTCGGCGTGCTCGAAGCGATTCTTGAAGACGTGCCTGACGGCGGGGTCCTTGCGCGCGGCCCGGACCTGCGCCGGCGTCAGCACCGCGGCGAAGCCAGCGAGCGTGACGCGGTAGCGCGACAGCACGTTCGGGCGCTTGCCGGGCAGGCGCCCCAGGACGGCGCGCTGGCGAGCGTCGAGATAGGCGGTGTACGTCCGCGCGGCCGCCGTCCGCGTGCTGACCTTCTTCGCGCCCGTCGCCTTCGGGCTGGTGGCAGGACGACCCGCCACGCCTCCGGTGTAGCTGGCCAACGGCTTGGCCTTCAGCACCACGATGGACCCCTTCGTCGTGGCGCTGGCCGGCGCAGCGGTCGCGACAACGGCGAGGAACGTCGCCAGGCTCAGGCGACGAAGACGGACGGACATGAACTCCCCTTTGCAACGAACGAGCGGCTTTATGCGACGCAAAGCTATCGGTCCGCCAAGCCTCGCGCCAGAGCCCTCCCATCCGAACGCGCCGGATAAGCTGAGATCGGCTTGGGCGCGTAGCTCAGTGGGAGAGCGCTCGCTTCACACGCGAGAGGTCGCAGGTTCGAAACCCGCCGCGCCCATCACCCCGGATGTGGAGTCCAACCGAAGGTCTGCAGCGTCGGGGTTTCAGTTGAAGAGCAGGTAGAAGGCCTCCGAAGCGGGCTTCCCGGTGCTGTCGTAGGTCTGGATCTCGACCTGGTAGCCCGCCGGGCACTGGCTCAAGCCGTCGAGCGTGGCCTGTGCGGTCGCGCCGAGGTCCGTCGTCGTCGCGTCGATGGAGACGATGACGTTGTCGGGCACGGTCTGGAAGCCGGACATGCAGTAGAGGCCGGCAGACTGCTTGGTGACGGTGACGCCTTCCAGGCCCTTCCTCGCACCCTGCTTCGCTCCGGCGGCAGTGAAGTCTCCGTAGGCCAGCGCCGAGCCCGCGGCTCCCGCGGCGCCCTGCGGTCCGGCGACCCCCTGCGGTCCCGCTGGGCCGCGGGCGCCCGCCGGCAGCTGTCCGGCCGCGAAGTCCGTCGCCGCCAGGGACCCGTCCTTGACCTTCTTCGACGTGACCGCGTCCGTGCGCAGTTGCTTGGCGCCGACGCTGTTCTTGGGCAGCTTGACGGCCGCGTACGACACGCCACCGAGCGCCACGAACAGGGCGAGCGTCGACATGACGTTGGCGTAGGAGAGCTTCGAAACGAGTCGCATGTCCACAGAACGGGCGAACGCTCGGAAATCTGACTGGCGTGCTGCCGCGGTCAATGAAGCGGTCCGCGACCTGACGCGGGTCACGGATCGTAGGCGGCGAGGGCGGTGACCATCCGGTCCTGGAGGGTGTGGGCGGCGTAGGTGTCGACGCCGTTCATGAGGATCGCCAGCGCGAGCGTCTGGCCGCCGAGCGTGGAGCAGTAGCCGGCGAGGGCGGAGACGCCGGTCAGTGTGCCGGTCTTGAGCCGGCAGCGGTTGTACGTGAGCGGGCCGCGCAGGCGGAGGGCGACGGTGCCCGAGCGGCCGGCGATGGCCAGCGAACGGACGAAGGCGCGGTCGCGCACCTCGCGGACGAGCAGGCTGACGATGTCGCGCGGCGTGGACGCGTCGCCGGGGGAGATGCCCGAGCCGTCGGCGACCGTCGGCGCCGCACCGAAGCGCCGGCGGGCGATCCGGCGCACGATCGCGGCGCCCGCCTCGGTGCTGGCGCGGCGGCGGCCGACGAGCGACCGGGCCAGCATCTCGGCGATGTAGTTGTCCGACGCGACGTTCTGATGGCGCAGCAGCGTGCGGACGGTGGGTGAGCGGACGGCGGCGACGGCCCAGCCCAGCAGCGGCGTGCGGCCGGCGGCGGGACGGCGGAGGACGCGCACGCCGCGGTCGCGCAGCAGGCGGGTCAGCGTGGCGGCCGCGAACAGCGCCGGGTGCGACTGGTAGGCGATCAGCCCCTTGCGGATCTGCCCGCGGTCGATCATCAGCGCGCTCAGGGGCGGGACGTCGGGCGTTGCGGCGAAGCCGGCGGCGGCGAGGCCGCGGTGCGCGTCGAAGGCGGTCGCGTCCCCGACGACCCCGCCGTCGACGGTGAGGATCCCGGCGCGCTTGACCTCCCGAGCCAGGGTCCGCAGGTCGCGCGTCGTGAGCGTGGGGTCGCCCGCCCCGCGGAGATAGAGGCTGCCGCGGACGCTCCCGTCGAGCTCGATCCGCTGGTCCTTGAGCACTGCCGTGGTGAAGCGGTGCCGGTCACCGAAGCGCGTCAGCACGGCGGCGGTCGTCCACAGCTTCTCGACGGAGGCCGGCGTCCGCGGCACCCCGTCCCGGAGCCCGTACACCGGTGCGCCCGACGCGGCGTCTGCGACATAGACGCCGCTCGTCGGTCCCGCCATGCGCATCTGGCGCGTCAGCACGCGGCTGAGCCTCTCGACGTCCAGCGCGCTCGCGGGCGCCGCCAGGACGAGGAGCGAGACCACGACCGCGACTGCGCGGAGCCACACGCGGTCAGCCTAGGTCGGTCATCCGTCCAGCCGCGGCCGGGGACTTCAGTGGGGCCAACCGGGAGTCGATACAGGGGAGGAAGCCCGGTGGCGCCCTGCCCGCGCCCCGGGTTTCCTTACTTAACGAACGCCCTGCGGTCGAGGAAGGACCAGGGGCCGCCGCGGTACTCCCACACCGCGAAGGCGACGCCCCGGCCGAGCGGGATCGAGCTCCGCCGTCAGGATCAGCGGCGCGACTGGCGGATAGCCTCGTTCTCGCGCCACTCGAGGTAGGCGCGGAACAGCGCCAGCATGACGGGCGTGAGAAGGACGACGTTCATGATCGCGAAGACCACGAGCAGCAGGATGAGCTGGGAGAAGGTGATGAACGTGGCGACGACCATGAGCGGGGTCAGCCTACCGTGTCCGCGGTGCCCAGCGAAGCCCAGGCGCGCGCCACGATCCGGGACCTCTTGGAGCAGCGGGACCCCGGCAAGACCATCTGCCCGTCGGAGGCCGCGCGGGCGCTCGGGGGCGACGACGGCTTCCGCGAGCTGATGCCGCTCGTGCGCGACGCGGCCCGGGCGATGGTCGCCGACGACGAGATCGACGTCACCCAGAAGGGCGACGTGGTCGACCTCGACACGGCCCGCGGGCCGATCCGGTTGCGCCGGCGATGACCGAGCGCTACGTCCCCGCGGCCGGCCGTCGCGGCCTGACCGCGATCTACGACCCCGTGATGGCGCTGACCATGCGCGAGGGGACGTGGCGGGCGCGCCTCGCCGACCGGGTGCTGGACGGGCTGCGCACCGGCGCGACCGTCGTCGACGTGGGCGCGGGCACGGGCACGTTCGCCGCGCTGCTGGCGCAGCGGCGCTCCGACGTCAACGTGGTCGCCATCGACGGGGACCCGGACGTCCTCGATCGTGCCGCCGCCAAAGGCGTCCACGGCCGCCGCGGGCTCGCCGACGCCCTGCCGCTCGCCACCGACACGGTCGACCGCGTGACGATGTCGCTGCTGTTGCACCACCTGACCACGGACACCAAGCGCGCGGCGCTGGCGGAGGCGCGCCGCGTCCTCAAGCCGAGCGGCCGGCTGCACATCGCCGACTGGGGCCGCGCCCACGACCCGCTGATGCGCGCGGCGTTCTTGGGCCTGCAGCTGCTGGACGGCTTCGCCCCCACCCGCGACCACGCCGCCGGCCGCATCCCCCACCTCGTCGCGGCGACGGGCTTCGCCGCCGTGGCGGAGGACGCCCGCTACCGGACCCCGTTCGGCAGCCTGGAGCTGATCACCGCCAGCTGACGCCGTCGAGGCCGAGCCAGCCGGCCATCAGCTCGAGCTCGGCCACCAGCGCCTCGCGCGTCTCCGGCGGCGCGCCCGCCTCGTAGTGCGCGGCCTGGACGAGCAGCCGCCCCGCCTGGCGGTCGGCCTTGAGGTCGACCCGCCCCACCAGCCGGTCGCCGAGCAGGAAGGGGAGGACGTAGTAGCCGTGGACGCGCTTCCCGGCGGGGACGTAGATCTCGATGCGGTAGCGGAAGTCGAAGATCCGCAGCGCGCGCGGGCGCTCCCACACCAAGGGGTCGAAGGGACCGACGAGCGCGCAGGCGTCGATCGCCCGCGGCACGCGCGCCTCGTGCCACAGGTACGCCGGCGGCCGCCACCCCTCGACGCCCACCGGCAGCAGCAGCCCCGCCTCCACCAGCTCGGCGACCCGCCCCGGCGCCTCCTTGGCGCCGATCCGGAAGTAGTCGCGCAGGTCGCTCTCCGTGGCCACGCCGAGCGCCTTCGCGGCGATGGCCAGCAGCCCGCGCTGGGCGGCTTCGACGGACGGCGTCGGCGTGTCCAGCACCTCCCGTGGCAGCACCTTCTCGGGCAGGTCGTAGAAGCGCTCGAAGCGCCGCCGCCGCGCCGACGTCACCCGGCCCGACCAGAACAGGAACTCGAGCGCGCGCTTGGTGTCCGACCAGTCCCACCACGGGCCTTTGCGGTGCGTGCCGTCGTCGAAGGCGCGCGCGGGCAGCGGACCCCGCGCGCGCAGCTCCTCGACGATCTCGTCGAGCAGCTGCGGCCGCTCGCGGGCGATGCGCTGCATCCCGCCCCACGCCTCGTGCGCCGCCCGGTCCATCCGCCAGCGCAGCAGCGGCTGCGTCGCCACCGGGATCAGCGACGCCTCGTGTCCCCAGTACTCGAACAGCCGCCGCGGCGCGTACCAGGCGAGCTTGTCGAGCGCCTCCCGCGAGTACGGTCCCAGCCGCGCGAACAGCGGCAGGTAGTGCGCCCGGTCGAGCACGTTGACCGAGTCGATCTGCAGCAGGCCGAGCCGCTCGACGGTGGCCCGGATCGCCCGCGGCGACGACACCTCGCGCGGTCGGTCGAAGCCCTGCGCGGCGAGCGCAACCCGGCGCGCCTCGGCCGCTGAGAGCTCAGTTCTGCGCGGCGACACGCTCGAGCACGCCGAGCAACTCGGTCACGCGGCAGACGAGCAGGCGCTCCTCGTTGACGTCGACCCAGGCGCCCGCGCTGGCCGGGAACACCACGTGGTCGCCCGGCACGACGGGCATCGTCACGCCGACCGACTCCCACCAGTCCAGGCCCGTGCCGACCGCCAGCACGATGCCGTGGTGAGGCGGCGGCTCGTGTGAGCCGGGCGGGACGAGCAGGCCGGACTGGCGGACCCGGTCCGGCTCCAGCTCCTTGATGACCACCCGGTCGAAGAGCGGGCGCAGCTGGTCAGGCATCGAGGTCGCGGACGAGCGCCTGCACGTCGTCCCGCGTCGCCGCCTGATGGTCGATGACCGGGTTCAGGATCCCGCGCAGCACCGACAGCGCGGCCCAGCGGCGCGGCAGGATGACCCGGGCCGCGCGCCGCTCGATCCCGCGCGCGATCCCCTCCCCGGCGGCGCCCGGCGGCAGCCGCTTGTGCAGGAACTTCGGCTGGACGTCCATGAGCTGCTGCTGGATCGGGTTGCGGTCCAGAGCGGCGTGGACCATCTCCGTGTCGATGTAGCCGAAGTAGGCGGTGGTGGCGCTGGCGCCGTGCGGTGCGAGCTCGGCGCGCAGCAGGCGGCCGAGCTGCTCGACGCCCGCCTTGGCCATCGCGTACGGCGCGTTGCCGAGGCCGTTGGTGAACGCGTAGATCGACGAGACGACGACGACGTGACCGCTGCGGGCGACGATCTGCGGGAGCGCCGGGCGCACCGTGCGCCAGACCCCGAGCAGGTCGACCTCGAGCACCCGCTCGAACATGGCGTCGTCCATCGTCCGCGCCGTGGCGGGCGTTGGCGCGATGCCCGCGTTGGCGACCACGACGTCGAGCCCGCCGAAGCGCTCGACCACCTCGGCGACGACGGCGTCCATGCGCGCGCGGTCCGTCACGTCGGCGCGCACGCCGTACGCGGAGCCACCCAGGGATGCCGCGGCGGCGCTCACCGCGTCCGCGTCGAGGTCGGCCAGCACCACCTGCGCGCCGCGTGCCTGCAGCGCCTTCGCCGTCGCCAGGCCGATGCCGCGCTCGGCGCCGGTGACGAGGGCGATGCGGCCGGAGAGCGTGTAGGACGGCATGCGGCGGAACCTACTTGACGCGCATGACCACGGTCGACGCCGACGGGTCGAAGCGCAGGTTCACGAGCGTCTCGGGCGGGACCTCGAAGGGAGCCGGGCTGCGGTAGCGGACCGCGACGGTGGTCGGCGTGTCGCGGCGCCCTGCCAGGTTGAAGTTGGTGGGCGACGGCGGCGTCGGCAGCAGCGGCTCGTCCGGTCGCCGGCTGGTCACCGCGAGCACCGTGTCCGACAGGCTCGGACCCAGCGGCTCCAGCCGCCCGCGCAGGTACCACTGCAGCGGGCGCAGCCCGTCCTGCGTGGCGACGATGTAGCTGGCACTGGGCACGGTGCGGGCGAGGTCGCGCCAGTCCTCGCGCTGCAGGCCGCGGTCCGCCGCCGCGGTGATGGTGAAGGCGGTGAACAGGACGCTCAGGGCGAGCCCGGCCGCCGGCGCACGGGCGAAGCCGACCGCCACCACCACCAGCAGCGGGACGAGCGTCGCGATCAGGTAGCGATCGAGGACGTAGTCGGCGCCGAGCAGGGCGAAGACGACGGGGCCCGCGGCGGCGACCGCGGCGACGGCCAGCAGCGCCCGGGCGCGGCCGCCGGCCAGCGCCGCGCCGACCGCGAGGGCGAGGACGGCCAGCACGCCGAGCGCGTCCACGGGCGTGCCGAACTCCCCCGTGGCGAAGTGCTTGACGACGTCGGCCATGCGCGAGCCGAGCGGGGCGTCGGTGATCCAGTCCACCCGCGCGTCGGTCTGCGAGGCGATCAGTGGCGACAGCGCCAGGCCGGTCACCACGGGGGCGACCAGCGCCCGCCCGCCACCCCGGCGCAGCAGCACGAGCGCCTGCGGGGCGACCAGGAAGATCGCGAAGTAATGGGTGAGCAGCGCGGCCGCGGCGGCGAAGCCCCAGGCGGTGCGGCGGTCCTGCACCCAGAACAGCGTCATCACCGACGTGACCAGCACCAGCAGCGCGTACGGCCGCCCCTCCTGCGAGTACCAGACCAGGAACGGCGAGGTGGCCACGAGGCCGGCCGCCAGCGGCGCTGCCTGCGGCTTCAGCTCGCGCGCCAGCGCCCACGCCACCGGAACCGTCAGGACCCCGAAGACCGCCGACAGCGACCGCAGCCCCGCCTCCCCCAGCCCGAACACGCGCGTCCACAGCCAGGCCAGGATGAAGTAGGTGGGCGGCATCCCCTCGAAGTCGCGCACGGACGCGAGCGCGTGGCGGAGCGAGCCGTGCAGCTCGAGCGCCGTCGACGCCTCGTCGCGCCAGTAGGACTGATCGGACAGCGTGGGGAAGCGCAGGGCGGCGGCGGCGATGACCGCGACGCCCAGCCACAGGAGACCATCGGGGGGCCCGGCTCGGCCGGCGCGGGCGCGAACGATGGGCCTCGCCACCCCTAGCGACGCGCGCGCGCCCACGCGATGAACGCCTGCGTGCCCCGGATGCCGTCCTCGACGTTCTGGGAATCGGGGAGGTCCGTGAACGCGTCCTTGGCCTTCTGCGCGCGGTCGCCGACCGTCTTGAGCAGGCCGCTGTGACGGTTGCGGGCCACGGAGCCGAGGGCGTCGAGGTAGTCGAACTCCGCGCCGAGGGCGTCGTTGAGATCGTCCTCGTGCGGGACCTCGAGCTTCTTGGCCTGCCGCTCGCGCAGCGCCGAGACCGCCTTGGCCCGGTCGCGGCGCGCCGCTCGGATCGCCGGCCTCAGCCGCGGCGCCTCGCGACCGGGCTTCAGGCGCTCGAGGCGGTCGGCGAGCGCCTCCTGGGACTCAGCCAGCTTCACCAGTGCCGGTTTGATCGCACCGACCTCCGGCCCGTCGTCCTCCAGTCCGTCGTCGACGATGCGGTAGACGCCGTAGGCGACGCCGACCAGCGCGACCAGCGCCAGGAACCGCAGGAACCAGCGCCGGAACGCCCTCAAGAGACGCTCTCGACCTCGAGCTCCTCGTCGGCGAAGCGCTGCCGGATCACCTTCTTGTCGAACTTGCCCACCGAGGTCTTCGGGACCTCGTCGATGAAGGCCCACGACTCGGGCAGCTGCCACTTGGCCAGCTTGTCGGCGAGGAACTCCTTCAGGTCGGCGGCCGACACGGCCTCGCGGGTGACGACGGTCGCCAGCGGCCGCTCGCCCCACTTCTCGTCCGGGATGCCCACCACCGCTGCTTCGGCAACCGCGGGGTGACCCATGATCGCGTTCTCGAGCTCCACGCTCGAGATCCACTCGCCGCCGGACTTGATGACGTCCTTGGAGCGGTCGGTGAGGGTGAGGAAGCCGTCGGGCGAGATGCGGCCGACGTCGCCGGTGCGCAGCCAGCCGTCGTGGAACTTCTCCGCGTCGTCGTCGAGGTGGTAGCTGGCGGTGATCCACGGACCGCGGCACTCGAGCTCGCCGACCGCGTCGTCGTCCCACGCGCACGCCGAGCCGTCCTCGCCGATCAGCCGCGCCTCGACGCCGGCCATGAAGCGACCCTGCGAGACGCGCTTGCCCCAGTCCTCCGAGCGCGCGACCGACCCCAGCGGCGACGTCTCCGTCATCCCCCACGCGTGGATGATCCTGACGTCGTACTCGTCCTGGAAGGCGCGCATCAGCGACTCCGGGCAGGCCGACCCGCCGACCACGCACTCCTTCAAGGAGGAGATGTCGCCGCCCTCCTTGAGCAACGGCAACAGGCCCTGCCAGATGGTCGGGACGGCGCCGGCGAAGTCCGGCTTCTCGGCCTCGATCATCTTCAGGAGCCGCTCGGGCTGCAGGAAGCGCTCGGGCATGATCAGCGACGCGCCGACGAGCATGGCCGCGTACGGCAGTCCCCACGCCATCGCGTGGAACTGCGGGACGATGACCAGGACCTTGGAGGACGGCGACAGCCCCATCGCGTCCCCCATGCACGCCGCCATGGAGTGCAGGACGACCGATCGGTGGCTGTAGACGACGCCCTTCGGGTTGCCGGTGGTGCCGCTCGTGTAACACATGGCGGCGGCGGACCGCTCGTCCACCTCGACCCACTCGAAGTCCTCGGAGGCGTCCGCCAGCAGCGCCTCGTAGGAATGGACCTCGGCGCCCATGTCCTGCAGCGGCGCGAGATCGGGGTCCTCGCCGGTGACGAGCACGTGCTCGACCGTCTCGAAGTCCGGCAGCACCTTGGCGAGCGGCTCGACCAGCGACGGGTCGCAGATGACGACCTTGTCCTCGGCGTGGTTGGCGATGTAGGTGACCTGCTCGGGGAACAGGCGCACGTTGAGCGTGTGCAGGACGGCGCCCATGGCCGGCACCGCGAAGTAGGCCTCCAGGTGCTCCTGGGAGTTCCACTGGTAGGTGGCCACGCGCTGGTCGCCGTCGACGCCGAGCGAGCGCAGCGCATTGGCGAGCCGTTTCGCACGCTTGCCGACCTCCGCGTAGGTCGCCGAGCGGAAGCCGTCCCCGGTCCAGGTCTTCACCGTGCTCGCCCCGTGGGCCACCGTGCCGTGGTTCACCAGGCGGGCGATGGACAGCGGGGCGTCCTGCATCGTGCTCTCCATGCGCTCAGTATGACTCGCGGCCGCGTCCCTACGGGGACGTCTCGATCCGCATGGCCGCGGCGACGCCCCCGCCGAGGACGTGCACACACTCCCCCACCCGGACGGTGAGGGGACCGGCGAACGGCTGCTTGTCGAGCACGGCGATGTCGTCCCCCGGGCGCACCGCGCGCTCGGCGAGCCAGCGGAGCATCTCCGGGTCGGCGTCCGACACGCGCACGAACCGGCCCGTCGCCCCCGGCTCGAGCGACTCGAGCGGGACGCCGCGGCGGGCCTCGGGGACGGTCAGGTCCGCCGCCGGGATCGGGTCGCCGTGCGGGTCGCAGGTCGGGTGGCCGAGCTTCTCGGCGATCAGGTCCTCGAGCTCCTCTGACAGGACGTGCTCGAGCACCTCGGCCTCCGCGTGCACGCGGTCCCAGGGCATGTCGAGCACCTCGGCCAGGAACAGCTCGATGAGCCGGTGGTGGCGGATGACCTCCAGGGCGACCCGCCGGCCGGCGGCGGTCAGGCGCACGCCGCGGTAGGGCTCGTGGGAGACGAGGCCGGCGGCGTCGAGCCGGCGCAGCATCCCGCTCACCGAGCCGGGCGTGACGTCGAGGCGCTCGGCCAGCGCGGTCGTCGTCACCACGCCCGCGTCCGCGCGCTCCTGCAGTGCGTAGATCGCCTTCGCGTAGTCCTCGATGGCCGCGCTGGACATCAGATGGCCGAACCGGTCATCAGATCCCGATGAACGTGTCGTAGAGCAGGAAGACGTTGAGACCGATGATCACCGCGGCGACCAGCGAGGCAAGGGCCGTGGTCCGGCGCTGATTGACCAGCGCGCCCATCACGTCGGCGCGCCGGGTGAGCAGGATCATCGGCACCAGCGCGAAGGGAATGCCGAAGGAGAGCACGACCTGGGAGATGACGAGCACGTCGGTGAGGTCGACGCCCATCCCGAGCACGATCAACGACGGCGCCATGGTCAGCCCGCGGCGCAGGAACAGCGGGATCGAGCGCCGGATGAAGCCCTGCATGACGACCTGGCCGGCGTAGGTGCCGACGCTCGAGCTCGACAGGCCGGACGCCAGCAGCGCGATCGCGAAGGCCAGCGCGGCACCCGAGCCGAGCAGCGCCTCGAAGCCCGCGTGCGCGCCCTCGATCGTGTCCACCCCGGTGCGCCCGGAGTCGTGGAACAGCGCGGCGGCGATGACCAGCATGGTGAGGTTGATGACGCCGGCGGCGCCCAGCGCGACGAACACGTCCGTGCGCTGGAAGCGCAGGATCGACCGGCGCTCGTCGTCGTCCTCGGGAGTGATCCGGCGCTGCGTGAGCGCCGAGTGCAGATAGACGACGTGGGGCATGACCGTCGCGCCGAGGATGCCGACGGCGAGCAGCAGGCTGTTCGTCCCCGATAGGCCCGGGATGAAGCCGCCGGCCAGCGCCCCGCCGTCGATGTTGACCTTCGTGAGGTCGAAGAGGAAGCCGACCAGCACGATCGCGAGCATCCCGCCGATGACCAGCTCGAACTGCCGGTAGCCGCGCGTCTGCAGGCCGAGGATGCCGAAGGCGACCACGGCGGTGACCAGGCCCGAGGTGATCGGGGAGAGGCCGAAGAGCAGGTTGAGCGCGATGGCCGCGCCGACGAACTCGGCCAGGTCGGTGGCGATGGCGATGACCTCCGCCTGCACCCAGAGGCCGAAGGAGACCGGCCGCGGGAAGTGCTCGCGGCACAGCTCGGGCAGGTTCTTGCCCGTGGCCAGCCCGGTTTTGGACGACAGGTACTGGACCAGCATGGCCATCAGGTTGGCCATGAGGATCACCCACACGAGCAGGTAGCCGTACTTGGCGCCGCCGGCGATGTTGGTGGCGAAGTTGCCCGGGTCGATGTAGGCGACGGCGGCCACGAAGGCCGGGCCGAACATCGCCAGCCGGCCGCGGACCTTGCCGCGGCCACGAACTTGGCTCAACAAGCTTGCGTTTTGGATGGCGTGCGATTCCATGTTTGGCACGCCAAACTCTATCAGTCCCGACGCACCTCGCTGACGGCCGGCGCGTCCGGACGCCACCCGGGGCCCTTGACCAGCGTCCGCCACCGGTCCCCGCGCGTCCGAGCCGCCTTGAGATCGGCCCACATCGCCCGGTACTCGTGGAAGGCGACCGTCACCGGGTTGTAGGACTCGATGTTCTTGGTCAGGCCGTAGCGGACCCGTTCCCCCTCCCCGGTGAACGTCCCGAACAGGCGGTCCCAGATGATCAGGATGCCGCCGTAGTTCTTGTCCAGGTAGACGTCGTTGGAGCCGTGGTGGACGCGGTGGTGGCTCGGCGTGTTGAGCACGTACTCGAGCGGTCGGGGCAGCGTGTGCACGCGCTCCGTGTGGATCCAGAACTGGTAGATGAGGCTCCAGGACTGGGCGAGCAGGACCATCCAGACCGGGAAGCCGACCAGCGGCATCCACAGCCAGAACGGGAAGTAGGTCATGGGGACCCAGGTCTGGCGCAGCGCGGTCGAGAGGTTGTAGTGCCGGCTGGAGTGGTGGACGACGTGGCTGGCCCAGAACACCCGGCTCTCGTGGCTGACGCGGTGGAACCAGTAGTAGGAGACGTCGTCGGCGAAGAACAGCAGCACCCACACCCACCAGTCGTGGGAGCTGAGGTGGATCGGCGCGAGCTCGTACAGCGCGGCGTACACGACGACGACGAGCGCCTTCCAGCCGACGTTGATGATCACGTTGCCGAGGCCCATGGTCAGCGAGGTGCGGCTGTCGCGGAAGCTGTAGCCGACCAGGTCGTGGTCCTCATCTACTAAGTGCCGGAAGGACGCCGCCTCCGCGATCAGCAGCAGGACGAAGAACGGAATCGCGTAGTAGAGGACCTCGGTCACAGCGCGCGCCTCAGCAGGTCCTTGGCGAGCCGCTCGGCGGCGGTGGCGTCGCCGCGCGCGATCGCGTCGGCCAGGCCGCGCTGGGCGTCGAGGTCGTCCCGCTCGGCGGCGTAGAGCTCGGGGTCGATCGCGCCGTTGCGCTGCGCGCCGACGAGCGTGTTGAGGGCGAGGCGGTAGGCGACGTTGGCGGCGCCGTCGGTGATCGCCTCCCAGAACGCGACGTAGCCGTCCTCGGTGTCGTCGGGCTCGATGCGCGTCTCGGGCGCACGCAGCGCGCACAGGCGGGCCACGTCGGCGCCGATCGCGGCCCGCATCTCGGCGATGGCGGGGACGAGGTCCGGGGCCGGGTAGGCCGCACTAAGGCTGGTCAGCAGGTCGAGGCCGGCGGTGCGCCGCCAGTCGGTCACCCGCGTGGCGCCGCCCTGGCTGACGCTGACCAGCCCGGCCTGCTGCAGGCGCTTGATCGCCTCGCGGACGGCGTGGCGGTTCACGCCCAGCTGGTCGCTGAGCGCGCGCTCGCTGGGCACCGCGTCGCCCGGCGCGAGTCGCCCGCCGAGGACGTCGGCCAGCAGCGACTCGTGGACGGTCTCCGATCGCAGCTGCATCGTCATGGCAACTGGTTATACCAGTTGCGGGACGATCAGCGGGCGCGCAACCCGTCGAGCGCGACAGCGAGGATCCGCTCGACCTGCCCGGGCTCGGCGTTGGCGATTGTCGCGATGCCGCCGACCATCCGGATGACGTCCATGAAGCGGACGTCCTCGCGCACGTCGCCGGTGGCCTGCGCGGCCGCGAGCAGCGGCTCGCCGGCCTCCCGGATCGCCTGCTTGCACTGCATGAACGTGACCGAGCTGCCGTCCATGTAGGCCATGAGCTCGTTCGCGAGCGCCTTCTTGGTGTGGGCGTAGTCGGCGAACCGCGCCAGCCACCCGGTCAGCGCCTCCCACGAGGGCAGTTCGGCGAAGTCGTCCGCGGCGCGGCAGATGGCCTCGACCTCCTCGACGTACACCGCCTCCAGCAGGCCCTGACGGGTGGGGAAGTTCCGGTACAGCGTGCCGATCCCGACCCCGGCGCGGCGGGCGATGCCCTCCAGCGACGCGTCCTCACCCTCGCTCGTGAACGCGTCGCGGGCCGCGGCGATCAGCTTGTCGAAGTTGCGCGCCGCGTCGGCGCGCTTCGGACGCTGAGGGACGGATGGGACGAGTTGGGTTGACAAACCGGAGGGACCCTCCGTATGGTGTGGTCGAGAAGTGGAGGCTACCTCCGCTAATACCGGAGGCGTCCTCCATTCTAGGCGCTTCCCCTCCCCACTGTCAAAGGAGCCTCCCCGCCCATGACCCGTCTCCGCAGCCGCCCCGGAAACCCCACCGTCGTCCTCGCCCTCATCCTCACCGTCCAGCTCATGATCGTGCTGGACGCGTCCATCGTCATCACCGCCCTCCCCGACATCCGGACCGACCTCGGCTTCTCCCCCACCGAGCTCTCCTGGGTCCAGAACGCCTACACCCTCACGTTCGGCGGGCTGCTGCTCCTCGGCGCCCGCGCCGGGGACCTGCTCGGCCGCCGCCGGGTCTTCGTCGCCGGCCTGAGCCTGTTCGTGGGTGCTTCGCTCCTCGGCGGGCTCGCCGACTCCGCCGCCTGGCTCCTCGGCGCGCGGGCGCTCCAGGGCCTGGGTGCTGCCATCGCGGCACCGTCCACCCTCGCGCTGCTGACGACGACCTTCGCCGAGGGCGCCGCCCGCACCCGGGCGATCGCGCTCTACAGCTCGGCCTCCGCGGCCGGCGCCAGCATCGGCGTCCTGCTCGGCGGCCTGCTCACCGACCTGGTGTCCTGGCGGTGGGGGCTGTTCATCAACGTGCCGATCGGGCTCGTCGTCATCATGCTCGCGCCCGTCCACCTCCCCGACACCGAGCCCCAGCCGGGCCACCTCGACCTCGCCGGCGCAGCCACGTCCGTGCTCGGCTTGGGCAGCGTGATCTACGGCTTCATCCGGGCCGCGTCGGAGGGCTGGGGCGACCCGGTCACCGTCGGCGCGTTCGTTGCCGGGATCGTCCTCGTGGCCGGCTTCCTGCGGATCGAGCGGCGCGCGGCGCACCCGATCACGCCGCTGCGGCTGTTCGCCGACCGCACCCGCGCCGGGGCCTACGCCGCGCGCATGCTGACCGTCGCCGGGATGTTCTCCATGTTCTTCTTCCTGACGCAGTACCTGCAGGGCGTCCGCGGCGAATCGCCGCTCCAGGCCGGCCTGTCGTTCCTGCCGATGACGCTCGTCCTGTTCGCGCTGGTGCGTGTCGTCCCTCGCATTGCCGCACGCATCGGCGACATCCCGCTGCTCGTCGGCGGGCTGGTGCTGGCCGCCACCGGCCTGGGGTGGCTGAGCCAGCTCACGGAGAGCACCGACTTCCTGTCGGGCATCGGCGCTCCGCTGATCCTCATGGGCCTCGGCATGGGCGCGGCCTTCACGCCGCTGACGACGGCTGGCATCCACGGCGTCGAGCCGGGGGAGGCGGGCGCGGCGTCGGGGCTCGTGAACGTCGCCCATCAGCTCGGGGGCGCGGTCGGCATCGCCGTCCTCGTCAACGTGTTCGCCGGCGCCGGCGGCACGAGCGGCGCCTTCGCCCACGGACTGACCGCCGCGTTGCACGGCTCGGTGGTCTGCCTGCTGCTCGCCTTGGCGGTGGTCGTCGGGGTCATGTGGCGACCCTCCCTCGGCACGCTGCACGTCCCGGCGACATCGCGCTGATGGCCGTCGCGATCGCACCTTCGGTCGCGCGCCACCGCGGCGCGCGGCACCTGGCGCTGGCGGTGGACGGCGCCGTCGCCGAGCTCTCGCTGACCGCCCGGCGCCCCCGGCGCCCGGTGGCCACCCCGCGACGGACGCGACCTACCGGCAGGCCGAGCGCACGGCCCAGTTCGGCGCGCGCGCGTTGACCGGCAGCCTCGCAGCGCCCGGCAGCCGCTCGCCCGCGCGGACGAGGGCGATCCCCGGCCTGACCGCGTGCGTCCACACGTCCTTCGACGGAAGGTCGAGGCGGTAGGCGACGTTCTGGC
Organism: uncultured Solirubrobacteraceae bacterium; assembly: GCA_964242305.1. Classification (GTDB taxonomy): domain Bacteria; phylum Actinomycetota; class Thermoleophilia; order Solirubrobacterales; family Solirubrobacteraceae; genus DATLGB01. The sequence goes on from CAXTBB010000050.1 coordinate 22,110, forward strand.
GCTCGAAGCGCGTGGTGGCGACCTGCCCGCAGGCGCGCACCGCCGCCGTACCGCCGGCCGCGGCGATGGCGGCGTCGAGGCCGTGGCCGAAGTCCCGCTCGTCGTGCGCGAGGCGGACGCCGCCGCTGACGATGATGCCGAGACTGACGAGCACCGCGACGGCGGCGGGCACGAAGGCGATGCGCGGGACGCTCCGGGCGAGCTCGGGCAGCCCGAGGCCGCCGAGGACGCAGACCATCGCCATCGGCAGCGTGACGTAGCGGATGTTGCCGGTGAAGCCGACCTCGGCCAGCAGCGCGACGGTCACCATCAGCCCGGCGGCGGCCAGGGCCAGGTGGCGGACCAGCGGTTCCCCGCGGCGACGCAGCACGGTCCGGATCGCCCCTGCGTAGAGCGGCCAGGGCAGGAAGATCGACGCGTAGACGAAGGTCAACCCAAGGGGGAAGCTGGAGTCGCCGGGCGAGCCGGGGACTGGGTGGCGTGCGCGGTCCGCCCCGCGCAGCCAGTCGCCCGTGGACAGGTAGTCGGGGAGGAACCAGGCCGCCAGCAGCCCCATCCCGCCGGCGAGGACGAGCGTGGCCGATGCGGCGCGGCCGTGGCGCTCGCGCAGCAGGTCGATGCCGTAGACGGCCAGCAGCGGCCACACCTCCGGCCGCACCAGGCCGGCGATCAGGCCGACCGACAGCGCCGCCCGCCGGCGCCCGCTCAGGTGCAGTTCGAAGGCGAGCAGGCAGAGCGCGACGAGGATGCCCTCCGAGTCGCCGCGGACGACGTTGAACAGGTAGTCCGCCCCCAGCGCGAACCCGGCCGCGGCGACCAGCCCCGCCGTCCGGCCCCCCAGCCTCGCCGTCACCCGGTACATGATGACCACGGCCAGGAACCCGCCCGCGCGCGCGAGCGTCAGCCACAGCAGCGGGGCCGCGCCCGACCCGGCCAGCGCGAAGACGGTGGTGAAGACGACCGGCAGCGGCTTCCACGACGGCCCGCCGATCATGCTCAGCGTCCCGTGCGTGAGCTCCCGACCCCAGATCAGCCAGGCGCTCGGGTCGTAGGAGGGCTGGCGCAGGACGGCGAGCAGGAGCACCGCCAGGGCGACCGCTTGGAAACAGGGGACAGTCCCTTTTTTCCGGCTCACGTCCAGCGTTCGCCGGCGAGCACGCCGCCGACGCCGATCCAGCCGACCTCCATGATGCGCGCGGCCATCTCCGCCCGGGTCCGCTCGGGGTGATCCAGCCACCAGGTGGCCAGCGACTCGCCGGCGCCGACGAAGCCGTGGGCGAGCGCGTCGGCCAGCTCGGCGTCGAGGTCGGCGGCCAGCAGCACGGACATGCGCTTGACGATCGCCGCGCGCACGCGGGCGACGTCGGCGGCCACGGCGCCGCCGGACCCCGCCGCCAGCTCGCGCTGCAGGATCGCCCAGCCCTCGCGATGGTCCTCGACGAAGCCCAGGAACGCAGCCATCGACTCGAGCACCTGCTCGCCGGGCGCCAGGTCGGGCGCGACGACAGCGTCCATCGCGGCGAGCATCTCGTCGCCCACCCGCGTCATGTAGGCCGAGTACAGGCCGTCCTTGGAGTCGAAGTAGGCGTACAGCATCGGCTTGGAGATGTCGGCCCGCTCGGCGATCTCGTCCATGGAGGCGGCGTGGAAGCCGCGCTCGGCGAACACCTCGCCGGCGACGGCCAGCATCTGCTCCTCGCGCACGGCACGAGGGACCTGCCGCGTGCCCGCGCGGCGTTTGGCGGGGGCGCTCACGCCCGGGGAGGCTATCCGTGACCGGGCGCACATCCGCCGGGTTTCGATGTGACACCATTCGGTGACATATATGTCCATGTCTACGTCGACGTCCATCCTCGGTGCCGTGACGGCCGGCAGCGAGCCTGCCGGCGGCGCCGCCACGAAGGAGATCGTCATCGCCACCGCGATGGCCTCCGTCGTCACCGTGGCCCTGCTCGTGCTCTGCGCCGGCCACCGCTCCGGCCGGGTCACGCTCCTCGGCCGCCTCGCCGACTTCGCCAGCCGGGTCTCCGGCCTGCCGCGCACCGTCGCCCTCCCGCTCGGCCTCGGTGGCGGCGCGCTCCACGTCGCCCTGCTCGGCATGTACTGGGACATCTCCCTGCACATCGACCAGGGCCGCGACCCCGGCCCGCTCGCCAACCCGGCCCACTATCTGATCCTGATCGGCCTGTTCGGCATCTTCGCCGCCGGCGTCGTCGCCATCTCGCTCCCGCGCGACGCGGCTGAGGCGGGCACCCGCTCCGTCCGCATCGCCGAGGGCTGGCACGCGCCCGTCGGAGGCCTGCTGATGGCCGCCTGCGGCGCCTTCGCCCTCACCGGCTTCCCCCTCGACGATGGCTGGCACCGTCTGTTCGGCCAGGACGTCACCCTCTGGGGCCCGACCCACCTGATGCTGATCGGCGGGGCCGGCATGAGCCTCATCGGCATGGCCGTCCTGCTCGCCGGTGGCACAAGAGGGACTGTCCCCTCAGCGCCTGGCGAGACGCTGCGCCGGGTCGGGCTCATGGGTGGCCTGCTGATCGGTCTGTCGACCTTCCAGGGCGAGTTCGACTTCGGCGTCCCGCAGTTCCGGATGGTCTTCCACCCGCTGCTCATCGCCTTCGCGGCGGCCTTCGCGCTGACCGCGGCGCGGCTGTGGATCGGCCGTGGCGGTGCGCTGTACGCCGCGCTGTTCTTCCTGCTCGTCCGCGGCGTCGTGTCCGTGTTCTGCGGGCCGATCTTCGGCGAGGTGACGCCGACGCTGGCGCTGTACCTGCCCGAGGCGCTGCTGGTCGAGATCGCCGCGGTCGCCGTCCTGCGCCGCGGGCCGCTGCCCTTCGCCGCGCTGTCGGGTGCGCTCGTCGGCACGGTGGGCATGGTCGCCGAGTGGGGCTGGACGCACGTCGCCTTCCGGCTGCCGTGGACGACCGACATCCTTCCCGAGGGCCTGATCCTGGCGGTCGTCGCGGGCCTGGCGGGCGGGACCTTCGGCGTGCTGCTGGGCACCGGCCTGCGCGGCGAGCTGGTCCGCCCCCGGCTGGCCCGGCCGGCCGCGCTGGCCGCGCTGGTCGCGATCGCCGCCTGCGTGGCCGACGGCCTCGTCGTCTCCCAGGACACCACCGCCCGAGCGACCGTCGCCGGCCGGGACGTGCGCATCACGCCCGACATCGCGCAGGGCGCGGCGTGGGCCACCGCGACGGCGTGGCAGGGCAAGGCCAAGCTGCACGTCGAGCCGCTGCGCCGGGTCGGGCCAGGCCACTACCGCCTGGACCGCGCGACGCCGGTGACCGGCTCGTGGAAGGCGATGATCCGCATCCAGGACGGGCGCCAGATCCTCTCCGCCCCGATCCGCCTGCCCGCCGACACGGCGATCCCTGCGAAGGCCGTGCCGCTGACGCAGGCGCCGCGCGCGTTCGTGGCCGACAAGCGTGTCCTCCAGCGCGAGCAGAAGCAGGGCGTGCCGACCGTCCTCAAGACGATCGCCCCGCTCGTCGTCCTGCTGATCGCGCTGGCCTTCGCCGCCGCGCTCGCCTGGGGCGTGGCGCGGATCGGCGGGACGCCTAGGGAGCCGCGGCGGCGAGGGCCTTCGCCGCGGAGCGCGGCGACGCCGCTGCCCCACTGAACTCCGCCCACGGGTCTCCGCCCTCCAGGCGCTCCGCGACGTCGCGGAGCGTCCAGTGGGCGGGGCCGATGGCCTCCGAGAGCTCGTCCTCGCGCAGCGGCATGGCCACCGGCGCGCCCGGCTTGGCCCGGACCGACCACGGCGCCACCGACGTGTGCGCCTTGCGGTTGCGCAGCACGTCGACGAACACCCGTCCCTCGCGCTGCTCCTTGAGGAACTTGGTGGTCAGCGCGTCCGGCGCCTCCTCCACCAGCGCCGCCGCGAGCGCCTTGGCCATGGCCAGCACGTCGGGGTAGTCGAGCTCGCGCCGGATGGGCGCGACGACGTGCAGCCCGCGCGACCCGGTCGTCATCACGAACACCTGCAGGCCGGCGTCGCGCAGCCGCGCCCGGGCCGACGTCGCGGCGGCGACGATGACCGGCCACTCGTCCTCCCCCTCCGGGTCGAAGTCGAGGATGAGGCGGTCGGGGCGGTCGGGACGGTCGACACGCGCCGTGGGCACGTGGACCGCGATCGCGTTGTGCTGGGCGAGCATCCGCAGCGAGTCGGCGGTGGTCGGGACCATGTGGGTGACGGTGCCGCCCCGCTTGGGCAGCTCGGCGCGCTCGATCCAATCGGGGAAGTAGTCCGGGATCTGCTTGAGGAAGTGCCCCGGCCGCCCGATCCCGCCGGGGTAGACCTGCAGCGACAGCGGCCGGCCGCGCACGTGCGGGAGCATCACCTCCGCGACCCGCCCGTAGTGCCCGGCGAGGTCGGCCTTGGTGATCCCGTCGTCCTTGAACAGGACCTTGTCCGGGTGCGTGAGGCGGACCGCGGGCACGTCAGAAGCCTGTCAGGTAGGCCGGATCGAGAACGGCCACGAGCGACTCGCGGGGCGCAGCGGCGAATTCGGGAGGCGCATCAGGGTCGGCGCCGACGGCGCGGTGCCATGTGAGAGCGCGCGCGGCCTTGGCCACCCGGCAGGCCAGTTCCAGCGTGCGCACCAGCTCGGCGTGGGGCGCGAGATCCGAGAACGCCTCCAGGTACGCGTCGCGCAGGCGGATGATGCGCGTGTCGCGTTCGTCGCACCCGAGGACGAGCGTCGGCTCACCCAAGCCCATCAGCATCGAGGCGAAGGGGTGGGCGACGACGGCGTCGCCCCAGTCATAGAAGCGCACGGAGCCGTCGGCGCCGACCAGGATGTTGTCGCCGTGGAGGTCGTTGTGGTCGAGCGCGGCCTCGCCCGGCGCCGCCCCGAGCTCGGCGCACCAGTCGGCGTAGCGCCCGCGCGCTGCCTCGACCTCCCGCGCGTCCCCGACCGCCGCCAGCGCCTCGTCCAAGCGCGCCGGCATCGCGGCCGGGCGCATGTCGGCCAGCCCAAGCGCGAGCAGCCGGTCCGCGTGCGGCGCGAGTCGGCGCTGCAGCTCGCCGTAGACGGGCAGCGCGCCCTCCAGGATCGGCAGGCTGGCCGCGCCGGGGAAGCGGCTCCTCAGCGACGGGCCGCCGTCGGCCAGCAGCAGCCACCGGCGCTCCACGTCGGCCCCGAACGTCACCGGGATCCGCTCCGGCGCAACCGTCTCGAGCAGCGCATAGAGGCCGACCTCGGACCCCGTGCTCTCCGACGGGATCTTGAGCCAGGCGGTGCCGTCGTCGGTGGGCACGGACCAGACCTCCGCCCACGATCGCACGCGGACCACGCTCGGCTCACCGCAGCGCCGGCGCCCCGCTGCAGCGAGGCAGCGGTCGATCCAATCGAGCAGCGGGTCGGGCACCTGCGAGCATTCCCCCATGCACGAGGACTATGACGGCCTTGTCCTCGACGACCTCGGGCCGGACCCGCTGGCGGCTTTCGCGCGCTGGCAAGGCGAGAGCGGCGTCGCCGAGCCCGACGCAGCGGTGCTGAGCACGGCCGGCGCCCACGCGCGCGTCGTGCTCGTGCGCGCCGGCCTGCGCTTCTACACCAACTACGACTCGGCCAAGGCGCGTGAGATCGCCGCCGACCCTCGCGTCGCGCTGACCTACTACTGGCCGCCCGTGCATCGCTCCGTCCGCATCGAGGGGACCGCCGCCAAGCTGACCGCAGCGGAGTCCGATGCCTACTTCGCCACCCGTCCCCGCGGGTCGCAGCTCGGCGCCCACGCCTCGCCGCAGTCCCAGCCCATCGAGCGCGCCGACCTCGACGGGCGGCTCGCCGCGCTCTCCTTCGAGGGCGAGGTCCCGCGCCCGCCGCACTGGGGCGGCTACGCGGTCACGCCGACGGTCGTCGAGTTCTGGTCGGGACGGCCGAGCCGCCTCCACGACCGGCTCCGTTACACGCGCTCAGGCGACGGCTGGGAGGTGGAGCGGCTCGCTCCGTGACGGCGCGTCGCTCAGCCAGGTCGCGCGCAGCGGGTAGGACTCGAGCCACTGCTCGAGCCGGCTCGCCGGGAGCGGGCGGGAGACGTGGTAGCCCTGAGCGGTGTCGCAGCCCAGCTCGGTCAGGCGGGTGAGCAGGCCCTGGTCCTCGACGCCCTCGGCCACCGCGCGCAGGCCGAGGTTGTGGGCGAGGTCGATGATCGATCGCACGATCGTCTCCCCTGACCGTTCGCGCTTCATCT
>CAXTBB010000051.1:0-20889 GCA_964242305.1 uncultured Solirubrobacteraceae bacterium
GCTCGCGATCCGATCGAGATGGAGGGCGGGACGACCTTCCACTTCGTCACCGACGGCTTCGACGCCGCCTACGCCCAGGCGCGTGAGACGGCCGGCGACGACGGCGTCGACATCGCCGGCGGCGCCTCCACCGTTCGGCAGGCGCTCGTCGCTGGAGTCGTCGACGAGCTCACGCTCGACATCGCCCCCGTCCTGCTCGGGTCCGGCGAGCGGATCTTCGACGGCGTCGACTCGCTCGGGTTGGAACCCGTCGAGGTCCTGCATTCGCCGCTGGCCACGCACATCCGCTACCGCCGGGCGAGCTGAACGCCGGCTCCGGCGGCGAGCGGCAGCGAGGTTCATGCGGTTGCGTACCGGTGCGGTACGCAAGCGCATGAGGTTGTGGAGCCAGGACCGTCGACGACGGAGACCGACGCCGCCGCAGCGGGCCTAGGCCGCGACTTTCAGCTGGTCCTTGCGGCGCTGCTCGAGGACCTTCTTGAAGTCGTTGGGCATGACCTTGACGAAGCGGTCGAGGGCGGTTGGCCAGTCCTCGAGCAGGGCGGCGGCGACAGTGGAGCCGGTGCGGTCGCGGTGCTCCGTGATCAGCTCGCGCAGCAGGCGGTCGTCGTCCTCGTTGAACTCGTCGAAGGAGACCAGCTCGAAGTTGCAGCGGCGCTCGAACGTCCCGTCGTCGTCGAGGATGTAGGCGACGCCGCCCGACATGCCGGCGCCGAAGTTGCGCCCGGTGCGGCCGAGGACGACGACGTTGCCGCCGGTCATGTACTCGCAGCCGTGATCGCCGATGCCCTCGACGACGGTGTCGACCCCCGAGTTGCGCACGGCGAAGCGCTCGCCGGCCAGGCCGCGGAAGAAGGCGCGGCCGGCGGACGCGCCGTACAGGACGGTGTTGCCGACGACGACGTTCTCCTCGGGGACGAAGGTCGCGTCGGGATGCGGGTGGACGGTCACCACGCCGCCGCTCAACCCCTTGCCCGCGTAGTCGTTGGCGTCGCCGGCCAGGGTCAGCTCGATGCCGGGCGCCAGCCAGGCGCCGAAGGACTGGCCCGCGGACCCGTTGAAGCGCAGCCGGATGGTCTCCGGGTCGAGGCCGGCCTTGCCGTGCACGGACGTGACCACGGAGGAGAGGATCCCGCCGACGGTGCGGTTGACGTTGCGGATGTGGAACTCGCCCTCGACCGGCTCGCGGCGGTCGATGGCCGGGGCGCAGTGGGAGACGATCTCCCAGTCGAGCGCGCCGACCAGTGGGGACGGCTGCGGCATGGACCGCGACAGCGCGGTGCCCGGCGGGACCTCGATCTGCTTCAACACCTCCGACAGGTCGACGCCGCGGGCCTTCCAGTGCTCGATCGCCGGCGCGGTCCGGAGCAGCTCGACGTGGCCGACCATCTCGTCGAAGGTGCGCACGCCGAGCCGCGCCATGATCCGCCGCGTCTCCTCGGCGACCATGAACAGGTAGTTGACGACGTGGTCGGGCTCGCCCGTGAAGCGCTTGCGCAGCTCGGGGTCCTGGGTGGCGACGCCGACCGGGCAGGTGTTGAGGTGGCAGACGCGCATCATCACGCAGCCCTCGGCGATCAGCGGGGCGGTCGAGAAGCCGACCTCGTCGGCGCCCAGCAGCGCGGCGATGGCGACGTCGCGGCCCGTCTTCATCTGGCCGTCCGTCTGCACGAACACCCGCGAGCGCAGGTCGTTCATGACCAGCGTCTGCTGCGTCTCGGCCAGCCCGATCTCCCACGGCACGCCGGCGGACTGGATCGAGGACTGGGGGGACGCGCCCGTGCCCCCGTCGTGGCCGGAGATGAGGATGTGATCCGCGCCGGCCTTGGCCACGCCCGCGGCGACGGTTCCGACCCCGACCTCGGCGACCAGCTTCACCGACACACGCGCCTGCGGGTTCGCGCAGCGCAGATCGTAGATGAGCTGCTTGAGGTCCTCGATCGAGTAGATGTCGTGGTGCGGCGGCGGTGAGATCAGCGTCACGCCGGGCGTCGTGAAGCGGATGGAGCCGATGTAGTCGTCGACCTTCTGGCCGGGCAGCTGGCCGCCCTCGCCGGGCTTGGCGCCCTGCGCCATCTTGATCTGCAGCTCGTCGCAGTTGAGGAGGTAGTGGATGTTGACGCCGAAGCGGCCCGACGCGACCTGGTGGATCGCCGAGCGGCGGTAGTCGCCGTTCTGGTCGCGGTCGTAGCGGCTGACGTCCTCCCCGCCCTCGCCGGAGTTCGACTTGCCGCCGATCCGGTTCATGGCGATGGCCAGCGTCTCGTGCGCCTCGCGCGACAACGAACCCAGCGACATGGCGCCCGTGGCGAAGCGCTTGACGATCTCGGCCGCGGGCTCGACGTCGTCCAGCGGGACCCCGCCATCCTCGGCGTAGACGAAGTCCATCAGGCCGCGCAGGGACGCCTTGGCCGCCGCCTCGGAGTTCATGTGCTCGGCGAACTCCTCGTAGGACGCCCACGAGCCGGTCCGCGCGGCCTTCTGCAGCGCGGCGATCGCCCGCGGGTCCCACTGGCGGCGCTCGCCGTCGCGGCGCCACTGGTACTGCCCGCCGCTGGGGAGGACGTCCTCCGGCGCGTTGTACTCCTCCTCGGGCGAGTCGGGCACGAAGTCGACGTCCGGGAAGCCGCGCTCGTGGCGCTCGAGCGCCTCGCGGGCGAGCACGTCCAGCCCGACGCCGCCGACCCTCGACGCGGTGCCGACGAAGTAGCGGTCCACGATGTCCCGCTGCAACCCGACCGCCTCGAAGATCTGCGCGCCGCAGTAGGACGAGATGGTGGAGATGCCCATCTTGGACATCGTCTTGAGCAGGCCCTTGCCGAGCGCCTTGACGACCCGGTTCTCGGCGTCGTCGGGATCGTCGACGCCGGGGATGCGGCCGGCCTTGGCCATCGCGGAGACCGACTCGAACATCAGGTACGGGCAGACGGCGGCGGCGCCGTAGCCGATCAGCGCGCAGAAGTGGGAGACCGAGCGCGCCTCGCCCGTCTCGATGACGAGGCCGGTCTGCAGCCGCGTCCCGGTCCGGACCAGGTGGTGGTGGACGGCGCCCACGGCCAGCAGCGCCGGGATCGGCGCCCGGCCGGGGCCGGCCTTGCGGTCGCTCAGGATGAGCACGGTGACGCCGTCCTCGACGACCTCCTCGGCCTCCTCGCAGATGCGGGCCAGCGCGGCCTCGAGCCCGCCCGGGCCCTCCGCGGTCGGGAAGGTGATGTCGACCGTGTGCGCCCAGAACACCGAGTGGTCGACCTGCCGCAGGCGCTCGAGCGTCGCCGCCCGGATGACCGGCTGGGACAGGTGCAGCTGATGCGCGTGCTCGGGGGACTCGGCCAGCAGGTTCTGCTCGGCGCCGAGACCGGACGTCAGCGACATCACGATGGACTCGCGGATCGGGTCGATCGGCGGGTTGGTCACCTGCGCGAACAGCTGCTTGAAGTAGTCGAACAGCGGCGGCGCCTTGTCGGAGAGCATCGCCAGCGCGAGGTCGTTGCCCATCGACCCGGTCGGCTCGGCGGCGTCGCGCGCCATCGGCGCCAGGATCAGGCGCAGGTCCTCCTGGGACCAGCCGAAGGCGAGCTGGCGCTCGGCCAGCGTCCCGGGATACTCGGGCGCGGCGAAGCGCTCGGGCAGGTCGTCGACGTTCACGCTCCCCTGCTCGAGCCACTCGCCGTAGGGCTGCGCGGTGGCGACGGCGGTCTTGACCTCGTAGTCGGGGACCATCCGGCCCGCCTCCACGTCGACCAGGAAGAGCTTGCCTGGCTCCAGGCGGCCCTTGCGGGCGATGTTGCCCGGCTCGATGTCGAGCATGCCCGCCTCCGAGCCGACGATCGCCCAGCCGTCCTTGGTCTCCAGCCAGCGGCCCGGGCGCAGGCCGTTGCGGTCCAGCGTCGCGCCGATCACGCGGCCGTCGGTGAAGGCGACCGCCGCGGGCCCGTCCCAGGGCTCCATGAAGCAGGCGTGGAACGCGTAGAAGGCCTTGAGCTCGTCGCTCATGTCGTCGCGGTCCTCGAAGGCCTCCGGGACCAGCATCATCATCGCGTGCGGTAGCGAGCGGCCGGCCAGGACGAGCAGCTCGAGGACGTTGTCGAGGGTGGCGCTGTCGCTCCCGCCCGGGCGGACGCTGGGCAGGACCTTCTCCAGATCCGAACCGAAGAGCTCCGAGCGCAGCTGCGACTCGCGCGCGCGCATCCAGTTGACATTGCCGCGCAGCGTGTTGATCTCGCCGTTGTGGGCGATCATCCGGTACGGGTGCGCGAGCTCCCAGCTCGGGAACGTGTTAGTCGAGAAGCGGCTGTGGACGAGGGCGAGTGCCGTCTCCACCTTGGGGTCCTGCAGCTCGGGGAAGTAGCCCTTGAGCTGCAGCGGGGTGAGCATCCCCTTGTAGACGATCGTCCGCGAGCTCATCGTGCAGACGACCAGCTCGGGGCCGGCGGCCAGCTCGGCGACGCGGCGGATCACGTAGAGCTTGCGCTCGAAGGCGTCCTGATCGCCGGCGAGGTCGTCGGATGCGGCGATGATGACGTGCTTGACGTAGGGCCGGTGATACAGCGCGGTCAGGCCGCAGAAGTCCTTGTCGGTGGGGACGTCGCGCCACTTGACGACGCGCTGGCCCTCGGCCGCCACCGCGTCGTTGATGTGCTGCTCGAGCGCGGCGTGGCGGGACTTGTCGCCCGGCAGCATGACCACGCCGACGCCGTAGGCCCCGGCCGGCGGCAGCGGCTCGTCGCCCACGCGCTCGCGGAAGAACGCGTCGGAGATCTGCATGAGGATGCCGGCGCCGTCGCCCGTGTTGGGGTCCGCGCCCTCCGCGCCGCGATGCTCGAGGTTCTCGAGCGCCATGATCGCCTTGTCGACGGTCTCGTGCGTGCGCTTGCCGTCCAGGCGCGCGACGAAGGCGACGCCACACGCGTCGTGCTCGTATCCGGGGTCGTATAGGCCGACCCGCTCCGTTGGGCGTTCGAAGAGCTGCATGTGCGTGGCCTCCGAGCAGCGGATGGGCGCCGGCGAGGGTCCATAATCGTATCCGATGGACTCCTCGCCGCTCTCGTATTCGTCCTACCTGCACCTGGACGAGGTGCTGGGCGCGCAGCACACGCTCTCCGACCGCCACGACGAGCTGCTGTTCATCGTCATCCACCAGGCCAGCGAGCTGTGGTTCAAGCTCGCGCTGCACGAGCTGCGCGCGGCCGTGCGCTGGTTCGAGACCGGCGACCACCGGCCGGCGCTGAAGGCGATCGCCCGCGTCAAGGCGATCCAAAGGACGCTGACCGAGCAGTGGACGGTGCTGGCCACCATGACGCCGACCGAGTACGCGGCGTTCCGCGACTACCTCGGCCCCTCGTCGGGCTTCCAGAGCGTCCAGTACAAGGAGATGGAGGCCGAGATGGGCGCGCTCTACGGCGCCTTCAACGGCTGGCGCGGCGGGCTATCGCTGGAGGCGATCTACGCGGACCCGCAGGCGCACTGGGAGGCCTACGAGGCGTGCGAGGAGCTCGTCGACCTCGAGGAGAACTTCATGGGTTGGCGCTTCCGTCACCTCAAGACGGTCGAGCGCCTGATCGGCAACCAGCGCGGGACGGGCGGCTCCTCGGGCGTGGCCTTCCTGCGCCGGGCACTGGACCGCTCCTTCTTCCCCGAGCTCTACGCGGTCAGAGACCAGGTTTGATGACCATGTCGGCGACGACCAGCACCAGGATGACCAGGTCGACCCGGGTGATCTTGAGGAACCGGTCGCGGGCCACGACGTCGCCGCCGGCCCAGCGCTCGGAGAGCGGGGTCAGCTGCGTGGCGCCGATCGCCGAGCTGACGATCCAGCCGGCCACCGCCAGCAGCACCCACAGCTCGCCGAAGTCCCACGGCCCGTCGATCCACAGCAGGACCCCGGTCAGCGCGGCCACGCCGCTCAGGGCCGGGAAGTAGCGCGGGGCGAAGCCGGCCAGCAGCTTGGGCCAAGAGGGGTCGTCGCGGGCCTGGACGCTGACGATCTGGGTCAGCAGGCCGCCGCCCACCCACGCCACGACGGCGAGGATGTGCAGCGTGAGCAGCACCGTGTAGAGCGTGAACATGGCACGGTCTTCTACACGGGCGGCCGGATCACTTCTTCGTGAGCGCGTCCGGCTTGTGGACGGCGGTCCCGCCGGACTTGTCCGACTTGACCAGGTACTGCGGCTCGTCCGTGGAGGCCTTCACCTTGCGCCCGCCGGCCTCCGTCTCGGAGGTGATCTTCTTCTGGACCCTGCCCTCCGCCGTCGAGCCGTGGCTCTGCCAGGTGACCGTGTCGCCCTTCTTGAGCTTCTTCGTCATGTCCGTGGATGTACCGCGCGGACGCCGTCACCGAATCCTCTCCTGGCGCACGGGCATTGTGTAGGTATGTCCCGAAAGCCCTCCCCCGCCCTTGCGGTCGCCATGCTCGCCCTCTTCGTCGCCCTCGGCGGCCCGGCCCAGGCCGCCAAGCTCATCAGCGGCTCGAAGATCAAGAAGAACACGATCACGAGCAAGCAGATCAAGAACCGGACCATCACCTCCGGCGACATCGCGACGAAGACGCTCAGCTCGCTGAAGACCAAGGCGAACGCCATCGGCTCGGGGCAGATCATCGACGGCAGCGTCAGCCTCGCCGACATGGCCTTCGGGAGCGTGACCGGCAACCAGGTCGTCGACCGCTCGCTGACGGGCGTCGACATCGCCAACGACAGCCTCGGCGCGGGCGAGCTGGCCACGGACAGCGTCGGCAACGCCGAGCTGGCCAAGGACGCCGTCAGCGGCAACGAGATCCGGACGGGTGCCGTCACCAAGGGCAAGATCGGGGCCAACGACGTCGGCACCTCCGAGCTCATCGACGCCAGCGTGCGCGGCAGCGACCTCGGCGCCGACACCGTGTCGGTGACGATCCCCGCCCTCAACGCCGGGACGTGCGCCACGATCGCGGACGTCGCCATCCCCCTGCAGCGCGCGTCGGCGAACCGGATCGTCCTGGTCGGCCAGGTCGCCGACGACTTCACGCTCACCGCGCGCGCCACGAGCGACACCGCCCAGAACACGCTCCTGACCGTCAAGGCGTGCAACACCTCGGGCACGCTGGTCTCGGGTCAGACGGCAACCGTCCCGTATATCGTGATCGGCGCGTAACAGGATCGTCACGAGATCCCCTGCTCAGCTGTCGAATCTGTGTAGGGAGATGAGTGATCCAGACGGGCGCCTCGCGGTGGCCCTGCACAACATCGAGCCGGCCACCTTCGAGCACTGCGCGCTGATCCGCGACTGGCTCGCCGACCTCGGTGTGCGGCGCGCGACGCTGCTGGTGATCCCCGCCGCCGACCTGCACCCGTTCTTCCAGCGCTCGCCCGCGCTGGCGGAGTGGCTGCGCGAGCGGCGGGACGCCGGCGACGGCATCGCCCAGCAGGGCTTCGTCGGTGGTCGCGCCGCCACCGGCCGCGACGCGGTCGCGCACGTCCGGGCCGGCCGCCGGCTGATGGAGCTGGCCGACCTCGAGCCGGGCGGCTACCACGCCCCCAGCCTCACCCATGCGCTCGGCGCCCGTCGCGAGCTGATCACGAGCTTCGACTGGTGGATGGCCCCCGGCCTGTGGCGGGCGGGCACGCTCCTGCATCGCGCCCGCACCCTGCGCGTCGACGTCCGGCCGGAGGACTTCGACCGCCGGCCGGCGCGGATCCGGGCGCTGGAGCGCACGCTGCGCACGGAGGCGGCCCGCCGCCGCCCCGTCACGTTCGACGAGATCGCCGCCGACCGTTTGCGCCCGGACGCCGCGCGGGTACAGCACGCCGCGTGAAGCTGTTAGTCCTGACGCCCGAACCCATCGACGCCACCGTCCTGCGCTCCGCCGCCGGTGAGGACGCCGACGACGCCGAGGTGCTCGTCATCTCTCCCGCCGCCCAACAGTCCGGGCTGCGCTTCTGGATGACCGACATCGACGACGCCATCGCCGGCGCCCAGGAGACCGCCGACGAGTCGGCCGAGCTGCTCGAGGAGGGCGGCGTCGACGCCGTCGCCGACACCGGCGAGTCCGAGCCCGCGGTCGCGCTGCGCGACGCCCTGGCCACCTTCGCCGCGGACCGGATCATCGTCTTCACGCACCCCGAGGGCGACGAGGACTACCGCGAGGCGGACGGCCTCGACGAGCTCGGCGTCCCCGTGACGTTCGCCGAGATCGGGCGTTAACCAAAGCTCCACCCGCAGGATCCGGCACGACCCGTAGGGTCGCGCCATGCCGACCCGTCGCCAGTTCGTCCATCGCACCGCGGCGGGGGCCGCGGTCGCCGTCCTCGCACCGCAGGAGCTGGTCCTCGGCGCGACGGGCCCCAAGCTGCTGCGCTCCGGCCGCTTCTCCGACGGCATCGTCTCCGCCGACCCGTCCACGCGCGGCATCTCGCTGTGGACGCGGGTGACGGAGGCCGAGGGCGCGGGCCGGGTGGCGCTCGAGGTGTCGCGCGACGACGACTTCCGGCGTGTCGTCACCCGCAAGACGATCCGCACGGACGCGAGCGTCAACCACACCGTCAAGGCGCGCCTGGACGGCCTCAAGCCGCACACGGAGTACTTCTACCGCTTCGCCAACGCGCACACCGATTCGAAGGTCGGGCGCTTCCGCACCGCCGCGCCGGCCGACTCGCGCGAGCCCGTGCGCTTCGCCTACTTCTCCTGCCAGGACTACACCCACGGCTTCTACAACGCCCACGAGGTGATGCTCAAGGAGGACATCGACTTCATGGTCTGCCTCGGCGACTACATCTACGCCGAGAGCTACAACTCGATCGCCGGCGGGACCGGCGTGCGCGACGACCCCATCGGCAGCACCAGCCAGGACCCCGCTTACTTCAACGAGGCGATCACGCTCGCCGACTACCGCGCCAAGTACTCGCTCTACCGGTCCGACCCGGCGCTGCGCAAGCTGCACGAGCGCTTCCCGATGGTCCTCATCCCCGACGACCACGAGGTGCAGGACAACTACGCGGGCGCCGAGCCCGACGGCGGCCTGCGGCCGTCGGTCCGTTACAGCTCCGCCCGCAAGCACGCCGCCCGCCAGGCGTTCTTCGAGTCCCAGCCGAAGTTCCCCGATGGCAAGCGGCTCTACCGCAGCCAGTCGTTCGGCCGCACGGTGGAGCTGTTCGTCATGGACCAGCGCGCGCACCGGTTCAACCAGCCCTGCGACGACGCCGTGGCGCCGCCGTGCGCCGACTGGGACCGCAAGCGGGACTTCCTCGGCCGGCCGCAGATGCGCTGGCTCAAGAAGAGCCTGAGCGCGTCGAAGGCGACCTGGAAGATCCTCGCCAACGAGGTGACGATCATGCCGACGATGGTGCTGGGCGGCTCCTACTTCACCTACGACAGCTGGCAGGGCTACCCGCGCGAGCGCGAGGAGCTGCTCACCTACATCCGCGACGAGAAGATCGAGGACGTCGTCTTCGTGACGGGCGACATCCACACGTTCATCGCGGGCGACGTGCGGACGGACATGGGCAAGGGGGATTCGGTCGCGGTCGAGTTCGTGGGCGGCTCGATGACGTCGATCGGCCTCGGCGAGATCGACCTGCCCGCCGGCAACGGCGTCGTCATCAAGGGCAACGACGCGGCGCCGGCCACCGCGCCCGCGCTCATCAACACGCTGCGCGGCATCAACCCGTGGGTCGACTCGGCCGACTTCGACCACCACGGCTACGGGGTCATCGAGGCGCACTCGGACGGCCTGAAGTCGCGCTTCGTGCGCATGAAGACGGTCAAGCAGCGGTCGCGATCGACGTTGCCCGAGACCGGTTTCGTCTACCAGCTCGAGCGTGGGCAGACGTCGATCAAGGGCGTCAACGGGCCGGCTGCCTAGAGCTTGGGGAGCCGCTGGACGAGCTCGGCGACCGGCGCGAACAGGTCGCCGTGCTCGCGCACGCGGGCGAGGACCCGGTCGGTGGTGAAGACGAGGTCCTCCGGGTCACCCGAGCGGCGCACGCCGTCGACCTCCTCCCAGGTGATGGGGGTGGAGACCGTCGGGCGCGGCATCGCCCGCAGCGAGTAGACGCCGACGGTGGTCTTGTGCTCGGCGTTCTGGGACCAGTCGACGAATACCTTGCCGGGCCGCTTGGCCTTGGCCATCTCGGAGACGACGAGGTCCGGCTCGGCGCGCTCGAGGGCGACGGCGACCGCCTTGGAGATCGCCCGCGTCTGGCCGTAGGTGTGCGGCGCGTTGAGCGGCGCGTAGACCTGCATCCCCTTCGAGCCGCTCGTCTTCGGGAAGCACTCGAGGCCGAGCGCGCGCAGCGCCGCGCGCAGCCGCACCGCGACCTCGGCGCAGTCGACGATGGTGGCCGGCGGCCCCGGATCGAGGTCGAAGGCGAGGATGACCGGCGCGGCGGGGTCGTCGATCTTGGCCAGCGACGGGTGCAGCTCGAGGTCGGCCAGGTTGGCCAGCCACACCAGCGTGGGCAGCTCGTCGCACACGCAGAAGGGGATGTCGGCGGCGACCTGGGTGCGGACCCAGTCGGGACGGTGCTTGGGGCACTGCTTCTCGTAGAAGTAGGCGCCCTCGACGCCGTTCGGGTAGCGCTTGAGCGTCAGCGCCCGATCGCGCAGGTGCGGGAGCACATACGGGGCGATCCGCGTGTAGTAGTCGATCACCTGGCCCTTGGTGAATCCGACCGCCGGAAACAGGATCTTGTCGAGGTTGGAGAGCGACAAGCTGCGACCCGCCACGTCGACGGTGATGCGGTTGCGAGGAGCCATGCGCGGGCAGGACTCTGACATGGATTCAAAGACTCACGTGATCAAGCTTCTCGACGAGGCGCACGCGATGGAGGCGGCACTCGTCTCCAACCTGATCGCCCACCGCGCCATGACCACCGAGCCCGCATACCGGAAGATCCTCGATCGTCATCTGGAGGAGACCAAGAACCAGGTCGTGGCCATCGACAAGCGCCGCGCCGACCTCGGCTCGGACGGCGGGCGCGGCCTCGTGTCGGCCACCGTCGGCATCGCTCGCGACGCCGTCGGTCAGGTGCTCGTCCTCTCCAAGGGCCCGCTGGACGTCATCCGCACGACCAACCAGACCGAGCGGATGCTCAAGAACGCCAAGGACGAGTGCGCCACCGAGGCGCTCGAGATCGCGACCTACGACGGCCTCGAGGCTGCCGCGATCGCCGCCGGCGACACGAAGACGACCAAGCTGGCCGTGGAGCACCGCCGGCAGGAGGAGCGCATGCTCGCCGACCTGCGCACCCAGGTCGCGCTGCTGGCCAAGCAGGCCTTCGAGGACCGCACCGGCGAGACCGCAGCCGCCGCGGCATGACCGTCCCCAGCCCCGCCGGGCCCGACCAGCCGCTCGTCGTGCCCGACTCCCCCACCGTCCCGGCCGACCCGACGCCGGGCCGCGCGATCCCCGCCGAGCCCGCCGAGCCGGCCACGCCGACCCAGCCGGTCGACCCGCCCGAACCCACCCCCGACGAAACCTAAAGGTGTCGGGTCCCGGCATCGGACACGTGTCCGATGCCGGGACCTGACACCTTTATCTCACCTTTATCTAGGCGGCGACCTGGGTGAGGCCGGGGCCGGCCTCGTGGCCGTCTAGCAGCCGCAGCACCGCGCGCTCGACGGCGCGCTGGTGGATGGTCAGGACCTCCGGGTCCTTCTCGGCGTCGATGGCGTCCGGGCCGATGATGACGCCGCCGGCGTACGCGTCGATCACGCGCGGGTCGATGTAGGAGGCTCGGCACACCGCGGGCGTGTTGCCGAGGTAGTGCGAGACCTCCTTGACGGCGCGGGCGATGGCGCGCTTGCGGCCGGTCGGCGTCCCCGCGACCTGGCCGCTGACGCCCAGCGCGACGGCGGCCAGCAGCGTCGCGCTCCAGGTGCGGAAGTCCTTGGCCGAATGGTCGCCGCCCGTGACCTCCTTCAGGAACGCGTTGATGTCCGGCGACTTGACGTCGCGCCAACGGCGCCCGTCGCGGTAGGCGAGCAGCTCGTCCCCGCCCGAGCGCCGGCGCTTGAGGGTGGAGACGACGGCGAAGCTGAGCGGGTCGACCACGCCCTGCACGCGGCGCTTGCCCGACTTGGCGATGTAGTCGAAGACCATCGTGTCGTCGCCCTCGAGCTGGACGTGCTCCTTGCGCATCGTGGCCAGCCCGTAGGTCTCGTTGGTGACGGCGTAGTCCTCCGAGCCGATCCGGAAGAAGCCGTGGTCGAGCAGCCGCAGCGCGCAGGACAGCACCCGCTCGCGGCTCATCGTGCCGTCGTGCTCGAGGATCTCGGCCGTGGCGGCGCGCAGCTTGGGGAGGTCCTTGGCGAAGTCGACCATGTCGTCGAACTTGGCGCGGTCGCGCTGCTCGCGCCACTGCGGGTGATAGAGGTACTGCTTGCGCCCCGCCGCGTCGACGCCCGTCGCCTGGATGTGGCCCAGCGGGTACGGGCAGATCCAGACGTCCTTCCAGGCGGGCGGGATCACGAGCTCCCCGATCCGCCCCAGCACCTCCGGTTCGGCCACGCGGGTGCCGTCGTCGTCGACGTAGGAGAAGCCGCGGCCGCGCTTGACCCGGTGGATCCCGGGGCCGGAGCAATCGGCGCGTCGCAGTCGGGCCATGCGACGAAGCTAACCGCCGACGCGCTTGCGTATGTTTTGCGCGGTGACGTTGCTGAGCTTCTCGACCACCGTGACCGGCGCGGTCGCGGTCATCGCGCTGACCGGTGAGCTGGACGTGGCCGGCGCGTCGCTGCTGGAGAACGAGCTGCGCCGCGTGGCGGCCGACCACGACGCCCCCGGGCTGGTGCTCGACCTGCGCGAGCTGGACTTCATGGACTCCACGGGCCTGCGGCTGATCGTCCTCGCCGACGACCGCGCCCGCGCCGAGGGGCGCGACTTCACGCTCGTGCGCGGGAAGCCCGACGTGCAGCGCGTCCTCGAGATCACCCGCATGGACGACCGCCTGACCATCGTCGACGACCCGGCGGAGGCCGGCGCATGACGTTCGCGCTCGAGCTCCCGCGCGATCTCGACTCGGCCGCCGCCGCGCGCCACGCGGTCGACGAGCTCTCCGGCCAGCTGCCCGAGGACCAGCTCGGCGACATCCGCCTGCTCGTCTCCGAGCTGGTCACCAACAGCCTGCGCCACGCGAACCTGGGGCCGGAGGACGCAATCACGCTGCGAGTCGCCGTCGACGACGCGCAGATCCGCGTCGAAGTGGCCGACCCCGGGCCAGGGTTCGAGTTCGCCGGCCGCGCCGACGACCCGGACGCCGTCGAGGGCTGGGGCCTCTACCTCGTCGCCACCCTGGCCGACCGCTGGGCCGTCGAGCGCAACGTCGTCTGGTTCGAGCTCGACCGCTCGCCGGGCCTCGACGCCGCCGCCTGACTTGCGGGTCACCGCGTTCGCCCCCGGCCGGGTCAACCTGATCGGCGAGCACACCGACTACAACGGCGGGCTGGCCCTGCCGTTCGCGATCGCCCGCGGCGTGACCGTGCGGGCCACGACACTGCCCGGCGACTGGTGCATGGCGCGGGCGGCCGACCTGCGCGAGTCCGACGACTTCAGCCTCCATGATGCAAGCCCACCCGCCCCACCCACCCCGGCCAGCGGCTGGCGGGCGTTCGTGCGCGGGACGGTGGCCGAGGCGCGTCCGGCACGGGCGGTGCGCATCGAGATCAAGGGGGACGTCCCCCGCGGCGGCGGGCTGTCCTCGTCGGCGGCGCTCGGATGCGCACTGGCGCTGGCGCTGTGCGGCGAGGACGATCCCGACCGGCGCGCGGTCGCGCGGCTGGCGTCGAAGGTGGAGAACGACTGGGTGGGCGCGCAGACGGGGCTGCTCGACCAGTACGCGTCGCTGTTCGGCGCCGAGGGGCAGGCGCTGCGGATCGATTTCGCCGCAGACACCGTCGACCCCGTTCCGTTCGACCTCGGCCAGTGGCGGCTGGTGGTGGTGCGGGCGGGGTCGCACGACCTTTCGGCGGCGGGCGGCTACAACGACCGCCGGCGCGAGTGCGCGGACCCGTCGCACCCCAAGCACGCGGCGAGAATGCGCCACGTCGAGAGCGAGAATCAGCGAGTCCGCGAAGCGGTCGCTGCGCTGGCCGACGGCGACATCGCCGCCCTCGGCCCGCTGCTCGACGCCTCCCACGCCAGCCTGCGCGACGACTTCGAGGTCTCCACGGACGCGGTCGAGCGCGTCGTCGCGCGCCTGAAGGACGGCGGCGCGGCCGGCGTGCGGCTGATCGGCGGCGGCTTCGGCGGGCACGTCCTGGCGCTGTACGCGCCGGGCGCGAAGCTCCCCTCCGGCGCGCTGACGGTGGGGCCGAGCGCCGGCGCCTACATCCTGAACACGCCGTAGCGGACGTCCGCCAGCGGCGCGTTGGCGGCGGCGGCGAGCGCGAGCGACAGCACCCGGCGCGTCTCGAGCGGGTCGATGACCCCGTCGTCCCAGACGCGGGCGGTGGCGAAGTACGGGTGCCCGTGCGCCTCGTACTGCTCGCGCAGCGTCGCGCCGACCTCGGGCTGGCCGACCGTCTCCATGACCGTGGCCGCCTGCTCGCCGCCCATGACGCTGATGCGCGCGTTGGGCCACATGAACAGGAAGCGCGGGGAGTAGGCGCGGCCGCACATGCCGTAGTTGCCGGCGCCGAACGAGCCGCCGATGATCACGGTCAGCTTCGGCACGCGGGCGGTGGAGACGGCGGTGACGAGCTTGGCGCCGTGCTTGGCGATGCCGCCCGCCTCGTAGTCGCGGCCGACCATGAAGCCGGTGATGTTCTGCAGGAACAGCAGCGGGATCTGGCGCTGGTCGCACAGCTCGATGAAGTGCGCGCCCTTCAGCGCGGACTCGCTGAAGAGGATGCCGTTGTTGGCGAGGATGCCGACGGGGTGGCCGTCGAGGTGCGCGAAGCCGCACACCAGCGTCGCCCCGTAGAGCGCCTTGAACTCGTGGAAGCGCGAGCCGTCGACGAGGCGGCGGATGACCTCGCGGACGTCGTAGGGCGTCTTGAGGTCGTCCGGGACGACCTCATAGAGCTCGGCCGGGTCATCCTTCGGCGGCTCGGGCGACTGCACGGTCCACGGGGTCGGCGCCTTGGGGGCGAGCGTGGCCACGATGCGGCGCACGATCTGCAGCGCGTGGGCGTCGTCGTCGGCGAGGTGGTCGGTGACGCCGGAGGTGCGGCTGTGCAGGTCCCCGCCGCCGAGCTCCTCCGCGGTCACCTCCTCGCCCGTCGCCGCCTTCACCAGCGGCGGGCCGCCGAGGAAGATCGTCCCCTGCTCGCGGACGATCACGCACTCGTCGCTCATCGCCGGGACGTAGGCGCCGCCGGCCGTGCACGAGCCCATCACGCACGCCACCTGCGGGATGCCCAGCGAGCTCATCGTCGCCTGGTTGAAGAAGATGCGGCCGAAGTGCTCGCGGTCGGGGAAGACCTCCTCCTGCCTGGGGAGGAACGCGCCACCGGAGTCGACCAGGTAGACGCACGGCAGGTGGTTGTGGAGGGCGACCTCCTGCGCGCGCAGGTGCTTCTTGACCGTCATCGGGTAGTAGGTGCCGCCCTTGACGGTGGCGTCGTTGGCGACGATCACGCACTCGCGGCCGCTGATGGTCCCGACGCCGGTGATGATCCCCGCGCCGGGCGCGTCGCCGTCATAGAGACCGTGGGCGGCCAGCGGGCTCAGCTCCAGGAACGGCGCGCCGGGGTCGAGCAGGCGGTCGACCCGCTCGCGGGGGAGCAGCTTCCCACGGCTCTCGTGTCTCTGCCGCGCGCGCTCACCACCTCCCTCTCTCACGTGCGCCAGCTGCGCGCGAAGGTCTTCGACAAGCTCCTTCATTCGACGATCACCAGGGTCTCACCCTCCTTCACCCGGTCGCCCTCCGTGACGGTCAGGGACGTCACCGCGCCGTCGACGGGGCTGGTGAGGGAGAGCTCCATCTTCATCGACTCCAACACCACGAGCGTCTGTCCACCCTGCACCTCGTCACCTTCGGCGACCGCGACCTCGAGGACCTGGCCGGGCATGGGGGCCTTGACGGTGCCGTCCCCGGCGCTCTGCTTGGTCTCCTCGATGTCGGGCTCGCGGACACGCCAGGCGTAACCGTCGCTCCCGAGCCAGAGCGTCCCGTCGTCCGCGCGGGCGTGCGTCCAGCCCGGCGGAACCGGCGCTCCCGCGGGCAAGACGACCGTCTCCGGCTCGGAGTCCTCCACCTGCAGCAGCCACCAGCTCGGCGCCGGCTCGCCGCCGAGCCGCCACCCGTCCCCCACCCCGTGCGCCGCGAACTCGACCGCCGCCGCCACCCGCGCCACCGGCGTGCGATCGAAGGGTTGCGATAGCGACCCTTTCTGCTCACACAGCGCGGTGGTCACCTCGCCGGCGCGGACGTCGGGGTCGGCGAGCAGGGCGCGGAGGTTCGGGATGGAGGTGTGGACGCCCAGGACGGTGGTCTCCGACAGGGCGCGGTCGAGGCGCGCGAGCGCTTCCGCGCGATGCTCGCCGTGCGCCACGACCTTCGCGAGCAGCGAGTCGTACGCCCCGCTCACGACCGACCCTTCCTCGATGCCCGAGTCGACACGCACGCCGCGCGGCGAGACGGAGCGCAGCACGGTGCCGGTCTGCGGCAGCCAGTCGCTGTTCTCCGCGGTCACGCGTGCCTCCACGGCGTGGCCGGAGACGGAGCCGTCCCAGGACCACTCCTCACCACAAGCGACCCGCAGCTGCACCTCGACGAGATCGAGGCCGGTGACGAGCTCCGTGACCGGGTGCTCGACCTGCAGCCGCGCGTTCATCTCCAGGAAGTAGTGCTCGCTCGGATCGTCGGCGTTGACGATGAACTCGACCGTTCCGGCGTTCTCGTAGCCGGCCGCCCGGGCCACCGTGGACGCCTCCTCCAGCAGGCTCGCGCGGAGGTCGTCTCCGATCAGCGCCGGCGCCTCCTCGATCACCTTCTGATGACGACGTTGCAGCGAGCACTCGCGCTCGCCGAGGGCGATGTCTCCGATCACCTGGACCTCGATGTGCCGCGCGCGCTCGACGTAGCGCTCGATGAACACCCGGTCGTCGCCGAACCCGGCGGCCGCCTCGCGCTTGGCCGATGCGATCGCGTCGTCGAGCTCGGCCTCCGAGGAGACGACCCGCATGCCACGGCCGCCGCCACCCGCCGCGGCCTTGACCAGCACCGGATACCCACCCTCAGTGCCCTCCGGGACCACGGGGACGCCCGCGGAGACGGCCAGCTCCTTCGCGCGCACCTTGTCCCCGACCGCCTCGATGGCCTCCGGCGACGGGCCGATGAAGACGAGGCCAGCGTCCCGGACCGCGCGCGCGAACAGGGCGTTCTCCGACAGGAACCCGTAGCCCGGATGCACCGCGTCGCAGCCCTGGCCGGCGGCGACGATCGCGTCCACGTCCAGATAGGAGGGGACGAGGCGCGCCTCGTCCGCCTCGCCCGCATGCAGGTCGTCGCCCTCCTCGTAGACGGCGACGGTGCGGACACCCAGGCGCCGGCAGGTGCGGATGACCCGGCGCGCGATCTCCCCGCGGTTGGCGATCAGGACCGTGTCAAACATGCCAGTCGACCGGTCCCGCGACCAGCGTGTGCGAGCCGAGCGGGCGGCCGAGGTGGTCCTGCACCGCGCGCGAGCACGCCAGCAGCGCCTCGAGGTCGACGCCGGTGTCCTCCCCCATCTCGTGCAGCATGGAGACGACGTCCTCCGTGGCCACGTTGCCGGTCGCCCCGGCCGGGACGGGGCAGCCGCCGAGCTCGCCGAAGCTCGACTCGAACGAGCGCACGCCCGCCTCCCAGGCCGCGAACACGTTGGCCAGCCCCTGCCCGCGGGTGTTGTGGAAGTGCGCGGTGGGCTGCGCGCCGAGGTCCAGCCCGGAGAAGAAGCGCTTGACCGCCACCGGGTTGGCCATGCCGGTCGTGTCGCCGAAGCCGATCTCCTCGGCGCCGTAGTCGACCAGCTGCCGGGCGATCTCGAGCACGCGCTCGGGGTCGACCCTCCCCTCGTACGGGCAGCCGAAGGCGACCGAGATGACGGCCT
Source organism: uncultured Solirubrobacteraceae bacterium (assembly GCA_964242305.1). Taxonomy (GTDB): domain Bacteria; phylum Actinomycetota; class Thermoleophilia; order Solirubrobacterales; family Solirubrobacteraceae; genus DATLGB01. The sequence continues at coordinate 18,007 of CAXTBB010000051.1, forward strand.
CGACCCGCTTGCCCGCCTCGCGCGCGGCAACGACGACCGCTTCCAGCGCCGTCAGTGACTCGTCGACGGTGCGGTTGATGTTCGCGCGGTTGTGGCTATCGCTCGCACTGAGGAAGACGCTGACCTCGTCGAAGCGCTCGCGCAGCTCGAGGGCGTGCTCGAGGCCACGGAGGTTGGGGATGAGAACGGAGCGGCGGACGCCGTCCGGGATGTCCACGCCGAGCAGGACCTCGCGCGCGTCGGCGAGCTGCGGGATGACGTCCGCGCGCACGAACGAGGTCAGCTCCAGGCGGTGCAGCCCGGTGCGGGCCAGCCGGTTGATCAGGTCGACCTTGATCTCGGTCGGGATTATCTCGGGCTCGTTCTGGAACCCGTCCCGCGGACCGACTTCCCTGATCATGCGCCGAGCGCCCGGGCGATCACCATCTGCTGGACCTCGTCGGTCCCCTCGCCGATGGTGAGGATCTTCGCGTCCCGGTACATGCGGCAGACCGGGTACTCCTCGATGTAGCCGTAGCCGCCGTGGATCTGGACGGCCTCCTCGGCGCAGCGCACCGCCAGCCGGCCGGTCTTGAGCTTCGCCTGCGCCGCCGTCAGCGTGAAGGTCTTGCCGGCGTCCTTCAGCAGCGCCGACTTGTACGTGAGCAGCCGCGCCGCCTCGATCTCCGTGGCCATGTCGGCGAGCTTGCCCTGGATGGCCTGGAACTTCGAGATCGACTGGCCGAACGCCTGGCGCTCCTTCGCGTAGGCGAGCGCCTGGTCGAGCGCCCCCTGCGCCAACCCCACGCCCATCGCGGCGACGCCGATGCGCCCGATGTCGAGGATGTGCAGGAACTGCTTGAAGCCCTGGCCGCGCGGGCCGAGCAGCGCGTCCTCGGGGACGCGGCAGTCCTCGAAGGCCAGCGGCCGGGTGTCCGACGCGTTCCAGCCCATCTTGCGGTACGGCTCGCCTGCGGAGTAGCCCGCCGTGCCGCGCTCGACGATCAGGTTGGAGACCTCTCCCCCGTCGCCGGTGCGGGCGGTGATGGCGACGTGGCCGGAGATGTCCGTCCCCGCGTTGGTGATGAACTGCTTGGCGCCGTTGACGACCCACTCGCCGTCCTCGAGCACGGCGCGCGTGCGCACGTTGCCGGCGTCGGACCCCGCCTCGGGCTCCGTCAGCCCGAACGCCCCCAGCGTGCGCCCCGCGCACAGGTCGGGCAGGTAGCGCTCCTTCTGCGCGTCGGAGCCGAACAGGTAGACCGGCTGCGTCCCCAGGGACGTGTGCGCGCAGACCGTGATGGCCACGGACGAGTCCACGCGGGTGAGCTCCTCGACGGCGAGGACGTAGCCGAGCGTGTCGCCGCCGGCGCCGCCCACCGACTCCGGGAAGGGGATGCCCATGAAGCCCAGCTCGCCCAGCTTTGCGACCAGCTCGTAGGGGAAGCGCTTCTCGCGGTCGAGCTCCTCGGCGACCGGTGCCACCTCCTGCTCGGCGAAGTCGCGTGCCGTGCGGCGGATCAGCTCGTGGTCGGAGGAGAGGTCGAAGTCCATGAAGCGGCTAGCATACCGAACGTTCGGTATGGACCGTAACCACGTCATCGCCGCCGCCGCGCGGGAGTTCGCCGCCCGCGGCTACCACGCCACCTCCATCGAGCACCTGCTCGCCGCCACCGGCCTCACCCGCGGCGGCCTCTACCACTACATCGACGCCAAGGCGGACCTGCTCATCGCCGTCCAGCGCGAGCTGCTGGCGCCGCTGCTGACCAGCGCGCACGCAGCGGCCGCTCGCCACGCGGACCCCGAGGCCAAGCTGCGCGCCGTCGTCCGCGAGTGGGTCCGCCACGTGGAGACCCACCGCGATCACATGGTCGTCTTCGCCGCCGAGCGCCGGCTGGTCGAGTCCGATCCCCGTTGGGACGAGATCCGCGCCCAGCGCGAGGCGTTCGAGGCGCTGCTCGGCGACATCCTGGCCGGCGACTCGCTGACCCGCCTCGCCCTGCTGGGCATGGTCAACCACATGCCGTCCTGGTACGACCCGGACGGCCCCCTCACGGCCGAGGAGATCGCCGACGGCTTCGTCGACCTCCTGCTCAGTGGGGCTCGAAGCGCGCCTGCGCGGGCGTGATGTCGTCGCGCAGGCCCTTGTAGGACGGCGCCCGCAGCGTGCGCGTCTGGGTCCACTCGCGGAACTCGACGTCGCACACCAGCGAAGGCTCGACCCAGTGCGTCCCCTTCGGCGGCTGGCGGCCGGTGAACGGCGAGCGCTCAGCCGCCAGCGGTCGTAGCAGCGCGCGAATCCGGTCGAGCTCGGTGGCGGTGAAGCCGGTGCCCACCCGGCCCGCGTAGTGCAGGCCGTCGTCGTCGCAGTAGCCGACGGTCAGCGCGCCGATCGACCCCGACCGCCCGCCTTCGCCGCCGATCCAGCCGCCGATGACCAGCGAGGTGCGGTGGACGTTCTTGACCTTGATCCACCCGCCGGCGCGCTTGCCCGGCGTGTACGGGCAGTCGAGCTTCTTGGCCACCACGCCCTCCAGGCCCTGGCGGCGCGTGAGCTCGAGCAGCGCGTCGCCGTCCCCGACGTGGTGGCCGGGGACCTGCCACGTCGCCCCGTGCAGCCCCAGCCCGGTCAGCGCCTCGCGCCGCTCGACGTAGGTCCTGTCCATCAGCGAGTGGCCGTCCAGCCACAGCACGTCAAAGAGGACGTAGGCGACCGGCGTGGAGCGCGCGAGCCGCTGGACGGCACTCGCGGACGCGACGTGCATGCGCTTCTGGAGGCGCTCGAAGGACGGCAGTCCGTCGTCGCCGAACGCGACGATCTCGCCGTCGAAGATCGCCTCGCGCGCGCCGAGCGCCCGGCCGAGCTCGCGCAGCTCGGGGTAGCGCGGGGTGATGTCGTTCCCG
>CAXTBB010000051.1:20899-27517 GCA_964242305.1 uncultured Solirubrobacteraceae bacterium
CGCCCAGCGCCTCGGCCGCCGGCCGGACCTCCGGGTACTGCGCGGTGATGTCGCGGCCTGAGCGCGACACCAGCTTCAGCCGCCCGCCCTGGACGAAGCCGAGCGCCCGGACGCCGTCCCACTTGACCTCGAAGGCGTACTCGTCCTGGCGGGCCGGTAGCCCGCCCGCCTTGGCCAGCATGGGGACGAGCGTCTCCGGCATGGCCTCGCGGTCGGGATCCTGCGGCGGATCCATGCGGTGGATCATCCAGTTCTTGCCGCCCGTGCGGAACAGGACGTAGCGGCCCGTCAGCCGCTCGCCGTGGAAGACGACCATCACCTCGTCCTTGCGGAACTTCTCCAGCTCGTAGACGCCGCGGTCCCAGATCAGCATCTCCCCCGCGCCGTAGTTGCCCTTGGGGATCGTGCCGTGGAAGTCGAGGTACTCGAGCGGGTGGTCCTCCGTGCGGACGGCCAGGTGGTTCTTCTTCGGATCGGCCGGGATCCCGCGCGGCACCGCCCACGAGGCCAGCGTGCCCTCGTGCTCGAGGCGCAGGTCCCAGTGCAGGGAGGACGCGTGGTGCTCCTGGACGACGAAACGCGGGAGGTCACCCGCCGGCGCGCCCGCCTGCGGGCCGGGCTCGGGCGTGTCGTCGAAGTCGCGCTTGGCGCGGTACTCCTCCAGGCGGTCGGCCATCGACCGCAACGTTACGCGCCGGCCGTACGGGGTATCTTCCTGCCGCCCCATGGATGCCCGCACAATCGTCCTCGACGACTCACACGGCGACGTCCTCTCGGTCATCGTCCGCGGTGAGCACGACATCTACACCGCGCCCGCCCTCCGCGACCGCCTCGACGAGGCGCTCGACGCCGGTCCGGCCGGGGTGATGGTCGACCTGAGCGGGGCCACGTTCCTGGACTCGTCCATCCTCGGCGCGCTGCTCGAGGCCCGCCGCCAGGCGCTCGAGCGCGGCTACAACTACGTCGTCTGCCTGGGCGAGACGCCCGAGCCCGGCGTCGCCCGCATCCTCGAGATCACCGGGCTCGTTCCCGTCTTCCCGGTCGTGCGGAGCCTCGACGAGGCGCTCGCCACCGCCCGCGCGACCCCCGCCGACGCCTGATGGCCTCTGCCCCCGTCGTCCGGCTCGACATGCCCGCCCGCGCGGAGGGCGTCGGCGTGGTCCGCCAGGCGCTTGTCGGCGTGGCGGACAGCCTCGCGCTCGACGGCGCCGTCCTCTCGGACGCCAAGATGGCGGTCACCGAGGCGTGCACGAACTCCGTCATCCACGCGTACGTGTCGCCGCCCATCCCGGACGGCCGCCTCGCCGTCGAGATGTACGCCGACGAGGTCCAGCTGACCGTGGTCGTGCGCGACGGCGGCACCGGCATCCCGGAGAACGGCGAGCCGTCGGGCGAGGGCGCGCTCGGGCTAGGCCTCCCGCTCATCCAGGCGCTGTCGGACACCTTCGAGCTGATCTCGGAGGGTGGCGGTACGGAGGTCCGCATGGGCTTCCTCTACGAGCGCCAGGCCGACCCGGCCGCCGAGAACCCGATCACCGGTGGCCCCGGCGAGGACGGCCGCTGGGATTCCGACGCCTAGGCGGCCTCGTGGAGCGCCATGAGCGCGTGCTTGTGGCCGAGCCGGGTCAGGGCGGCGCGCTCGATCTGGCGGACGCGCTCAGGCGTGATGCCGAGCGTGACGCCGACCTCCCGCAGCGGCTGCGGCTCGTACCCCTCCAGGCCGTAGCGCATCCACAGCACGCGCCGTTCGCGGGCCGGGAGGTCGTCGAGCGCGGAGGCGAGCGTCGCGTGCCGGCTCTCCTCCGCGGCCAGGTCGAAGGGTGACGGGCCGGCGTCGGCGAGCAGCTCGCCGAAGGTGATGTCGTCGTCGCCGTCCCCGATGCGCTTGTCCAGGGAGGCGACGGTGTGGGCGATGTCGGTCAGGCGATCGAGGTCGGCGACGGACAGCTCGGCGGCGTTGGCGACCTCCTCGTCGGTTGGCACGCGGTCGAGCTCGGCGGTCAGCCGCTCGCGGGTGCGGGCGACCTTTCGCTGCCGGCGCACGAGGCCGACGGGCAGCCGGATGGTGTCCGCCTTGCCGTCGCGGGCGCGCTCGACGGACTGGCGGATCCACCAGGTCGCGTAGGTCGAGAAGCGGAAGCCCTTGCGGTAGTCGAACTTCTCGACCGCGCGGATGAGCCCGAACATGCCCTCCTGAACGAGGTCGAGGAACGGCAGGCCGGGTCCTGAGTACTGCCGGGCGACGGAGACGACGAGGCGCAGGTTGGCGCAGACCATGCGGTCCTTGGCGGCGAGGTCGCCGCGCTCGATGCGGCGAGCCAGCTCGATCTCCTCCTCGGGCCGCAGCAGCCGGTAGGTCCCGACACGGTCGAGGAAGGCCTGGAGGGTGGCGTCGTCCGTGGTGTCCTGCGATGCCCGCATGGCACACATCATCTTTCCCGTTCCTGACCTCCGGGTAACGCGATCGGAACCCCTCAACGAATCCGAAAGGCACCCATCGTGGCCACGAGAAGCGCAAGCACCGGCATCCTCTCCGACGAGAACCGTGAGCGGCGGGAGGAGCTCGTCGAACTGCTCAAGAAGGCGTACTGGATGGAGATCGAGACCGTGATGAGCTACATCACGAACTCGATCAACCCGGACGGCGTGCGCGCGCAGGAGATCATCGAGTCGCTCAACACCGACATCCAGGAGGAGCTCGGCCACGCGCAGCAGTTCGCACGCCGCATCAAGGACCTCTACGGCACCGTCCCCGGCTCGCTCGAGTTCAGCGCCGAGCAGGACTACCTGCAGCCGCCCGAGCACCAGACGGACGTCGTGCACGTGATCAAGGGCGTGATCGAGGCCGAGACGGGCGCGATCGAGCACTACAACCACGTCATCGAGTTCACGGAGGGCCTGGACCCGGTGACCAACGACATGGTCATCGCCATCCTCCACGACGAGGAGGGCCACCGCCGCCTGTTCGAGGGCTACCTGCGCGAGTACGAAGCCGAGGGGCTGGCCTAGTGGCGGCCCGCCGCCGGGGGAACGGCGGGCCGCGTGACCAGCGCGTCGTGCGCTGGAGTTCTACGAGGGCTGCCCGGGACGAGGCGACGTCAACCCGGGGTTGTCAGGACTGGGACATCCGGGTAGGCACGCGGTCATGAGCGATGACGATCAGAACACCCCAGCGGATCCCGACGAGGACGACCCCACGCCGACCGGCGACACGAAGGAGCACTCCGCCGCCGCCGAGAGCGGGCCGGACGACGGGCCCGGTCCGGTCGAGCCCGGCGGCGGCCGCTACAAGCGCGATCCGATCGGCGGCGAGGCCGAGGCGGAGACGACGATCGAGGCCGACTAGCGCGCCAACTGGACGTTTGACATCTGACCGTGCCGGGGATCATCGATTCACGGTCAGCGCCACTCGGACGACGACCGCAGAGCACAGAACAGGACAGATCTGACGGCCCTCGGGGGGGAGGTCAGGAGGGCCTTTTCACACCATGCGAGCGATCCCATCGCTCGCCACATCAGTGATTGACCTTCTCTTCAAGGAGCATTTCTGTTGCCCGCATCCGCACCGACACACGCCGTCCTCGCACCCGTCCGCCGCGGCCGGCTGCACGCCGCGAACGGCAGCAAGCGCGCCGCGCGCGACGCCGAGGACCGTGAGCTGATCCGCAGGGCTCAGCAGGATCCGGACCCGCGCGTCCGGGCCCAGACCGTCGAGGCGTTCATGCCGCTGGCCAAGAGCCTCGCCCGCCGCTACCACCGGGGCGAGGAGCCCTTGGAGGACCTCGAGCAGGTCGCCGCGCTCGGCCTGCTCAAGGCGATCAAGGGCTACGACCCCGACCGGGGCTCGGCGTTCGCCTCGTTCGCCGTGCCCACCATCGTGGGCGAGCTGCGCCGCCACTTCCGGGACAAGGGCTGGGCCATCCGCGTCCCCCGCGATCTGCAGGAGCTCGCGCTCGCCGTGCAGCGCAAGGCTGACGCGATGAACACGGAGCTGGGCAAGCCGCCGACGGCCGACCAGCTCGCCGAGCGCCTCGGCCGCGACGTCGAGGACGTGCTCGAGGCGCGCGAGGCGCTGCGTGCCATGCGCCCCGCGTCGCTGGACCGTCCCTCCCAGGCCGGCGAGGACGAGGACGACACGCCCATGGCCCGCATCGGCGGCGTCGACCCCGGCTACGAGCGCACGGAGGAGGCCGTCACCATCGGGCGCCTCGTCCGCGACCTCCCGGAGCGCGAGCGCCGCATCCTCGCCCTGCGCTTCAGCGGCGACCTGACCCAGTCGGAGATCGGTGAGGAGCTCGGCATCTCGCAGATGCACGTCTCCCGCCTGCTGCGGCGCACGATCGAGGAGCTGCACACCGCCTCTAAGTCGGCGGCGTAACCCCTCAGAGGCCCGACAGCGCAGCCTCGCGGGAGTCCGCGAGCGTCAGCATCTCGTCCGTGCCCGTCAGCTCGAGGAGCCGGCGCACGGGCGGCTGCGAACCGGCCACCACGAACGTCGTGCCGGCCTCCTCGAGCGCCGTGTGCGCGCGCAGCAGCTCGCGCAGCATCGTGGAGTCCATGAACTCCGAACCGGTGAGGTCGGCGACCACGGCCCGCGGCGACTCGGCGACCACCTCGTCGACCAGTGACGCGAACCGCGCGTGCACGGCGAGGTCCAGCTCGCCGGCGAACTCGAGCACGACGACGTCCCCGGCCGGCGGCGGGCTGACGCGTTCGATCGAGGGCTCAGCGTGGTCGTTCATCGCGACGGCCGATGCTAGCCCCCGTTCGCACACGGTCATGCATGTGTCCGCTACCAACCACGGCGGCGTTCAAGGGGCACTGTCCACGGGTACGCGGTCCGTGTAGACGATGGAGAACGGACCCGCCCTCATCGACGGGTCGTCACCGCGTCCATCGGGTCGGCGCTTCGGCTCCGGGGAACCCGTGGCGCCATGCGACGTCCGCCTGAACCTGTCCGCAGACGCGGAGCAGGTCGTGCTCGTGCGCTCCGTCGTCGGCGCGCTGGCCGTCGCCCTCGGCTTCCCGGACCGCAGCATCCACGACGTCCGACTCGCCGTCACCGAAGCCTGCACCAACGTCGTCCGCCACGCCTACCCAGGCCCACCCACCGCGCCCGGCCGGCTCGACGTCGCCGCACGCGCGACCTCCGGTGCGCTGACCGTCACCGTCGCCGACCAGGGCATCGGCCTGCGGCCGCGGATGGCCACGGGCCCCGGGGGTCTGGGCCTGCCGCTCATGGCCGCGCTGGCCGAGAGCGTGGAGTTCGAGGACACTCCGGGCAAGGGGACGACCGTGCGGCTGTCCTTCGCCGCTGCGGAGTAGGTTTTCGGATCCGTGACCGACGCGACCACATCCGCCGAGCAGCGCGTCGACGCGACCGACATCGCCGTCACCTCCGGCCCACTGGTCGGCCCGGTCCTGCGCCGGGTCGTCGGGATGCTGGCCGCTCGCGCGAACCTGCCGCTGGACAAGCTCGACGACGCCGTGCTGGTCGCCGACGTGGTCGCCCAGCGCGCCGGCCCCTTCGCGCCGGAGTCGGTGCAGGTCAGCCTGTCCCCCGGCTCGGGCACGCTGTGGATGCGCGTCGGCCCACTCACCGCCGGCGGCGCCCAGGCGCTCCTCGAGGAGGCCCGCGACGTGGGCAGCGTCATCCTCAAGGTCGCCGACGAGGTCCACGTGGACACGAGCACGGACGGCGAGTACCTGCGTGTGTGCGTGACCCACGGCGGGTAGAAGCTGCCGCACTATGGCAGTGGACTTCTCCGCTTGGGACGAGCCGATCGACGACACCACCCACGTGGTTGCCGTCCGCGGCGAGATCGACATCTTCACGGCACCGGAGTTCAAGGCGCTCATCTCCAGCGCCATCGACGCCGGCCGCGACACGATCATCGTCGACCTGTCGGCCGCGACGTTCATCGACTCCTCGAGCCTCGGCGTGCTGATCTCCGCGCACCGGCGCCTGGGGCTGCGCGACGGCCGGTTGATCATCGCCTGCGACGTGCCCGAGGTCCGCAAGACGTTCGCCATCACCGGCCTGGACTCGGTGCTCACCGTCGTCGACACCCGTGACGAGGGGCTGGCCGACGACGGCCCTTTGGCTGAGGCGGCCGCGGCGTAGCCGCGGCCACCGGCACGCTCAGCCCGCGGTCACGGCTCCGGCCTTCTCCTCGATCGTCTCGATCATCGAGTCGAAGGACTTGGCGAAGGCGGCGACGCCCTCCTCGACCAGGGTGACGCCGACGATCTCGTCGACGTCGACGCCCGCCTCACGCAGGGCGTCCATCAGCGCGTGGGCACCGTCGACGTCCTTGTCGACCGTGCGGGCGGCCGTGCCGTGGTCGCGCGCAGCGTCGACGGTCTTGTCGGGCATCGTGTTGACCGTGTCCGGGCCGATCAGCTCGTCCACGTACATGGTGTCCGGGTAGGCGTCGCTCTTGACGGACGTCGACGCCCACAGCGGGCGCTGGACGGCGGCACCGGCGTCGGCCAGCTTCTCCCACCGCTCGCCGGAGAAGATGCGCTGGAATGACTCGTAGGCGATGCGCGCGTTGGCGACCGCGGCCTTGCCCTTGAGGTCCTCGCGGCCGAGCTCGTCGAGCTTGGCGTCGATCT
>CAXTBB010000052.1:0-27404 GCA_964242305.1 uncultured Solirubrobacteraceae bacterium
CGGCGGCGCAGCAGGGCGCGCAGGCGGGCGAGCAGCTCCTGGCGCTCGAAGGGCTTGACGAGGTAGTCGTCGGCGCCGGTGTCGAGGCCCTGGACGCGCGCCTCGAGCGCGTCGCGGGCGGTGAGCATGAGGATGGGGACGTCCTCGCCGTCGGTGCGCAGCCGCTTGGCGACCTCGATGCCGTCGAGCTTGGGCAGCCCGAGGTCGAGGACCAGCAGATCGGGGAGGAAGGCGTGGTAGGTGTCGAGCGCGGACACACCGTCCCCCGCCACCTTGACCTCGTAGCCCTCGATGCGCAGCGAGCGCTGCAGCACCTGGGCGATGTCGCTGTCGTCCTCGACGACGAGCACGCGGGCGGGACGGGCGTCAGTGGCCATGTTCTTAAAGACTCTAGGTCTGGTCGAGGCTCGCCTCGGAAGGTTTTAGGGCGCCTTTCACGAACGGTCGCCTGATGGCCGCACGCACCCAGACGCCCCGCCGCAAGCCCGCGCCCAAACGCAAGCCGGCCAAGCGCCAGAGCGCGCCGGCGCTGCAGCGGCACCACCTGGACCTGATCGGCCTCGGGCTGGTGGCGATCTCCGTGTTCTTCGCCTTCGTCATCTGGCTGGGCTGGGACGGCGGGCAGGTCGGCGACGGCGCCGTCTCCGGCATGAAGTGGCTGATCGGCGGCGTGCACGTCGCGGTCCCGCTCGCGCTCGCGGCCGGGGGCGCCTGGCTCGTCCTCCAGCCGGTCCTGCCCGCGGTCCGCCCGGTGCGGACGGGGCTGGTCTGCCTGTTCCTGTCGCTGGAGCTGGGCCTGGCCGCCGGCACCCTGGGGATCGGGCCGGGGGGCTTCCGGCCGACCGACTTCGACGTCCCGTACGCGAAGGAGCACGGCGGGATGGTCGGCGCCGCGCTGTTCAAGGGGGTCTCGATGCTGCTGGGGACCGTCGGCGTCCACATCGTGGCGGTGTTCGTCTTCCTGACCGCGGTGCTGCTGCTGACGGGCGCGTCGGTGGCCGGCGTCCTCAAGGCCACGTCGGACACGGTCACGACGTCGACTCGACGGGTGCGGGAGGAGGTCACGCGCCGGCGCGGGGTCACCGAGGAGCTGGCGGCGCTCGAGGAGCCCGTCGCGCCCCCGCGGGTCCGCAAGCGCAAGCCCAAGCCCGTGGTGCTCGAGGACGAGCCCGACTGGGCGGCCGACATCGAGATCGAGGCGAGCGACCCGGGGGTCGAGGAGGACCCGCCGACGGCCGAGCAGACCCTGGCCGACGACGAGGAGTCCGAGGGCGTCGAGAAGACGCGGGTGGGGGGGGCAGGTTCCGACCTGACGCCGGCCGGCCGCTACCGCGACAGCGTCACCGACGACCCCGCCTTCAACTGGCAGCTGCCCGACCCCGGCTTCCTCAAGCAGTCCAGCGAGCAGGCCGCCCGGCCCGACACCGCGGGGCAGGAGAAGACGGCGGCGGCGCTGGTCGAGGCGCTGGGGCACTTCGGCGTCGACGCGCGCGTGATCGCCACGATCGCCGGCCCGCACATCACCCGCTACGAGCTGCGCCTGGCGCCCGGTACCAAGGTGGCCAAGGTCGCGCAGCTCAAGGACGACCTCGCCTACGCGCTGGCCGCCTCCGACATCCGCGTGCTCGCCCCGATCCCGGGCAAGCAGGCCGTCGGCGTCGAGGTCCCCAACGCGCGCCGCGTGATCGTCCACCTCGGCGACGTCATGAGCGCGCCGCCGGCCGACTGGTCCCCGCTGACCGTCTGCCTGGGCAAGGACGTCGCCGGCCGGGCCATCAGCGCCGACCTGGCCAAGATGCCGCACCTGCTGGTGGCGGGCACGACGGGCGCCGGCAAGTCGGGGTGCGTGAACGCGATGCTCTCCTCGGTGCTGCTGAACGCGACGCCGCACGAGGTCCGCATGGTGCTGGTCGATCCCAAGCAGGTCGAGCTCAACCACTACGAGTCGATCCCACACCTGCTCACGCCGGTCATCACGTCCCCGCGCAAGGCTGCCACCGCGCTGCAGAACCTGGTCAAGGAGATGGAGCAGCGCTACGGGCAGATGTCGCTCGCGCGCACGCGGTCGCTGATCGAGCTCAACAAGGTCCGGGCGTCGCGCGGCGAGGCTCCGCTGCCGTACATCCTGTGCGTGATCGACGAGCTGGCCGACCTGATGATGGTCGCGCCGGCCGACGTCGAGGACTCGATCATCCGCATCGCCCAGAAGGCACGCGCGGTCGGCATCCACCTCGTGCTGGCCACGCAGTCCCCGCGCGTGGACGTCATCACCGGCATGATCAAGGCCAACGTGCCGTCGCGGATCGCCTTCGCGGTGTCCTCCCAGACCGACTCGCGCGTGATCCTCGACCAGAACGGCGCCGAGGCGCTGCTCGGGCAGGGGGACATGCTGTTCTCGCCGGTCGGCTCGTCGCGGCTGCAGCGCATCCAGGGCGCGTACATCGACGAGTCCGAGATTGCGGAGCTGACCGAGGGCTGGCGCAAGCAGGGCGAGCCGGACTTCCGCGAGGAGCTGCTCGAGGAGGTGGCTCCCGACGAGGAGGTCTCGGGTCAGGACACCGAGTTCGATCCCGACGACGACCCCCTGCTCGAGGACGCCATCCGGCTCGTCGCCGAGATGCAGACGGCGTCGACCTCGATGCTCCAGCGGCGCATGCGCCTCGGCTACACGCGTGCCGGCCGGCTGGTCGACATGCTCGAGCGCCGCGGGGTCATCTCCGGCTACGAGGGCTCCAAGCCGCGGCAGGTGCTGATCTCCGAGGCCGACGTCCCGCGCGTGCTGGCCAACCTCGCCGAGGCGGGCCGGCTCGGGTCGAGCGGGCCGGCGCTCGACGACGGCGTGCCGGAATAGGCTTTTCGCATGGCCGAGATCGGGTCGCTGCTGCGTGAGACCCGGATGCGCGAGCGGATCGACATCACCACGGTCGAGTCCGCCACCAAGATCCGGGCGAAGTACCTGCGCGCGCTCGAGAACGAGGAGTGGGACCAGCTCCCCGGGCCAACCTTCGTGCGCACCTTCCTGCGCACCTACGCGGAGTACCTCGGGCTGGACCCGAAGATGCTCGTCGAGGACTACAAGCAGCGCTTCGAGCGCCCCGGGCCGCAGGACGTCATGCCGTTCTCCACGCGCGCGGGCGGCGGCCGGAAGCCGCCGCGCCCCTCGCGCGGGATCCCGCCGTGGGCGGTGGTCGGCCTCGCCTTCGTCCTGCTGATCGGGATCCTGTTCGCGCTCGGCTCCTTCGGCGACGACCCCTCCAGCGACGAGGCGACGGTCACGCCGACGCCGTCCGCGACCGCGACGCCGGCGAAGAAGAAGAAGAAGCGCGCGAAGGCCAAGCGCACACCTGCGAAACCGAAGAGCGTCTCCGTGAAGATCATCCCCGAGGCCGACGTCTACGTGTGCCTCGTCGACGCGAGCGGCAAGGCGCTCATCGACGGCGCCACGCTCACGGACACGCCCTCGAAGACGTACCGGGCCAAGCGCATGCGGGTCACGTTCGGCAACGGTGCGGTGCGCATGCGCCTGAACGGGAAGACCTATGGCGTGCCTGACAGTGACCGCGCGATCGGCTACTCGCTGCGCCCCGGCGCGCGACCGAAGTCGATCCCGGAAGACGACGCGCCCACCTGCGCGTAGGCCGTGCGCGCCGGCGTCGTCGTCACGGGGACGGAGGTCCTTTCGGGGATCATCTCGGACCGCAACGGGCCGTGGCTGAGCGAGCAGCTGCGCGCCGTCGGCGTCGACTGCGCGCAGATCCTGATCGTCGGGGACCGGCCGGAGGACATGCGTGCGGCGCTGGAGTCGCAGAGCGGGTTCGATCTCATCGTCACGAGCGGCGGGCTCGGCCCGACCGCCGACGATCTGACGACGTCCGTCGTCGCCGGGTTCACGGGGCGCCCGATGGTGCTGGACATCGAGCTCGAGGCACGCATCGCGAAGATCCTCGAGCGGCTCACCGCCCGGTGGCCGGATCTCGACCAGGACGCCGTACGGGCGGGGAACCGCAAGCAGGCGATGGTGCCCGAAGGAGCGACGGTGCTGGAGCCGGTGGGCACGGCGCCTGGCGTGATCGTGCCGGGCGCCCCGACGGTCGTGGTTCTTCCGGGGCCGCCGCGCGAGCTGCAGCCGATGTGGTCGGCCGCGCTGGAGACGGAGACGCTGCGGGCGGCGCTGTCCGGCGCGGGCGTCCTGGAGCGGGGGATGCTGCGGATCTTCGGGATCCCGGAGTCGGAGATCGCGCGGACGTTGGAGGTGCTGTCGCCGCCGTCTTCTTTGGAGATCACGACGTGCCTGCGGCGCGGGGAGATCGAGATCGCGACGGTCTACACGCCCGGCGCGGCGTCTGACTACGCAGCGTTCGCCGACGGGATCAAGGCGCGTCACGAGGTGTTCTCGGACGACGAGTCGACGGTGGACGACCAGGTGGCCGGGTTGCTCCTGGCGTCGGGAGCGACGATCGCCACCGCGGAGTCGTGCACGGGCGGGCTGCTCGCCGGGCGACTGACGGAGCGGGCGGGGTCCTCGGACTATGTCCTGGGCGGCCTGGTCGTCTACTCGAATCAGGCGAAGGTTTCGTTGGCCGGGGTCGATCCGGCGGTCATCTCGCGCGTCGGCGCCGTGTCCGACGAGGTCGCGATCGCGCTGGCCGACGGCGCCCGGGCGGCGTTGGGCGCGTCCGTCGGCGTCGGCATCACCGGCATCGCCGGCCCGGGCGGCGGGACGCAGGACAAGCCCGTCGGCACCGTCTGCTTCAGCGTCTCCCACGCCGACGGGCCGCGGCTGAACCGGCGCATCGTCCTGCCGGGCGGGCGCGCGGACGTCCGCGACCGCTCGACCACCGTGGCGATGCACATGATCCGCCGCCTCCTGCTCGGCGCGTGAGCCCGTCGTTCTGCTCGCCCAGCGAGCACGTCGACCGGGTCAGCGCGACGCGGGCAGCTCCCAGACGGAGACATGCCGGCGGCTGGCGCTCGTGAACGGGGTCCCGTTCCAGTCCTCCCAGCGCTCGCGCAGCGCCAAGCCGGCCAGCCGGGCCATGAGATCGAGCTCGGCCGGCCACACGTAGCGGAACGGGATCGAGCGGCCGACGTCGGGATAATGGGACACGAGCCCCTGCGTGGCCACGTCGTACTCGTCGACGCCCCATTCGCCGCTGCCGGCGCTGAAGACGTGGAAGCGCTCCCCCGGCGGGACGTGCTGGAGGGCGGGCACGCCGACCTCGACCACGAACGTTCCGCCTATGGCGAGCTCGAGCGCCCGTCCGTTCCCGGCGAGGTCGGCGAGGACCGCGATGGTCGGAGCGATCGCCGTCGGCGCGAACATGGGCGCGTGCGCGGCGTCGTAGCCCTCGGCGACGCCAGGCCCGAAGTGGTCATCCGGCCTCTGCATGACACGAAGTTGTCACACCCGTGTCTTGTTCGGTGACGCGGCCCCCGGAACGCTCTGGTTCCGTCCGACCAGGAGCGCACAATGCCTACTTCCAGCACGAAGATCCCGAAGGAGCCGAACCACATGAGCACGACCGAGCAGGGCAGCAAGGCCCGCGAGGCCGCCCTTTCGGGCGCGCTGACGCAGATCGAACGCCAGTTCGGCAAGGGCTCCGTCATGCGCATGGGCGACGAGGGGGCGAAGGTCAACGTCGGCCACATCCCGACGGGCGCGCTGTCGCTGGACCTCGCGCTGGGCATCGGCGGAATGCCGCGCGGGCGCATCGTCGAGCTCTACGGCCCGGAGTCCTCCGGTAAGACGACGCTCGTCTATCACGTCATCGCGGAGGCGCAGAAGGCGGGCGGCGTGTGCGCGTTCATCGACGCCGAGCACGCGATGGATCCCCTGTACGCGCAGCGCATCGGCGTGGACATCGACGAGCTGCTGGTCTCCCAGCCTGACTATGGCGAGCAGGCGCTGGAGATCGCCGACATGCTCATCCGGTCGGGTGCGGTGGACGTCGTGGCGGTGGACTCCGTGGCGGCGCTGACCCCGCGGTCGGAGCTCGAGGGCCAGATGGGGGACACCTCCGTCGGCCTCCAGGCCCGCATGATGTCCCAGGCGCTGCGCAAGCTGGCCGGCAACCTGAACCGGTCGGACACGATGTGCCTGTTCACCAACCAGATCCGCGAGAAGATCGGCGTCATGTTCGGCTCGCCGGAGACGCAGCCGGGTGGCCGCGCGCTGAAGTTCTACGCCTCCCAGCGCCTCGACATCCGCCGGATCGAGACGCTGAAGGACGGCACGGAGGCCGTGGGCAACCGCGTCCGCGTCAAGGTGGTCAAGAACAAGGTGGCGGCGCCGTTCCGCCAGGCCGAGTTCGACATCGAGTTCGGCAGGGGCATATCGACGTCCGGCTGCATCCTGGACCTCGGGATCGAGCACAACATCGTCACCAAGTCCGGCTCGTTCTTCTCCTACGGCGAGGACCGGCTCGGCCAGGGCCGCAACAACGCCAAGGCGTTCCTGGACGAGAACGTGGACATGCGCCTGGAGATCGAGGACAAGATCTACGCCGCGCTGGGCGTCTCGCGTGACCCCGCGGCCGACCTGCCGCCGGAGACCGCGCAGGACGCCCCGATGGCCGACGTCGTCGCCGCATGATCCCGGCCGCCGCGATCAAGTGGAGCGTGCCCGACCGGCTGGCCGCGTGACGGCGGGGGAGCGGCTGGTCGATCCCGAGGTCCGCCTCCAGCACGCGCGCGACCTCGCCTGGGCGGCGCTCAACCGCCGCGAGCACACGGAGGCAGAGCTCCAGCGCATGCTCGAGCGCAAGCGCTGTGGTCCGGAAGAGGTCGCGACGGTCCTCTCCGAGCTGGCCGAGGGCGGCTGGGTCGACGACGCCTCGTACGCGCAACGCTTCGCGGAGGACCGCCGCTCGCTCGACGGCTGGGGTGCGGAGCGCATCGCACGCCGCCTGCGCGCCCTCGGGATCGAGCGCCATCACATCGACGCGGCCGTCGAGGCCCAGCCGGCCGCGGACGAACGCGACGCCGCACTGGAGCTCCTGCGCCGCCGGTTCCCCGTCGCCCCCGAGGACGCCCGCGACCGCAACCGCGCGCTGGGCGTCCTGGTCCGCAAGGGCTACGAGCTCGAGCTGTCGCTGGACGTCCTGCGCCGCTACTGCGGCGTCGGCGAGTTCGACTGAGCCGCGACCGGGTCGGACGCGCGCAAGGCGCTCGAGGACGAGCTCGAGCCGCGGGCGTAGGCTCGGGGGCGTGCTCGAGCACTGGGGGACGACGGCGGCCGAGCGCGAGCGCCGTCTCCCGTGCGACACGCTCGTCCCGGACGGGCAGCTCATCACCCGCGCCGTCGACACCGCCGCGCCGGCGGCGACCGTGTTCCTTTGGCTGTGCCAGCTGCGGGCCGCTCCGTACAGCTACGACTGGATCGACAACCTCGGTCGCCGCAGCCCCCGCACGCTGACCCCCGGGCTCGAGCGGCTCGAGGTCGGCCAGCGCTTCACCCATGTCTTCCGCCTGGCCGCCTTCACGCCCGGCGAGCACCTCACCATCCGGGCCCGCGGGCGCTCCTTCGGCGACTGCGCCATCACCTACGCGGCGCCGCCCGGCCGCATCGTGATGCGCATGCGCGTCGACCACCCGGGGCCGGGCCTCGAGCGCCGGATCCGCGCCGCCGCCCTGCCCGGTCTGGACCTGATCATGGCCCGCCGCCAGCTGCTCAACCTCGCCGGGATTGCGGAACGCACCTCCCGGTAATACGATGACGCGACTTCGACAGACCGGCCGCTCGCGACCGGGACAAACGCCAGCTATTCCGCCGCTTCTGACACCCGCGGCACCCCACCTTCGACCCCTCACCACCAGCACCGCTGAGCCTCTAGACCCACCCTGACACCTCCCGCGGCCATCCGGGCCGTGCCGAGCTGGTCTGCGCGCGCCCGAGCGCGAGCCCGGCTGTCGATCCAACTGAATGCGAACGAACCGCCGTGGCCCCTGCCGCGGCGCGGAGAGGATCGAAATGAGCTACGGAGTCGCGGTGGTCATCCTGGCGGGCGCAGGACTGCTGGCCCTGGCCATCCTCGCCGCGGTGACGATCCTCGTGCGCAGGCTCGGCCCCGCCTCCGCCTCCCCCACAGGCACCGCGATCCTCCCCGCCGTGGCGACGAGCAACGGCGCGAGCGGGCCCCAGCAGCGCGTCGACCTCGCTCGCGCGGAGGAGCGGCTGATCGCACGCGAGGAGAAGCTCGAGCTGCGCGCCGGCGAGCTCGCCGAGCGCGAGCGTACCGTCAGCGAACGCGAGGGCGCCGTCGAGTCCCTGCGCGACGAGCGCATCCGCGCGCTGGAGGGCATCGCCGGCCTCGGCGTCAGCCAGGCCAAGACCATGCTCCTCAAGGACCTCGAGGACAAGCTCCGCCACGACCAGGCGCGGCTCGTCCGCCAGGTCGAGCTCGAGACCAAGCGCGAGGCCGACCGCCGCGTGCGCAACATCCTCTCGGTCGTCATGCAGCGCATGGCCGCCGGCCACGCCACGGAGACGACCGTCTCCGTCGTCCCGCTCCCCAGCGACGACATGAAGGGCCGCATCATCGGCCGCGAGGGCCGCAACATCCGCGCGCTCGAGAGCCTGACCGGCGTGGACTTCATCATCGACGACACGCCCGGCGCCGTCGTCCTCTCCGGCTTCGACGGCGTCCGCCGCGAGGTCGCCCGGATGACGCTCGACAAGCTGCTCTCCGACGGCCGCATCCACCCGGCCCGTATCGAGGAGGCCTTCTACCAGGCGCGCTCCGAGCTCGAGCAGCACATCGTCACCGGCGGCGAGGAGGCCGCCTTCGAAGCCAACGTCGGCGGTCTCGATCCCGAGCTGATCCGCATCCTCGGTCGCCTGCGCTGGCGCACCAGCTACGGCCAGAACGTCCTCGCGCACTCCGTCGAGGTCGCCCACCTGGCCGCGCTGATGGCCGACGAGCTGGGCGCCTCCGCCAAGACCGCCCGCCGCGCGGCCCTGCTGCACGACATCGGCAAGGCGGTCTCCCACGAGATCGAGGGCCCGCACGCGCTCGTCGGCGGGGACCTCGCCCGCAAGCACGGGGAGGTCGAGGCCGTCGCCCACGCCATGGAGGCTCATCACAACGAGGTCGAGCCGCAGACCGTCGAGGCCGTCATCGTCCAGGCCGCCGACGCCCTCTCCGGCGCGCGTCCGGGCGCCCGCGGCGAGTCCCTCGAGTCCTACGTCAAGCGACTGCGCAACCTCGAGGACATCGCCACCCGCCACACCGGCGTGGCCAAGGTCTACGCGATGCAGGCCGGCCGCGAGGTCCGCGTCATGCTCGACCCCGGCGCCCTCGACGACGACGGGGCCGTCCTGCTCTCCCACGAGATCGCCCGCGAGATCGAGCAGGAGCTCGAGTACCCCGGTCAGATCAAGGTGACCGTCATCCGCGAGTCGCGCGCGACGGACTACGCACGCTGATCCTGGCAGGACCCCGCGTGGGGATCCTGCCCGAGAGGCGATGCCGGGACGCTGACTAGCCTCAGGGGCGCCGCGAAGCGCTTCCACGTCACCACCTTCGGGTGCCAGATGAACGAGCACGACTCGGAGCGGATGAAGGGGATGCTCGAGTCGATCGGGTACGCGGAGACGGAAGCCCGCGACGACGCGGACCTGATCCTCTTCAACACCTGCTCGATCCGGGAGAAGGCCGACGAGCGGTTCGTCTCGCGGCTGCACGAGGCGGCGGCCATCAAGCGGCGCGGGGGGGCGGGGCGGGTCGTCATCGGCGTGGGCGGGTGCTGGGCCCAGTCGGTCAAGGACCAGGTCTTCCGCGACTACCCGTTCGTGGACGTCGCCTTCGGGCCGGGACAGGTGCACAAGCTCGCCGAGTTCCTGACGTCCGACTCGCTGACCGCCCAGGGCTTCTTCGAGTTCGAGGGCTTCACCGGCCACCTGCCCGCCAAGCGCGGTCGGGCCTTCCAGGGCTGGGTGCAGATCTCGGCCGGCTGCAACATGGTCTGCTCGTACTGCATCGTCCCGTCGACGCGCGGGCTCGAGGTGTCGCGGCCGCTCGAGGAGCTGGTGGACGAGGTCCGCGGACTGGCCGCCGAGGGCGTCACCGAGGTCACCCTCCTGGGCCAGAACGTCAACTCCTACGGGACGCGCCTGCGCCCGCGCAAGCGCGCCTTCGCCGAGCTCCTGCGCGAGGTCGACGCGATCGACGGCATCGAGCGCGTCCGCTACACGAGCCCGCATCCGTCGCACATGGGGGAGGACGTGATCCGCTGCCACGCGGAGCTCGCGAGCCTCTGCGAGCACATCCACCTCCCGCTGCAGGCGGGCGCGTCGCGCGTCCTCAAGCGCATGCGCCGCACCTACACGCGCGAGCGCTTCCTGGACCGCGTCGCCCTCATCCGCGAGCACGTCCCCGACTGCGCGATCACGACGGACATCATCGTCGGGTTCCCGGGGGAGACCGAGGCTGACTTCGCGGAGACCCTCGAGGTCGTCGAGGCGGTCGGCTTCGACGGGGCCTTCACCTTCATCTACTCGCCGCGCCGAGGGACTGAGGCGGCCGACTTCGGCGACCGCATCGCGCACGATGAGAGCGTCGCCCGGATGGAGCGCCTGGTCGAGGCGGTCCAGCGGCGCGCGCGCGAGCGCTCGCAGCGCTTCGTCGGCCGGACGCTCGACGTGCTCGTGGAGGGGACGTCGCGAACCGATCCCTCGAAGCTGCGCGGCCGCTCGCGCCACAACAAGGTGGTCAACTTCACCGGCGTCGGATCGCCGGGGGACACCGTCCCGGTGACGATCACCTCGGCGACCTCGCAGACGCTCGCGGGCGAGGCGTCGCTGCTGGCCGTGCTGGGCTGAGCCCGACTTGCTTCCGTCCGGCGGTCGTGCGAACATACGTTCGTGCGCTGGCATCAGCAGATCGCAGCTCGTGACGCGGAGACCCGCCTGCCCGGGTTCGACGACGGCACCGTCACCCGGACCTTCGACGCACCGGAGGCGCTGAACGCCCGCTTCCACGAGGTCCACGCCAAGTCCGCGCTCAACCGCGTCCCGGGCGCGTCGAAGCTCCCGTTCGGCTGGACCGTCAACCCGTACCGGGGATGCCTCCATCACTGCGCCTTCTGCTTTGCTCGTCCTACGCACGAGTACCTGGGTTTCAATGCGGGCGAGGATTTCCGTTCGCAGATCGTGGTGAAGGTGAACGCGCCGGAGGTGCTGCGGGCGGAGCTCAAGCGCCCGTCCTGGGCGGGTGAGCACGTGGCGCTGGGGACGAACACGGACCCGTACCAGTGGGTGGAGAAGCGCTACGGGCTGACGCGGGGGATCCTCGAGGTGCTGCGGGACGCGCGCAACCCGTGCTCCGTGCTGACGAAGTCGCCGCTGCTGCTGCGCGACCTGGCGCTGTTCCTGGAACTGGTCGAGGTGACGGACTTCAGCGCGTGCCTGTCGATTCCGACGCTCGACGAGAAGGCATGGCGGGCGACGGAGCCGCACACGCCGCATCCGCGCAAGCGACTGGAGGCGGTCGCCAAGCTCAACGCGGCAGGCGTGCCGACCGGGGTGTTGGTGGCACCCCTGATGCCGGGGATCAACGACGCCCCGGAGCAAGTCGAGGCGGTCGTCGCCGCGTGTCAGGAGGCCGGCGCGAGGACCATCGGCGGGCAGGCGCTGTTCCTGGCCGGATCGACGAAGGACGTGTTCATGGCGTGGTTGCGGCGCGACCGTCCCGACCTCGTCCAGCGCTACGAACGGTTGTATGCGCGGCGGTCGCGCCTCGCTCCGGCGGACCGGACGGCGACCGAGTCGCGCCTGCGGCAGCTGGCCCGGGTCCCGACGAAGGCGGAGGTGGCGGGGCGCTTCCAGCGCGGGGCGGCGGTGCAGGAATCGGGTCATGGCGTTGCGGGTCTGACGGTCATCGGACCGCGGGAAAGGCCCGCTGTGCAGGAGAAGTTGTTCTGATGCGCGCCGTTGTGATCGCGGTCGCTTTGGCGTGTTCGCGCGCAACTCGGGTAGACGGAGAGTGTCGCCATGCGAGAGATGCTGTTCAAACACAAGCCCGAAGACGGCGCCCGGCCGGGCGCGCGCACACTGACGCTGCAGGCGCTCAACGCGTCCAAGCGCGCGCGACGGGAGCTGTTGCTCGTCATCCCGCTGATCGTCGGCTGCGTGCTGGTCAACGAGCACCGGCGCGACTGGTTCGATCGCGACCTCCAGCAACCCGTCCGCTACGGCGTGGCGCTGGTGATCGCCTTCCTGGGCTACCGGCTGGCACGGGACATCGGCCGCGGCACCGGGCCGTGGATGAACCGGCGGATGGACGCGGCGACCGCCGGCACGCTCGGCTTCTTCATCCGGCTGACGCTGCTGATCATCACGCTGCTGATGGTGCTCAGCGTCGCGGGCATCCACTCGGGCGCGCTCGCCGTCGGTGGCGCCGTCTTCGCGGTCGTCTTCGGTCTCGCCGCGCAGCAGACGCTCGGCAACGTGATCGCCGGGCTGGTGCTGATCTCGGCTCAGCCGTTCCGGGTCGGCGACCGCGTCCGGCTCCAGGCGGGTGGCGTCGCGGGCCAGATCGAGGGCGTCGTCGCCTCGCACGGCCTGCTGTACACGACCTTCGCCCAGGGCGAGGACACGATGATGATTCCGAACAACGTCGTCCTGTCCGCTGCCGTGGTGCCGCTGCGCGAGCCGTCCGGCGTCGACCTGCGCGCGCGGCTGCGTCCCGACGTCAAGCCCAGCGACGTCCAGCGCCTGATCGAGAACGCCGTGCGCACGCCGACACGCGCCGAGCCGCGGATCGATCTCGAGGAGGTCGACAGCGACGAGGTCGTCGTCCGCATCACCGCGACGCCGGACACCGAGTCCGACGGCCCGCGCCTCGCCGACGAGATCCTGGCCGCGATCAGCTCGCTGGCCCAGGAGGGCCACACGCACGAGCGCGAGATCGCCCGCCGCGGCTGAGCGGTCAGCCGACGATGCCCGGGGCGGAGGGGGCGTCGAGCGGTGCGAAGTTCGCGGCCGGGTTGACCTCGGCGTTCATCGCTTGTCGCGCTGGCCCGCGGACATCTGGTCGGCGATCTTCTGGGCGCCCAGCCGGCGCTGCACGGCGTTGACCCGCGCCGGCATCAGCCCGCCGAGGGCGACCCCCGCGCGCAGGCCGAGCGGCGCCACGGAGATCTCGGCGCGGTCGGTCTCGATCGCCTTGACGACGGCGGCACCGACGTCCTCGGGCGTCCGGGTGCCGACGAAACCGGGCAGCTCGGTCCCCGACTCGGCGAACATGCCCGCTCCGCGGATGAAGCCGGGGTAGACGACGGAGACGCCGACGCCCGTCCCGATGAGGTCCTCGCGCAGTCCCAGCGCGAAGCCGCGCATCCCGAACTTGGTGGCTGAGTAGATGCCCGAGCCCGGCGACGCGGCCTTGCCCGAGAGGGAGGAGACGAACAGCAGGTGACCACGGCCGCGCGCGACCATGACCTCCCCGAGCGCCCGGCCGAGCATGATCGGCGCCCGCAGGTTGACGGTCAGGGCGCGATCGATCTCGTCCACGGAGTAGTCGAGCACCGGCCCGCTGCCCGGTAGCGCAGCGTTGGCGACCAGCACATCGATGTCGCCCGCGTCGGCCAGGAGGGCGTCGACGGCGGACGGGTCGGCGAGGTCGGACGCCACCGCGCGCCCGCCGAGCTCGGCGGCGAGCGGCTCGAGGACGTCGAGGCGCCGCCCCGTGAGGACGAGCTCGGCACCACGGGCGGAGAGCGCCCGCGCGATGGCGTGGCCGAGCCCGCCGGTGGCGCCCGTGAGCAGGACGCGACTGCCGCTGAGGTTCATGGGCGGCAAACTACCGCGAGTGCCTGCGCTGCCGGTCATCGCGCTGTTCGGACCCACCGGCGTGGGCAAGACCGCCGTCGCGCTCGCGCTCGCCGACCGGCTGCGCGCGCAGGGTGAGGACCCGGTGGCCGTCTCCGCCGACGCGCTGCAGCTCTACGCCGGCCTGCCGATCCTCACCGGCGCCGCCTCCGC
Source organism: uncultured Solirubrobacteraceae bacterium (assembly GCA_964242305.1). Taxonomy (GTDB): domain Bacteria; phylum Actinomycetota; class Thermoleophilia; order Solirubrobacterales; family Solirubrobacteraceae; genus DATLGB01. Next base: position 13,982 of record CAXTBB010000052.1, read on the forward strand.
GGAGGAGCAGCAGCGGCTCGAGCACCGGCTCGTGGGAGCCGTCCCGATCACGGAGACCTTCAGCGCCGGCCGCTACGCGCAGCTCGCGCACGCGGAGATCGACGCCCTCGTCAGCGAAGGGCGCCGGCCGATCGTCGTCGGCGGCACCGGCCTGTACCTGCGCGCGGCGCTCGCCGAGCTCGACCTGCGCCCGCCGCCGGACCTCGCCGTCCGGGCCGCCCTCGCCCGCCGGCTGGCCGACGAGGGCGCGCCTCGGCTGCACCAGGAGCTGCCGCCGGAAGCGCGGGCCCGGATCGACCCCGGCGACGGGATCCGCATCACGCGCGCCCTCGAGCTGATCGCCGCCGGCCACCCGCCCCCGAGTGGCGACCAGTTGTGGACGACCCACACCCGCCACCCGACCGTGCTGGCCGCGCTGACCATGGACCGCGAGCGGCTCGACGAGCGCATCGACGCCCGCGTGGACGCGATGGTTGCCGCCGGCGCCGCCGCCGAGGTCCGCCGCGCCGTCCAGGCGGGCGCCAGCCCGACCGCCCGCAACGCCCTCGGCTTCACCCACCTCATAGACGGCGACATAGACGCCATGAAGCAGGCCACCCGCCGCTACGCGCGCCGCCAGCTGACCTGGCTGCGCAAGCTCCCCGGCGTCCTGGCCCTCGACGCGACCGACGCCGACCCCGACGCCCTTGCACGAGCGATACTGGACGCGTGCGCTTCGCGAAGTGGCAGGCCCTAGGCAACGACTACCTCGTCTTCGAGCGGGAGGCCTTCACGACGGCGGCGGCGCGCCTGCTCTGCGACCCGCACTTCGGCCCCGGCGGCGACGGCGTCCTCGCCCTCAGCGCACCCACGCAGCCCGGCTTCGTCGCGCGCCTGCGCATCTACAACCCGGACGGCTCCGAGGCCGAGCTGAGCGGCAACGGCGCCCGCATCGCGATCCTCTACCTGCGCCGCCACTGGACCGAGCAGGACACGTTCTCGATCGAGACCGCGGCCGGTGAGATCCGGCCGACCATCACCGGCCCGACCACCTGCCGCGTGGACATGGGCCGCGCGCAGCTGATCGAGACCGGCGAGCTCCCCGGCGGCCACCGCTTCCAGTCGCTGACGATCGGCAACCCGCAGTGCGCGATCCGCGTCCCCGACGAGAACGCCCTCGAGGCCCTCGACCTCCCGGCCGTCGGGCCGCCCATCGAGGCCGACCCGCGGTTCCCCAACCGCACCAACGTGTCGTTCTGGACCGAGCTCGCGCCCGATCGCATCCGCGCCCGTATCTTCGAGCGCGGGGTGGGGGAGACGCTCAGCTCGGGCACGGGCGCGTCCGGCGCCGCCATCGCCCACGTCGTCCGCGGCGGCGATTCGCCCGTCACCGTCGTCCTCGACGGCGGGGAGCTCGAGGTCGACGTCACCGAGGATCTGCACGTCGACCTCACCGGCTGGGCGGAGCCCGTCTACGCGGGGGAGTTGAGCGAGGACTTCGCGGGAAGGCTCGATCCATGAGTCGCGTAAAGGCCGACGGCCTCGCCACCTACTCCGGCGACCGCATCATCGACACCTGGTTCCCGGTCGCCGCGGTCGAGCCCACCCGTCCCGTCCCCTTCGCCAAGACGGACCCGCGCCGTCCCGTGAAGGTGGACATCGACCTCGACCAGCCGCCAAAGGACGTGCCCGACGCCTACCTGCGCCTGCACCTGCTGTCCATGACCCGCGTGCGCCCCCACGAGGTCAACCTCGAGGGCATCTTCGGCGTGCTCCCCAACAACGCGTGGACCTCGATCGGGCCGGTCGACCCCGCCGACCTGGAGACGATCCGGCTCGGCAGCGCGCAGCGCATCGACGTCCATGGCCTGGACAAGTTCCCGCGCCTGACCGACTACGTGGTCCCGCCCGGCGTCCGCATCGCCGACGCCAACCGGGTCCGCCTCGGCGCGCATCTGGCCAGCGGCACGACGGTCATGCACGAGGGCTTCGTCAACTACAACGCCGGCACGCTCGGAACCTCGATGGTCGAGGGCCGCATCAGCGCGGGCGTCGTGGTCGGCGACGGCTCCGACATCGGCGGCGGCGCCTCCGTCATGGGGACGCTCAGCGGCGGCGGCAAGGAGGTCATCACGATCGGCGAGGGCTGCCTGGTCGGCGCCAACGCGGGTCTGGGGATCTCGCTCGGCGACCGCTCCGTCGTCGAGGCCGGCTGCTACGTCACCGCCGGCTCGATCGTCACGCTGCCCGACGGCGGCACCGCCAAGGGCCGCGAGCTCTCCGGGCGACCCGATCTGCTCTTCCGCCGTCACTCGGTGAGCGGGCGCCTGGAGGCGGTCGCGCGCACGGGCGACTGGGGCGGCCTCAACGCCGACCTACACGCCAATGACTGAGGCGGCGCGCTCGCAGACCGCCAGTGGCGGGACGAGCGCGAGTCGCGCGTAGCCGCGCCCGGCCTCGGCGACCGCGGCCAGGGCCTCGGGCACGACGCCGCGCTCGAGCAGCTGCGCGGCCACGCCGCCGGGATCGCGCAGCCACAGGAACATCGTCGCGTCCCCGCCGACGTGCTCGAGCCCGGCCGCCGCGCACGCCGGCAGCAGCACGTCGCGCTTGGCGCGGTAGATCGCCCGCATCGCCTCGACATGGGCCTCGTCCTCCCAGGCGACGACGGACACGCGCTGGACGAAGTCCTGGGGGACCGTGCCCGTGTTGGGGCGGAAGCGGGCGAGGGCGGCGATCGCGGCCGGGTCGCCCGCCGCGAAGCCGGACCGGTAGCCGGGCATCGCCGAGCGCTTGGACAGCGTGTTGAGCGCGAGCACGTTGGTGAGATCGCCCACCTGCAGGATGGACGCCGGTGGCTCGGCACCGAAGTAGATCTCGCTGTAGGCCTCGTCCGAGCAGACGAGGACATCGTGCTCGCGCGCCAGCGCCGCGGCCCGCTCGTAGAGCGACAGCGGCGCCACCGCGGCCGTCGGGTTGTTCGGGTAGTTGAGCCACAGCAGCCCGATGCGCTCCCAGGGGATGGCCTCGAGATCCGGCAGGAAGCCGTGCTCGGCGCGCAGCGGGACCTCGATCACCTCCCGGCCGGCGAACAGCGCGCCGCGCTCGTACACCGGATAGGCCGGCGACGGGATCGCCACCGCGCCGTCGACCAGGCTGGCCAGGGAGAAGATGACCTCCTTGGTGCCCAGCGTCGGGATCACGGCCTCGACCTCCACGCCGAAGCGACGCGCCAACCAGCGCGTGATCGCGGCGCGCAGCTCGACCAGCCCGCCGGTCACCGGGTAGGGCGCCATCGGCTCGATCGCGCCAGCGACCGCCTCACGGATGAAGCCCGGCGTCTCCTCGCGCGGCTCCCCCATCCCGAAGTCGAGGATCTCGACGCCCCGCGCGCGCAGGGCGTCGACCGTCACCCGCAGCCGCGCGAACGGGTACGCGGGCAGGTCCTCCAGCACCGGGTTCAGGCGCACAGCCACGCCTCCAACACGTCGTAGGACCGCTGCAGCGCGTCGACGCGCACGGACTCGTCGCGGCGGTGAGCGAGCGCGGGATCGCCCGGACCGAAGTTGACGGCCGGGACGCCGGCGGCGGTCAGCTCGGCGACCGGGGTCCAGGCCTGCTTGGGCGCCACCGCCAGCCCGCCCACGGCGATCAGCCGCTGCACCTCCGGATGGCTGACGTGGACGGCGCCCGACGGCGCGTGGCCGACGATCTCGACCGTCCCGTGCCCGGCGCACAGCTCGGCCAGCCGCGCCTCGGCGTCCGCCGGGGCGCGGTCCGGCGCGTAGCGAAAGTTCAGCCCGCACTCGACCGTGTCGGGGACGACGTTGAAGGCGACGCCGCCGGCGATCGTGGTCACCGACGCGACCTCGACGAACTCCAGCCCGTCGAAGACGACCGGGCGCGGGAGATGCGCGTCGAGCGCGGCGATCCCGGCCGCCGCGCGGGAGATCGCGTTGTCGGCCAACCACGGCCGCGCCGAGTGGCCTGCGACGCCCGCGAAGGACCAGCGGGCGTTGAGGTTGCCCAGGCAGCCGGCCTGGAGCGTGTTGCCGGTCGGCTCCATGACCACCGCCAGCGCGTGGTCGCGGACCTCCGCCGATCGCTCCAGCAGCGGCGTCAGGGCGGTGTCCGTGAAGGGCAGCTCCTCGCGCGGGAAGAACAGTGCCGAGACGGGCGCACCGGCCAGCACCAGCTCGATGGCGACGGCGAGGCCGGCCTTCATGTCTGAGGCGCCGAGCCCGTGGACCGACCCGTTCTCGACGCGGCCCGGGAGGTTGTCGCGGGCCGGCACCGTGTCGGTGTGCCCGGCCAGCAGGACGGACGGCGCCGTGCCCGCCGGGCGGGCCAGCAGGCAGCCGTCCCCGAGGTCGCGCACGTCCGCGCCACCCGCCTGGAGAACCCCTGCAATGTGGGCGTAAAGCGCGGCTTCGCGCCGAGACTCCGAGGGGACGTCCACGAGCTCGAGGAGTCGGTCGGCGAGCACGACGGGCAGGCTACTCTCCCGCCTGATTTGCGCTACTGCGGCATCGATGTCTCCGCCCGCTCGGGCAACCAGCAGCTGGTGACGCTCCACGAGCGCCGCAGCGCCGACGGCCTGGAGCTGGTCGCCACCTTCTACGACCCCGGTTCGGTCGAGCAGATCGCCCGCACCGTCGAGGGCTTCGGCCGCGGCGAGGCCGTCGTCGGCGTCGACGCGCCGTCGGGCCACCGCCTCGACCTGCTCGCCGCCGGGTCGCCCGTCCGCGACACGATCGGCGTCCCCGAGGGTCGCTACGAGCGCATGCGGGTCTGCGACGCGCTCCTGTTCCGCCGCGGCCTGCCGCTGTACCCCGTCCCCAAGCAGGGCCAGCCGCAGACGGCGTGGGAGTCGTGGATGTACGTCGGCTTCCAGCTGTTCCGCGCGCTCGACCCGCTCGGCAAGTACCTGCCCGCGCCGAGCCCGACGTACGAGGCGTCGGTGGGGGACGCCGCCCTCGCCCAGGGCCGGCTGTTCGAGACCTACCCCGACGCGATCTTCTGCTCGCTGCTCGGCCACCGCCCGTCCCCGAAGCGCACCCCCTGGGGCCTGCAGCAGCGCATCGCCGCGCTCAAGCAGCAGGGCGTCGTCGACGAGGACGGGGGGCTCTGGCACCGCACGCTCGACGAGTTGGACGCCTGCGCCGCCGCCTACGCCGCCTACGGCCTGGCCGCCGGTCTGGGCACCTGGGTGGGGGACCCGCAGGAGGGCGTCATCGTCCTGCCGACCGCCGAGCTGCTCCCGCGCTACGACAAGCTGCCGCCCCCCGCCCGGGCCGCGCTCGTCGGGGCGTAAGCTCTGGTCGCAGTGCAGCAACAGCAGACGGCCCGCGCGCGACAGCGCGCCTACACCTTCGGCGTCAGTGACGACGGTGCCGACCTCTCCGAGCTCGAGGAGCTGCTCCGCACGGCCGGCGTGGCCACGGTCGGGGAGATCGTCCAGCGCCGCGACAGCCCGCATCCCAACGTCTACCTCGGTCCCGGCAAGGTCGCCGACCTCAAGGCGGCGATCCAGGCCGCCGACGCGAACGTCGCCGTCGCCGACGACGAGCTGACGCCCCGCCAGCAGCGCAACCTCGAGGCCGAGCTCGACGTCCCGGTGCTCGACCGCACGAGCGTCATCCTCGACATCTTCGCCGACCACGCCCACACCGCAGAGGGCAAGCTGCAGGTCGAGCTCGCCCAGCTCGAGTACAACCTCGCGCGCATGCGGGGGCTGTGGACGCACCTCGAGCGCCTCGGCGGCGGCATCGGCACCCGCGGACCCGGCGAGTCCCAGATCGAGACGGACCGCCGCCTCGCCCGCGACCGCATCGCCGCCCTGCGCCGGCGCCTGAAGGAGGTCGGCGCCACGCGCTCCACCCAGCGCGCCGAGCGCGAGCGCGCGCACCTGCCCACGGTCGCCCTGGCCGGCTACACGAACGCGGGCAAGTCGACGCTGCTCAACGCGATCACGGGGACGGCGTCCGTGTCCGTCCGCGACCGCCTCTTCCACACCCTCGACCCCACCACGCGCACGACGCGCATCGAGGGCCGCACCTACCTCGTCACGGACACGGTCGGCTTCATCCGCAAGCTCCCGCACGGGCTCGTGGAGGCCTTCGCCGCCACGCTGGAGGAGACGATCCGCGCCGACCTCGTGCTGCACGTGGTCGACGCCTCCGCGCCCGAGGACGAGCTCGACGCGATGCTGCGCGCGGTCGACGACGTGCTCGAGGAGATCGGCGCCGACGGCAACCGCCTGCTCGTCCTCAACAAGGCCGACGCGCTGGACGCCGACACGCGCGACGCGGTCCGCTTCCGCCACCCGGAGGGCGTGCTGGTGTCGGCGCTGACCGGCGAGGGCGTGCGCCTGCTGGGCGAGCGCATCGCGGCCGACTTCGAGCGCACGCTGGTCGACGTGGACCTGCTCGTCCCGTTCAGCGACGGCGGGACGCTCCACGAGCTCCACGAGCTGGCCGGCGACCTCGATCGCGAGGACACGCCGGACGGCGTTCGGGTGGCGGCGCGGCTGCCGCGGGTCATCGCGCCCCGCTTTGACCGCTTCAGCGCCAATGGCCATCCCGCTTAGGGTCCGTCGACTCGATCCGGCGGCCGTCCTGCCGCGCCGCGCGCATCCCGGGGATGCCGGCTACGACCTGTGCGCGCTGGAGGACCTGACGCTGGAGGCCGGCGCTCGGGCGATGGTCCGCACCGGGCTCGCCATCGAGCTGCCCGGAGGCCACGCAGGCTGGGTCGTGCCGCGCTCGGGCCTCGCCGCGCGCCACGGCATCGCGCTCGTGAACTCGCCCGGCCTGATCGACGCCGGCTACCGCGGCGAGGTCAGGGTGCTGCTGCTCAACACGGACCGCTCCGCCGCGTTCGCCGTCCGGGCGGGCGAGCGGATCGCCCAGCTCGTGATCGCCGCGGTCGCTGCGCCCGAGGTGGTCGAGGTGGACGTGCTCTCCGACTCCGCCCGCGCCGAGGGCGGGTTCGGCTCAACCGGCGTCACTTGACGACGAGCGTGCCCTTCATGCCGTCCTTCTCGTGGTCGGAGACCTCGCAGTAGAAGGTGTAGGTCCCCTTCTTGAGCGTCGCCGTGACCCGCGCGGTGCCGCCGGGGGAGACGACCTTGGAGTGCTTGTCGACGCCGTGGCCGCGGATGTCGATCGAGTGGTCGAGCAGGTTGCCGCTCGGGTTGCGCATCTTCAGCGTGACCGTGCCGTGGGACACGGTGATCTTCGACTTCGAGTAGCCCAGGCCGTCGCTCTCCGTCGCGGTCAGCGACCGCGTCTTGGCGAACGCGACGGACGCGAACACGAGCAGGACCAGGAGGGCGAGCGGGGCGGTGCGGCGCATGCGCGGCAGGCTAGACGCCGGCGGCGCGCCGGGCGGCTCGGTGGGCGTCCGTCTCGAGACCGTCCTCGAGCGGGTCGAGCGCGTCGACGCCGAGCGCGCGGGCGATCAGCCAGTCGGCGAACCACGCGTTCTTGGGGAGCAGCGGGCCGTGCAGGTACGTGCCGACGACGTTGCCCTTGATGACGCCCTCGCGACCGTCGGTGCCGTTGTTGCCGTGCCCGGCCAGCACGCGGCCGAGCGGCGTCTCGCCGGCGCCGAGCTGGGTGCGGCCGCCGTGATTCTCGAAGCCGGCCAGCACGCCGAAGCCCGTGTCGATGGCGACGTTGCCGATCAGCCGCGGCGCCTCGGAACGCACCGTGTGGAGGTCGACGAGGCCAACACCGGGCAGCGTCGCGTCGGCCATCTCATAGGAGTGCCCGAGCAGCTGGTAGCCGCCGCAGACCGCGAAGACGACCTTGCCGGCCTCCGCGGCGGCGTGCAGCGCGTCGCGCTTGACGGTGGCCAGGTCCTCGGCGCACAGCGCCTGGTCGCGATCCTGGCCGCCGCCGATGTAGAAGAGGTCGTGGGCGTCGGGGTCGATCGCCTCGCCGGGGTCGGCGCCGGCCAGCGCGAACTCGATCCCGCGCCACTCGCAGCGCCGCTGCAGGAACAGCAGGTTGCCGCGGTCGGCGTAGATGTTCATCAGGTCCGGATAGAGCGCGCAGACTCTCAGCACCGGGCCATCACCACGCTCGACCCGACGTGCTCGTCGGTGGCCGGGATCCGCTCGCCCGGGACCGGGGTCAGCCCGGCCGCGCGCGCCTCGGCGGCCAGCCCCGGCGCGGTGACGACGGCCAGCTCGATGACGTCGTCCTGCGGAGCCTCGTCCGCGATCTGCCGGACACGCTCGATGCGCGCTCGCTCGGCGTCCACCCGGACCGCGACCGGCTGGGAGACGTAGCGCACGCCGTCCCACTCGCCGACGTCGGGCTCAGGAAGGAAGTCCGGATCGTCGAACGGGACCAGCTCGTCGGCGATCGCCACCGCGACGAGGCCGCCCGGGCGCAGCGAGGCGCGCGCGCTGCGCCAGAACCCGGCCCGGTCGTCGAGCAGCTGCAGGGTCTGCATCGGGACGATGACGAGGGCGAAGGGCCCGAGCGCGAAGGCGTGCGCGTCGGCGACCACGGTGGGGACGCCGGGCGCGCGGCGCTCGAGCTCGGCCAGCAGCTCGGCGTCCAAGTCGAGGGCGGTGACGGCATGGCCGGCCTCGGCGAGCCGGATCGCCACCCGTCCGGTGCCCGCGCCGACGTCGAGGATCGGCCCGCCCTCGCGCTCGGCGAGCGCAAGCCAGAGGGGGAGGTCCTCGGCGTACCCGTGGCACTCGACGTCGTGCCAGGCCACCCCCGGCTTCATCGCCAGTACTCCGCCGCCTCGCCGCGGCGCGCGAGCAGCTCGCGCAGCTCCAGCAGCGCCGTGTAGGTGGGAAGGACGTACAACGGTCCGCGGCCGTCTCCCAGAGCGGTGTCCAGCGCCGGCGCCAGGCCCTCGATCACGGTCAACCTCGCCGGATCCACGCCCGCGTACTTCAGCCGCACGGCCAGCTCCGCCGCCCGCGTCCCGGCGCACACCATCCGGCCCAGGTGGGGGACGAGCAGCTCCCAGTCGGCGTCCCACACCCACGAGACGTCGCGGCCGTCGGCGATGTTGTCGTTGAGGACGCCGAGCACGTCGAGCTCCGTCCCCTCGAGCGCGACGGTGCGCAGGACCTCGTTGGCGCCGGCGGGGTTCTTGATCAGCAGCAGGGAGGTGTCCCGGGGCGGGTGGGATCCGAGTCGCAGCGTCTCGGCGCGGCCGAAGGCGGGCGCGACCGCCTCGAGCCCGGCCCGGACGTCGGCCAGCGGCACGCCCAACGTCCCGCACAGCGCCGCCGCCGCCAGCGCGTTGTAGACGTTGTAGAGGCCGGGGAGCGGGATCTCGACGCGCGCGGAGCCCTCCGGCGTCTGCAGCGTGAACGCGGCGGCGCGGATGCCGCGCAGCTCGACCTCGCGGGCGACGGCGGCCGGCTCCGGGCGCCGCTGGCCGCAGTTCGGGCAGGCGTAGTGGCCGAGGTGGCCGAGGTAGATCGCCGTGTACGCGTACGGGTGCCCGCACCGGCGGCAGTGCTTGGAGTCGGCCGCGTGCTGCATCTCGGGGCGCGCCAGCGTGTCGTCGTCGACGCCGAAGTACATGGTCGTCCGCCCCCGACCCAGGTCGGCGATCAGCGGATCATCCGCGTTCAGGACGAGCGCAGTGGACGCCGGCAGCGCGGCGACCGCCTCGGCCCAGCGGTCGCCGATCGTCTCGAGCTCCCCGTAGCGGTCGAGCTGGTCGCGGAACAGATTGGCCAGCAGGACCGCCCGTGGCGCCAGATCGCGGAGCAGCTGCGGGATCCAGAACTCGTCGACTTCGAACAGCCCCGTGTCCCCGTCCGCCGCGGCCAGGGCGCTGGCCACGCCGCCGGCCATGTTCGCCCCGGCGCGATTGTGGACGAGCCGGGCGCCGCGCCGTTCGAGCACGCTGGCGATCATCGCCGCCGTCGTCGTCTTCCCGTTGGTCGCCGACAGGACCACCGACCCGTGCACGAGCCGTTCCGCCAGCAGGCCGATGGCGTCCGGCTCGACCCGGGTGAGGACCTTGCCCGGCAGCGACGTCCCTCCGCCGCGGCCGGCGGCGCGCGACAGCCGCGCGACCGCCTTGGCGGCGGCGAGCCCGATCGAGAGGCGGGCGCTCAAGCCAGGACGCGCAGCGCACGCGGCACGACGCGGAACGTGGCCGGCAGGTCGGCGATCGGGTCGCCGTCGGCGTAGGCGGTGAACGGGCGGTCGGCGGAGAAGGACACCTCGCGAGCGCGCAGCCGGGTGTAGGCGACGTCGCGCACGTGCGTCCCCCGGAACACCTTGGCCAGATTGACCAGGTAGTGGGCGCGGCCCGCCTCGGCGATCAGGACGACGTCGAGCAGCCCGTCCTCGACCGACGCGTCGGGCACCAGGTACATGCCGCCGCCGAAGACGCCGGAGTTGCAGACGGCCACGGAGTAGCCGGTGAACGTCCGTGTCTCGCCGTCGAGCGTGACCGTCCAGTGCGCGGGCCTCCAGCGCAGGATCGCCCGCAGCGTCCCGTACAGGTAGACCTGGCCGCCCAGCGGCAGCCGCGTCTTGTTGGCGATGACCTGCACATCGGAGTCGATGCCCGCCGACGCGATCCCGAGGAAGGTCACCCCGTCGGCCTCGGCGACGTCGACGGTCCGGACCGCGCCGGCCGCCAGCACGCCCACCGCCGCCTCGGGGTCGGACGGGATCCCGAGCTTGCGGGCCCAGTCGTTGCCGCGCCCGCCGGGGATGACGGCCAGGGTGCCGTCCGTGCCCGACAGCTCGCCGGCCACGGCGCCGGTGAGGCCGTCGCCGCCCATCGCCGCGACGGTCTCGCCCTTGTCACGTGCCTCGCGCGCGAGCGCCCGCGCGTGGTCCATCGACGCCGTCCGCTCGACCCGGAACGCCAGCCCGCGACCCCGCAGCGCGGCCTCCACGGCGGGGAGCCGATCCGCCGCCCGGCCGCCGCCGGCGTGCGGATTGACGATCAGGCAGAGGTCACGATCCATTCAGATTCGGAGCCTATGCTGCGCGGCCGCATGCGTCTCCTGCTCATCTTGCTCATCGTCACCGTGCTCGCCGGTTGCGGCGCGTCGGACAAGAAGAAGGCGGCGAAGGCGGAGACGACCGCCACGGCCACCGCCACCGCGACGGTCGGCTGCCAGAAGGTCGCCAAGCCCAAGGCCAAGCCCGACGGCGGCGCCAAGAAGCCGACGGTGAAGCTCGACCCGAAGAAGACCTACACGGCGGTGGTCAAGACCTCGTGCGGCGCGTTCACCATCGCCCTCGACGTCAAGCGGGCGCCCAAGACGAGCGCCAGCTTCGTCTCGCTCGCCAAGCAGGGCTTCTACGACCAGACCACCTTCCACCGCATCTCGCCGGGCTTCGTCATCCAGGGTGGCGATCCCACCGGCACCGGCCAGGGCGGTCCCGGCTACTCCGTCGTCGAGGCGCCGCCGAAGGACCTCGCCTACAAGCGCGGTGTCGTGGCGATGGCCAAGACCGCCTCCGAGGCGGCCGGCACGTCGGGCAGCCAGTTCTTCGTCGTCACCGCCGACAGCACCCTGCCGCCCGACTACGCGCTGCTGGGCAAGCTCGCCAGCGGGGGGGACGCGGTCGACGCGATCGCCACGACGCCGACCGACCCGAACACGGAGATGCCGATCTCACCCGTCGTCATCGACTCCGTCACGATTCAGGAGAACTGAACAGGGGGCCCACCTCAGGCGGCGCTTACTCATCTGCCGCGTTCGTGGCGGGCATGCCGCCTTCGGCACCCCAATAGCCCTCGATCTCCAGCAGCTGCCGCTTGCGGGGCGGGCCGCCCCCGTAGGAGCCGACGCCGCCGGTGGACGGCAGGACGCGGTGACAGGGGACGACGATGGGGACGGGGTTGGTCGCGCAGGCGGTCCCGGCGGCGCGGGCGGCGCGCGGGTGGCCGGCGCGGGCGGCCAGTTCGCCGTAGCGGATCGCCTCGCCGCGGTGGACCTGGCCGGCCAGGATCTCGAGCACCCGGCGGCGGAACGGCGAGCGGACGAGGCGCAGATCGTAGGGGAGGTCGAGCTCGCCGCCGTCGTCCTCCAGGAACGCCTGGATGCGCTCGGCCACGTCGCGCAGCTCCGCCCGCCCGCGCAGCACCCGCGGCCCGATCCCCCGGGCGACGTCGGCGAGGATGACGTCCTCGGCCTCCTCGTGGAAGCCGACCCGGACGATGCCCTGGTCGCCGGAGACCACCAGCAGGTCGCCGATCGGGGTCGCGACGCGCGTGTAGAGCGCGTCGGCGATGCCCTCGCGGACGGCCTCCGCGGCCAGCGAGTCCAGCAGCGAGTCAGGCAGGGGCATGGGTCCTCCGGAGGGTTCGCAGAGCGGTGGAGACGCGCTGGCGCGCCGCCGCGGGGGTGCAGTCCAGGCGCGCGGCGATCGCCTCGTACTCGAGGTCCTCGACGAAGCGCAGCCGCAGGGTCGCCCGCGACTGAGGGGACAGTCCCCTGATTCGCATCTCGAAGTCGTCGATGGCGTCCTCCGTGCCGGCGTCGACCGGTTCCGCGACGAGCACCTCGCGACGATGGCGACGGTGGTGGTCCATGGCCGCGTTGGTGGTGACGCGGTACAGCCACGCCCGCAGGTGGTCGCCGTGGGTCAGGCGCGGGTAGGCCCGCAGCGCCCGCAGCAGCGCGTCCTGCAGCACGTCCTCCGCGCTGGACGCGTCCGTCAGCCGCCGCGCGTGAGCGAGCAGCTCCTCGCCGTGGGCTTCGATGAGGATCGCGAACGGGGGCAGCACCACGGGTGCAACGCGCGGCGCCGTCAGGACGTGAGCAGCTCGCGCAGCTTGAACTTCTGGACCTTGCCGGTGACGGTCATCGGGAACTCGTCGACGAAGCGGACGTGCGCCGGGACCTTGTAGTGGGCGATCTTCCCGGTGCAGTGCGCGCGGACGGCGTCGGCGTCCAGCGCCTCACCCTCGCGGAGGATGATGAATGCCGCCACCGCCTCGCCGTAGCGCGCGTCGGGGACGCCGACGACCTGGACGTCGGCGATCGACTCGTGGCGGTAGAGGAACTCCTCGATCTCGCGCGGGTAGACGTTCTCGCCGCCGCGGATGATCATGTCCTTCGAGCGCCCGACGATGCGCAGGTACCCGGCGTCGTCCATCGTCGCGAGGTCGCCGGTGTGCATCCAGCCGGCGGCGTCGATCGCCTCAGCCGTCTTCTCGGGCTCCTCGAAGTAGCCGAGCATGACGCTGTAGGCGCGCGTGCACAGCTCACCCGGCTCGCCGCGCTGCACGCACGGGTGGGTGGGGTCGGATTGGTCGACCACCTTCACCTCGACGTGCGGATGGACGCGCCCGACCGTCCCGACCCGCAGCTCGAGCGCGTCGGCGGCACCCGTCTGCGTCGACACCGGCGACGTCTCCGTCATGCCGTACGCGATCGTCACGTCCTCCATGTGCATGCGGTCGATGACCTTGCGCATGACCTCCT
>CAXTBB010000053.1:0-25470 GCA_964242305.1 uncultured Solirubrobacteraceae bacterium
GGCCGGCGCGCTCGTTCATCAGCGTCGTCAGCGCGACCTTCCAGCCGTTGCCGACCCCGCCGAGCACGTTGGCGCCCGGGATCCGCGCGTCCTCCAGGAACAGCTCGTTGAACTCCGCCTCGCCGGTGATCTGGGTCAGCGGCCGGATCTGCACGCCGGGCTGGTTGACGTCGAGGATGAAGTAGGTCAGCCCCTTGTGCTTGGCGACGTCGCGGTCGGTGCGCGCGACGAGCATGCACCACTTCGAGAACTGCGCGCCCGACGTCCACACCTTCTGCCCGTTGACGATCCACTCGTCGCCCTCCTTGCGGGCGAACGTCTTCAGCGACGCGAGGTCCGAGCCCGCCTCCGGCTCGCTGAAGCCCTGACACCAGATCTCCTCGGCGGTGAGGATCGGCTGCAGGTAGCGCTCCTTCTGCTCCGGCGTGCCCCACGCCATGATCGTCGGGCCGGCCAGCAGGATGCCGAGCACGTTGGCCGGCAGCGGCGAGCGCGAGCGGCCGAGCTCCTCGAAGAAGATCGCCGACTCGGTCAGCGACGCGTTGCGCCCGCCGTACTCGGCCGGCCAGTGCGGCGCCGCCCAGCCGTCGTCGGCGAGCTGGCGCTGCCAGTCAGCACGCCACTGGTAGTGCCCGGCCTCGTCGTGGCGGTCGGGCGCAGGACCGGCGTCGTGGGACTCGAACCAACCGCGCAGCTCCTGCTGGAACGCGGTCTCGGAGTCGGTGAAGGTGAGATCCATGGTCAGTCGGTCATGATGGCACCATCGATGCGGGTGACCGTGGTCCCGCCGACCCACACCTGGCCGGTGTCCTCGCTGACGTGCACCCGCCCGGTGTTCTGCGCCGCCAGGTAGGGAGCGGTCGCCCGGCCGTCCTCGAGCAGCCACTGGGCGAGAGCGGCGTTGAAGCTGCCGGTGACCGGGTCCTCGAACCCGCCGTAGAAGCAGCGCACCGCCCAGTCGGCGGCTCCGCCCGGACCCGCCACGCCCACCTTCAGCGCGTCGCCGCCGGGCCTGAGCGCCAGCACGGCGTCGGCGTCCTCGAGCAGGACGCCGATCCACCCCGGCCCGTTGTCGCACCAGCGCATGTCGACCACGTCCTCGACGCCGAGATAGGCACGCACCCGGGCCGCGAGCGCCGCGTCGACCGGCCCGTCGCGCAGCCGGGGCGGCGCCGCGAACGCCGCCTGCCCGTCTTCGAGCCGTACGTCGATGAGACCGGCGCCGCATTCCTGCACGAAGAAAGGGGTCAGGTCTCCACATCCCACATCTGAGGGATGTGGAGACCTGACCCCTTTACGTTCGCGCCAGGCGTGCGCCGTCCCCAGCGTCGGATGCCCGGCGAACGGCAGCTCCTCGCTCGGCGTGAAGATGCGCACGCGGTAGGTGGCGTCGGGGCGCGTGGGCGGCAGGACGAAGGTGGTCTCGGACAGGTTCGTCCACGTGGCGATGCGCTGCATGTCCTCGTCGGCCAGGCCTTCGGCGTCGAGCACGACCGCGACGGGGTTGCCGCCGAACGGGCCGGAACCGAAGACGTCGACCTGCTTGAACGCGCGCACGCGGACGTATGCTGACGCCGTGCTGCACTTCACGCCGTCCGAGGAGGCCAACCGGCTGCTCGTGGACGACCCGATGGCGCTGCTGGTCGGCTTCGCGCTCGACCAGCAGGTGACGGTCGAGAAGGCGTTCATGGGCCCGCTGGTGATCCGCGAGCGGCTCGGCACGCTGGACGCCGCCGCGCTCGCCGACGCCGACCTCGACACGCTCTTCCGCGAGAAGCCCGCCGTCCACCGCTACCCCGGCGCGATGGCGACGCGGGTCAGGGCGCTCGCTGAGCACCTCCGCGATGCGTACGGCGGGGACGCCGAGGCGGTGTGGCGCGACGCGGCCTCGCCGGAGGACCTGCTCGCGCGGCTGCACGCCCTGCCCGGCTTCGGGACGATGAAGGTCAAGGCGATTGCGGCGGTGCTGGCCAAGCAGCTCGACGTGACGCTGGCCGAGCCGCTCGTCCCCTGGCACCCGACGCTCGGCGACGTCGACTCGCCCCAGGGCCTCGCCGACTACAAAGCGGCCAAGCGGCTGCACAAGAAGGAGTGGGAAGCGGCGCCTCCCGAGGTGCGAACGGTCTAAGTTCCTGCGTGTGCTGCGTCTTGCGCTGGTCCTTGCCCTGCTGATCGCCCCCGCCGCGGAGGCGAAGGTCACGATCAAGACGGTCTCCAATCGCGCCGACCTCGTGTCGGGCGGGGACGTCCGCGTCGTCGTCAAGGGCAAGGGCGCGTTCTTCGTCGCAAAGAAGCGTGTCCACCTCACGCGCACGGGCCCACGCACGCGCGAAGGGATCGTCACCGGCTTGAAGGTCGGGCGCACCGTCCTGCGGGTGAAGCGCACGCGGCTGACCGTCACCAACCACCCGCAGGGCGGCCCCGTCTTCGCCGGCCCGCAGATCCAGCCGTGGAAGTGCCAGGACGGCGCGGTCGACGCGCAGTGCAACGAGCCCGCGAGCTTCAGCTACGTCTACAAGTCGACGGACACGACGAAGAAGGGGCTGCAGCCCTACGACCCCGACGCGCCGCCCACCGACGTCGCCAGCACGACGACCGACGGCGGCAAGACCGTCCCCTTCGTCGTGCGTGTCGAGACCGGCTACCAGGACCGCGACCAGTACAAGATCGCCACGCTGTTCGATCCCAAGCAGCCGTGGACGGGCCTCAAGCCGCAGGCGCAGTTCAACCACAAGCTGCTGATCATGCACGGCGCCAGCTGTGACGTCGACTATCAGACGGGCGGCGCGCCGTCCGTGACCAGCTACAACCCGGCCGACCTGCTCGGCCTGCCGCTCTCCACCCCCGGCGGCGTGGTCGCCGACAGCGCCGAGTTCGCGCTCGGCCAGGGCTACGTGCTGATGTCGACTGCGCTGGACAACAGCGGTCACGACTGCGACGTGGTCCGCCAGGCCGAGTCCCTGGTCATGGCCAAGGAGCACGTGATCGAGGCCTACGGGCGGCTGAAGTACACGATCGGCACCGGCTGCTCGGGCGGGTCGCTCGCGCAGCAGTGGATCGCCAACGCCTACCCCGGCATCTACCAGGGCATCCTGCCGACCTGCTCGTTCCCCGACACGTGGTCGAGCGCCACGCAGGTCATGGACTACCACCTGCTGCGCGCGTACTTCGAGGACCCGGGCAAGTGGGGACCGGGCGTTGCCTGGTCGCCCTCGCAGTTCGGGACGGTGGAGGGCAACCCGCTGCCCGTCGACGCCGTCGTCTCCGATATCGGCTTCTTCTCGGCGATCGTCCCGACGCACGACTGCGGCGGCATCGCCGACGACCAGCGCTACAACCCGGCCACCAAGCCGGACGGTGTGCGCTGCGCGATCTCCGACCTGGCCATCAACGTCTTCGGACCGCGCGCCCCGTCCGTGTGGGGCGCGAGCGAGAAGAAGGTCGGCCACGGCTTCGCCGGCATCGCGGTCGACAACGTCGGCGTCCAGTACGGGCTCAAGGCGCTGAAGGCCGGCGAGATCCTGCCGTCCCAGTTCGTCGACCTCAACCAGCGCATCGGCGGCCTCGACATCGACATCACCCCGACCGCCAACCGCATCGCTGCCGACCGGCCCGCGCTCGCCCGCGCCTACCGCAGCGGGATGATCAACGAGGCCAACAACCTCGACCGCACCGCCATCATCGACTGCCGCGGTCCCGACCCCGGCGCTGCGCACGACTCCTACCGCGCGTTCGCGGTGCGCCAGCGCCTCGATCGCGAGCACGGCTCGCACGCCAACCAGCTCATCTGGGAGGGGCCGGCGCCGCTGATCGGGGACACGGTCTGCGGCCAGAACAGCCTGATCGCGATGGACCGCTGGCTGGCCGCGGTGCGCGCCGACCGCTCGAAGACGCCCGTCGCCCAGAAGCTCGTCAAGGACAAGCCCGCCGGCCTCGGGGACGAGTGCTTCAGCGGCTCCGGCCAGAAGGTCTCCGACGGCCTGTGCGGCGAGGCGGTCGTCCCCGTCTACGGCACGCCGCGGACCGCCGCCGGCGACGCGCTGACGACCGACGCCAACAAGTGCCAGCTCAAGCCGCTCGACCGGGCCGACTACCCGGTCCTGCTCACCGACGCGCAGTTCGCGCAGCTCAAGACGATCTTCCCGGACGGCGTCTGCGACTTCTCCAAGCCCGGCGTCGACCAGCAGCCGACCGTGCCGTGGCTGCGCTACGGGAGCGCCAAGAAGGTCATCTACGGCGGCGTGAAGATGAAGCCTGCGCCGCGGTCGCGCCGGCGCTAGCTGTCGAAGCCGAGGCCGAGGCGGTCAAGCGTCCCCAGCCACAGGCCGCGACGCCCCTTGCGCCGGTCCGCCGCGGCGAGCCGGTTGCGTGTGATCTGGATGACCGCGGTGCGCAGCGGCTCAGGCGGGAACGGCACCGGGCGACGGCGGACGAACGCCAGCCGCGTGGCCGGCGTGTCGCGCCCGTCGAGCAGGTCCAGGGCGACACGGGCACCGAAGCGCGTGGAGCAGACGCCGAGGCCGGTGTAGCCGGCCGCGTACACGACGCGCCCGCCCAGCTCGCGGCCGAAGAACACGCTGAAGCGGCTGCAGGTGTCGATCGCCCCGCCCCACCGGTGGCTGAAGCGCAGGCCCTCGAGCTGCGGGAAGGTGACGAAGAAGTTGCGCGCCAGCGTGGCGAAGGTCGGGTCGTGCTCCTCCTGATCCGGGCCGACCGGGCCGCCGCGGCGGTAGACGGCGTCGAAGCCGCCGAACAGGATGCGGCCGTCGGCGGACTGGCGGTAGTAGTGGAAGCGGTTGCCGCCGTCGCTGATCCCCTGCCGGCTGTGCCATCCGATCGCGTCACGCTGCGGCGCGCTCAGCGGCTCCGTCATCAGCACGTAGTCGTAGACGGGCGCGACGTAGCGGCCGACGGTGCGGGCGGGGGAGGGATACGCGCCGGCGGCGACGATCGCGCCGCGGGCGGTTACGACGCCGCCGTCGGTGCGCACGCGCACGCCCGCGCCGGCGCGCTCGAGGGCGCGGACGCCGCTGTGCTCGTGGATGCGGACGCCTCTCGCGAGCGCGGTCTGGCGCAGCCCGTCCGCGAGCTTGCCGGGATGGACGAGCGCCGATCCCTCCCGGTTCCAGACCCCGCCGAGGTAGGTGGGCGAGTCGACCTCGGCGCGGATCGTCTCCGCGTCCAGCCAGCCGTCCGCGTCCGGCGTCAGCTCGTGCACCTCGAGCGCGACGTACAGGTCACCCGTCGCCTCCCACTCGACGTCGACGCCGCGCAGGTCGGCCTCCATCGCGGCGAAGTTCTCGGCGCCGAGGCGATCGAGCGTCTCCATCTCGTCGGGGAAGCGGGCCATCCCGTTCTCGTGGCCGTGGGTGAGGGAGGCGTCCACGAAGCCGCCGTTGCGGCCGCTGGCGCCCCAGCCGCAGGTCTGCGACTCGAGCACCACGACGTCGCGCGCGGGGTCGTCCGTCTTGGCGTGGAGCGCCGCCCACAGCCCGGCGTAGCCGCCGCCGACGACGACCAGGTCAGCCTCGTGGACGCCGGTCAGCGGCGGGTGCGGGTCGCGCGACGGCAGGTCGGCGAGCCAGAACGGCACGCGCTCGGCGTCCGCGTAGGCGGCGCGGTGGCGCGCACTCGGCTCGATACCCTCCCACGGTCGCATGCGACGATCTTGGCATGGTCTTCGCCGAGCGCCCCGCTGCCGGCACCCCCGCGGGGTTGCTCGTCCTCCACCACGGCCGGGGGACGTCCGAGCAGGATCTGCTGCCGCTGGCCGACGTCCTCGACCCCGAGCGGCGCCTGCACGTCGCGCTTCCCCGCGGGCCACTCACCCTCGACGGCTGGCCCGGCTTCCACTGGTACGCCGTCCCCCGCGTCGGCTACCCGGATCCCGACACGTTCTTCGCTGCTCGCGCCGCCCTGGCCGACTTCCACGACGAGCTCTTCGCGCGGCTGGGCGTCGGGCCGAAGCGCACCGTCCTCGGCGGCTTCTCGATGGGCTCGGTGATGAGCTACGCACTCGGCCTCGATCCCGAGCGCCCGCGCCCGGCCGGCCTGCTCATCAACGCCGGCTTCGTGCCGACAGTGGAGGGCTGGACGCCCGATCTCGCCGGCCGCGCCGGGCTGCCGGTCCAGATCGCCCACGGCGTCGCCGACCCGATCATGTCCGTCCAACTCGGCCGCGACGCCGCCACCCTGCTCCGCGACGGAGGCCTCGACGTCCGCTACAGCGAGCACCCCGGCGGCCACCACCTCGGCCCCGACGACGCCACCACCGGCCGCGCCTTCCTCACCGAGATCCTCCCAACCTAAAGGGGTCAGGTCCCGGCATCGGACACGTGTCCGATGCCGGGACCTGACCCCTTTAGAAAACTGTGGCGAGGCGGCGGACCCCCTCGGTGAGGTCGGCCTCGGGGGCGCCGGCGAAGGTGAGGCGCAGGTAGGAGCCGGGCGGGTCGGCCGGGAACCAGGGACGGCCCGGGGAGACGACGACGCCGTTGGCCAGCGCGCGGGCGGCCAGGGCGACATCGTCGACCTCGTCGGGCAAGCGCACCCACAGGTGCTGGCCGCCGGACGGGACGGTGACCGCGACGCCGAGTTGCGCCTCGACCGCAGCAGACAGCACGTCGCGGCGGGAGCGCAGGGCGCGGTGCAGCGCGCGCAGGTGTCGCGTCCAGGCCGGCGAGGAGAGCAGGTCGAGCGCCGCCTCCTGCAGGACGCCGGAGACGAAGAAGTCGTCGACGACGCGCGCGGCCCGCAGCCGCGCGCCCGCCTGCCCGCGCGCGGCCACCGCGGCCAGGCGCAGGCCCGGCGCGGCTGACTTGGTCAGCGAGCGCAGGTAGACGACGTGGCCATGGTCGTCGCCGGCCACGAGCGGCGGCGGGGCGGCGCCGTCGAGGTCCAGATCGTGGGCCCAGTCGTCCTCGATCACGAACGCGCCGGCGCCGGCGACCACGGCGTGGACCTGCGCGCGGCGCTCGGCGTCGAGCAGCGCGCCGGACGGGTTGGCGTAGGCCGGCTGCAGGTAGGCGAGGCGCGCGCCGGAGCGGGCCAGCGCGTCGGCCAGCAGCGCGGGGCGGACACCGTGCGCGTCGGTGGGGACGGGGACGATGCGCAGGCCGGCGGTGCGGGCGGCGGCGATCACGCCCAGGTAGGTGGGGGACTCGACGACGAGCGCGTCGCCGGGGCGGGCGAGGCCGCGCAGGACGGTGCCGATCGCGGACTGCCCACCCGGGGAGATGACGACGTCGTGCGCGCGTAGGGCGCCGCCGGCCGCGCGCGCGAACCAGGCCCGCAGCTCCGGGATGCCTTCGACCGGGATGCGGCCCCAGGCCCCGGGCCGGCGCGCGGCGCGAGCGGTGGCCGCAGCGAGCGGGCCGACGGCCTGCAGCGACTCGTCGACGTAGCCGCTCGATAGCGGGAGGACGCCGGCGGCGGGCAGCGCGAGCAGCGCGTCGAGGCCACCGGTGTCGACGCTGCCCGCGCCGAGGGCGACCGCCTGCCAGTCGAGGTCGGCCGCCGGTGGCGTGCGCCGCGCCGCCACGAACGTCCCCCGCCCCGGCCGCGGTTCGACCACGCCCTCGGCGGCCAGTGCGGCGATCGCCCGCTGCACGGTGAGCATGGACGCGGCGTGGCGCTGAGCGAGCGCGCGGACGGACGGCAGCCGCTCGCCGGGCGCGGCCGCGGCGGCGGTCCGGCGCAGATCGTCCACCACCCGCGTGTTACTCTGAGCCATGAAGCCACAGAGTAACGCTTCCGCCATCCGATCGGGCACGCTTCTCGCCGCGCTCGGCGTGCTGGTCTTCAGCTTCTCGCTGCCGGCGACCAAGCTGGCGGTCGCCGACCTCGACCCCTGGACCGTGGCGTTCGGCCGCGCGGTCGTCGCCGCCGCCCTCGGGGCGATCGTCCTGCGCATCACCCGCGCGCCCCTCCCCTCGCGCTCTCAGACGCGCCGGCTGCTGATCGTCGCGGGCGGCGTCGTCGTCGGGTTCCCGCTGATGACCACGCTCGCGCTGCAGACCTCCGCCGCGGCCCACGGTGCCGTCGTTGTCGCCCTCCTCCCCGCCGCCACCGCCGCCTTCGCCGTCCTGCGCGGCGGCGAGCGTCCCGGCCTCCTGTTCTGGATCGCCGGGCTCGGCGGGCTCGCCGTCGTGCTGTCCTTCAGCCTCGCGAGGACGGGCGGTGCGCTGACGCTCGCCGACGCGGAGCTGCTGCTGGCGATCGCCGCCTGCGCGCTCGGGTACGCGGAGGGCGGGGTCCTGGCCCGCGAGCTCGGCGGCGCGCGCACGATCTGCTGGGCGCTCGTCCTCTTCGCCCCGATCAGCGCGGCGATCACCGCCGTCGCCCTCACTCAGACCGGCTTCCACGCCGGTCCCGACGCGCTGCTCGGCTTCGCGTACGTGAGCACCATGTCGATGTTCCTCGGCTTCTTCGCCTGGTACGCGGGGCTGGCTCGCCTCGGGGTGGCGCGCGCCAGCCAGCTGCAGCTCGCCCAGCCGCTGCTCACGCTCGGATGGTCGGCGCTCGTCCTCGGCGAGCACGTCGGGCCGGGCACGCTGCTGGCCGCCGTCGCCGTCCTCGCCAGCGTCGTCGTCACGCAACGCGCGCGGATCACGACGACGGCAGACTGTCCCGATGGAGCGCCGCGCGAGCTGGCTCGAGCTGTTCTTCGACCTCGTGCTGGTGGCGGCGGTCGGAGCGCTGGCGACCCGACTGCACCATGATCACTCGCTGCTGAGCTACGCCGGGCTGTTCGTCCCCGTTTGGTGGGCGTGGTGGGGGTTCACGTGGTGGTCGACCGCCTTCAATGCCGATGGCCCGGTGGACCGCGCGGCGCTGCTGCTGGCCATGGCCGGTGCCGGCGCGCTGGCGGCGGGTGTCGAGGACACCGACACCACCTTCGTCGTCGCCTACGCGAGCCTGTTCGCGCTCCTTGCGGCCCTGTACGCGCGGGCGTGGCGAGCCGTACCGGCCATGCGCCCGCTGTCCGCGCGCTACTCGTCGGGTACACGCTCGGCGCATCGCTGTGGCTGCTCTCACTGCTGTTCGCGGACGACGCGCGACCGTTCGTCTGGACGGTCGCGATGGTGGTGCTCATGGCCGCGCCGGTCCTCGCCGCCGCGTCGGTCGACGTCCTCTCCTACGACGCCGCCCACATCGCCGAGCGCTACGGCCTCTTCACCCTGATCGTGCTCGGCGAGTCCGTGGTCGCGACCGTGGCCGGCCTCGATGCGGGCGCCGCCTCCGTCACGATCGCGCTGCTCGGGCTGGTCATCGCCGCCGCCGTCTGGTGGCTGTACTTCGACCGCTTCCGGGGCATGCCGGCACAAACCGTGCGGGGCGGGTTCGTGTGGGCGCAGGGGCACCTCTTCGTGTTCGCGGGGATCGCGGCGGCGGCGGTCGGCGTCGAGGCCGCGATCGAGGCGCCCGGTGATCTCGTGGCCGCCGAGCGGCTCCCCCTCGGCGCGGGCCTGGCCGCCTATCTCGCCGCCATGGCGCTGATCCGCGCCGCCACCAATCGGCTCGACTGGGTTGTCGGCCTACGGGCCGGCGCCGCCGCGGGCGTGCTCGTCCTCAGCCTCGTCATCGCCGATCCGCTCCTGCTCGTCGCGCTCACGGCGCTGGTCCTAGTCGCCGAGTGCGCCATCGACCTGCTCGGCGCACCGTCTCCGCCGCCCGCGCGCATCCCTCTCCCCCACCAGACGGCGAGGTTCCGCTCGGACCGCTGACCTCGGCACGGAACGGGTAGCGCCATCTCATGGACGAAGATCCGCACGACGACGACGCGACCCGGGCGCTCATCGCCGGCCTCGCCCGACCGCACAAGTCCGGCGGGCGGGTGGTCGAGCGCGCCTCCCTGCTCGCCGCGGGCGGCGAGTTCGACGACGCCGTCGCCTGGATCGAGGCCCACGGCGGCGAGCCCGAGTTCGCCCCCGTCGCGGCCCGACGCTCCGGCGCCTACCGGGTCGGGGTCGCCGACGCCGGCCGAGGCCACCCCCAGCGCTTCATCCTGCCCGCCGGCGCGCTCACCGGCTAACGCACCGCGCCGAGCAGGACGATCGCGCCGGCCAGCCCGGCCGCGACGATCGCCGCCGCCAGCAGCAGCGCGGAGAGCCGCACGCGCGCGGGGGCGAAAGACGGCGCCGGTGGTGACCAGCGCGGATGGTGCTCGGCGGCGTAGCCGGCGCTGACGGTCCCACGGGTCATGCCCGGCAGCGAGCCCGGCGCGCCCATCGCCTTCGCCACGTGGCCGATCACGAGGACGCCGCCGACCAGCGTCGCGAAGTCGTGCAGCGGCAGCGTGCCGGAGAGGCGCAGGCCGTGGTCGCTCTCGCCGATCAGCAGCAGCGCACCGGACACGAAGAACAGCACCAGGAGGCCGGCGTGAGCGATGGCGTGGAGCTTCTGCCCGCCGTTGAAGCGCGCGGGGCGGGACGGGCGGCGGCGCAGGAAGAGCAGGTCGTCGGCGTCGAAGCGCTCGATCTCATCGCGGGTCCGGCCCAGCTCGCGCCGGTCGCCCAGCACCACCACGACCGCGAGCGCCGTGAGCCAGCCGACGGCGACGAAGACGTGGATGCCCTTCAGCAGCGGCCGGTCGGCGAACACGCGCGACAACGGCGGCGCGTACAGAATCGCCCCCGTCACGAACATGATCGCGAAGGCGGCGCTGTGCACCCAGTGCAGCCAGCGCTCGGTGCGCCCGAAGCGCGGGACCTCAGCGGCCGTTGGAGCCATCGATCCAGGCGTCGCGGTCGTAGCCGCGCTGCTGCCAGTAGCCGTCCCGCGCGTGGTCGGTGAGCGTGATGCGGTCAAGCCACTTGACGCCCTTGTAACCGTACATGCGCGGCATCACCAGCCGGACCGGCGCGCCGTGCGCGCGGGTCAGCGGCGCGCCGTCCATCGCGTGGGCGAGCATCGCATCCGGCACGCGCGCCTGCTCGAGCGTGAGCGAGTCGACGTAGGGGACCTCGGCGGAGGTGAAGCGCAGGGCGTGCGCCGACGCCAGCGGCCGGACGGCGTCGAGCAGGTCCGACAACCGCACGCCTTGCCAGTGCACGTCGCTGACCGACCAGCCCGTCACGCAGTGGAAGTCCTTGGTCTGCCGGGTCTGCGGCAGCGCGAGCAGGTCGGCGTGCGTCAGCGTCAGCGGGCGCTCGACGAGGCCGTCGACGCGCAGCCGCCACGTCGCCGCCTCGAAGCGCGGATACGGCGGGTTGACCGAGTAGATCCGCCAGCCCTCGCCGAAGGGCAGGTAGGCGCGGACCGACTCGGGGACCAGCAGCGTCGCGCGGTTGACGAGGTCGAGCGCGCCCCCGCCCCAGGCGAGCGACGACACGCCGACTCCGACCATCCCGAGGAACGCGCGCCGGCCGATCTCCATCCCCGCACCGTACGCCCGCGAGTCAAGCGGGCATCGCTTCGGCGGACGGTTCGCCGACCTTGACCGTCCGCATCATCGTCCCCACGAGGAGGGCGCCGCCGGCGAACACGCCCGCCGCGATCCAGAACGCGACGGTGTACCCGTGCACCGCGGCCGCGGCCATCAGGCCCGGGGTGCGCGGCTTGCCCTCCGCGTAGGCCGTCACCGAGCTGGCGAAGATGGAGCTCAGCAGCGCGGTCCCGATCGAGCCGCCGACCTGCTGCATCGTGTTGACCATCGCGGACGCCACACCGGTGTCCTGCGGATCGACGCCGTAGGTCGCGGTGGAGATCGCCGGCGCGAACACGTTGCCGAGGCCGAAGCCCATGATCAGCAGGCCGGGGAGGACGTGCCCGGCGTAGGTCGAGCCGACGTCGAGCTGCGCGAACCACAGCATGGCGAGCGCGCCGAGCGCCATCCCGACCACCAGGAGCGGACGCGGCCCGAAGCGCGGCAGCAGGCGCACGTTGACGATGGCCGAGGTCAGGACGATCGCGGCCGTCATCGGCAGGAAGGCGAGGCCGGTCTGGATCGGGCTGAGGCCGAGGTTCTGCTGCAGGTAGTAGGTCAGGAACAGGAACACCGCGAACATGGCGATGCCGGAGATGCCGATGGCCAGATAGGACCCGCCGCGGGTGCGGTCGGCGACAACGCGCAGAGGCAGCAGCGGGTGCGCGACGCGCGACTCGATCCAGACGAACAACGAGAGCAGGACGACCGCGGCGGCCAGCATCCCGATGGTGACCGGGTGCCCCCACGAGTGCGTCTCGGAGTTCGAGAACCCGTAGACGAGCGCGAACAGGCCGGTCGAGGCGGTCAGGGTGCCGGGCAGGTCGAGCGGCGGGCGCACCGGGTTGGCGCGGTTGACGACGAGCTTGACGGCGGCCAGCGCGGCGGGGATCGCGAACGCGAGATTCACGTACAGGCACCAGCGCCAGGACAGCGTCTCGGTCAGGATCCCGCCCATCAGCAGGCCGACCGCGGCGCCGCCACCGGCGATCGCGCCGAAGATCCCGAAGGCGCGGCTGCGCTCCCCGGGGTCGGTGAAGGTGGTGTTCAGCAGGCCGAGCGCGGACGGGGCGAGGATCGCGCCGAAGACGCCCTGGGCCGCACGGGCGGTGACGAGCATGCCGAAGGAGGCGGCCGCACCACCGATGGCGGAGGCGACGGCGAAGCCGAGCAGGCCGCCGACGAAGGTCCACTTGCGTCCGAACAGGTCGCCGAGGCGCCCGCCCAGCAGCAGCAGCGACCCGAAGGCGAGCGCGTAGGCGGTGACGATCCACTGGCGCGAGTCGTCGGAGAACCCGAGGTCGCGCTGGGCGCTCGGCAGCGCGATGTTCACGATGGTCGCGTCGAGGACGACCATCAGCTGGGCGATGCCGATCACGCCCAGGATGAGCCAGCGGCGGTTGTGATTCTCGGCGGGTTGAGCCATGTCGATCCTCTCGAAGGGTCAAAACGGACGGGCGGCGTCCGCTTGTTCTCCGGGAGGGTAGCATCGAAACGGACGGACGCCGTCCGTTTCGGTATGGTGCCGAGCCGTGAGCACCGCGAGCCGACCCGTCCGCGCCGACGCCGAGCGCAACCGCCTGCGCATCCTCGAGGCGGCCGGGGCACTGTTCGCCGAGCGCGGGCTGGACGTCTCCATGGAACAGATCGCCATCCGCGCCGGGGTCGGCGTCGGCACCGTCTACCGGCGCTTCGGCGACCGCGACGCGCTGCTCGACGCGCTGTTCGAGGTCAAGATCGCCCGGATCACGCAGATCGGGCGGGACGCGCTCGAGATCGAGGATCCGTGGACGGCGCTCGAGACCTTCATCCGCGGCGCCGCCCACGAGCAGGCGATGGACCAGGGGCTCAAGGAGATCCTGCTCAGCGCGAGCCGCGGGACCGAGCGCATGGCCCGCGCGCGAGAGTCGATCCAACCGCTCGCCCAGCAGCTGCTCGGCCGCGCGCGCGCGGCCGGCGCCGTCCGCCCGGACGTCTCGGAATTCGACATCCCGATGCTGCAGTTCGCGATCGCCTACGTGGCCGACCGCGTCCGCGACGTCGCCCCCGAGTACCACGGTCGCCTGCTCGCGGTGATGCTCGACGGGCTGCGCGCCGAGGCGACGCCGATGCCGGCCCCGCCCCTCACCGAGCAGCAGTTCCTCGCCGCCGCCGCCGGCCGCTGACGGTACCGTTCGGACGATGCTCCACGAGCAGCGTCCCGACGACGACACGATCTCGATCCGCCCGCAATTTGACCAGGGGAGGGAGGTCCCCCGCTCCCGGATGCCCGACGGCGGGATGCCGGCCGACGCGGCGCTGCACATCGTCCAGGACGAACTGCTGCTCGACGGCATCGCGCGACTGAACCTGGCCACCTTCGTGACCACCTGGATGGAGCCGGAGGCGGAGCGGCTGATGGCGATGACCGCCGAGAAGAACATCGTCGACAAGGACGAGTACCCGGTGACCGCGGAGCTCGAGAACCGCTGCGTCGACATGCTCGCGCACCTCTGGCACGCGCCGGAGGGCGAGCCTGCCACGGGGACGTCGACGCTCGGTTCCTCGGAGGCGTGCATGCTCGCCGGCCTTGCCTTCAAGCGCCGCTGGCGAGACGATCCCACCCACCCCGGCACCGGCACTCCGAACCTGGTGATGGGCGGCAACGTCCAGGTCTGCTGGGAGAAGTTCTGCCGCTACTGGGACGTCGAGGCGCGGATGGCTCCCCTCGCCCCCGGCCGCACCCACCTGACCGCCGACGCCGCGCGGCCGCTCGTCGACGAGAACACGATCGGCGTGGTGGCCATCCTCGGCTCGACCATGGACGGCGTCTACGAGCCGGTCGCCGAGATCGCAGCCATGCTCGACGAGCTCGCCGCGGCCGGCGGGCCCGACGTCCCGCTGCACGTCGACGCGGCCTCGGGCGGCTTCGTGGCGCCCTTCCTCGATCCCGACCTCGCCTGGGACTTCCGCCTCGAGCGCGTGCAGTCCATCAACGCGTCCGGGCACAAGTACGGGCTTGTCTACCCCGGCGTCGGCTGGGCGGTGTGGCGCTCGAAGGCGGCGCTGCCCGACGACCTCGTCTTCCACGTCAACTACCTGGGCGGCGACCTGCCCACCTTCGGGCTGAACTTCTCACGGCCGGGCGCGGAGGTCGTCACGCAGTACTACGAGTTCCTGCGGCTCGGCTTCGAGGGCTACCGGCGCGTCCAGCAGGCCGCCCGCGACGAGGCGACCTTCCTGGCCGCCGAGGTGGCCAAGCTCGACGCGTTCGAGCTGATCTCGGACGGGACCGGCATCCCCGTCTTCGCCTTCAAGCTGCGCGACGACATCACCGACTTCACCGTCTACGACGTGTCCGCGAAGCTGCGCCAGCACGGCTGGCTCGTGCCCGCCTACACGTTCCCGGCGGACCTCGACGACATGGCCGCGCTGCGCGTCGTGGTCCGCAACGGGTTCGGGCACGAGCTGTCGCTGCGCTTCGTGGCCCACCTGCGCGACGCGGCGGAGGCGCTCGCGAAGTCCGGCGGCGGCGAGCCGCCCGCGCAGGCCTTCCACCACTAGGTTCCCCGCGGCCATGCTGGTCATCTTCCACCCCGACGCGACCCCCGAGCAGATCGACGCGCTGACCGCGCGCATCCTGGAGACGGGCGCTGGGGCGCAACGCGTGGTCGGCGAGGAGGTGACCGTGATCGGCGTCATCGACGGCGACCGCGACCACCTGACGTCGCTGGAGCTCGACGCCGATCCGGGCGTCGACCGCGTCGTCCCCGTCTCCTCCCCCTACAAGCTCGCGCACCGCCACCGCCACGACGACCGGCCCCACGCGGTCGACGTCGCCGGCGTCACGTTCGGGGGAATCGAGCCCGACTTCCGGCTCATCCTCGGCCCCTGCGCGGTCGAGTCCACCGAGCAGACGCTGGTCACCGCGCACGCGTGCGCGGAGGCGGGCGCCGACATGCTCCGCGGCGGCGCCTTCAAGCCGCGCACGTCGCCCTACGCGTTCCAGGGCCTCGGCGTCGAGGGCCTGAAGATCCTCGCGGAGGCGCGCGAGGAGACCGGCCTGCCCGTGGTCACCGAGCTCACCGACCTGCGCGACATCGACGCGGTGGTCGAGTACGCCGACTGCGTCCAGGTCGGCGCGCGCAACATGCAGCACTTCCCGCTGCTGACCGAGCTCGGCCGCTCGCCGCTGCCCGTCCTGCTCAAGCGCGCGATGGGCGCGTCGATCGACGACTTCCTGCTCGCCGCGGAGTACATCCTCACGGAGGGCAACGACCGCGTGGTGCTGTGCGAGCGCGGCATCCACGCGAAGTCGACGCCGGCCCGGTCGTGCCTCGACCTCGCCGCGGTCACGGTCCTCAAGGAGCACACCCACCTGCCGGTGATCGTCGACCCGTCCCACGCCGCCGGTCGCCGCGCCCTTGTCGCCCCGCTGGCCATGGCCGCCGCCGCGTCGGGCGCCGACGGGCTCATCATCGAGTGCCACCCGAACCCGTCGCACGCGCGCTGCGACGGTCCTCAGGCGATCGTGCTGGAGGCGCTGCCCGAGTTCTGCCGGCGCCTGCGCGCCGTCGCCGCCGCTGCCGCTTGACTCCAGGATCCGGACCGAGGTAGGTTCGGCCGATGATGCGACGAACACTCGGCCTGGCCCTGTCGATGGTTCTGCTGGCGGCGGCCCCCGCCGCGGCGCGGACCCTCGTCGTGGACGACGACGGCGGCTGCGCCGACGCCCGCTACACGACGATCCAGTCCGCCGTCGACGTCGCGCGGCCCGGGGACGTCGTCCGTGTGTGTCCCGGCGAGTACCACGAGGAGGTCTCGCTGCATCAGAGCCGCGTGACCCTGCGCTCGCGCGTGCCGCTGGCGGCCACGATCGTCGGCAGCATCCGGGCCGTCGGCGACGGCTATCTCATCCGCGGCTTGACCGTCCACGGGGAGGTGAGCGGGTCGTACCGCGACGAATGCGACGGCGCCGCCATCACCCTTTATCCGGACGGCGAGTACCGCCCCGGGCCCCATTCGGTCATCGTCGGCAACCACGTCACGCAGGCAACCTGCGCCACCCCGTCCACGGCCGATCACACGGCCGGCATCCGGATCGACGACATCACCGGCATCGCGCGTGACACGCTCATCGTCCGGAACGTCGTCGAGCACGCCGCCGGCATCGGGATCGCGGCGTGCACCTACAGCCACGAGGACATCCACGACAACCACGTGGTCGGCGCCGGGGGTGACGGCATCGTCGTCTGCGGCAACTCGAACGTCCGGTCCAACACGGTCACCGGCTCCAGGGGGGACGGCATCGCCGGCTTCGGCTACGAGGTCGCCGACGCCTTCCGGATCGTCGCCAACCGCCTCGACCGCAACTACGGCGGTATCGCCATGTCCGATATCGGCGCCGGCGTCGATGGAGCCGATCGGTCCTTCGTCGAACGCAACCGCGTCACCAACAGCGACACCTACGGCATCGCCGACTTCTCCGGCGTCGGATACGTGACCTACCGGGGGAACCGTGCGTCGGGCAGCGGGAGCTTCGACTGCTACGACAGCTACAAGTCCGGCGGCTACTGGGTCCCGGGCACGAACATCGGCGCGACCGCCAGCCCGCGGTCGATCTGCCGCCCGCCTGGCTAGACGGCGACCGGCGTCGAGGTCATCTCGACCTCGACTTCGACGCTGCGGCTGCCCGCGGTCAGCTCGACCGGCCGGGTCCGCCACACGCGGATGGAGAACTCGCCGTCCCCCACGGCGGAGCCGATCACGTCCAGCGCCGTCCCGCCGACCTGAAGCGGCCAGTGCAGCGCGGGATGCAGGACGATCTGCTCGACGTCGAAGGCGTGCGGCTGCGCGGTCGTGCGCACGCGCGGCGCCAGCGTCCGCAACGCGCTGACCACGCGCTCCAGGTTGCGCCGGTACGGGGCGGGCGCGATCGTGAGGGGCGTGTCCGCCGCGACGTCGCCGGCCACGATCGCCTCGGCCGTCCCGTCCGCGACGACGAGCTCCACGCCGTGCTCCTTGAAGCAGGTGAGGATGGCCAGCCAGTCTTCGGAGACCGGCACGCGGTGCAATTCGGTCGGCATGCAGAAGGACTTCGCGGTCGGCCGCCCGGCTCCTGCGCACCTCGAAAGCTGTCAGCAGACTGACACACTAAGCTTTTGTTAGTGATGTCTCGCCCGTCCATCGAATCGCTGTTCGACGCGACGATCGTTCTCGACGCCGAGAGCCAGGTGCGCAGTTTCAGCGCGTCCGCGGAGGAGACCTTCGGGCGGCGCGCGGCCGACGTGACCGGCCGGCCGCTGACCGATCTGGTGCCGCGCTTCAACCGCCGGAAGAGTGACGGGCGCCAGCGGACCCCCGCCGTCTACGCCGACGGGGCGCTGTTCCCGATCGAGATGGTCGCCTGGTCGGAGCGCGAGCAGACGGTGGTGGTGATCCGCGATCTGCGCGCCCATGATCTGCAGGCGGCGGTCGACGAGGGTGGGTGGTGGGAGATGGACACCGACACCAAGGAGGCGTTCTGGAGCCCGCGCACCCACGCCCTGCACAACGTCGACCCGGACACCTTCACGCCGACGATGGACGCGTTCCTCCCCCTGGTCGAGCCCGAGGACCAGCCGACGGTCCTGACCGCGCTCGAGACCTTGATCGCGGGGGAGCCGACGGCGCCGTTCGAGTACCGCCTGGCCTCGCCACCGGGGGGTGTCCGCATCCTGCGCGTCACGACGTTCAACGATCGCTCGCGCGAGCAGGGGAGGGTGCATGGCCTCTGCAACGACGTCACCGCGCAGCGGCTGACCCGCGCCCGCCTCGACGCGCACGAGGGGATCGCCAACGCGCTCGGCAGCTGGGAGAGCGGGACACACGAGATCCGCGCCCTGCTCCAGCATCTGTTCCTGGTCATGCAGTGGCGGGTCGCTGTCACCTGGGTCCCCGCCGGCGAGATCCTGAGCTGCCGGGCGTTCATCGCGGAGACCGGGATGGAGCTGGAGAGCTTCGAGCAGGAGGTCCGCAGCCTGCGACCGCTGCGCGGTGGGAACACGCTGTGCGGGCAGGTGTGGGGGGACGGGGCCTCCAAGGCCATCGCCGACGTCACGGAATCCGACCTCGACGCGGCCGAGGTCGCCTCCCAGGAGGGCATTCGCGGTGCGATGGCCATCCCCGCGCGATGCGGCGAGGAGATCCTCGCGGTGTTCGAGTTCTTCACGCCCGACCGCCGTGACCTCGAGCCCGAGATGCTCGACACCCTGGACGCCATCGGCCGTCAGCTCGGGAGCTTTCTGTCAGCGCGCCGCAGCCTGCTCGCCCCACCGCTGCTCACCGCCCGCGAGCGCGAGATGCTCCAGCACGCCTCCGAGGGTCAGCCGGTCCGGGAGATCGCCGAGCGGCTCGTGATCAGCCCCGCCACCGTCAAGACCCATTTCCAGAACATCTACGGGAAGCTGGGCGTCAACGACCGGCCCGCCGCCGTCGCGCTCGCCCTGCGGTCCGGCGTGATCACTTAGGAAAGATCAACCATTCGGCGTATGTCGCTGGACGCGCCGATCACCGATGCTTCAGTGTGTTGGGAGACGCCGTAACGCACCTGCCTGCGCGGGCCCCTGCGGGAGCGCTGCCCGCTCCGGCCGACACAGCGAGCGAGCGCGACCTGTTCTGGGAGCTCGCCACCGACCTGTTCGCCGTGTGCGACGCGGACGGAACGATCCGCTCCGTCAACCCCGCGTGGCAACGACTGCTCGGCTGGGCGGCCGCGGACGTCGTGGGCCGCGACATCTTCGCACTCGCCCATCCCGACGACGCTGCGTCGGCGCGCTCGCAAGCGCTCGACGCGTGGGCCCGCCGTGGCCGCCTCGCCCTGATCGAGACCCGCCTGCGACACGCCCGGGGCGGGCACGTCCCGATCTCGTGGTCCGCGTACGCCGACGGTGAGCGCTGGTACCTGGTCGGCGCCGACGTCACTGAGGAGCAGTCGGCGCGGCGCGAGCTCGAGTCCGCGCTGCGCTTCAACCATTCCACGCTCGACTCCCTCGACGCCCGTGTGGCGGTGCTCGACGCCGAGGGCCGCATCCTCGCCGTCAACCGCGCCTGGAGCGAGCTCGCCGACCGCGAGCGCGCCGAGCGCGCCGGGCCGGGCGACAGCTACCTGGACGCGTGCGCGAGCGAGCCCGGCGCCGCCGCCGGGTTCAGCGACCTATTCGCCGGGCGGACCCAGCGCTTCGAGTACGCCTACAGCTGCTTCGCGGGCGACGAGGAGCGCTTCTTCGACCTGCGCGCCGTGCGCACGGAGGACCGCGGGACGGTGCGCGTCGTCGTCCAGCATCACGACGTCACCGAGCGGGTGCGGTCCGAGCGTGCGCTGCACCTGTCCGGCGGGCTGCTCAACCAGGTCAGCGCGGCGGTCGTCGCCACCGGCCTCGACGGCGCGATCGTGTCCTGGAACGACGGCGCCAGCGCGATGTTCGGCTGGACCGCCGAGGAGGCCGTCGGACGTGACATCGCCGACCTCATCGTGCCCCCCGGGCAGCGCGGCCGGCGACGCGACGTCCTGGCCCGCCTGTGCGCCGACGGCCACTACGAGGACGAGCTGACGCTGACGCGCAAGGACGCCAGCACCTTCGTCGCGGCCACCCGCAGTGCGGTCTACTACGACGCCGCCGGGGTCCCCGCCGGCCTCATCGGCGTCGCCTTCGACATCACCGACAAGGTCGAGAGCGAGCGCGACCTGCGCACCGCGCGCGACCACCTGCGCGCCGTCACCGACAGCATGGGCGAGGGCCTGCTCACGCTCGACCGCGAGGGCCGCTTCACCTACGTCAACGCGGCGGCGGAGCGTCTGCTCGGCTGGCCGCTGGAGGAACTGCGCGGGCGCCGCATGCACGAGACGATCTACGGCGCGTCGAACACCGGCGAGGTGGCGGAGACGCCCCACGACGTCTTCTTCCGCCGTGACGGTCGGACGGTCCCGGTCGCCTGCGTGTCCGCCCCGCTGCTGGGAACGGAGGACCGCGGCGGCGCCGTCGTCGTCTTCAGCGACATCACCGAGAAGCTCGCGGGGCAGCGCGGGCTGCACGAGCAGATGGCCGAGCTGGCCATGCTCGACGACATCCGCCACGCGCTCGAGGAAGACCGCTTCGTGCTGCACGGCCAGCCGATCGTCGACCTCGCCACGGGCCGGACCGCGCACCACGAGATGCTGCTGCGGATGGTCGACCGCAACGGCGAGCTCGTCCTGCCCGGGCGCTTCCTCCCGGTCGCCGAGCGCCACGGCGTGATCATCGACATCGACCACTGGGTGCTGCGCTCGGCGCTGGCGATCGCCGCGTCCGGCCGTCCCGTCGCGATCAACCTGTCCGCCCACTCCTTCGCCGACCCGGGTCTGACCCGCCGCTTCGCGGATCTCATGCACGACAGCGGCGCTGACCCGGCGGACGTCATCATCGAACTGACCGAGACCGCACTGGTGCAGAGCGACGCGGCCGCCGCCCTCTTCGTCCAGACCGCCAGCACCCTCGGCGTCCGCATCGCGCTGGACGACTTCGGCACCGGCTACGGGAGCTTCAGCTACCTCAAGCACCTCGAGCTGCACTGCCTGAAGATCGACATCGAGTTCGTCTGCGACGTCGCCACCAACCCGGCGTCGCAACGGGTCACGGAAGCGGTCGTCGGGCTGGCCCGCGGCTTCGGCCTCAAGACCGTCGCCGAGGGGGTCGAGGACGCCTCGACGCTGGGGCTGCTGGCGTCGCTGGGCGTCGATTACGTGCAGGGCCACGCGCTCGGCATGCCCGCTCCGCTCTAGGCGCCCTCGACGATGACGACAGTCAGGTGGCGCGGGCCGTGGACGCCCTCGACCCGCTGCAGCTCGATGTCAGAGCTGGCCGACGGCCCGGAGACGAGGGTGATCGGCCGGCGGGGATCCAGGCGCGCGAGCGCCTGCGGGACGATGCCGACGATCTGGGACGCCTCGACGACGCAGACGTGGTGGTCGGGGACGAGCGTGAGCGCGCGGCGCCCGCTGCGCTCGCCGCCGTCGAGCACGAACGTGCCGGTCTCGGCGATCGCCACGGCGCATCCCGTCACGGCCGCGTCGATCGCGTCGAGCTCCCGCCCCGGCCGCCCGTCGTCCTCCTCCGCACCCGCTGGGCGCCACGCCTGCGGCAGGCCCGGCGGGACGAGCACGTGCGCGAAGGCCGCGCACGCGTCGGCGACGGCGCCGGCGGCGGCGTCCGTCACCACCACCGTCGCGGCGTAGTCGCGCACGCGCTCGGCGAACAAGGCGACGGGGTCCTCGACGTCGTCCTCGCGCCGGTAGTCGCGCGGGACGGTCGGCGGCTCGGGACGGTCGGCCAGCGCCGCGCGCACGCGTCCCAGGACCGCGTCGCGCGCGCTCACCGCGACCGCCACCAGTCGCGGAAGCTCTGCGGCGGGATCGGCTTGAGGTCGCGACTGTCGGTCCAGCCGCCCAGCTCGCCCGGCAGCCACGAGATGACGCCGTTGCGCACGACCGGGCGCTGCAGCCGTCGGCCGGCCTTCTGGGCGAGCTCGTAGCGGCGGCGGGTGCCGAACGCCTTCGCCATCGCCCGCAGCGCCGCGCGCTCCGCCGCTGGCCCGTCACCCCGCGTGACCGCCCGGTTGCGCAGGTGGACGAGCACCTCCGGGATGTCGATCGCGACCGGGCAGACCTCGTAGCAGGCGCCGCACAGGCTCGACGCGTACGGCAGCGAGCCGGCGTCGTCCATCCCCGTCAGCTGCGGCGTCAGGATCGCGCCGATCGGGCCGGGGTAGACGGACTCGTAGGCGTGCCCGCCGGTGCGCGCGTAGACCGGACACACGTTCATGCACGCCGAGCAGCGGATGCAGCGCAGCGCCTGCCGGCCGGTGGCGTCGGCGAGCGCGTCGGTGCGGCCGTTGTCGAGCAGGACGAGGTGGAAGTCCTGCGGGCCGTCCCCCGCGGTCACGCCCGTCCACAGCGACGTGTACGGGTTCATCCGCTCCGCCGTCGAGGAGCGCGGCAGCGTCTGCAGGAACACCTCGAGGTCCTGCCAGCGGGCGACCAGCTTCTCGATCCCCATCACCGTGATCAGCACGTCGGGCAGCGTCAGGCACATGCGGCCGTTGCCCTCGGACTCGACGACGCAGACGGTGCCCGTCTCGCTCACGCCGAAGTTCGCCCCGCTGACCGCGACGCGCGCCGACAGGAACTTCGCGCGCAGGTGGCGCCGGGCGACCTCGGCGAGTGCGCGCGGGTCGTCGGAGAGGTCGTCGATGCCGAGCTCGCGGCGGAACAGGTCGCGGATCTCGGCCCGGTTGCGGTGGATGGCCGGGACGAGCACGTGCGAGGGCGTGTCGTCGCCGAGCTGCACGATCAGCTGGGCGAGGTCGGTCTCCCACGCGCGGATCCCCTGCGCGGCGAGCGCCTCGTTGAGCTGCGTCTCCTCCGTGGTGAGCGACTTGACCTTGACGACCTCGTCGGCGCCGTGCGCGCGGCAGACGTCGGCCACGATCGCGTTGGCCTCGCCGGCGTCGCGGGCCCAGTGCACGTGCCCGCCGGCGTCGGTCACCCGTTGTTCGAAGGCGACCAGATGCTCGTCCAGGCGATGCAGGACCTCGTCCTTGAGCGCCGCGCCCGCGGCCCGCAGCTGGGGCCAGTCGGGCAGCTCGTCGATCGCGCCCGCGCGCTTCGTGCGGATCGTGCGGGTCGCGTTGCCGATGTTGTGGCGCAGCTGGGTGTCGCGCAGCGCGCGGTGGGCGGCCGTCGGGAAGTCGTTCACCGGCTCGGGTCCCGTTCAGTCGAGGCGAGGATCTCCGCGAGGTGCACCGCGCGGACGCCCGTCCGCTGCCGCGACAGCCCGCCGCCGATGTGCAGCAGGCACGAGTTGTCGGCCGCCACGCAGACCTCCGCGCGCACGGACAGGACGGCGGCGATCTTGTCCGAGAGCATCGCCGTCGACGTCTCGGCGTTCTTGATCGCGAACGTGCCGCCGAACCCGCAGCACTCCTCCGCGTCGGGCAGCTCGACGACGTCGATGCCCTTCACGGCGTGGAGCAATCTCCGGGGCCGGTCCCCGAGGGCGAGCGTGCGCAGGCCGTGGCAGGTCGGGTGGTAGGTGACACGGTGCGGGTAGTAGGCGCCGACGTCCTCGACGCCGAGCCGGTCCACCAGCAGCTCCGTGAGCTCGAGGACCCGCGGCGCCAGCTCGCCCACGGCCCGCTCGAGCCCGGGGTCGTTCGCGCGGCGGGCGGCGCGCACGTAGTGATCACGCACCATCGCCACGCACGACGCCGACGGGCTGACGACGACCTCCGCGTGCTCGAACACGTCCACGAAGCGGCGCACCAGCGGGATCGCCTCGTCCGCGTAGCCGGTGTTCCAGTGCATCTGCCCGCAGCACGTCTGCTCGAGCGGGAAGTCGACCTCCACGCCCAGGCGCTCCAGTAGCCGTACCGTCGCCTGACCGGTCTCCGGGAAGAGCGTGTCGTTGAAGCAGGTGATGAACAGCGACGCGCGCACGCACCGGGATTCTTACCCGGAAGCGAGCACCAGGCAGCCGGTCGTCGCGGTGGCGATCAGCTTGCCGCTCGCCTCGACGACGAGCCGCGCCTCCGCCGTCGCCTGCCGGCGGCCGGCGTGGACCACGGTGCCCTCGGCGAGCACGCGGCCGGTCTCGGCGCTCATCGCGCGCAGGTAGCGAACCTGCAGGTCGCTGGTCGTGTAGGCGACGCCGGCCGGGAGCGTCGACTGCACCGCGCAGCCGAGGCACGAGTCGAGAATGGTCGCCGCGATCCCGCCGTGGACGCTGCCGATCGGATTGAACATCCATTCCGCGGGCGTGAGGGCGAACACGGCACGGCCCTCTTCGACCTCCACGATGTCCATCTCCAGCAGCCGCGCGATCGGCGGCGGGGGCAGCTCGCCGCTGGCGATCGCCTGCAGGAACGCGAGGCCGGTGCGGCCGTCAGTCGCCGCGGTCGAGAGCGTCCGCGGGTCCTCCCAGCTGAAGGTGCGGGAGCTCATGCGGGCACCGCGGCGGCGGCGGGTGCCGGGGCCTGGCGGGCGTGCGGGCCGAGGCAGGCCAGCAGGCCGCCCGTCGCGATGCCCCCGATCAGGGTCACGAGCCACGGTCCGTGGAAGTCGTCGACAGCGGTTCCGGCGCCGCCGAGCACCGCGACCAGGATCGCGATGCCGAGCGCCGACCCGACCTGGCGCCCCATCGTGATGACGGCGATGCCCGTCGCGAAACGTGCCGGCGGGAGCGAGGACGCGCCCGCGCCGGTCAGCGTCGGCAGCATGAAGCCGACACCGGTCCCGGTCAGGATCATGCCGGGGAGGTACTCGCTCGCGTAGGCAGGCGCGCTGCCGGTTCGCAACAGCCAGAACACCGGCCCGAGGGCGAACAGGGTCGCGCCGATCGTCCCCGTGACGCGGAAGCCGACCCGTGCGGCGAGCTTGGCCGACGGGACGCTGAAGGTCGCCGCGAGCGCGGGCCCGGGCGCGAGCATCAGGCCAGCGGTGAGGATGTCCTCGTGCCAGACGCCGGTGGTGAAGAGGATGCCGGAGAGGAGCATCGAGCCGAAGCCGGCGAAGAAGGTGACCGAGCCGATCAGGGCGAGGGAGAACGACCGTTCTCTGAGCATGACCGGATCGATGATGGGCGTGTGGTGGCGACCGGAGCGGACGAGCACGGCGGGCAGCAGGACGGCGAAGGCGACGAAGCCGGCCAGGGTTCGCGCCGAGGCCCAGCCCCAGTCGCCGCCCTTGACGATCGCGATGGTCAGCGCGGCGATGGCCACCGCGAAGGCGCCGGCGCCGAGCAGGTCGGGGCGGGACGAGCCGGGCTCGGAGCGCTCGACGAGCGAGCGCAGGCCGATGACCAGCCCGGCGATGCCCAGCGGGACGTTGACGAGGAAGACGAGGCGCCAGTCGGCTTGGACGAGCAGTCCACCCAGCGGTGGTCCCGCGGCCGCCGCCGCGCCGCCGGTTGCCGCCCACACGCCGACCGCGCCGCCGCGCTCGTGCGGCTCGAACTCGGGGAGCATGAGCCCGAGCGACGTCGGCAGCATCAGCG
>CAXTBB010000054.1:0-25280 GCA_964242305.1 uncultured Solirubrobacteraceae bacterium
TGACGTCGCCGATCTCCTCGTCGCCGGCGGAGATGGTCGCCACGCGGGCGATCTGGTCCTTGCCGTCGACCTCGGTCGACTGGGCGGCGATGTTCTCGACGACGGCGTCGACGGCCTGCTCGATGCCCTTCTTGAGCGCGAGCGGGTTGGCGCCGGCGGTGACGTTCTTCAGACCCTGGCGGACGATCGCCTGAGCGAGGACCGTGGCCGTCGTCGTGCCGTCGCCGGCGACGTCGTTGGTGGCCGTGGCGACCTCGCGGACGAGCTGCGCGCCCTGGTTCTGGAAGACGTCCTCGACTTCGATCTCACGCGCGATGGTGACACCGTCGTTGGTGATCGTGGGAGCACCGAACTTCTTGTCGAGGACGACGTAGCGGCCGCGGGGGCCGAGCGTCACCTTGACGGCGTTGGCGACGGCGTCCACACCCTGCTCGAGGGCCTTGCGCGCGTCGACGTCGTACTTCAGTTCCTTGTGAGCCATGTGGTCTCCTAGTTCTCGAGCTTGGCCAGCACGTCGGACTCGCGGAGCACGAGGAGGTCTTCGCCCTCGATCTTGATCTCCGTGCCGCCGTACTTCGAATACAGGACCTCGTCACCCTCGACGACGTCGATGGGCTGACGGTTGCCGTTGTCGTCGATCTTGCCGTCACCGACCGCCAGCACCTTGCCCTTCTGGGGCTTCTCCTTGGCGGTGTCGGGGAGGACGATGCCGGACGACGTCGTCTCCTCTTCCTCGAGGGCCTTGACGATCAGGCGATCGCCGAGAGGCTTGAGCTTCATGTTGAAGTCCTCTTTCGTTTGGTTTTCAGAGCTTTTTGGCACTCTACGTACGAGAGTGCCAAGCGTCCGTTGAGCCTAGCGGCTCCTTGCCGTTTTCGCGAGATCTGCCGATAGAGGACGCGTGCGCCAGCTGAACCCGTCCACGAACCTCGTCCTGACCATCCTCGCCGGCCTCGGCCTGCTGGGGAGCCTGAGCCTGAACTGGTTCGCGGCGCCCGTCACCGACACGACCGCGACCGACGGCCCGGTCGAGCGCGCGGCCTTCCAGGTCGCCCAGGTCTTCACCTCCGGCGCGAAGGGCACGGTCAGCGGCCACGATGCCCTCGGCGGCGCCCGCATGGCGCTCATCGCCCTCGTCGTCCTGCTCGCCCTCGTGGCCCTCGCCGTCAGCACACCGGCGATCCGGCAGCAGGCGGAGAACCTCATGCGCGTCCTCGTCATGGCCACCCCGGTGGTCGTCATCGCCTGCGCTGCAACCCACCCGGGCACCACGACGCCGGTCAGCATCCACTCCGGGATGCTCGTCTCCTTCGTCCTCGTCGCCGTCATGGCCAGCGCCGCCTGGCAGGGCGCGAACATGCGCGAGAAGCGCGCCGCCCCGGTGCGCCGCCGCTACGGATCCGCGCGCTAGTTCTGGGCGCCGCCGACGCCGCGGAGGTGGTCGCGGTAGTCGGGCGGGTGCTCGATGATGCGGGAGAAGCGGACGACGGTGACCGTGTCGTCGATGGTGACCTCGCGCCCGTAGATCTGCTCCATGAAGTGCATGAGCTCGTCGGCGCGGCGGAACTCCGGGTTGTCGTGCTCGATGTCGCGCGGTGAGAGCTCGGAGACCTTCTTGACCTCGACGTTGTCGATGACGGCGTGGAAGACCTTCTCGCGCGGCGAGTACTGGTAGCCGACCGTGACCATGACGACCTGGTTCTTGCGGTACTTGTGGCGCTTGTCGCCGAGCCGGATGGTGGCCGTCTTGCGGCCGCGCTTCATCTGGTCGGCGAAGATCTGCGAGTAGAAGTTCAGGGCCTGCACGGGGCTCGTGATCCTATTGGTCCGCCGCCAGCAGCTCGATGGCGTTCTCGACCATCTTGCGCTCGCCCGGATAGCTGAGCTCGGTGCGGGCCGTCTGCAGCGGAACCCAGCGGGCCTCGGTGACCTCGTGGTCGTGGTCGTCCGTCGATCCCCCCACGTAGTCGAGCAGGAAGAAGGAGACCGTCTTGCGGATGCGGCGGCCCGAGCGGCGGTAGTGGTAGACGACGTCGCCGAGCGGGGCCCGCACGGTGCCGGTCAGCCCGGTCTCCTCGCGCACCTCGCGGGCGGCGGTCTGCTCGGGGGACTCGCCGCGCTCCGGGCCGCCCTTGGGGAGGGCGAGCGCGCGCTTGCCGCGCGGGACGATGGTGACGACCTCGTCGCCGCGCACGCACACGCCGCCGTAGGAGTGCTCGCGAAGGGTGCGCTGGCGGCCTCGCTTCGCCTGACCGCCGTCCTCAGAAGACATAGCGCTGGAGGGCGTCCGGCTCGTGCACGGTGATGCGCCCGCGGCCCTGGGAGATGATGCCGGCGCGCTCGAGAACGGCGAGGAAGCGGCTTGCGGACTCGCGGCTGGATCCCGCGAGCTGGGCGATCTCGGCCTGGGTGGCGACGACGAGGACGTCGGCATCGGCCGCGCCCTCGTCCTGGGTCTGGCGGACGAGGTTGCCGAGCACGGTGGCCACGCGCGACTGCACGGTCTGGAAGGACTGGCGGGCGAGGCGTTCGT
This sequence comes from uncultured Solirubrobacteraceae bacterium, assembly GCA_964242305.1. Classification (GTDB taxonomy): domain Bacteria; phylum Actinomycetota; class Thermoleophilia; order Solirubrobacterales; family Solirubrobacteraceae; genus DATLGB01. The sequence continues at coordinate 2,534 of CAXTBB010000054.1, forward strand.
TGGCCTCCCGCAGCCGGCGCCCGAGGGCCACGACGAGCGACACGGCGATGTCCGGATGGCGCCGCATGAGGGCGCGCATGTCGCGGCCGAGGATGGCGATCACCTCCAGTTGGTCGACCGCGTCCACCGTCGCCGACCGGCGCTCGGCGCTGAACATGGCCAGCTCCCCGAAGATGTCCCCGGGGCCGAAGGTGGCGAGCGTGATCTGGCGGCCGTCGGAGTGCTCGCGCAGCGCCCGGGCGTGGCCGGAGCGGACCACGTAGCACGTGTCGGAGTCGTCGTTCTCGCGGAAGACGACGTCGTGAGAGGCGAAGCGCCGGGGGACGGCCACCCCCGCGACCCGCTCGAGGTCCTCGGGGGTGAGCGTCTCGAAGGCCGGCACGTGACCCAGGAGCTCGATGGTCTCCTGGGTCGTCGCCGCCATGTCCCTAGTTCATCACACGGACTCGAGCATGCGGTCGCGCCCGCGGCGCCCGGCCACCCGGCTGGCGGCCACCCCGAGCAGGGCCAGCAGCGCCAGCGGGAGCAGCACCGAGCCGGCCACGACGACCACGCCCGCGGCGACCTCGAGCACGCGGCCGGCGTCGCGCACGGCGTCCCCGGGCGTCCACGTGCCGTCGTCGACGGGGATCACGCCGCCGCGCTTGGCCTGCAGGGAGACGCGCAGCGAGGCGTAGCGCGCTCGCCGCAGCACCCGCTCGAGCGCGGCACGGTTGGACGCGATCGCGGCGTTGACGTCGCCCAGGCGCGCCTTCAGGCTCGCGACCTGGTTGTCCGTCGTCGCCTTGGCCAGCCGGTTGAGCAGCGAGCGGCGCTCGGCGACCGCCTCGTCGAAGCGATCGCGGGCGACGTTGCGCTCGGCGGTGATGTCCTGCGAGCCCTGCGTGCGCTCGGAGACGTGGCCGAGCTTGGACAGCCGCCCGAGCGCGTCGTCGAGGCGAGCGACGGGGACTCGCAGCTGGTAGTCGCCGCCGCTCGTCGTGCTCACGCTGGAGGAGACGACGAAGCCGCCGACCTGGTCGGTGACCGCGATGACCCGGTCGCCGACCTCAGCGAGCTGCTTGCCCGGCGCGATCAGGGTGAGGCCGGCCGTCTGCTCCTGCACGCGACCGCGCAGCAGTGGCTGCGACGCCGCCGGGACCGCCGCGCTGGCGGCCGAGTCGCGCGCCGCCTTCGACCCCGACAGCTCCTGCTGGGGGGCGGCGGCGACAGAGGACGACGCGCCGCCTGCCCCGCTCGAGCTGTCGTCGCCCGGCCCGCTGCTGCCGCCCACCACCGCGACGATGAGGACCAGCGAGGCGACAGCGGCGGCGGGGAGGCCGAGCCAGGTGAGGCTGGGCAACCGCGCGTGCCACGGCGGCTTGGCGAAGCCGTCCGCGGCACGTCGGTCGAGGATGCGCGCGAAGGACGGGTCGATCTGCGGCCGGTCCTCCTCCAGCGCCTTGACGAGGTCCTCGAACTCGCTCATGTCGATGGTGTCAGGCATTGACGGCCTCCCGAAGGTTCTTCATGGCACGGTGGAGCAGGGTCTGGGCGTTGGTCTCGGTGACCCCGAGCACGCCGGCGACCTCGGCGGTGTCGAGGCCGGCGTGGAAGCGCAGGGCGATGATCTCGCGGTCCTTGACGCGCAGCCGGCCCAGCGCGGCGCGGACGGTCGCGCGGTCGACGATCGCCGCGGTCGTGTCCGCGGCGGCCGTGTCGGGCGGATCGTGGGTGAGCGAGGCGGACCGCTTGCGGCGGCGCAGCTCGTCGAGGGCGGCGTGGCGGGCGATGCCGAACAGCCACCCCCGCTCCGAGCCGCGGCCGGCGTCGAAGCCGCGCTGCTTGCGGTAGGCCTTCTCGAACGCCGCGGCGGTGACGTCCTCCGCCGCGGAGCGGTCCCGGACGATCGTGGCCACGTACGCGTAGACGTCGTCGCGGCTCGACCGGTAGAGCGCCTCGAAGTCCAGCGCCGGCGCCGACCGGGAGTGCGTTTGTGGGATGGTCAAGGTGCTGGTCACGCGGACACTACGGCGGGGGGCGTGACCTCATCACACGAACCGCAACGATCCGGCCCCGATGGCGTTTACTGAAGTGGTCATGCCCTCGCGCGTCACGCTCGTCACCGCCGCCGTCCTCTCCTCCCTCGTCGCCCAGGCCGCGACCGCGAGCGGCATCGCGCTCGCCCCGGGCACCGTCACCACGACCGCGGCGAAGAAGCCCAAGCGGACGAACCTGAAGACGTCCCCGGACCTGTGGGCGACGATCAACGTCTGCGACACCGCCAAGCACCCCAACACGGTCGGCGTCCGCGGCTCGATGCCCGGCCTCGGCAACCGCCGGTCGCACCTCGCCCTGCGCATCACCGTCCAGTACAAGTCCAAGACCGACGGCAAGTGGCACAACGGCGGCGCGGGCGCCGACTCGGGCTGGAAGCCCATCGGCAGCACCCTGCGCCAGGTCATCGAGTCCGGCCAGGACTTCACCTTCAAGCCGCCCACCGACGGCGGCTCGCACCTGCTCCGGGGCAGCGTCCGCTTCCGCTGGAGCCGCAGCGGCAAGGTCATCACCATGCGCCGGCGCGTCACCGAGGCGGGCCACAAGACCACCGCCGGCGCCGACCCCAAGGGCTACAGCGCCACGCAGTGCGAGATCACGTCACCGTGAAAAGGCGGGGGTCGTTGGTGATGACGCCGGTGACGCCCATGGTCTCGAGCTTCGCGATCGTCGCGGCGTCGTCGACCGTCCAGGCGTAGAGCTCGCCGCCGGCCTCGCGCACCGTGCGGGCCAGGCGCGGCGTGATCAGTCGCCAGTAGGCCATGATCGCGTCGCAGAAGCCCGAGCGCAGCTCGATCCCGGCGCGGCGGGGGAAGGTCTGGCGCGCGGCGGCGAGCACGCCCGCGGCGGGCAGGATGGTCAGCCGGGACGCGGTGTAGTCGCGGCGGACCTTGGGGACCGACCAGCCGAGCGTGATGGCGGGGTCGAGCGCGCGGATGCGGTGCAGGGCGCTGCGCTCCATGGAGGAGATCAGCGTGCGGTCGAGCAGGTCGTGCTCGGCCAGGGCGGCGACGACGCGGTCCTCGTAGCCGGCCAGCTTGAGGTCGACGTCGAGGCGTACGTCGAGGCCGGCCAGGTGCGCGAGTCCCTCCTCCAGCGAGGGGGCGGCGAGGACGTCGTGCGTGTAGTCGTGGGCGAGCACCAGCCGGCACGTGTCGCGCTTGGTGTGGTCCTCGGGGAGGACGTCGAACTCGATCATGTCGACGCCCGCCGCCACCGCCGCGTCGAACGACGCCAGGGTGTTGCCGGGCGCGATCAGGTCCGCGCCCTTGTGGCCGACGCGGACCAGGGGTGGCGAGGCCAGATCGTTTGACCCGCCACCGGCCGAGCCGGGCCCCCCTGCGTTCATCGTTGACACCCGGGGCACCAGAACAGCGGCCGGTTGTTCTCCCCCTGCGTCCCGCCGCGCAGCGTGGTCTGGCAGCGGTCGCAGGCGATCCCCGCACGGCCGTAGCAGCGCACGTCGCGGTTCTGGAAGCCGTCCATCGCCGATCGCTGCATGAAGGGGCGCACGACCGAGCACAGTCGCAGCGCTTCTTCATCGGAGACTGAAGCGGTCGCGCGCCAGGGATCCACCTCCGCGCGCCAGCACGCCTCGGTCCGCCACACCGTCCCCATGCCGGCGACGACGCGCTGGTCGAGCAGGGCGTCGCCGATCGGCCGCGTCGGGTCGTCCTCCCGCAGGCGCCGCAGGTAGTCGCGCTCGTTGAACTCGCCCGGCGCGACGACGTCGGGACCGAGCCCGGCGATGCGCTGGTCCAGGCGCGTGCGCGAGTCCGTCATCAGCTCCAGCACCGGCCCGTCGAACTCGATCACCTCGCGGTCGCCGCGGCGCATGACCAGCCACGCCCGCCGCGGGTGGCGGCGCCACTGCCCGCCGAGCGGGATCACCTGCCACGACCCGGTCATGCGCAGGTGGCTGTGGAGGGTCAGCCCGCCCTCGAAGCGGATCATCAGGTGCTTGCCGCGCGCGTCCACCGACCGCACCGCGCGACCCTTCAGCCGCTCCGGCCAGCGGTCGCGCGCGAAGCGCCGGTGCGGCGTGCGGATCTCGTCCGGGACGTGCCCTTCGAGCACCGGGCGGATGCGGTTGGCCGCGTAGTGGATCGTGTCGCCCTCGGGCATCTCAGAGACCTATACGGCGCCGGAGGTCACCGCGCGCAGCGTGTCCAGCGACTCGCGCAGGAGGTCGCCGAGCTCGCCGCCCTCTGTGATCCAGCGATCGAAGGCGGTCCGGAAGATGGCCAACGCGGTCTCGGCGGTGACGGAGGCCGTCGGCTCGGCGATCCCGCGCTCGCGCAGGGCGGTGGCGAGGGCGGCGGCCACCGACGCGAGCTTGACCAGGTCACGCTCGCGCAACTCGGCGCTGGCGCTGATGACGGCGTGCCGGCGTGCGGCGTGCGCGTGGCGGTCGGTGAAGAAGGCCGCCACTGGCTCGAGGCTGGCCGCGATCGCCGCCATCGGCGTCGCGTCCGCCGGCGCGGTGGCGAGCCCGTCGAGGAACAGGTCCTGGAAGACCGCGCCCTGGCCGAACAGCACCTCGCGCTTGTCGGCGAAGTGACGGAAGTACGTGCGCTTGGTGACACCGGCACGGGTGGCGATGTCCTCCACCGTGGTGCGGTCGTAGCCACGCTCGGCGAAGAGCTCGAGCGCAGCCTGCTCGAGCCGGCCGCGCGCGTTCGGTTCCCACCGGGTCATGCCGAGAGCCTACTCATGACACCAAGTGACATGGTGCTGCTAATGTCGATGACACCAAGTGTCATCAAGCCCCAGGAGGTCTCCCATGCATGTCTTCGTCACCGGTGCCAGTGGTTGGATCGGCTCCGCCGTGGTCCCCGAGCTGATCGAGAACGGCCACGAGGTCACCGGCCTCGCCCGCTCCGACGCGTCGGCCGACGCGCTCGAGCACGCCGGTGCCGCGGTCGTCCGCGGCTCGCTCGACGACCTCGACGTCCTGCGCGACGCCGCGGCCGCGTCTGACGGCGTCATCCACCTCGCCTTCAAGCACGAGGAGGCGTTCGCGGGTGACTTCCCGGCCGCAACGGCCGCCGATCGCGCCGCCATCGACGCGCTTGCCGAGCCTCTGAAGGGGACGGACCGGCCGCTCGTCATCGCCTCCGGCCTCGCCGGCCTGAAACCGGGCACGGTCGGCACGGAGGACGACGAGCAGGCCACCGCCATCGAGCGGACGCTGTCCGAGCAGCAGCTGCTGGCCCTCGCCGGCGAGGGCGTGCGCGCCGTCAGCGTCCGCCTCGCCCCGACCACCCACGGCGAAGGCGACAACGGCTTCATGGCCGTCATCGTCGCCACGGCCCGCGAGGCGGGCGTGGCCGGCTACCCGGGCGACGGCAGCAGCCACTGGCCCGCCGTCCACCGCTCGGACGCCGCCCGCCTGTTCCGGCTCGCCGTCGAGCGCGCGCCGGCCGGGTCCGTCCTGCACGCCGCCGGCGAGCAGGGCGTCACCCAGGCCGACATCGCCCGGGCGATCGGCCGCGGCCTCGACCTCCCCGTCGAGTCCGTTCCCGCCGAGACCTTCGGGTGGATGGGGACGTTCATCAGCCTCGACATCCAGGCCTCGAACGCCAAGACCCGCGCGCTCCTGGACTGGGAGCCGACCGGCCCGACCCTCATCGAGGATCTGGAGAAGGGCGCCTACTTCACGCCGACAGCGTGAGCTTGGAGGTGCCGCCGCGGAAGCCGAGCTCGAGCAGCGCGGCCTCCCATTCGGAGCCGACGACGGGCTCGCCGTCGACGCGCTCGAGCGCGAGCCGCTTGATGCGGCCGCGCTGGACGGTGTCGGCGAGCTCGGCGAAGGCGGGCGTGATGCGCTCGTCGAGGGCGTCGGCGAGGACCTGGATGCCCTTGCCGCCGCGCTCGACATAGAGGATCGGATCGCCGGCGGACAGGACGACGTAGGCGCCGGCGGTCCGCGAGGGGGACCGTTCGGCGCGCTGCGGCCACTTGAGGACGCCGCCGTAGGGCTGGGCGGGATCGGTGGCGCCGAGGACGATGGGGCGCTCGCGCTCGTCATCGCGCTGCGCGCGCAGCCGTTCGACCGCGCCGGGCAGCGCGAACTGCGCGCCGCCGAGGCCCTCGATGAAGTACCCGCGGCGGCAGGCGCCCAGCGTCTCCATCTGGGCGAAGGAGTCGTACAACACGGAGAAGCCGCCCTGGATGCCCTCGGCGAGGACCTGCTCGCGCGTGACGATGCCGTAGCGCTCGAGCAGCAGCTCGGCTTGGGCGCGGCGGCGGCCGGCCGGATCGTTCTCGCCGGCCGCGAAGAGGCCCGCGGTCAGCGACCAGCGGCCCTGGACGACGGCCTGCGCGCCACGCTTGCGAGCGGCGAAGCGCGATCGGCGATCGGCGCGGCCGCGCTGCGAGGCCTGCAGCGCGCGGGCGGCCAGGCGCGGCGAGCGCAGCGGCGCCCACGCGTCGTTGGTGACCTCGCCCGCCCACACCAGGTCCCAGACCGCGTTCTGGATCTCCTCGGCGGGGACGCCGGCGAGGTCGACGAGCAGGTCGGTGAAGAAGCAGGCGCCGGCCCGCAAGCGGTCGCGGACGCGCTCGTGGACCTCGTGCCCGTCGAGCGCGCCCGGCTTGGGCGGGCCGATCCAGGGCGCGTCCTCGCGGAAGTACAGGGCGACCCGGCCCGAGCTGCGCCCGAGCGACCCGCCGCCGACCCACACGACCTCGCCCGACGCGCACAGCTGGTCGAGCCAGGCCGGCGAGTAGGCGCCGGCGCGGCGCGGCAGCACGTCGCGCTCCCAGACGTCGGCGGGCAGCGCCATCCCCTGCAGCGAGACGAGCACCTCGCGCAGCCGGTCGACGCCGGCGCCGGTGGGCGGATGGCGGTCGACGCCCTGCCAGCTCGGGTAGAAGCGGCCCAGCGCGCGCTGGTCGGCCGGCTCGATCTCCTTGCGCAAGACGGCGAGCGAGGCGCGCCGCAGCCGGCGCAGCACCTCGGGGTCGCACCACTCGCGGGCGGTGCCGCCGGGGCGCAGCTCGCCGCGGACGAGGTCGCCCGAGCGGACCAACCCGTCGAGCACGTCCTCGAAGTCGACCCCGTAGCGGGCCTTGATCTGGGGGGACTCGAACGGGCCGTGGGTGCGGGCGTAGCGGCGGGCCACGCGCTCGCGGGCGTTGGGGACGTCCTCCAGGAACGCGGCGGCGACACCGCCGGAGGGCATCACCCCGAACGCGTCGCGGTAGAGGCCGGCGTCCTCGGCGGCGATCCAGCGCGGCTCGCCGCCGACGCGGATCTCGATGGCGCGGCGGTCGGCCTCCAGCACGCCGATGAAGTCGCCGGTGGCGCGGGCCAGCAGCTCGGCGGTGGTGAGGTCGCCGAGGCGGCGCAGCACGTCGTGCAGGGAGTCGGGGTGCTCGGCCCGCGTGCGCTCGGAGAGCCGCTGAAGGTCGGCCTCGACGACGTCCAGGGCGCCGGGATCGATGAGGTCGCGCAGCTCCTCCTGCCCGAGCAGCTCGCGCAGCAAGTCGCGATCGAGGGAGAGGGCGGCCGCGCGGCGCTCGGCGTTGGGCGTGTCGCCCTCGTACATGTACGTCGCGACGTAGTCGAAGAGCAGGCTGCTGGCGAACGGCGACGCGGACGACGTCTCCACCTCGACGACGCTCAGCTCGCGCGAGTGCAGCTTGGTCAGCAGCTCGGTCAGGCCGGGCAGGTCGAGCACGTCGCGAAGGCACTCGCGGTAGGTCTCGAGGATGATCGGGAACTGGCCGTACTTCTTGGCCACCTCGAGCAGCGTCTGCGACTTCAGGCGCTGCTGCCACAGCGGTGTGCGCTTGCCGGGATAGGCGCGCGGGATGAGGAGGGCGCGACCGGCGTTCTCGCGGAAGCGTGCGCCGAACAGGGCGCTCCCACCGAGCTCGCCGACGACGAGGTCCTCGAGCGCGTCCGGCTCGATCAGCATCAGCTCGATCGAATCCCGCCCACCCAGCTCGTCCGCGTCGGGCATGTGGACGATGATCCCGTCGTCGGACCAGATCGCGTCGGACTCGAGGCCGTACTCCTCGCGCAGCCGCGCGCTCAGGGCGAGCCCCCAGGCCGCGTGCACCCGCCCGCCGTACGGCGACAGCACGCACACCCGCCAGTCGCCGATCTCGTCGCGGAAGCGCTCGATGACGATGGTGCGATCGGACGGGACGACGCGCGTGGCCTCCTGCTGCTCGCGCAGGAAGTCCAGCAGGTTGCGTGCGGCCAGCGGGTCGAGGTCGTAATCGCGCTCGAGCGTCTCGACGTCCTGCTCGACCGCCCAGCGGGAGAAGGCGCCGACGGCCTCGCCCAGCTCGCGGGGCCGGCCCATGCTGTCCCCCCGCCAGAAGGGGACGGCCCCCGGCGCGCCCGGCGCCGGCGTGACGATGACGCGGTCGCGGGTGATGTCCTCGATCCGCCAGGTCGACGCGCCGAGCAGGAACGTCTGCCCGGGCCGCGCCTCGTAGACCATCTCCTCGTCGAGCTCCCCGACGCGGCGGCCGTCGGGCAGGTTGACCGAGAACAGGCCGCGGTCGGGGATCGTGCCCGCGTTGGTGATGGCGAGCGCGCGGGCGCCCTTGCGGGGGCGGATCGTCCCGGCGACGCGGTCCCAGATGATGCGCGCCCGGAGGTCTCCGAACTCCTCGCTCGGGTAGCGGCCGTCGAGCATGTCGAGGACGTTCTCGAGCTGCTCGCGCGACAGCTCGGCGTACGTGTACGTGCGCGTGACCAGCGCGTGGAGGTCGTCGACCGCCACTCCGTCCTCATTGATCGCCGCGATCGCGACGACCTGCTGGGCGAGCACGTCGAGGGGATTGCGGGGGACCACCGTCTGCTCGATCAACCCCTCGCGCATGCGCTTGACGACGACCGTCGTCTCCAGTAGGTCGGAGCGGAACTTGGGGAAGATGCGGCCCTTGGAGACCTCGCCGACGCCGTGGCCGGCGCGGCCGATGCGCTGCAGCCCGCGGGTGACCGACTTGGGCGACTCGACCTGCAGCACGAGGTCGACCGCGCCCATGTCGATGCCGAGCTCCAGCGATGACGTCGCCACCAGGCAGGGCAGCTCGCCGGCCTTCAGCTGCTCCTCGATGATCGTCCGCTCCTCGCGCGCGAGCGACCCGTGGTGGGCGCGGGCGATCTCGTTCGGGGGTGCCGAGGCCACATCGCCGGCGCCCAAGCCGGCCGAGGCGGGGCCCCCGCTTTCATTCGCCAGATCATTGAGGCGCAGCGCGAGCCGCTCGGCGCCGCGCCGGTTGTTGACGAAGACGATCGTCGAACGGTGCGCCTGGACGAGCTCGAGCAGCTTGGGATAGATCGCCGGCCAGATCGACTTGCGCGTCGCCTCGCCGCCGGCCAGCGGGTCCAAAGAAGGGGTCTCCGTCTGCTCCGGCTCGACCATCGACTCGACCGGCACGTGGATCTTGAGGTCCATCGGCTTGCGTACGCCGGTGTCGACGACAGTGCACTGCCGGTGCGGGCCGACCATGAAGCGGCCGACCTCCTCGAGCGGGTTCTGAGTGGCGGACAGCCCGATGCGCTGGACGTCGCGCTCGGCGACCTCGACCAGACGCTCCAGCGTCAGCGCCAGGTGCGCGCCGCGCTTGGTCTGGGCGACCGCGTGGATCTCGTCGAGGATCACCCACTCGGTCCCGCTGAAGATCTCCCGCACCTGGGAGGTCAGCATCAGGTACAGCGACTCCGGCGTGGTGATGAGGATGTCCGGCGGATGGCGCTGCATGTCGCGCCGCTCGGCCTGCGGGGTGTCGCCCGTGCGCACCGCGACCTTCACGTCGGCGCCGATGCCGCGCAGCGGTGCGCGCAGGTTGCGCTCCACGTCGTAGGAGAGCGCCTTCAGCGGCGAGACGTACACGAGCCGCGTGCGGCGGTCCTTCGGATCGGCGGGTGACGGCTCGGCGACGAACTTGTTGAGTCCCCACAGGAACGCGGCCAGCGTCTTGCCCGATCCGGTGGGCGCGGAGATCAGCGTGTGCTGGCCGGTGGCGATGGCCGGCCACGCCTGCGCCTGGGCCTCCGTCGGGGCCTCGAACGCCCGCGTGAACCACTCGGCGACCTGCGGGGTGAAGACGTCGAGCGCCATCTCACTCAGGGTACGGCCGGCGCCTCCCCAGGGACGACTCCGCGGCCGCGCAGCAGGATGGCGGCGGCGAGCAGGAGGACGACCAGGGCCAGCAGCCCGTGCAGGCCGCCGACGTACTTGTCCGCACCGGCCAGGGCGAGCTGGATCGTCCCGATGACGGCCAGCGCGAGCGCCAGCAGCCGGTCGTGCTTGGCGACCAGCGCGGCGATGAGGACGAGCACCTCGAAGATGTGCACGATGCCGCCGGCGTTCTTGTGCGCGGAGAGCGTGTCGGCCCCGAAGATGTACGCCGCGATCAGGTAGACCTGCAGGAAGACGCCGGCGATGACGACGCCGGCGAGGACCATCTGGATGCGGAAGGCGGTGCGAGCCATCCGCGAAACCTACCTAAGCGACGAGCGCCTGTGCGGCAGATCCGAGCGCCCAGCGCCCGTCCGGACGCCGCTCGACCTCGCCGCGCGCGGACAATCGCACCATCGCGCTGGTGACGCTGGGCCGGCGCGCACCGAGCAGCAGCGCGAGCGTCCCGTGGGAGAGGAACTCGGGCAGGACGACACCCTCGCGCGTCATCACGCCCCAGCGCTCGGCGAGGTAGTTGAGCGTGACGAGGATGCGCGTCTCCACCGACTGCGACTGCACGATCACGAGCTGCCGGGAGAGGCCGCCGGAACGCCGGCCGGTGCAGGTGACCAGTGCCGGGATGAGCTCGGGGATGAGGGCGGCGGCGCGGACGACGCGCCCGTCGATGATCGCCATGCGGACGTCGGAGATCGCGCGGTAGTAGGTGCTGAAGCGCTCGTCCTCCTCGAAGGGGTCGTGGCAGGGACGGAGGATGTCGCCCGGGCCGAGCAGCTCGCCGGACGTGCGGTGCGCGGCGGTCACGCAGCGGATCAGCGCGCCCTCGAGGATCAGGAAGCCGGCGCCGTCGCGGACGTGCTCGGCGTCGGCCAGCGCGTCCCAGCGACCCTTGCGCAGCTCGGCGACGCGGGCGCGCAGCGTGCGCCGGGCGCCGATCCTGCGCTCCAGGGAGAGCAGGTCGTGCAGCTCCGGGAGGCACTCGACCAGATCCACCGTCTCCTCCAGGATCACGCTCCGACGCACCATGCCCCTGTCAACCGGCGGACGCGGTCAGAGTTGCGCGGTGCCGGCCAACTTCTTGATGCGCTCCAGCACGGCGTCCAGCATGGCCGGAGTCAGGCGCCCGGTGAACGTGTTCTGCTGGGAGACGTGGAAGGAGCCGACGACGGTGAGGGCGCCGACCGTCGCCTCGGCGCCGTGGGCGAAGGCCGCCCGCGGGCGGGGGGCGCCGAGCGCGCTCAGCGTCGCGTTCCAGCCGATCGCCCCGAGGCACAGCAGGACGCGCGCGCGGGTGAGCGCGGCCAGCTCGGCGTCGAGCCACGGGGCGCAGTTCGCGCGCTCCTGCGGGGTCGGCTTGTTCTGCGGCGGCGCGCACTTCACCGGCGCGGTGATGAAGCAGTCGGTCAGGCGCAGGCCGTCGTCGCGGTGGTCCGAGGTCGGCTGGTTCGCGTAGCCGGCGCGGTGCAGGGCCGCGTACAGGAAGTCCCCGCTGCGATCGCCGGTGAACATCCGCCCGGTCCGGTTGGCGCCGTGCGCGGCCGGGGCGAGGCCGACGACGACCAGCCGCGCGGCGGGGTCCCCGAAGCCGGGCACGGGACGTCCCCAGTACGTCTCGGCGGCGTAGGCGGCCCGCTTCTCGCGCGCGACACGCTCGCGCCACTCGACCAGCCGCGGGCAGCGGCGGCAGCGGACGATCTCGTCCGCCAACGCCGTCATGCGGGCGGCTGGTAGGCGCGGGCCTCCGTGGCCACCCAGGCGGTGAGCGCGTCGGCCAGCGGGACGGGTGAGATCTCGACCGCTCCGACCCGCTCGATCAGGTCGTCGGCGGCGGGGCGCAGGCGCGCGTCGGACTCCAGCGCGCCGACGATCCGGCGCGCGTGGCCCCACAGGATCCGGCGGGCGAACTCGCGCAGGCCATCGGCGCCGGCGAACGCGCGCGCCCAGGTCGCGGTGAGGACGAGCAGCGCCCCCCGCAGCGCGCGCTGGCCGGCGGGCTCGACGTCGACCGCGCCCAGCAGCGCCGGAAGCATCGCCCCGACCGCGAGCGTGGCGGCCAGCGCGAGGCCGACCGTCCACGTCGTCCGCCCGGCGCGGCGGGCACGGGTCCCGACGACCGCGAGCACCAGCGCGCCGGCCACCACGGCCAGCGTCGTCCAGTTCAGGAAGCCGAGCAGCGCCACCCACGCGATCGCCACCAGCGACGGTGCGAGGAAGACGCTGCGCGCTCGTGCGGTGTTCGGAACACTCGGGACTGAGGGGACTGTCCCCTCAGTCCCATCCGGCCAGTTGGCGAGGGCGCGCTCGCAGACGAGGACCTGGATGGTGGAGAAGGCGAGGCCGTAGACGACGGAGCCGATGATGGTGAGGACGATGGCGGCGGTCTCGCCCTTGGGCAGGAAGCGGAGGAAGCCGGCGACCTTGTCGTAGGTGGCGACGTACTCGTCCAGGCCGCCGACGACGAGCGCGACGAAGACGACGTTGAGCAGCGCGTAGTGGACGAGGCGGATGCTGAGCGTGGACGCCAGCCGCGCCGCCCGCGACGCGCCGCGCGCCGTCAGCCAGCCGAGGACGGGCGCGTTGAGCGCCTGGGTGAGGGGTGCGTTGAAGCGGGCCGGGCCGATCAGGGCGACGGTCTGGACCATCGCCGCGACGGAGACGCCGTAGCCGACCCGGAGGCCGTCGGTGGCCGCCGCCCGGGCCAGCGCGACGCCGCCGCCGAGGGCGAGGAAGAACTGGCCGGAGGGCGCGAGCCGCGAGGCCAGGAAGGAGCAGCTGGCGACGTGGGCCAGCCCGAGCGCCCGCTGGTCCTCGCTCACGCCGGAGCCGTATGGCCCTCGGCGGCGATGAGCACGCCGCGGAGCAGCCGCTCGACCACCGGTTCGAGGTCCATGATGTCCTCCGGGATCCGGGCTCGGATGTGCCGCGAGGCGAGCTCGAGCGTCGCGCCCACGACCGCGTAGGCGTCGTCGGGGGAGACCAGGCGCGGGGCGGTGCCGGCCTCGGCGTCCTCCGCGTTGCGCTGGTCGACGTAGGTGGCGATGGCGGCCAGGACGTTGTCGCGGCGGTCGGCCGCGCGCGGGCCGGCGCCGATGATCTCGACCAGCAGCGTCTGGGCGTAGTCGGGGTTCTCGGCGATGACGCCGAGCAGCGCCCGGATGGACCGCCGGTAGCGCTCCGTCGGCTCGAGGTCGGCCTGCTCCTCGCGGACGGACGACATGGCGCCGATCAGCATCGTCATCGCACGGTCGAAGAGCGCGAGGATGCAGTCCTCCTTGTTGCCGAAGTGCTCGTAGAAGGTCGCCTTCGACATGCCGGCCTCGCGGGCGATCGCCTCCGCCGTCGCGTCCGCGTAGCCCATCCGCGCGAACACGGCGGCGGCGGCCTCGCTCAGCCGCTGCAGCTGGCGGTCCTGGCGGACTTCGAGCGGTGGCGCATGGCGCCCGCGCGGGACGGTGTCGCGATCGTTCATCTGAGAAGGAAGACGGTAGCTCGCATAGACTCGATCCGGATGCGGAACTCCCTGCCTCTCCTGCTCGGCGCCGCGGCCCTGCTCGGTGGATGTACCCAGCAGCGGACCACCTCTACCGACGACTTCAAGGGTGACGCGAAGGACGTCGCGCAGGTGGTGGCGGACCTCTCCGACGACGCGTCGCGCAACAAGCAGGCGCACGTGTGCGGGGAGATCCTTTCCGAGCGGCTGGAGAAGAGCGTCGCCGGGAGCTCGAGCTGCCCCAACGAGGTCAAGAAGGCCTTCGAGGACGCCGACGCCGCCACGCTCTCCGTCGACGACGTCAAGGTCACCGGCACGACCGCCACGGCGAAGGTGAGCACGGAGGACGGCAACGACACCGTCCGCCGCACGTTCAAGCTCATCAAGGTCGACGGCGGCTGGCGCATCGACTCCTTCGGCTGAGGCGCGTAAGCGCACGGCCCGCTGGCCCGTTGGGTGGGTGACATGGCCGACGAGTACGACGCCTTCGGGCGCAAGAAGGACGACGCAGGACTGGGCGACCTCGGCTGGGGGACGTCGTCGGACACGCCGCCCGCCACGACCCAGGTGGCGCCACCGCGCGAGGTCGAGACCGGCGCCCCCGTCGCGACGCCCGGCCGGCGGCCGCGCGGCAGCGGGCTCGCCTTCGCCTGGATCATCGCCCTGGTCGTCGTCGGCGGTGTCGGCCTCGCCGTCTTCAGCATGGGCAAGGACGCCAACGACGCCGTCCGCGACACGCTGAACTCCTTCAAGACGCAGACGTCGCCAACAGGCGGCGTCGGCACGCAGGGCGACAGCGGCGACGACGACGTCCCCGCCCAGGTCAAGGCGGCCAGCTTCTTCACGCCCAAGGGCCTGCGCGCCGGCCTGCGCATACTGGCCAAGGAGCAGCCGGGCCGGATCGCCAACTACTCCATGCGCAAGGACCGCATCGACGTCCAGATCATCCGCGGCGGCAAGACGCACATCGTCGAGCTGCAGGCCGGCGCCGAGGCCCCGCAGGAGTTCTCGAGCTCGACCGCCGTCAGCGGCGCGGACTCGATCAGCTACGAAGAGCTCAACGCGACCGCGCCCAACCGGCTGATGCGGGCCGCGAACGCGCGCCTCAGCGCCTCCCCCAAGCAGGTCGACTACTTCGTCGCCCAGAAGTTCAGCGGCACGCTGCAGTGGGGCATCTACTACAAGAACGGCAGGATCGCGCAGGGTGATTCCCGCGGGCGCTTCACCCGTAGGATCTCGTGACCTGACCTCGTTCGGCGTCACCTCCATGTCGGCCCCGCTGCGGCGGGTCCTGGTCCGCCGCCCGGCCACCGCGGGGGACTGGGCCGCGGCGGGCTGGCGCGTGCCCGACCCAGCCCGACTGGCCGCGCAGCACGAGGCGTTCTGCGCGCTGCTGGCCGACCTCGGCGCCGAGGTCGTCGTGGCCGAGGCGGCCGATGGGCTCGTCGACGCGGTCTACATGCACGACCCCGTGATGCTGACCGCCGACGGCGCGATCCCGCTGCGCATGCGCAAGCCGATCCGCTCGACCGAGCCCTTCCTGATGGCCGACGAGCTCGAGCGCGCCGGCGTCCCCGTCCTCGGCCGCCTGCCCGAGGGCGCCTGGGCCGACGGCGGCGACCGCTTCTGGATCGACGACGTCACCATGGCCGTGGGGATGGGCTACCGCACCACGCCCGCCGGGGTGGCGGCGCTGCAGGCGCTCGTCGGCGATGTCGAGGTCCGCGCCTACGACCTCCCGCACGACGCCGGGCCGGACCACGTCCTGCACCTGCAGTCGATGATCAGCGCGCTCACGGATGACCTGCTGGTCATCTACGAGCCGCTTGCCCCCGTCCGCCTGCTCGACGACCTGCGCCAGCGCGGCTACGACTGGATCGCCGTCGACGCCGACGAGTACCTCGGCATGGGCTGCAACGTCCTCTGCGTGCGGCCGGGCGTCGTCGTCGTGGTCGACGGGGTGCCGTCGCTGCGCCGGCGCATCGAGGCCCGCGGCGTCGAGGTGCACGGCTACGACGGCTCGGAGCTCTCGTTGAAGGGCGACGGCGGCCCGACGTGCCTGACTTGCCCCCTCCACCGCGGCTAGGCGTTCGCTGGCGCCGGCCGGTGATCAGCGGGCGCCTAGGGCCTTGCCGTACTGGCGCTCGTAGTAGGCGCGGTAGTCGCCGGAGCGGATCGGTTCCCACCAGGCGGTGTTGTCGCGGTACCAGGCGACGGTGTCCTCCAGGCCGTCCTCGAAGCGCACGCGCGGCTCCCAGCCCAGCGCGCGGACCTTCTCTGAGGAGAGGGAGTAGCGGACGTCGTGGCCGGGGCGGTCGGTGACGTACTCGATGAGGTCATCGCTGGCGCCGGTGGCGGCGATGATGCGCTGGACGACCTCGAGGTTGGGGCACTCGTCGGGGCCGCCGGCGTTGTAGACCTCGCCCGCGTGGCCGTGTTCGAGGACGTGGCCGATGGCGCGGGCGAAGTCGGTCGCGTGGATCCAGTTGCGGACCTGCTGGCCGTCGCCGTAGACCGGGAGCGCATCGCCGTGCAGGGCGTTGAGGACCATCAGCGGGATCAGCTTCTCGGGGTACTGATAGGGCCCGTAGTTGTTGGAGCCGCGGACGATCACCGTCGGCATGTCGTACGTGTGGAAGTAGGAGAGCACGAGCAGGTCGGCGCCGGCCTTGGTGGCTGAGTACGGGGAGGACGGCGCCAGCGGCGAGGACTCCGTGAACGTGCCCTCGTCGATGGACCCGTAGACCTCGTCGGTGGAGACCTGCACGTAGCGGACCCCGGCTGCGCGGGCGGCCTCGAGCAGCGTGTGGGTGCCGAGGGCGTGCGTCTTGACGAACGCGTCGGGCTCGGCGATGGAGCGGTCGACGTGCGTCTCGGCCGCGAAGTTGACGATCGCGTCGATGCCGTCCAGCGCGCCCTTGACGGCGTCGGGGTCCTCGATGGCGCCGTGCACGAACTCGTGATGGACGTCGGCGAGGTTCTCCCGCCGCCCGGCGTAGGTCAGCTTGTCCAGGACGACGACCTCGTCGCCGGCCTCCTGGGCGCGGATGCGGGCGAAGTGGGAGCCGATGAACCCGGCGCCGCCACAGACCAAGAGCTTCATGAAGTCACCTTGCTGGCTTCGAGATGTGCACGGAGGCCCTCGCGCCAGTCGGGCAGGCGCGGGGTGTCGTCGCGCTCGGTGCCGAGCACGGAGAAGGCGGGACGGCGGGCGGGACGGGGGAACGCGTCGGTGGTGGTGCGGCCGAGGGTCACGTCGGCGTCCGTCGCGGTGAAGGTCGCCTCGGCGAGGTCGTACCAGGAGCAGCGGCCGCCGCCGGCGACGTGCAGCGTCCCGGTCAGGCCGCGCTCGGCGATCTCGACCAGTGCGGCGGCCAGGTGGCCGGTGTAAGTGGGACAGCCGACCTGGTCGTCGACCACGCTCACCGCGTCGCGTTCGGACGCCAGCCGCCGCATCGTGTCGACGAAGTTGGCGCCGCCCGGGCC
The DNA here is from genome assembly GCA_964242305.1 of uncultured Solirubrobacteraceae bacterium. Lineage (GTDB taxonomy): Bacteria > Actinomycetota > Thermoleophilia > Solirubrobacterales > Solirubrobacteraceae > DATLGB01. The sequence goes on from CAXTBB010000054.1 coordinate 19,712, forward strand.
GAACACCCACGCGGTCCGGACGATCGCGTGCCGGGACGCGTGCTCGCGGACGGCGACCTCGCCGGCCAGCTTGGAGCGCCCGTAGGCGCCCGTCGGGCCGACGGGGTCGGACTCGACGTAGGGCGTCTCGGAGTCCCCCGCGAAGACGTAGTCCGTGGAGACGTGGACGATCAGCGCGTCCGCATCGCCGGCGGCGGCGGCGAGGATCCCGGCGGCGCGGCCGTTGATGGTGGTGGCCGTGTCCTCGTCGGCCTCGGCGCCGTCGACGTCGGTGTAGGCGGCGCAGTTGACGACCGCCGCCGGCTGGGCGTCGAGCACGGCGTGCCGCACGGCGTCGGCGTTGGTGATGTCGAGGTCGCGGCGGGCGAGGGCGGTGACGTCGTGCCCTGCTGCGGATGCGGCGGCGACGACGTCTTGCCCCAGCATCCCTGCCGCGCCCGTGACGAGGAGGCGCATCGGGGACAGCCTAGTCCGGCGCTCGACGCCGACAGCTCAGGGCGACGCGCCAGGTATCCGTCCAGACCGTGATGATTCTCCGGCGCATTGCCGATACGGCTGAGATGGCCGCCGACGTCGCCCCCCGGACGCACCCGCGCACCATCGGGTGGTTCGGCACCGTCTCGCTGGCGATGGGCGGCTCCAATCAGAGCCTGTTCCTGATGGGCGCGCTGCTGCTCGCGCAGGGCAGCGCGGCGGTGCCGCTGCTCGTCGTCGGCCTGATCCTGGCCTGGGCCGCGCTCCCGGGCTGGACCGAGCTGATCCTGATGTGGCCCGACCGCGTCGGCGGCATCGCCGCCACCTGCGCAGAGGCCTTCCGCCCCTACTCGCCCGTGCTGGCCAACCTGACCGGGGTCTCCTACTGGTGGGGATGGATCCCGACCTGCGGGCTGACGGCTCTGCTGTCCAGCGAGGCGCTGCACGAGTGGTTCCTGCCGGGGATCGGCGTCACCGTCCTCGCCGTCTTCATCGTGCTCGCGTTCACGGCGGTCAACCTGGTCGGCGTCCGCTGGGCGACGCGGGTGGCCATGCCGGTCGCCTGCCTGTCGGGGACGCTCGCGCTGCTGTCGGTGGTGATCCCGGTCGTGACCGGGAACGTCAACTGGGAGCGGGCCACCAGCTTCCACCTCAGCCTGCCCTTCCACGGCGTCTTCGGGGCGGTCACGAGCGCCATGGCGGGGCTCTACCTGATCGGCTTCGCGGCGCCCGCGTTCGAGGCGGCCGCCTGTCACGTCGGCGAGACCATCGACCCCGTCCGCAACGTCCCCAAGGCCATGTACCGCTCGGCCGGCGTCGCCGCCCTGTTCTTCATCGCGATCCCGGTCGTGTGGCTCGGGGTGATCGGCCCCAACGGGCTGGAGGGTGACCTCATCGACACGCTCGGGCCGACCTTCGCGCCGTTGCTTGCCGGCGCGGCGAAGGCGGCGGCGGCCGCGTTCATCGTCTTCAACATGTTCCACGGGACGCTGCAGCCGCTGGCCGGCGCGGCGCGCACGATGTCCCAGCTCTCCGAGGACGGCCTGCTGCCGGTGTCCGTCGCCCGGCGCAACCGCTTCGACGCCCCGTGGGTGGCGACCTCGCTGACGGCCGGCCTGGCGATCTGCTTCCTGCTGCTCGGCGATCCGACCTGGATCATCGCCGCGGCCAACTTCTGCTACCTGATCGGGATCGGCATGCCGTCCGTCGCGGTCTGGCTGCTGCGGCGCAACGCCCCCGAGATGGAGCGGCCCTACCGGGCCCCGCGCGGCACCGTCACCCTCGGCGCCATGGCGGCCGGCGTCTGGCTGGTGTCGACCTTCCTCGGCCTGCAGCAGTTCGGGCTGCCGACCGTGATCGCGTCCCTGGGCATGGCCTACAGCGGCTCGCTGGCCTACGCGTGGCGCCGCTACCAGGACACGCGCGCCGGCCGCGAGCGCCCGGGGGACTTCTTCCGCTCCCTGCACGCCAAGCTGACCGGGGCGATGCTCGCCGTGATCGTGCTCGACGGCATCGGCTACCTGCTGGCGGTCAGCCACATCGGCGGGCACCACGCTGCGCTCGTCGCGGTGCTGGAGGACATCTTCGTCGCCGTCGCGATCCTCACGGTGACGGTCGGCCTGGTGCTGCCGGGGGTCATCTCCCACTCCGTCGCGCAGGTCGCGCGGGCCACCGGGCGCCTCGCGGGCGGCACCATCGCCGACCTGACGGGCGCCATGCGCGCCCTGGCCCGCGGCGACCTCGACCAGGCCCGCGCCGACGCGACGATCGCTCCCATCGACGTGCGCAGCCGCGACGAGGTCGGCCAGATGGCGATCGCGTTCAACGCCATGCAGCGCGACCTGTCGGAGGCGGCGCGGGCGCTCGACGGCGCCCGCGAGGGCGTGCGCACCGACCGCGCGGCGCTGGCCCGCGCGGCCGAGCGCCAGGCCCTGGTGGCCGAGCTGGGGCAACGCGCGCTGCGGGCGCCGGGTCTCGACGAGCTCATCCACGAGACGCTCGAGCGCGCGCGGACAACGCTCGGCGCCGACGCCCTGATCGTCACGGAGACCGAGCCCGACCGGGAGTCGGCGCGCATCGGCGCCGCCGTCGGCCTCGATGGCGACCCGATCCGGCTCGAGAAGCTCCCCGGCGCCGGCCTGCCCGACCGCGTCGCCACGCTGACGAAGGGCTACGCCGCCTTCGTCATCAACGGCCGCGACAGCCCCTTCGGCTGGGTCTCCGCCCACTGGCGCAGCGCGCACGAGGTCGGTCCGGACGAGACCGACTTCCTGCAGGCCGTCGCCAACCTCCTCTCCAACGCCGTCGAGCACGACCAGGCCGAGCGCGACATCCGCTATCAGGCGCTCCACGACCCGCTCACGTCGCTGCCCAACCGCGCGCTGTTCGTCGATCGGCTCGACCATGCCCTCGCCCACCTCGAGCGCGGGCCGGGGACGGTCGCGGTGCTGTTCCTCGACTGCGATCACTTCAAGGTCGTCAACGACTCGCTCGGCCACGCGGTCGGCGACGAGCTGCTCACGGCGGTCGCGCAGCGGCTGCTGGTGGCGCTCCGGCCCGGGGACACCGTGGCGCGCTTCGGCGGGGACGAGTTCGTGATCATCTGCGACAACCTGCGTGACCCTGGGGAGGCGGAGACGATCGCCCGCCGCACCATCGCCGAGCTCACCAAGCCCTTCTCGCTGCTCGGCGTCGACCACGTCGTGTCGGCGTCCGTGGGCGTCGCCCTCGCCGTCGACGTGGCCCGGCCGGCGGAGGACCTGCTGCGGGAGGCGGACGCCGCGATGTACCGGGCCAAGGAGAAGGGCCGCGGCCGCTACGAGCTCTACGACAAGGTCATGCACGCCCACGCCCTGGCGCGCCTGCGGACGGAGAGCGAGCTGCGCACCGCCCTGGCCGGCGGCCAGCTGCGCCTGCACTACCAGCCGATCGTCGACCTCGCCGACGGCTGCGCCGACGGCGTCGAGGCGCTGCTGCGCTGGGAGCATCCCGAGCGCGGCCTGGTGCCGCCGGGGGAGTTCATCGGGGTCGCCGAGGAGTCGGGCGTGATCGTCGCGCTCGGCGAGTGGGTCCTGCTCGAGGCCTGCCGCGAGGTGGTCTCCTGGCACCGCGAGCGACCGGACGGCACGCCGCTGCGGCTCTCGGTCAACCTGTCCGCCAAGCAGGTCGCCCACCCCGCCATCGTCGACGTAGTCGAGCAGGCCGTCGCCGCCAGCGGCATCGACCCCGCCGCCCTCACGCTGGAGATCACCGAGAGCGTGCTGATGGCCGATCCGGAGGCAAGCGCGGACACCCTGCTGCGCCTGAAGGCCCTCGGAGTGGAGATCGCCCTGGACGACTTCGGGACGGGCTACTCGTCGCTCGCCTACCTGCGCCGCTTCCCGATCGACATCATCAAGATCGACCGCGAGTTCGTCGGGGCGCTGGAGACCGACTCCGCGATCGTGGAGGCGGTGCTGGGCATGGGGCGCAACATGGGCCTGCGCGTCGTCGCGGAGGGTGTGGAGACCGCCGAGCAGGAGACGGCGCTGGCCGCCATGGGCTGCCGGCTCGCCCAGGGCTACCGGTACGCGCGACCGTGTCCTGCCGCCGCCGCCCGGCTGCTAGTGGCGCGGCGGCTGCCGGTGTCACCCACCGGCGCTCAGCTCGCGAGCACGTAGGGCGAGCGACAGCTCGAAGCGGGCGTCGGGGTCGTCGAGGGCGGCGCCGAAGCGCTCGCGCAGCTGCCGCATCCGGTAGCGGACGGTCTGCGGATGGACGCCGAGGACGTGGCCGATCGCCTGGATCTGGCCGGGCCGGTCCAGCCACGCGCGCAGGGTCGGGACGAGGCGCTCCTGGACCCCGTCGAGCCGCTCGATCGCGAGCTCCTCGGCCAGCTCGGGGTCCGCGCGCAGCAGGAGATCGCCCAGGTGCGCGGTCGCCTCCGTCAGGCCGAGCCCGCCGGCGAGCGTGAGGGTCGCGACCGCGCGCCGCAGCGAGCGCCCGGCCCCGTCCAGGCCGACCGCCGGGCCGACGGCGGCGCGGCGGGGGCCGACCGCCGCCGCCAGCGCGGCCCGCCGCCCGGGACCGGCGGGGTCGGCCACGAACGCGACCGCCCGCCCGTCGCGCCCGGTGGCCACGATCCCCGGGCCGACGTTCCGCGCCAGGCGGTCGGCGGCGTCGGCGGGGTCCTCGTCCCCGGCGTCCATGACGATCGCCGCCAGCGTGCGCGGGACCTCCCAGCCGGCGGCGGCCGCGGCGTCGGCCACCGGCCCGCCCGTGGCCAGCGCCTCCACCAGCGCCCAGCGGGCTCGGCGGCGCTCGCCCGCCTCCGCGCGCGACTCGCGCGCGTAGCCCTCGGCCGACTCCGAGGACAGCGTGTCGATGTAGGCGAAGATGCGCTCGCCGATGTCGTAGAGCTCGTCCGGCGACAGCCCGCCCGCCGTCCCGGCCACGACGAAGTGCCGCCAGGTCACGCGCGCGCCGATGCGGTAGGCGGCCAGCAGGTTCTCCAGCGAGCGACCGGCGTGGTACTCGGCCCGCCCGAGGTCGACGTAGGTCGTCGTCTCGCCCGTCTCCTCGTCTACGAAGCGCCGCAGCGCGGTCTCCACCCCGAGCCGCACCATCCGCCCGAACAGCCCCTCCATCGGGCGCTCATAGGCGGGGATCTCGCGGCCGATGGTGGCGATGACGTCGTCCGCGACCATGGGCAAAGCCGGCCGGAAGACGTCGTGCATTGTCGCGAAGCTACAACAACGGCAGCGATATCCGACAAGGCGGCCGCACGATTGTGGGGCAGAGTGCAACTGTGTCACGAGTCCACCGTGTCCTGAACCTCGCCGGCGTGACGCTCCCGTTCGCGGGCCTGATCGTGGCGATCGTCGTGCTGTGGGGGACCGATTGGGTGAGCCCGACGTCCCTGCTCATCCTCGTGGTCCTGTATCCGCTGACCGCGCTCGGCATCACCCTCGGCTTCCACCGCCTGCTCACCCACCGCGCGCTGCAGACCCACAAGGCGACGGAGTACGCCCTGGCCATCCTCGGCTCGGCCGCCGTCCAAGGCCCGGTCATGTCGTGGGTCGCCGACCACCGCAAGCACCACGCGCACACCGACAAG
>CAXTBB010000055.1:0-23626 GCA_964242305.1 uncultured Solirubrobacteraceae bacterium
CCGGCGCAGTCGCCGACGTTGTCGCCCACGTTGTCGGCGATCACGGCCGGGTTGCGCGGGTCGTCCTCGGGGATGCCGGCCTCGATCTTGCCGACGATGTCGGCGCCGACGTCGGCGCCCTTGGTGAAGATGCCGCCGCCGAGACGGGCGAAGACGGAGATCAGCGAGCCACCGAAGCCGAGCCCGATGAGCGCGTCGACCGCTTCCTTGGTCGTCCGGTCGAACACGAGGGTGAGGATGCCGTAGTAGCCGGCGACGCCCAGCAGGGCGAGGCCGACGACCAGCATGCCGGTGACGGCGCCGCCGCGGAAGGCGACGTCGAGCGCCGGGCCGATGCCGCCGCGGGCCGCCTCGGCCACACGGGCGTTGGCCCGGACGGAGACGTTCATGCCGATGAAGCCGGCCGCCGCGGAGGCGCCGCCGCCGATGGCGAAGCCGATCGCGACGTAGATGTCCTGCAGCGGGATCAGGACGATGAAGAGGACGACGCCGACGATGCCGATCGTCGTGTACTGGCGGCGCAGGTAGGCGGACGCGCCCTCCTGGATGGCGAGCGAGAGCCCGCGCATCGTGTCGTTACCGGGTGAGAGCGCCAGCAGCGAGCGCGCCGTCACCGCCCCGTAGGCCACGGCGGCGAGCGCGCAGATCAGCGCGACGACGGCACCATGATCGGTCAGGAAGTCGGTCAAAGTCAGATCCCCTTAGAGGTTCGATGGAGAGACTGCGGGACGGTCCCGCGCAAAGAAGGCGGCAGCCAGAGGCCGCCGCGGAAGCGCGGAAGGATAGTCGGTGGTCCAGACGGCGCTACTGGCCGGGCACCCAGAGGCGCGAACCGCCCTGGGGACTCGGCCCGGCCGCGCCGGTCTCGGGTGCGGCGGGCGGCGGCGTCTGGGCTGGGTGGGTGGGGGCGGAGTTACCCGCCTGCTGCGCGTAGGCCATTTGCAGCTGGGAGAGCGCGTCCCGGAACGGCCCGAGCTGATCGGCGTGGCGCGGCTCGACGATGGCCAGCAGCGCGCGGGCGGCCTCGATGGCGATCCGCAGCTGCTCGTTGTCGGGCGTGATGCCGGCCTCGGGCGGGGCCCCGACCGCGCCCTTGCGCGCGCCGAGGTTGATCAGGGAGACGATGGTCTGCAGGACGACGTCGTCGACGTGGACCTGGTCGAGCTGCGCCTCCAGCTGGGCCATCTGCTCCGGGGTGAGGTCCTGCTGGTCGCTCATCGCGACACCTCCTGCCTGTCCGTGTCCGCCGACCCGACGGGGTGCGCGTTCGTCTCGTTCACCGTCTCAGCGTAGACCGCGTGCGGAGACGCGCCGGCGTCGATGCGCCGCCGCTGGCGCTGGGCGCCGTTGAGCGCCGGCAGGCCTGCGGACACCCCCGCCCACGCCGACAGCCGCTCGACCGCCTCGGCGGCCGGGTACTCCTCGAGCGTCGCCAGGTCCAGCAACCGGCCGTCGAGCCCGTGCCGGATCGCCCGCCACACGTTCTCCTCGATCAGGCGGCCGGGGACATCGGGCGGCACCGATCCCTCGTCGACCTCCCGCAGGGCGGCCAGCACGCAGCCGTGGATGAGCGTGACCAGCGCGTCGGACTCCGCGGCGCTGGACTGCGCGTCGCAGATGCGGACCTCGACCGTGCCGAAGTCGTGGTGGGGCCGCACGGACCACCACAGCTGGGTGAACTCGACGATCGAGCCGGTGCGGACCAGCAGGTCGACGTAGCGCGCCCACGCGTCCCAGGACCCGAACGCGTCGGGGATCCCGCAGCGCGGGAAGGACTTGGTGAAGATCTGCGTGCGGGCGGTGTGGAGGCCGGAGTCGCGCTGGTCGACGAACGGCGAGTTGGCCGAGATCGCCAGCAGCACGGGCAGGATCGGCCGCAGCCGGTCGCACACCGCGATCGCGCGGTCACCGCCACGCACGCCGACATGGACGTGGACGGAGAACGTGTTGTTGCGCCAGGCCACGTACTTCAGGCCCTCCCCCACGCGGCGGTAGTGCTCCGTGTCGATCAGGTGCTGCTCGCGGTAGTCGCTCAGCGGGTGCGTGCCGGTCGCGCCGAGCCGGATCCCGTGGTCATGGGCGAGGCCGAGCAGCCGCCGCCGGCAGTCGGCCTGGCGGGCGAGCGCGTCGGCCAGGTCCTCCCCGCGGCCCGACCGGATCTCGATCTCGCTCGAGATCAGCTCCCCGGCCACCGACTCGGCCAGCACGGGATCGGCCATGGCCGCGTCGCGCAGCTCCTCGAAGCGCGGGACGAGCGCCAGCGTCTCCGGGTCCAGCAGCGCGTACTCCTCCTCGATGCCGACCGTCCCGTCGACGGCCGCCGCGAACGTCTCCAGCGCGGTCTTCGTGTCGATCACGTCAGGTAGAAGTAGAGGGCGTAGAGCAGGTCCACCGCGGGGCTCGAGGTGTGGACGGTGACGTCCGGCGGCACCTGCAGCAGCGCCTCGGAGTAGTTGAAGATGATCTTGATGCCGGCCTCGACGAGCGTGTCGGCCAGCGCCTGCGCGGCGGCGGTGGGGACGGCGATGACGGCGACGACGATGTCCTCGTCGGTGATCACGCCCTGGACGTCCTCCATCGGGCGCACGTGCGCGGCGCCGATGGCCTCCCCGACCTTGCCCGCGTCCGCGTCGAAGACGGCGACGACGTTGAAGCCGTGGTCGGCGAAGATGTCCGAGCCGGCGATCGCGCGGCCGAGGTGCCCGGCGCCGAACAGCGCAATGTTGTGCTGGCCGCTGGAGCGCAGGATCTTGCGGATCTGGCTGACCAGCGAGTCGACGTTGTAGCCGACCCCGCGCTTGCCGAACTTGCCGAAGCCCGACAGGTCGCGGCGGATCTGGGTGGAGTTGACGTGCGTGTACTCCGACAGCTCCTGGCTGGAGATCGTCTCCTTGCCCATCTTGCGGGCCTGGGTGAGGACCTGCAGGTAGCGCGAGAGGCGCGCGGCGACCCCCAGCGACAGCCGTTCCGCCGAGGTTCCGTCGGCCATGAGGTCGCTGAAGGTCATCGTGCCAGGAGCTTACGTCGTAGGGCGGGCACGTCGACTTCGAAGTCGAACTGCTCCTCCCCGTCGACGGCGACCACCGGGATCCGCTCGAGGTAGCGCTTGAAGACCTCGTCGTCGCTCTCGATGTCGACCCGCTCGAGGATGAAGGGGACGTCGAGGGTGGCCAGCGCCGCCTCGGCCACCTCGCACAGGTGGCAGCCGGGCCGCGTGTAGAGGGTGACGGTCCTCACTTGACGGCGAACGTCGGTGAGACCGCAGTGGTCGGCTTCGCCTGCCGCGGGGCCGACGCCTTCACGCGGAACACGTAGTCGCCGTGGTCGAGCCGCTTGACCAGGCCCCTGGGGAGCGTGTAGGCGTAGGCCCCGGGAAGGACGCCGCGCTCGCCGCCCGGCGGGGTCAGGCGCTCGATCACCGCCGCCTGCTTGACCTTGGTCAGCGTCAAGTCGAGCCGGGCGGCGGGGACGACGGTGGTGCCCGTCCCGCCCGTGGGGTCGCCGCGGTCGAAGCTCCCGAGGGTGAAGGAGACGCTCCCCGGCTGGGTGACCGTGAGCGCGGTCACGGGGACGGCGGGGGGTGCCGCCGCGGGCGGCGCGGTCGTGTCCGGGGCGGGCGTGACGTCGAGGCCACGGGCGGCGTCCACCGCGACGCGGGCGGCGGCCACGGCCGAGCCCGAGATCAGCTCGCCCCCGGCGATGATGGTGCCGGGGCGGACCAGGTCCGGCTTCGGCGTCCCGTCGTAGGCCGGCCCGACCGAGGCGAAGCGCGACGCGGCCCCGGCCGCGAACGGCGGCCTGGGGGTGACCAGGCCCGTCGACTCGGCGGTCCGCCCGGGGCTCAGGGCGAGGATCGCCTTCGCCGCCGCCCCGGCGACCCCGAGCACCGGCACGTTCACGCGGCCGGCGGGGACGGTCGGGAGGACGTGCCCGGGGCGCGGCTCGGCGAGCAGGACGGCGGCCGCGCCCGCACCGGCGGCGGCGGCCACCCGGGCGCCCGGATTGGTGCCGGCGGCGACGACCGCGAGCCTGCCGGTGAGGTCCACGTCGGCCACCAGCAGCGCCGCCGTCGTGTTGGCGTCCGGCGGCCGCGCGGTCTTCAGCGTGCCGCCCGGCGGGGTCCCGGCCAGCACGGCGGCGCCGGTGACGGTGACGTCGCCGACGCGCACGGCGGCGCGGGCGACCGCTCGCGGGGACGAGAGCGCGCCGACCGCGAGCGCGCCCGTCGACGCGGCGGGTGAGCCGATCGTCCCGTACGCGCCGCGCGCCTTGCCGTCCTCCCCCGCGGGGGCGACGACCGTGGTCCCGAACCGCTTCGCGGCCTGCACGGCGACCACCTCGGGGTCGTCGGCGAAGCCGGCGTAGGGCGCGCTGACGCCGATCAGCGCGGTGCGGTCGTGGTCGGAGGTGTCGCCGTCGCGGTCGGGGTCGACCGTGCGCTCGAGACCGGCCAGCAGCGTGTCGGTGCGGGCGGCCTCCTCCCCGTCGACGAGGCCGGACACGCGCACGACCCGGACGCGGGCGCCGAGCTCGGCCAGCGCGGCCGCGAGCGGCTCGCCCCCCACCTCGCGCCGCTGGGGGTCGCGCAGGTCGGTGCCGGGCAGCGGGCGGCTGTCGCGGTCGATCGCGTCGTAGCCGGTGGCGCCGGCCACCCCGCCGGCCAGCAGGGTCACCCGCGGGGCGTCGGCGGCGGGCGGCGGCGTGTCGGGGCCCTTGGCGGGGACGGGCTGGCTGAAGGCGGGGAAGAAGCGGCGGTTGGCCCGCACCCGGGCGCCGAGGCTCTGCAGCGCCGGCAGGTCCTTGGCGCGGATGGTGGCCGCGAAACCGTGCCAGCAGCGCTCGAAGGTGACCACGTCGCGCAGGTGGACGTCGCCGGCGCGCAGGGCGCTGATCAGCGCGCGCGACTCCATCTCGAGCGAGCGGACGTAGAAGCGCTGCTTGCGGTCGGGTTCCTTCGCACGCGCGGGCGAGGCGCCCAGGGCGGGCCGGGGGAGCTCGACCAGCACGCGCTCCGTCTTCGCCGGGAGGGCGGCGGGCGAGCGGCCGTCGTACGGGAGCGGGTCGGCCTGCGTGGCGCCGAAGACGTGCCTCGCGCCGCCGTCGGACTGGCCGGCGAGGAGGGCGATCAGGCCGGCGAGGGCGAGGGCGCCCACGATCCCGGCAGCGATCCACCGCCGCCGCCGCGCCTCCTCGTCCAGCCCACCCTCAGGCGACACGCGTGCCGGTGGCGTAGGCGTCGAGCGCGAGGTAGTGCGGGTACGGGACGGGGTCGACGAAGCGCGCGGCGGAGGCGATCATGGCCGCGTTGTCGGTGCACAGCTCGCGCGGGGGGACGTGGACCTCGACGCCCAGGCCCGCGACGCGCTCGCGCAGGAGGCGGTTGGCGGCCACGCCGCCGCCGATCGCCACCCGGCGCAGGCCCGTCGACTCCATGGCCTGCTCGATCCGCTCGATCAGGGCGGTGACGATCGCGTGCTCGTAGGAGGCGGCCAGGTCCGCGCGCGGCGGGTCGTCCCCCAGGTCGCGGAGGGCGTAGAGCAGGGCGGTCTTCACGCCCGCGAAGGAGAAGTCCAGGCCCGCGACCTTCCGGGAGACTGGGAAGGCGAACGCGCTCGGGTCGCCGTCCTGCGCGAGCCTGGAGAGCGCCGGCCCGCCCGGGAAGCCGAGCCCGAGCATGCGGGCGCCCTTGTCGAACGCCTCCCCGGCGGCGTCGTCGAGCGTGGCGCCGAGCGTCTCGTAGCCGTCGAACGCCTCCACCCGCGCGAGCAGGGTGTGCCCGCCCGAGGCGACCAGGCACAGGAACGGCGGCTCGAAGCCGCCCAGAAAGTTCGCGGCGACGTGGCCCTGGAGGTGATCCACGGGGGCGACCGGCAGCCCGCGGGCGGCGGCCAGCGCCTTCCCGGTGGCGATGCCGATCAGCAGCGCCCCGATCAGCCCGGGCCCTTGCGTCAGCGCCACCAGCGAGACGTCGTCCAGCGTCGCCCCGGCGGTGCTCAGCGCGTCGTCGACGACCGTGTTGACCAGCTCGAGGTGGTGGCGCGACGCGATCTCGGGAACGACGCCGCCGTAGCGGTCGTGCACGCCCTGGCTGGAGACGACGTTGCTCAGCAGCTGCGCGCCGTCGAGCACCGCCGCGCACGTGTCGTCGCAGGAGGTCTCCAGCGCGAGGATCACGAGCGGATTGCCGCGCGCGGGTCTGCGTTGGGCACGTCCTCCAGCGAGCCGCGCTGTGTCGCCGGCGTCCGCCACATGATCACGGCGTCCTCGCCGTTGTCGGAGTAGTAGCGGCGGCGGACGCCGGCGGCCTTGAAGCCGAAGCCCTCGTACAGCGCGATCGCGGCCGGGTTGGACGGGCGGACCTCGAGCGTGATCTGCTCGTCGGGGCCGGGCAGGCGCTCGAGCAGCGCCCGGATCAGCGCGCTGCCCACGCCCCGCCGGCGCCGGTCGGCGTCGACGGCGATGTCCATCAGGTGCCAGACCGTGGCGTAGCGCGAGCAGATCACGTACCCCGCCACCGCCGCCTCTTCGACGGCCACCAGGCAGACCCCCGCCGGCTTGGACAGCTCGAGCACGAACATGGCCAGCGACCACGGGGTCGGGAACGCGCGCCGCTCGATCGCCACCACGGCGGGGAGGTCGGCGTAGGTGAGGCGGCGGATCTCGGTCATCGCGGCTTCGCGTCGGGCTCACGCCGGTAGTCGGGGAGCAGCGTGTCCCGCTCGGCCGGCGGGGCCACCGCGCCGAGCCGGCAGAGCGGTCCGGCGGCGATCCGGTGCACCGCCTCCGAGTCGCCCGGAACCGCCGCTCCAGCGCGCTCCAGCGTCTCCCGGAAGCGTAGGGCCCCGTCCCCCACCGCCAGGCGCGCGCCGACGGCCTGCGCCAGCGCGTCCGGGCCGAGCGCGACGGGCTCGAGCAGCGTCGCCTCGCCGTCGTAGACGGCGGCGAACGCCTCGCCCCGGCGGGCGTCGATGACGGCGGCGATCCCGGGCAGCGCGCGCTGCGCGGACGCCGCGCCGGCGGCCGCCGGGCCCGCCTCGCCCGCCCCGCGCGCCAGCGCCGCCGGGCCCGCCTCGGCCGCCCCGCGCGCCAGCGCCGCCAGCGACGAGACGCCGACCAGCTCGATCCCGCGCGCCTGCGCGAGCGCGCGCGCCGTCGCGATCCCGATGCGCAGGCCGGTGAAGCCACCCGGCCCGACCCCGACCGCGATCCGCGTCACCGCCGCCCAGTCCTCCACCACCTCGTGGACCAGCTCCAGCACCCGGCTGGCGTGGTTGGGCCGCCCCTCCGGATCATCGCGCCGCTCGGTCACGCTGCCGTCGTCGCGCAGCACGCCGACCACGGTCGACGGCGTCGCGGTGTCGATGCCTAGGACCACGCGAGCGTCCTGGCGTCCCCGCCCGCGTGCGCGAGCGCCACCCGGTGCGTGGCCGGCCGCGACGGCTCGCCGTGCTCCGGCCATTCCACGAAGGTGATCGTGTCCGGCCCGAAGTAGGGGTCGAGCAGGCCGGGGTCCTCGGCGTCCATCCCGGCCAGCCGGTACAGGTCCAGGTGCGCGAGGCGGACGTCGCTCTCGTAGAGGTGACCGACGACGAACGTCGGCGAGGTCACCCGCTCCGTGACCCCCAGCGCCCGCAGGGCGCCGCGCACGAACGTGGTCTTCCCCGCCCCCAGGTCCCCCGAGACGAGCACCACGTCACCCGGGTGCAACCGCTCGGCCAGTTCCGCCCCCGCGGCCTCCGTCTCCTCCGCCGAGTTAGATCCCAAGCCGGGCATCGGCGAGTGCCACCCGGAAGCGCAGGGCCAGGCCGAAGCCCAGCAGCGTGAAGCCCGCCAGCGCCAGGCGCAGCGGATCGCCCCCCGTGTTGGGCAGCGGATTGCGGTTCGGGCGCGCCGTGGCCGTCGGCTCCGCGGTGGCCGTCGCGGTCGGGGTCGCGGTGGCGGTCGGCGTCGCCGTGGCCTGCGCGCCGAACCCTCCCTTGGGCTTGTCCCGGAGCGTGGGCGACGTGAACGGCCGCTGGGCGAGGGCGGGAGCCGCCAGCAGCGCGCACAGCAGCACGGCGACGAGGGTGAGGCGCACGGGGAGGAGCATCAGAGCGAAGCGTATTCGAGGGCACGGACCACTCCCCTGCCCGCTAGCGTCACCCCGCGACATGGAGGCGCAGGTCCCCAGCGCCGCGCCTTCCCTGCGGGCGCGCATCGAGACCGCCCGGACTTCGGACACCGCCCAAGCCGCAGGCCTCGCCGTCGCCACGATCGTCCAGCAGCTGATGGCGATCGTCTTCACCGTCGTCTTCACCCGGATCCTGGGCACGGACGGCTACGGATCGCTGGCCGCGCTGATCAACTTCTCCGTCATCCTGATCGTGCCCGGGTCGGCGCTGCAGGTCGCGGCGGCGCGGCAGGGGATGCTCGGTCGGCTCGGCTCGGGCGGCGAGCTGGCCGCCACGCTGGAGCGCTGGACGCGCCACCTGCTGTGGGGGATCGCCGCCGTCGCCGTCGTCTCGGTCCTACTGCGCGCGCCGCTGGCCGACCTCGTCAACGTCAATGAGGAGTGGGCCGCGGCGGCCGTCCCGGTCAGCGCTGCGATCTGGCTGCTGCTGTGCGTTCAACGCGGCCTGCTCCAGGCTGCCCGCGCGTACAAGCCGGTGGCGGTGTCGATCGTGATGGAGGGCGTCCTGCGCATCCTCGGCGCCGTCGTGCTCGTGTCCGCCTTCGACGTCACCGGCGCCTACCTCGGGCTGCTGATCGCCTGGGCGTCGATCGCGGTCGTCCTCGGGCGCATCCTGCGCGCTCGGCTGGGCACGCCCAACCGCGAGACGCCCGAGCACCCGCTCTTCTCCCTGATCCGCAACGCCGCCTACCCCACCGCGGGGCTCGTGTTCGTCGCCGCGCTGCAGAACGTCGACGTGATCATGGCCCGCCACGCGCTGGCCGAGGACCCCGCCGGCGTGTACGCCGCTACCACCGTGGCGGCCAAGACGATCGTCTGGGTCGCCGTCGGCATCGGCCTGTGGGTGGTGCCGGAGACGACCCGCCGGGCGGGGGAGGGCGGGGACGCACGCACGGTCCTGACCCGCGCGCTGGGGCTGATCGGGGCGCTCTCGATCCCCGCGCTGGCCATCTTCGGGCTCGTCCCCACGCTGCTGCTGCGGCTCGCCTTCGGGGCCGACTACGAGTCGGGCGACCAGATCCTGTTCCTGCTCGGCGTCGCCTTCAGCTGCCTGGCCTGCACCTACGTGACGGTGCAGTTCCTGCTCGGCCTGCACCGGCAGGCGTTCGTGCTCGGCCTGCTCGTGGCCGCCGCGGCCGAGCCGTTCGTACTCGCCTCCGCGGCCAGCCTGCGGGACTTCGCCGTGCGCGTGCTGATCCTCCAGGCGGTGACCGCGGTGGGGATCGTGGTGGTCGGCTTCACCACCGGCCGGTACCGTTCCGCACGTGCTTGATCGCGTGCGCCGCTTCCCCCCGCGCGCCGGTACCGCGCCGGAGACCAGCGGCCGCAGCGTGCACCTGCGCGAGGTCGACTACCGCGACCGCGAGGAGTTCCTGGCGCTGGTGCGCACGAGCCGGTCGCTGCACCATCCCTGGGCCTACCCGCCCGAGCGCGGGGACCAGTTCGACGAGCTCGTCGCCCGCGCCCGCCGCGAGGACGTGGTCACCCTGCTCGGCTGCCGGGACGCCGACGAGGCCATCTTCGGCGTCTTCACCATCTCCCAGATCGTCCGCGGCGCCTTCCAGAGCGCCTACCTCGGCTACTACGGGCACGCCGAGCACGCCGGCCGCGGCTACATGCGCGCGGCGCTCGAGCTGGTCCTCGACCACGCCTTCGGCCCGCTGGCGCTGCACCGGGTGGAGGCCAACATCCAGCCCGGGAACGCGCCGTCGGTCGCGCTCGCCCGCGGGGCCGGCTTCCGCCTGGAGGGCTTCTCGCCGCGCTACCTGCTGATCGGCGGGCGCTGGCGCGACCACGAGCGCTACGCGATCACCGCCGAGGACCGGCGCGCCTCAAAACAGGCCTAGCTGACCCTCGCCGGGCTCGTCCGGCGCGGGGGGCGGGGGCGGCGCCGGGACCACCGGCGGCTCGGGGTCGGGCAGCGCGAGCAGGGCGGGGATCAGCGCGAAGTCGGCCCGCAGCGCGTCCAGGAGCGACCGCGTGTAGAGGGCGGCGGCCGGGTGCAGCAGCGGGAGCAGCCGAACCGCCCGCGGACCGATGACCCGCACCTCGGCCTGCCCGTGGACCCGGGTGACGGCGGCGGGGTCCCCGCGCAGCTGCCGGGTGGCGAAGTTCCCCAGCGCGCAGACGAGCCGCGGCCGCACGAGCTCCAGCTGCGCGAACAGCCACGGCTGGCAGTTGGTCACCTCGGACGGCAGGGCGTCGCGGTTGCCCGGCGGGCGGCACTTCACGCAGGTGGTCAGGTAGACGTCGTCGCGCGCTAGGCCGATCTCCCCGAGGAGCTGGTCGAGCAGGTCACCGACCGCCCCCAGGAAGGGCGCGCCCCGCTCGTCCTCCATCCGGCCGGGCGCCTCGCCGACGAACATCAGCTCCGCCCCGGGATCGCCCGTCCCGACGACCACCTGGGTCCGGGAGGCGGCCAGTTGGTGACAGAGCACACACTGCGTCGCCGCCTCGAGCACGTCCCTACAATCGCAGGTGACGGGGCCGTCACCTTCGCGGAGGGATGGACCGCCGTCGACAGGGCTCATGCTCTCACTTGACGACATCGCCGTGGTCGGCCCGGGGCGCCTGGGCACGGCCCTCAGCGCAGCCCTGCGCGACGCGGGCGTGCCCGTCGAGGGACCGCTCGGGCGGGGCGAGACACCCACCGCGCGCGTCGTCCTGCTCTGCGTGCCCGACGCCGCCATCGCCGAGGTCGCCGCGACGATGCCCGCCGGGGCGCTCGTCGGCCATTGCTCGGGCGCCACCGCGCTCGGTGCCTGCGCCTTCTCCCTGCACCCGCTGATGACGGTGACCGGCCCCACCAGCTTCGCCGGCGTCCCCGCTGCCGTGGCCGGCGATCCGGTGGCCACGGAGATCGCCGAGGCGCTCGGGATGCACCCGTTCCACGTCGCCGACGCCGACCGGGCGGCCTACCACGCCGCCGCCGCCATGGCCTCCAACTTCCTCGTGGTGCTGGAGGACGCCGCCGAGCGCGTGGCCGGCACCGCAGGCGTCGATCGCCGGGCGTTGCTCCCGCTCGTGCGCCAAACGGTCGAGAACTGGGGTATGAGCGGACGCGCAGCCCTGACCGGACCCCATGTGCGCGGTGATCGCGCCACCGTCGCGCGGCATCGTGAGGCGCTCGCCGCGCGGACGCCGGACCTGCTGCCGCTCTACGACGCCCTCGGGGCCGCGGCATGCTGACCGTCCGCACCGTCGCCGACCTGCGCGCGTGGCGCGCGGGACTCGATCCCGCCGACACCGTCGGCCTCGTCCCCACCATGGGCGCCTTCCACGCCGGCCATCTGAGCCTGATCGACGCCGCCCGCGCGGCGAACGACCACGTCGTCGTGTGGCTGTTCGTCAACCCCACCCAGTTCGACCAGTCGGCCGACCTGGCCGCCTATCCGCGCGACGAGGCGCGCGACGCCCGGCTGGCCGCCGAGCACGGCGCCGGCGTCCTGCTCGCCCCGTCGGTCGACGAGGTCTACCCGCCCGGCTTCGCCACCACGGTCACCGTCGCCGGCGTCACCGACGCCTACGAGGGCGCGCACCGCCCCGGGCACTTCGCCGGCGTCGCCACCGTCGTCACCAAGATGCTCAACCTGGTCGGGGCCGCCCGCGCGTACTTCGGCACCAAGGACGCCCAGCAGGTCGCGCTCGTGCGCCGCCTCGTCCGCGACCTCGACATCGCCACGGAGGTCGTCGCGCTGCCGATCGTGCGCGAGGACGACGGCCTGGCCATGAGCAGCCGCAACGTCCACCTCAGCCCCGCCGAGCGCGAGCAGGCCGTCGCGCTGAGCCGCGCGCTGCGGGCGGCCGCGGTCGCCGACGACCCCGAGGGCGCCGCGCTGACCGTCCTCCGTGACGCCGGCGTGGAGCCGGAGTACGTCGCGGTGGTGGACCCCGACACCTTCGCGCCGCCGACGAACGGCCGCGCGTTGATCGCCGTCGCCGCGCGCGTCGGCCGCACCCGTCTCATCGACAACATGGAAGTGACATCGCCGAAAGGCTGAGCTTGCGAAGGCTTGGCAGGCGAAAGGAGATTCATGACACGCACGATGCTCAAGTCCAAGATCCACCGAGCCACGATCACGGACTCCGACCTGCACTACGTCGGATCCATCACCGTCGACCCGGAGCTGCTCGAGGCAGCCGACATCCTCGAGCACGAGCAGGTCCACGTGGTCGACGTCGACAACGGCGCCCGCTTCGAGACCTACACGATCGAGGGCGAGCGCGGCTCGGGCGAGATCAAGGTCAACGGCGCCGCCGCGCGCCTCGTCCACGACGGCGACACCATCATCGTCATCTCCTACGCGCAGTACACGCGGACGGAGCTCGAGCACTACGAGCCCCGCGTCGTCCATGTCGACCGCGCCAACGGCATCATCGCCGTCGACGACCAGGTCGCGACCCTTCTGGAGGCCTAACGCCATGTCGAGTGGGATGCAGTCGGAGCGCAAGGCGGTCACCCTGACCAAGCTGGCGGAGCGCAAGGCGCTCGGCGAGCCGATCGTCATGATCACCGCCTACGACTACCCGAGCGCGACGGTGGTCGAGGAGGCCGGCGTCGACCTCGTGCTGGTCGGCGACAGCGCCGCCAACACCGTGCTCGGCTACGAGTCCACCGTGCCTGTCACCGTCGACGAGCTGCTCATGCTCACGCGCGCGGTGCGCCGCGGGCTCAGGACGCCGATGCTGGTCGGCGACCTGCCCTTCGGCTCCTACGAGGCCTCCAACGAGCAGGCCGTGCTGACCGCCCAGCGCTTCGTCAAGGAGGCGGGCTGCGACGCGGTCAAGCTCGAGGGCGGCGGCACGTCGGTCCAGCGCGCCCGGGCGATCGTCAACGCCGGCATCCCGGTCATGGGCCACGTCGGCCTCACCCCGCAGACGGCCACCAGCCTGGGCGGGTTCCGCGCCCAGGGCCGGACCGCCGAGCGCGCCTCCCAGGTCATGCAGGACGCCATGGAGCTGCAGTCGGCGGGCTGTTTCGCCGTCGTCTTCGAGGCGATCCCGACCCAGGTCACCGACATGGTCATGGAGCACATGGACATCGTCGTGATCGGCATCGGCGCCGGCCCGGCCACCGACGGCCAGGTGCTCGTCCTGCACGATCTGCTCGCCGTCCACCGCGGGCACGTCGCAAAGTTCGTGCGGCAGTTCGCCGACGTGCGCAGCGAGATGATCAAGGGCGTCAACGGCTACGCGGAGGCGGTCCGGTCGCGGGAGTTCCCCGCCGCCGAGCACGGCTACTCGATCCCGCCGGAGGAGCTCGAGCGCCTGCGCCTGCGCCCCCCGAGGCGCGACGCACCCGCGTACGACTGGTAGGACAGATAGCCTGCGCGCGACATGGCGCGTCTGTCGCAGCTCTTCATGCCCCGCGAGCGGGAGTTCTACGACCTGTTCGAAGAAGCCGCCGCGAACATCGTGCGCGCGGCCGCGCTGCTGGAGGAGATGATCGAGGTCTGGCCGGAGAAGTCCGAGATCGCCCGCGAGATCCTGCTCGCCGAGCAGGAGGGTGACCGCATCACCCACGACATCATCCACAAGCTCCACCAGACGTTCGTCACCCCGATCGACCGCGAGGACATCCTCGCGCTGGCGTCCGGGCTCGACGACATCCTCGACTTCACGGAGGAGGTCGCGGACTTCCTCGGCCTGTACCGGATCGAGGCGCCGATGGACCAGGCCATCGAGCTGGCCAAGGTCCTCCACCAGGCCAGCCGCCAAGTCGCCGAGGCGCTGCCGCGGCTGCGGTCGCAGGAGGACGTCTCCCACTACGTGGTCGAGATCCACCGGCTTGAGAACGACGGGGACCGGATCGAGCGCGAGGCGCTGGCGTCCCTGTTCGAGCGCGCGATCGACCCGATGGTCGTGATCCGCTGGAAGGACATCTTCGAGCGGCTCGAGCAGGCGGTGGACGCCACGGAGCAGGTGGCGAACACCATCCAGGGCATCGTCCTCAAGAACTCCTAGACGCCGATGCACAGCGACCTCGTCCTGGTGATCGTGGTCGGCACGGCCCTGGCGTTCGACTTCACCAACGGGTTCCACGACACCGCCAACGCGGTGGCGACCTCCATCTCCACGCGGGCGATGCCGCCGCGCGTCGCGGTCACGGTGGCCGCGATCCTGAACTTCGTCGGTGCCTTCCTGTCGCTCGCGGTGGCGGCGACGATCGCCAAGGGCATCGTCAACGCGGCCACGATCACTCCCGAGATCGTCTTCGCCGGCCTGGTCGGCGCGATCTTCTGGAACCTGCTCACCTGGTACTTCGGGTTGCCGTCCTCCTCGTCGCACGCGCTGATCGGCGGGGTGGTGGGCTCCACGCTGGCGGCGGAGGGGACCAAGGGGGTGCTCGGCGACGGGCTCGTCGAGAAGGTCATCGTGCCCGCGCTGGTGGCGCCGCTGGTGGCGTTCGTGACCGCGGGCCTGGCCATCATCGTCTGCTACCGGATCGTCGGCAGCCGCCGGCCGGGGGCCGTGAACCGGGGCTTCCGCGCCGGTCAGGTGATCACCGGCAGCCTGCTCGCGCTCTCGCACGGGACCAACGACGCCCAGAAGACCATGGGGATCATCTTCCTGGCCCTGGTGGCGAACGGGAACCTGCAGCCGGCGGACGACGTGCCGACCTGGGTGGTCGTCAGCGCCGCGTCGGCGATCGCGCTGGGGACCTACGTCGGCGGGTGGCGGATCATCCGCACGATGGGCTCGCGCATCATCCGCATGGACCCCGCCCAGGGCTTCGCCTCCCAGGCGTCGGGCTCCGCGGTCATCCTGGCCGCGTCGCACGTCGGCTTCCCGCTCTCCACGACCCACGTCATCTCGGGCGGGATCATGGGCGCGGGTGCGGCCAAGCGGGTGTCCGCGGTGCGCTGGGGCGTGGCCGGCAACATCGTCGTGGCGTGGGTGCTGACCCTCCCGGCCGCCGCCGCCGTCGGCGCGTTCACCTTCGGCGTCACCCGCATCTTCGGCCACGGCGCCGAGGGCCCGCTGGTCGTCTCGATCGCCCTCGTCCTGCTCCTGGTCTGGATCTTCGGTCGCCGTCTCGTCGCGGGCCGCACCCTGACTGCGGAGGCGTGATGGTCGCCGGCGCCGTCGAGTGGAGCCAGATCCTCGAGGTGGTCTGGGTCTCGATCGTCGCCGGCGTGGGCGCCACGGGCATCTTCTCCATGGTCGTCTTCGGCTCCAGCCGCGCCGCCGAGGCGCGCCGCGAGGGCGAGAACCCGACGATCTACGGCGCGCTCGCGATCGTCGGCATGGTCGCCTTCCTCGGCGTCGTCGTCTTCGCCATCACCGTCATCCTCAACAAGGACTGAAACCTAAAGCGAACCTAAAGGTGTCGGGTCCCGGCAACGGACGCGTGTCCGATGCCGGGACCTGACCCCTTTAGATTGCGCGGAGGGCGCGGGCGGGGGCGCCGACGGCGATGGTGCGGGCCGGGAGGTCGCGGGTGACGACGCTGTTGGCGCCGATGACGCAGCGCTCGCCGACGGTGACGCCGCTGGTGACGACGACGTTGGCGCCGCACCAGACGTTGGCGCCGATGCGGGTCGGGCCCTGGCTGGTGAACCCCTGCCAGGGGACGGGCTTGACCGGATCGTCGAAGCGGTGGTCGGCGTCGGTGATGAAGCAGCCGTTGGCGAACATGCAGTGCTCGCCGATCTCGACGAGGCCCTGGCTGGCCACCATCACGCCGAGATTGAGGAAGGAGCCAGCGCCGATGCGGATGGTGCCGCTGCCGGTCAGCCACACGCCCGGCTCGAAGAGGACGTGCTCGCCGAGCTCGAGCCGGCCCTCCTGCAGCCAGCGCCATTTCTGCCACCAGAGCTTCGCGTCGTCGCGGGTCAGGTTCACCAAGGGAGTCCCCTAGCGGGCATTGAGCCCGCACTGCATCGAAACGGCCCCATCCGGGCGCCGATGTTACGTGTCCTTGCGCAAGGCACGGTGCCGGTTGCCGTAAGGCCGCGCGCCGGCGGGTCTTTCGGCAGGTTTCCGGCTAGACGTGGCGTCATGCGTCGATCGACCGCCCTCTTGACCACCGCCGCCGCGCTGCTGCTTCCGAGCGCGGCGCACGCCTCCGTCGCGCACACCGTCGCGCCGGGCGAGACCCTGTGGAGCATCGCCGCGGCCAACAACCTGTACACGAACGCGCTGGCCGCCTTCAACGGCGTGTCGGCCGACTCGCAGGTGGTGCTCGGCTCGACGATCAAGGTCCCGTCGGAGGCCGAGGCGCTCATCGCCGTGAACTCGGCACCGGCCGTCCCCTCGACGTCGGCCGCCGCCAGCACCTCGTCGGCGCCGACCGCGATGGGCGGCTACACCGTCCGCTGGGGCGACACGATCAGCGGGCTGGCCGCGGGCGCCGGCGTCTCCCCCGTCGCCTTCGCCGCCGCCAACGGCCTGGACCCCAACGGCATCCTCATGGCCGGCACCGTCGTCAAGCTGCCCACGGGCGCGCCCGCGCCGGCCCGCGCCTCCCAGCCCGCCCCCACCCCGGTGGTCCCGGCGGCCAACCCGCAGCCGACCTCGACGCGCCTGGACTCCGGCACCGTCTCCTCCGTCGCCGCCCGGAACGGCGTCTCCGGCTCGCTGGCCACCGCGATCGCCTATCAGGAGAGCGGCTTCAACAACGCGATGGTCTCCGGCGCCAACGCCCGCGGCGTCATGCAGGTGATGCCCGGCACCTGGACCTGGATCCAGGACAACCTGGCCTCGACCAGGCTCAACCCCGCCTCGGCGACCGACAACGTCGCCGCCGGCTCGCTGTACATGAAGCACCTGCTCCAGGAGACCGGCGGTGACGAGGCGACCGCCATCGCCGCCTATTACCAGGGCCTCTCCTCCGTACGGACGCAGGGCATGCTGCCCGAGACCAAGCGCTACGTCGCCAACGTCCAGGCGCTCCAGTCCCGCTTCGGCGGGTAAGCCGGCGGGCGGTTCGGCTGCGGACCTTGTGGAGAGGGTCAACGCGCCAACACCGCCTTCGCGCTCAAGTTCTGCCGTGAACGGCCGAGGAATGGGGGCCGAATGTCAGAGGCCACGCTCCCCCCTTCCGTCGTGGCCCGCCCGGCCCGGTGCTTCATCTTCGCCATCGGTCTGCTGACCGTTGCCACGGTGGCCGTCGCCCAGGCGACGACCGGCACGACCTTCGACATACCGCTGCTGGCCGTGTGCACCGCAATCTGTGCGATCGGCTCGTTCTACGAAGTTCAGCTGCCCAGCGGTCCCTGGCTGCAGCCCGCACTGCCCGCGTTCGTGATGGTCGCGCTCCTGCTCGGTCCGCTGGCCGCCACCGTCGCCGCCATCGCCGTGTTCGTCCCCGGCGCCATCCGGCGACGGGAGAGCGCCTACCGCGTGGCCTTCAACTCCGCCAGCCTGTGTCTCGCTGGCGTCGCGGCCGGAGCGGTGACCGGCCTGCTCGATCACAGCGACCAGCGCTCGCACGACGTCGCCGGGCTGTTCGCAGGCACCGTCGTGCTCATCGCGGTCAACCACGGCCTGCTCTCCGTCGTCTCCAGCCTCGCGCGCGGAGTGTCCCTCGTCCGCGCCGCCGCGGCGGGACTGCGCTTCGCGGACAGCTTCGGAATGGCGCTGGCCATCGACGGCGCCCTCGCCCTGACCGGCGCGTCGCTGGCCGCCCTGTACAGCTCATACCCGGAGGCCCTGCCGCTGGCCGCGGGGCCGTTCGCCCTGGCGTGCTCGGCGCTGTGGCTGCCCAAGCTCCGCCACGCCTCGCAGACGGACGCCAAGACCGGCCTCTTCAACTTCACGCACTTCCGCCAGCTCACGAGCGCCGCGCTGCAGGCGTCGGAGCGCACCGGGGACCCCGTGAGCGTGCTGATGATCGACCTCGACCACCTGCGCGCGGTGAACAACCGCCATGGCCACCTTGCGGGCGACGAGCTGATCGCCGCCGTCGCGACCATCATCGAAGAGCGCAGCGTCAACCGCGGGAGCGCGGCGCGCTTCGGTGGCGAGGAGTTCTGCGTCGTGCTGCCCGGGGCCACCGCCCAGGAGGCGAGCGCGGTCGCCGAGGAGATCCGCGCGCACGTGGCGGACCGGCACGTCGACACCGACGGCCCGCCCGCCACGGTCAGCGTCGGCATCGCCACGTACCCCGAGCACGGTCCGGGTCTCGACGCCGTCCTGCACGCCGCCGACATGGCCCTCTATGACGCCAAGCTCGGCGGCCGCAACCGCGTCCGGGTCGCCCCGCCCCGCGCGGCGACGGCCCTGCCGGCCGACCACTCCGCGCCGACGGTCGCGGTCATCCTGGACACCGTCGCGGCGACGGGGGCCGCCGAACAAGAGGCCCCCGAAGAGCCCATGCCGGATGGCGCCCGCCGGGCGTGGATCCCGCCGGTCTCCGCTCTGCTCATCTGCGGCACGGCCTTCACCGCGCTCCTCGCCGACCACTCCCCCATCGGCGCCGACCCGCTGCTCTTCGTGGCGCTGATCGCCTCCGTGGTCATCCTCGACGCGCTGCGCATCGACCTCTTCGAGCGGCTGCAGACCTCCCCCGCCTCGTTGCCCGTGCTGGCGCTGGCCGCGCTCTTCGGACCGCTGGGTCCGATCGCCGGCGAGGGGATCATCGTCCTGGCGCGGGTCGCCCGCAAGGTGCCGGCCATCAAGTGGTCGTTCGACTTCGGCGCCCTGTCCGTCTCCGGCATCGCGGCGGCGGTGGCCTTCAGCGCGCTGCAGCACGCCGGCGTCGGGCTCATCCCCGCCGGTCTGGTGAGCGGCGCCGCCTATTACGCGGTCAACATCCCGCTCGTCGCGGTCGTGATCTGGCTGGCCCGCGGAACCACCCCGCTGACCAACTTCCGCGAGTCCCTGGCGTGGTTGCTCCCCCACTACGCCGCCTTCGGGGCCCTGGCCGGGCTCTTCGTGACCGTCTGGGAGAAGAGCGCCTACGGCGTCTTCGCGCTCTTCGGCGTCCCGACGGCGCTGCTGTGGATCGGTGAGCAGCAGTACCTCTCGCGGTCGCGGTCGAGCGTCGAGGACCTGCGCCGCAGTCACACCGAGCTCGAGCAGGTCAACGTCGAGCTGCGCCGCCTCCTCACGGACAACCAGGCGCTCCTCAGCCGGCTCCAGAGCGCGTATCTGTCGACCATCACCTCCCTGGCCCGGACGATCGAGGCCAAGGACCCCTACACGGGCGGTCACACCGACCGTGTGTCGAAGCTCGCGGTGACCCTGGCGGCCGAGATGGACTTCACTCCCGAGGAGCTCCACGCCGTCGAAGTCGGCGCTGCAATCCACGACATCGGCAAGATTGGTGTACCAGACGCGACTTTGCTCAAGCCCGGGCCCCTGACCCCCGATGAGCGTCGTGTGATCGAGCAACACCCGGAAACCTCCAGCTACATCGTCGCAGAGCTCGACGTGCCGGCCATCGTCAAGCAGATGGTCCGCAGCCACCACGAGCGCTACGACGGCGGCGGGTACCCCGATCGCCTCGTCGGCGAGGAGATCCCGCTCAGCGCCCGCATCCTCGCGGTAGCGGACGCGCTCGATGCCATGACCAGCGATCGCCCGTATCGGAGCGCGATGACCCTGAATGAAGCAGTTGCCGGCATCCACAAGCACGCCGGCACCCAGTTCTGTCCGGACGTCGTCGCGGCGCTCGACCGCTGCGTCGTCACCCAGCACCACCTGGTGGCCGTCGCATGAGCCTGATCACCGCCATCGTCGCGGCCACCGCCGCGCTCGCCCCGGCGCCGGCCGCGCTGACGCCGCCGGTCGCCCACCTCGCCGACCGCGCCCCGCACCGGTCGGTCCAGCTCATCGTCCAGCAGAAGCCCGGCGCCGACGCCGCCGCCGGTGTGCGCGCCGCAGGCGCCACCATCGAGCGCCGCCTCGGCCTGATCAACGGGCTCGTCGTCACGCTCCCCGCGGGTCGCGCCCCCGAGGTCGCCGCCGTCCCCGGCGTGCGTGCCGTCTCCGTGGTCGCCCCCGTGCGCAGCCTCGGCCAGCGCGACGACGACGACGAGGACGACGACGATCCCACCCTCGACGCCGACTTCCTCAACACGGCCTTCAACGGGTCCATCCGCAGCGACCGCGCCTGGCGCTGGGGCATCACGGGTCGCGGCGTCGGTGTCGCCGTCATCGACACCGGCACCCAGGGCGACCTGCCCGACTTCAAGACCGCACCGGACGATCCCTCGTCCCGCGTGGCCATCAACGCCGTCGTCAACCCCAACGCCGAGACCGGTGGGGACGCCTACGGCCACGGCACGCACATCGCCGGGCTGATCGCCGGCAACGCCTTCAACCGCGCCCCGACCGACCCGCTCTACGGCCGCTACGTGGGCGTCGCCCCCGAGGCCACGCTGATCTCGGTCAAGGCCGGCGACGACGAGGGCGACTCCAGCGTGCTCGACGTCATCGACGGGCTCCAGTTCGTCGTCGACACGGCCCGCGCGTACAACATCCGCGTCGTCAACCTCTCCCTGTCCTCGCGCGTTGCCGAGTCCCACCTCACGGACCCGCTCGACGCTGCGGTCGAGGCGGCCTGGAAGGCCGGCGTGGTCGTGGTGGCCGCGGCGGGCAACCGCGGCAGTGACGACGACGCGGTCTCCTACGCGCCGGGCAACGACCCGTGGGCCATCTCCGTCGGCGGCGTCGACGACATGGGCACCCACAAGACCCGCGACGACGAGCTCGCGACCTGGTCGAGCCGCGGCACCACCCAGGACGGCTACGACAAGCCGGACGTGCTGGCCCCGGGCGCCCACATGGTCTCGACGATGGGCGCCAACGCCCTCTACCGGACCCTGTGCCCCTCCTGCGTCGTCGACGACGACTACTTCCGCGTCGGCGGCACGTCGATGGCGGCGGGGGTCGCCTCGGGCGCCGTCGCGCTGATCGTCCAGGCGCACCCCAACTGGACCCCGGACCAGGTCAAGCGCGCCCTGACGACGCGCACCCGGCCCGTGCTCAGCCACAGCGGCCTGCGCGTCGACGCCGACGGCCACCGCGTCCACGCGGCTCGCAAGGCGACCGTGGTCGGCGCCGAGATCGCCGTCGACAAGGTGCTGCTCGACTTCGCGCGCCAGCGTCCGGCCGCCGCGAACCGCGGCCTCCCGCTCAACACGCTGCTCAACCCCGACACCGGCGCCCTCGACTACACCCGCACGTCGTGGTCGCGGACCAGCTGGAGCGACGCCATCGACCCGCTGCGCACCTCCTGGTCGCGGACGAGCTGGAGCCGGACCTCCTGGTCGCGGACCTCCTGGTCGGCGACGCCCGCCAACTGCCTCGACCTCGAGCGCACCTCGTGGTCGCGCACCTCATGGTCCGACGCGGAGATCGACAGCGCGCGCGTCGCCTGCGACGCGCTGCTGCAGGCGGTCGACCCGACCCGGACCTCCTGGTCGCGGACGAGCTGGAGCCGCACCTCCTGGTCCTCCTTCTTCGACCACTGAGCGCGGCTACGCAGCCACGGCGACCTTCCGCCGCCCGCCCCGCGCGGGGCGGGCCGCGGCCGTCACCCCGTGCGTGAGCAGGAACTGGCCCGTGTAGGACTCCTCGACCGCGGCGACCTGCTCCGGGGTGCCGGTGGCCATGAGCACGCCGCCCTCCTCGCCGCCCTCGGGACCCATGTCGATGATCCGGTCGGCGGTCTTGATGACGTCGAGGTTGTGCTCGATGACGACGACGGAGTTGCCGGCGTCGACCAGCCGCTGCAGCACCTCGAGCAGCTTCTCGATGTCGGCGAAGTGCAGGCCGGTGGTCGGCTCGTCGAGGATGTAGAGCGTCGAGCCCGTCGCGACCTTCGACAGCTCGGACGCCAGCTTGACCCGCTGCGCCTCGCCACCGGACAGCGTCGTCGCCGGCTGGCCCAGGCGCATGTAGTCCAGCCCGACGTCGTGCAGCGTCTGCAGGCGGCGGGCGATCTTCGGGATGTGCGCGAAGAACGCGAGCGCCTCCTCGACCGGCATCTCCAGCACGTCGGCGATGTTCTTGCCCTTGAAGCGGATGTCGAGCGTCTCGCGGTTGTAGCGCTTGCCGTGGCACTGCTCGCAGGGGACGTAGATGTCCGGCAGGAAGTGCATCTCGATCTTGATCTGGCCGTCGCCGCGGCAGACCTCGCAGCGCCCGCCCTTGACGTTGAAGGAGAAGCGGCCCGGCTTGTAGCCGCGCGCCCGCGCCTCCTGCGTCTTGGTGAACAGCTCGCGGATCTGGTCGAAGAGCCCGATGTAGGTGGCCGGGTTGGACCGCGGGGTGCGGCCGATCGGCGACTGGTCGACGGAGATGATCTTGTCCAGCTGCTCCAGCCCGGTGACGCGGCGGTGCGCGCCCGGGCGCAGCTTGGCGCGGTGCAGCTTGTTGGCCACCGCCTTGAAGAGGACCTCGTTGACCAGCGTCGACTTGCCTGAGCCCGACACGCCGGTCACGCAGGTGAAGACGCCCAGCGGCACCTTGGCGTTGACGCGCTTGAGGTTGTGCTGGGTGGCGCCCTCGATGTCCACGTACCCGGTCGGCGTGCGCCGCTTGGCCGGCACCCGGATCGCCCGCGCGCCGCTCAGGAACTGGCCCGTCGCCGAGCCCGGCACCCGCATGATCTCCTCCGCGGTGCCCTCCGCGACCACGTAGCCGCCGTGCTCGCCCGCGCCCGGGCCCATGTCGACGATGTGGTCCGCCGCGTGCATCGTGCCCTCGTCGTGCTCGACCACCAGGACCGTGTTGCCGAGGTCGCGCAGGCGCTCCAGCGTCCCGATCAGGCGCTCGTTGTCGCGCTGGTGCAGGCCGATCGACGGCTCGTCGAGGATGTACAGGACGCCGACCAGCGACGATCCGATCTGGGTGGCCAGGCGGATGCGCTGCGCCTCGCCGCCGCTCAGCGTCGCCGCCGCCCGGTCCATCGACAGATAGCCGACGCCGACGTTGTCCAGGAAGCGAAGCCGCTCGTCGATCTCGCGCAGGATCAGCCGGGCGATGGCGCGGTCCTGCCCCGACAGCTCCAGCTCGTCGAGCCACGTGATCGCCCGCGCCGCCGACAGGTGCGAGAACTCGTGGATGGCCAGCTCGCCGACCTTCACGGCCCGCGACTCCGGCCGCAGCCGCGACCCGCGGCACTCCGGGCAGGGGCGCATCGTCATGTACTCCTCGATGCGCTCGCGCGAGTAGTCGGAGTCCGTCTCCCGGTAGCGGCGCTCGAGGTTGTCCACGATGCCGTCGAACGTCGTCGTGTACGACCGCCGCCGGCCCATCCGGTTGCGATAGGAGATGTAGACCTTCTCCCCGTCCGTGCCCTTGAGGAACGGGCGCGTCTGGCGCTCGGTGAGCTCCTCCCAGGGGACGTCGAGCGGGACCTCGTAGCGGTCGGCGATCGCGGAGATGAGCTGGTCGTAGTAGGCGGTGTGCCCGCTCGTCCACGGGAGGATCGCGCCCTCGGAGATGGTCAGCGACGGGTCGGGCACGATCAGGTCGGGGTCGATCTCCATCTGCGACCCCAGG
>CAXTBB010000056.1:0-22796 GCA_964242305.1 uncultured Solirubrobacteraceae bacterium
GTCGCGCAGGCCGGTCTGCTCGACGCCGGTGGTGGCCAGGCGCTCGCGCAGGAGCGGCCGGACCTGCGCGCGCAGCGCGGTGAGGTCGTCCCCGAAGGCGACCGTGCGGCCGTCGTCCTCGATGGCGAAGGTCATCCGCAGGTGCGGCGGAAGGGCGACCGCGGCGAGCGCCGCCTCGTCGAGATTCAGCTGGGCGGCGACCTGGCCGGCCAGCGTCCCCTTGCGCGGGCGCAGCGCGGCGGTGACGCGGGCGGCCGTGTCAGGCACCGGCGCCAGCGGCCGGCGCAGCTCCTTGGGCAGGCCGCGCAGCAGCGTCGTGACCAGCTCCTCGCGCAGCGCGGGGACGAGCCAGTCGAAGCCGACGTCGCGGACCCGTTCGAGCTGGCTCAGCGCGACGTGGACGGTGACGCCGTCGTCGGGCGCGCCGGGCTCGAAGCGGTAGGTGAGCGGGAGGCGCAGCTCGCCCTGCCGCCACTCCTCCGGACGGCCGTCGCCGTCGGCGCCGGACGCGCGCAGCAACTCGCGCGGGTAGACGAGCAGGTCGGGATCCTGCTCGCGGAACCAGCGGTCGAAGGCGCGGCCCGAGCTGACGTCGTCGGGGATGCGGGCGGCGAAGAAGTCGGCCAGGACGTCGTCGGGCACGAGCAGCCCGCGCTGGCGGGTGCGCTCCTCGATCGCCTCGACCTCCTCGATGCGCCGGGCGTTCTCGCGCAGGAACGCGTGGCGCGCGTGCCACTCGCCGTGGATGAGCGCATGACGGATGAACAGCCCGCGGTCGTCGTGGCCGACCGTCTTGGATCCCACCGGCAGCCCGTAGAGCGACATGCGCTCGGTCGCCACGACCTGCGCGCGGCGCTCGTCCCAGCGCGGTTCGGAGCGCTCGCGCGTGAGCAGATGACCGGCGAGCGGCTCGATCCAGCGCGGGTCGACGCGCGCCACCTCGCGCCCCCACAGCCGCGAGGTCTCCACCAGCTCGGCCGCCATCACCCAGTCGGGTTGCCGCTTGGCGAGACCGGAGCCGGGGAAGATCGCCCAGCGTGCCCCGCGCGCGCCGACGTACTCCCGTCGCGCACGGTCCTTCATCCCGAGGTGGGAGAGCAGGCCCGCCAGCAGCGACTGGTGGATGGAGGCAGCGTCGGCGTCGCCCTCGTTGAAGCTGACGCCGACGGCGCGACCCGCCGAACGCAGCTGGCCGGCCAGGTCCTGCCACTCGCGGACGCGCAGGTAGTGCAGGTGCTCGCCCTTCAGGCGCTTGCGGAACTGGCTGCCGCTGAGCGCGCCCCGCTGCTCGCGCACGTAGCGCCACAGGTTCAGGTAGGCGAGGAAGTCCGAGTGCTCGTCGGTGAAGCGCGCGTGGGTGGCGCGCACCTGCTCGCGCTGGTCGGGCGGCCCGGCCTCGCGCGGGTCCTGGATGGTCAACCCGGCGGCGATGATCACCACCTCGGTCGCGCAGCCGCGCCGGTCGGCCTCGAGGATCATCCGGCCCATGCGGGGGTCGACCGGCAGGCGGGCCAGCCTGCGCCCGAGCGGGGTGAGCGCGCGGTCGGCGTCGAACGCGCCGAGCTCGACCAGGAGGCTGACGCCGTCGCGGACCTGGCGGGCGTCGGGGGGGTCCAGGAACGGGAAGTCCTCGATCTCGCCCAGCCCGAGCGCCGCCATCTGGAGCAGGACCGAGGCGAGGTTCGTCCGCAGGATCTCGGGGTCGGTGAAGCGCGGGCGGTCCTCGAAGTCGGCCTCCGAGTACAGGCGCACGCAGACGCCGTCGGCGGTGCGCCCGCAGCGGCCTTTGCGCTGGTCCGCCGAGGCCTGCGACACCGGCTCGATCGGCAGCCGCTGGACCTTCAGCCGCGCGCTGTAGCGGGAGATGCGCGCGTTGCCGGGGTCGACGACGCTGCGGATGCCCGGCACGGTCAGCGACGTCTCGGCGACGTTGGTGGCCAGGACGATCCGGCGGCGCGAGGACCCGCCCCCACCCACCCGGAACACCTTCTGCTGCTCGGAGGCGGCAAGCCGGGCGTACAGCGGCAGCACGTCGGCGTCGACCCGGCCGGACAGCCCCTCGGCCGTGTCGCGGATCTCGCGCTCGCCGCTGAGGAAGACGAGCACGTCGCCGGGGACCTCCTCGACGGCGGCGGCGATCGCGTCCACCTCGTCCTCGTCCTCCAGCGGGCGGTAGCGCGTCTCGACCGGGAAGGTCCGCCCGCTCACCTCGATCACCGGCGCGCCGCCGAAGTGGTCGGCGAAGCGCTGCGGGTCGATCGTCGCACTCGTGATGATCAGCTTCAGGTCCGGCCGCTGAGGCAGGATCCGCCTGAGGTAGCCGAGCAGGAAGTCGACGTTGAGCGACCGCTCGTGGGCCTCGTCGACGATGATCGTGTCGTAGCGGCGCAGCAGGCGGTCGCGGCCGATCTCGGCCAGCAGCAGGCCGTCGGTCATCAGCCGCAGCAGCGTGTTCTCCGACGTGCGGTCGTTGAAGCGGACCGCGAAGCCGACCGCCTCCCCCAGCGGCACGTCGAGCTCCTCGGCGATGCGCTCCGCGATCGTCCGCGCCGCCAGCCGCCGTGGCTGCGTGTGGGCGATCGTCCCGCGCACGCCGCGCCCCAGCTCGAGGCACAGCTTCGGCAGCTGCGTGGTCTTGCCCGAGCCCGTCTCCCCCGCCACCACGACGACCTGGTGATCGCGGATCGCCGCCAGCAGGTCCTCCCGGCGAGCGGTGACCGGCAGGTCGGGGTAGGTGATCTCGGGGACGGCGGCGAGGCGCCGCGCGTAGCGCTGCTCGGCCCGCTCGCGCGCGGGCCCACCGCGCCCGCGCAGGCGGTGCTCGTCCAGCAGCGTCAGGTCAGGAACGGTGCGAGCCCCCGCAGCGCGTCGTCGGACTCCTTGGCCAGCGCGCGCTCGTGGCCGGCGAAGCGCTCGAGCGGGTACGGGCCGGCGGTGCCCTCGCTGACCAGGAAGGCCCAGTCGGAGGACTGCAGCGCGAGCAGCTCGCGGACCTGGCGCGGGGTCGCCGCGCCGCGCAGCTCGGCGGCGCGCGCCCGCCAGGCGATGCCCTGGGCGCTTGGTCCGCTCCAGGTGCGCAGGTCGCCCCCGCGGCCCCAGCTGGATACGCCCCACCCACCCCGCTCGCCGGCGTCGACGGCGTCCGCTCCGTACGCGACCGTCAGCGGGACCAGCTCGAGGTCGGGGTGCTCGAGCAGCGCGGCCAGCCAGTCCACGCCCTCCGCCCACCAGTGTCCGAGCAGCTCCGTGTCGATGGCGACCACCGACCAGCCCTCCGGCACTCGCGCGGCGAAGTCGGCCGCGTCCGCGCGCGCCCGCGCGCGAGCGGCGGCCGGGTCGTAGGGGTCGCCGCCGACGGCCCAGGCCAGGTGGCGGCGCT
The DNA here is from genome assembly GCA_964242305.1 of uncultured Solirubrobacteraceae bacterium. GTDB lineage: Bacteria > Actinomycetota > Thermoleophilia > Solirubrobacterales > Solirubrobacteraceae > DATLGB01. Next base: position 3,380 of record CAXTBB010000056.1, read on the forward strand.
CCGTGAAGCGGCGCGTGTCGAGGTACGGCGCGGCGGACGGGTAACCGTCGTGCGCCCACACGAGGTCGATCAGCGCGCGGTCCAGCGGAGCGAGCACGAGGCCGGCGTGGGCGCGCAGCGCGCCGGTCGAGACCCCGGGCAGCTCCACGCAGGCGACGCCCTCGACGTGCGGCAGCACCCACGGCGCCTGCGCGCACTCCGGCAGCCAGAAGCCCTCGGCGTCCCGTCCGAAGCGCTCCCGGAACGCGTCCACGCCCATTCGGACCTGCCGCTCGAGGCCCGCTTCGGTGGCGAGCAGCGGCAGGATCGCGTGGGTGGCCGAGCTCGTCCAGGTGGCGTGCTTGGCGAAGCGCGCCAGCAGGTCCGGCTCGGCGGCGCGGCGGTAGCGCTCCAGCGAGTGCTCGAGCTGCGGGCGCACCTCGGGATGGGTCTCGAAGTCGAGCGCGTGACTGACCTCGCGGACGTCGCGCAGGAAGGCGAGGTAGCGCTCGGACACGCCTGGCGCCGCGAGCTGGTCCGCCAGCACCGGCGTGACGGAAAGCGTGACGCGTCCCGGGTGCGCGTCGAGGACGTCGCAGAGCGGGACGTACGACGTCGCCCACGCCTCCCACAGCCACTCCTCGCCGAACGGCCACGTCCCGAAGCCCTCCACGTAGGGCATGTGCGTGTGCAGGACGAGAGAGAGCCGCCGGCTCACGGCCGGCAGACGGCCACGAAGTCCAGCGCTCGCTCCAACGCGTCGTCGTCGCCCTTGCGCAGCTGGAAGTCCCGCACCGCGATGGCCGGGGTGAAGCGGTCGTAGAACGGCTTCGTGATCCGCAGCGCGCGGTGCAGCCGGTCCCAGCCGAGCTTGAGCGCCAGCGCATGCAGCGCCAGCTTGCGCGCGTGGAAGACGCCGTAGACGTCGACGGTCTTGAACTGCCGCTCGCACAGCGCCCGGAACTCCTCGGCGCGGTACTCCTTGATGTGCCACGGGTTGCCGGACTTGTCGGCGCCCTTCGCGGCCAGCGTCAGCACGTTGGGGGTGGAGACGAAGGCGATCCCCGTCGGCCCGACCAGCTCCCTGACGTGCGCCATCGTCGCGTCGGGATCCTGGACGTGCTCGATCGTCTGCAGGAAGACGACGCAGTCGACCTCGCCCGTCCAGGTGTCGATCAGGTCGCGCTCGAAGCGGGTGGTGCGCGTCGTGTACTTCGCCCGCGCGTGCTCGAAGGCATCGGGGTTGGCGTCGACCCCGACCACGGTGCGCGCGCCGCCGGCCAGGATCGCCGTCCCGTAGCCCTCCCCGCAGGCGAGATCGACCACCTTGCGACCCAGGACGCGCTCGGCGATCCACTCGTAGACGGCCTCGTGACGGCGGTACCAGTAGTTCTCGGCGGGGACGTCGGGGAGGGTGCGCTCACCGGTCAGGGCGAGCGGGGGGACGCCCGGCGGCTGGTCCTGCTGGACGTACTCGCTCATGCGGCGCGCCACGGTACCGTCTGGCGCCATGGCCGCCCCTCCGACCCCCGAGGCGATCCGCGACGTCAACGTCCGCTACCACGACGCGGCCGCCGACGAGTACGACCACAAGTGGGGGATCGACTTCCACGAGATCGGGCGCCAGCAGGTCATGGGCAAGCTCCGCAAGGGCCTCGGAGCGCGTGCGGACGGGCCGTTCGCCAGCGCGCTGGAGATCGGCGCCGGCACCGGCTACTTCACGCTGAACCTGATGCGCGCCGGCGTCATCGACCGCGCGACGTGCCTGGACATCTCGCCGGGCATGCTGACCACGCTGGAGCGCAACGCCGCCGGTCTCGGGCTGGCCGGCCGGGTGGACACCGTCGCCACCGACGCCGAGCACCTCCCCTTCGACGACGAGAGCTTCGACCTCGTCCTCGGTCACGCCGTGCTGCACCACCTGCCCGACCTCGACCAGGCCTTCCGCGAGTTCCGCCGCGTCCTGCGGCCGGGCGGCGTGGTCTTCTTCGCGGGCGAGCCGTCGCGGCTCGGCGACCGGATCGCCGCCTACCCCAAGCGCGGCGCCGTCCGCGCGGCGCCCGTCTGGCGGCGGCTGATGCGCGCCACGCCGGCGGTCGAGCGCCGCCACGTCCACGGCCACGGCGAGCCCAACGGCCACGACCTCGAGGCCTTCGTCGACGTCCACGCCTTCGACCCCGGCAGCCTGCGGGCGTTCGCCGAGCGAGCTGGGTTCGGCGGCGTGCGCGTCACCGGCGAGGAGCTGCTGGCCAACTGGTTCGGGTGGACCAACCGCACGCTGGAGGCGAGTGCCGCGCCCGAGTCGGTGCCGATGCTGTGGCGCCAGTACGCCTACCGCGGCTACCTCGCGCTGCAGGCCGTCGACCGCGCCTTGCTCGAGGGCCGCCTCCCGCCGGCCCTCTTCTACAACCTGATCGTCACGGCGACGAAGCCCGCCTGACCCGAAGTCCAGGCGACCCGCCGCGCCGACTCAGACGACCTTCCTGGCGGGCTGCAGGCGTGACCGGTGCCGTCGCCGCTCACGAACACGGTGCCGTTGATGACTTTCTGGCCGCCGTCCTCGTCCGTGACCCGCAGGGAGACCTTCTGGTCGCCCGACTCGTCCCACGTCTCGGTGACCGTCGCGCCCTGTGCCTCGTAGCTGCCGTCGAACCCGAAGTCCCACTCGTACGTGACGATCGCGCCCTCGGGGTCGAACGAGCGCGAGCCGTCGAGCGTGACCGGCGTGTGGACCTGCGGCTCGTCGGAGTGCACGAAGTCGGCGGTGGGGGTCGTGGCGCCCTTGTCGTCGGTGACTTCGAGGCCGATTGATCGACTGGCCGGCGAGAACCGTGTCCGTGTCGTGGGCGCGCGTCGTTCGCGCTGACGATTGGCGGTCATCCGTCGGGACGACGCGGACGTACGCTGTGTCGATGCCCTTGACGCGGGACTTCCCGTTGTTCCCGCTGCACCTTGTCGCGCTGCCGAGCGAGCTGGTCCCGCTGCACATCTTCGAGGACCGCTACAAGGCGCTCGTCGAGCACTGCCTGGCCGACCCGCCGTCGGAGTTCGGGATCGTCTGCGCCGACGACGAGGGCGTGCGGGAGATCGGGTGCGCCTGCGAGATCGCCGAGGTGCTCGAGCGCTTCGACGACGGCCGCGTCAACCTCGTCGCGCGCGGGACGCGCCCGTTCCGGATCGCCGCCGAGCAGGACGACCTTCCCTACCCGGCGGGCGCGGTCGAGTTCCTCGACGACAACCCCGAGGCGGAGGACGACACCCTGGCCGGCGGCGTCCACGCCGCCTACGCCGACCTCGTGCGCTCGGCCACCGACCGCACGCCCGACGAGGCCCAGATCGCCGCCATGTCCGCCTACGAGATGGCGGGGACGGTCGAGTTCGCGATCGAGGCCAAGCAGCAGCTGCTCGAGTCGCGCTCGGAGGCGGCCCGGCTGCGCCAGCTCGAGCGCCTGCTCCGCGCCGCCGTCCGGCGCCTGGACTTCGTCGAGCGCGCGCAGGCCGTCGCGCGCTCCAACGGCAAGGTCCGCATCGGTCCCGGGGACCCGCCGATCCCCAGGCCCGAGGACCTCGTCTAGCAGACGTCGTCGGCGATCTCGCTGGTGAAGACCTGCAGGTGGCTGAAGACCTTGGGCGCGCCGGGGGACGTGTCCCAGAAGGCGGTCCGGCCCGCCGACGTGCGCACCGCGTAGTGACGGGTGGCGCGCGGGCCCTTCGGGAGGTCGATGGACAGCCTCGCCTGCTTCTCGAGCTGGCGGGCGAGCTCGCGCGCGTCGAGCAGGCGCTTGCCGGGGAGCGCCTTCGGGCTCTTGCGGTCGCAGGTCGCGGTGCCGCCGTCGTTGACGACGATGTCGACGGCGCCCGGCCCGGAGCGCTGGACCTCGAACAGGTCGGCGGACTTCTCGCCGCAGCCGGCCAGGAGCAGCAGCGCGATCAGGACGAGGCTTCGCTTCACACGACCACCAGGCGCGCGGTCTCGGTCGCCTTGAGGAAGCGCGGGATGGAGGAGACCTCGAAGGGCCCGGCCCCGCAGGCGTAGAGCTTGACGTCCGTCTGCTGCACGGTCTGCCAGAGGTCTTCGTCCACGGCTCCGGCCGTGATGGCGGGAAGGGCATTGAGGGTGATGAGCCCGGACGCGGGCCCGCCCTCGACGGCGGTCGAGACGAGCAGCGAGAACGCCACGTACAAGCGGTCGGCGTCCCCGGAGACGATGATGACGGCCAACCCACCCAGACTTGCCACTATGGCAAGTATCGGTGCGTTCGTCCTCGATGTCCGCGGCATGCGGTGCCCGATCCCCTACGTGCGGGCGAAGGCGCTGGTGCCTGAGCTCGGACCCGGGGACACGCTGATCGTCCGCACGACGGACCCGGAGGCGCAGATCGACTTGGCCGCGCTCGCGGCCGATCACGGTCTGCAGATGCGGACCGAGGATGACGGCCGGACGATCCTGCTCAGCCGCCCTTGACGAAGGGCGGCGGCCCGACCACCTGCATGCCTCCGACGCGCGCCGCCGCGGCGTGCACCCGCTCGAAGTCGACCATGCTGCCGTCGCTGCCGGCCTCGGCCGGCTCGCTCGCCTCGCGGTAGAACGCCTCGGCACTGGCCGGCGTCTGCAGCGTCAACACGCGCGCCGTGGCCGAGGTGACCAGGAAGGCGTGCGGAAGCCCGCGCGGCGCGAAGGCCAACCCGCTGGGGCCGACGCGGTGGTCGGTGCCGTCGACGTGGACCACGATCTCTCCCTCGAGCACGAACAGCAGCTCGTCTTCGTCGGCGTGGATGTGCAGGGGCGTCGTCTTCCCGCCCACCAGCTCGTCTTCGAACAGCATGAGGGCGCCGCCGGTCTCCTCGGCGGTGAGTTTCATGGTGAGGATCCCACCACCGAAGAAGTGGCGGCGCTCGCCCTCGCGGGTGGTGCGGATGACTGGCGTGCGGCTGCTCATGGGACCACAGTATCATGAAGAGATGCCTGTCCCATATCACTCGACGGGGCGCACTCGGCAAAAGGTTCGGACCCGGGAGGCACTGATCGAGTCCACGCGAGCGATGCTCCGCCGGGGTGAGCCGCCGACGGTCGAAGGTGCGGGTGCGGCGGCGGGGGTCGGCCGCGCCACCGCCTACCGGTACTTCCCGACGGTCGCCGACCTGATCGCCGCCACCTTTCCCCACGTCGAGCAGGCGTCCCTGCTCGGCGACGATCCGCCCGGCGACCCGGTCGAACGGCTCCGGATCGTCGCCGACGCCCATACGCGCCGGATCCTCCGTTACGAACCGGAGATGCGCGCGGCACTGCGGCTCTCGCTGGACGGACGCGCTGGCGACCTACCCATCCACCGGGGCCTGCGGATCGCTTGGGTCGAGGACGCGCTGGCGCCGCTCGCGCCGTCCCTACCGCCCGACGAGCTGCGCCGGCTCGTGCTCGGGATCGCCTCGGCCCTCGGCATCGAGGCGTTCGCGTGGCTGATCGACGTTGCGCATCTGGAGCGCGAGGCCGCCGTGGAGGTTATGCGTGCGAGCGCCCTCGCTCACCTGCGAGGCGCGCTCACCTCACGCTGACGGCCGCCCCGCCCCGGCGCGGGTCCCCCGCCCCGGTGAGCGTCCCGTCGGCGTCGCGGACGACGCACTGGGCGCCGCCGAAGAACAGGTTGGGCGCCTGGAAGCGGACCACGGTCCGGCCCTCCAGCGGCGCCTGGCCGACGCCGGGCTCGCAGTAGACGACGCCGTTCTCCCAGTGCAGGCGCGGCGCGTCGATCGCCTCCTGGGCGTGCAGGCCCTGGGCGACCACGCGGGCGATGACCTGGACGACCGCGGAGCGGATGCGGTTGGACCCAGCCGAGCCCAGGCACGCCTCGACGACGCCGTCCCGGCGCACCACCGTCGGTGACATCATGGACGGCAGCCGCCGCCCCGGCGGGTGCGTGAAGAAGCCCAGCGGCGACAGGTCCTCCTCGCCCATCATGTTGTTGAGGTGCAGGCCGTCGACGACGACGCCCGAGCCCTCGCCGTTGCTCGCCGTCACCGAGCAGGCCCAGCCCGCCTCGTCGATCACGGAGACGTGGGTGGTCGAGCCGAGCTGCTCGAGGAACGCCGGGGTGCGCAGGCGCTGGGCGTGCTCGAGCGCGGCCACCATCGTGGCGCCCGCCTCCAGCTGCTCGAGCGCCGCCGCGATCAGCGTCCCGCCCGCCGAGGGCGGCGGGTTGGTGATGACGTCGCGGCCGCGGAAGCGCGCGTACACCGGCTCGCGCGCGACGACCTCGTAGGCCCGCAGGTCACGGGGTGTCAGAACCCCTCCGCCGCGGGCGATCGCGCGGACGACGGCGTCGGCGATGTCGCCGCGGTAGAAGGGGTCGGCGCCTTCACCTGCCAGCCGTTCCAGGAGCGTGGCGAGACGAGGGAGGCGCAGCGTGTCGCCGAGACGAGGTGCTCCGAACTCATCCCGGGCCGACTCGCTCGCGATGATGCCGGCCAGGATCTCGAACAGGTAGGCCTGCGGCTCGTTGACGACGACGCCCTCGCGGGCCAGCCGGACGGCGGGGGCGACGATGTCGCGCAGCGGCAGCGTCCCGAAGCGGCGGTGCGCCTCGCAGATCCCCGCCGGCATCCCGTAGGCGCCGACGGACGCGGCGCCCACGTGGAAGAGCTGGTTGGCGTCGCCGAAGCTGACGTCGACCGCGATCAGGGGCGCGTGGCCCATGTGCTCGCGCCCGCGCCCGGCGGCCTCGACGAAGAAGTCCAGCAGCACCGCCTCCCCGTCGGGCGGGCAGACGAGCATGTAGCCGCCGGCGCCGAGGCCGGTCAGCAGCGGCTCGCAGACGAAGCCGGCGCAGAGGGCGGCGAGGGCGGCGTCGACCGCGCCCCCACCTGCCCGCAGCGCGTCGGCGCCGGCCTCCGCCGTCTGCGGATGGCCCGCAGCCACGACGCCCCTCATCGCGCGCACCGACTTAGACGTTCGCTGACGCCGGCTGGCGCCGCCCCGCGCGACCGAAGCGTGCTAACGCACGTGAGGGGTCGTGCCGGGTGGCGCCAGGCGGTGATCAGCGGGCGTCTAGAACCTCGGGATGAACTCGGGGACGTCGACGTCCATGCCGCTGCCGCTCCGGCCCGCGCGCACGGGCTCACGCTCGCGCGTGCGGGTGATGCGCGGCTCGCCGGCCGGCTCGCGCATCGGCTCACGGCGGATCGGCTTGTCGTCGCCGAAGCCCGTCGCCACGACGGTGATCCAGACCTCGTCCTCGTCCAGCGTCTCGTCCACCATCGCACCGAAGATGATGTTCGCGTCGGGGTGCGCGGCCTCCTGGACGGTCTTGGCCGCCTCGTTGACCTCCCACAGCGAGAGGTCCGACCCGCCGGTGATGGACAGCAGGATCGAGCGCGCGCCGTCGACCGAGGTCTCCAGCAGCGGCGAGGACACCGCCTGCGAGGCGGCCTCCAGCGACCGCTTGTCGCCCGTCCCCATGCCGATCCCCAGCAGCGCGTTGCCCGCGTCGGACATGATCGTCCGCACGTCGGCGAAGTCGAGGTTGATCAGGCCCGGCAGCGTGATCAGGTCCGAGATGCCCTGGACGCCCTGGCGCAGCACGTCGTCGGCGACGCGGAACGCCTCCACCATCGACGTCTGCTTGTCCAGGACGGACAGCAGCTTGTTGTTGGGGACGACGATCAGCGTGTCGACCTCTTCGGCCAGCGAGCCGACGCCGTGCTCGGCCTGCTGCATCCGGCGCGCGCCCTCGAAGCCGAACGGCTTGGTGACGATGCCGACGACCAGCGCGTCCAGCTCGCGGGCGATGCGCGCGACGACGGGCGCCGCGCCCGTCCCCGTGCCGCCACCCTCGCCGGCCGTGATGAAGACCATGTCCGCCCCGCGCAGGAGCGACTTGATCTTGTCGTAGTCGTCCATCGCCGCCTGGCGCCCGAGGTCCGGGTTGGCCCCGGCGCCCAGGCCACGGGTGATGTCGGCGCCGATGTGCAGCGTGGTGTCCGCCGAGCACTGCTGCAGCGACTGCGCGTCCGTGTTGAGCGCGATGAACTCGACGCCGCTGACGCCGGCCTCGATCATGCGGTTGACGGCGTTGACGCCGCCGCCGCCGACGCCGACCACGCGCAGGACGGGCTGGCCCGTGTGCTGGGTCGTCGGGACGACCGGCTCCATGCGACCGTACGGGTCGCGATTCACAGGCGGGGCCATGACGTTCTCCGGGATGTCCGATGAGAAGGCCCTGCGCAGGCGGTCCTCGGGGGTTGGCGACTTGCGCTTGACGTCGTCCCGCTCACCCTCGGGGTGCGCGCCCATGGGCGCGGACTCCGCCGGCTCGGCGGAGGCGTCGCTCTCGTCCGTCTTTCGGAACAGCTGCGCCAGCGGGCCTTCGCGCATGGATGCCCGCTTGTTAGTGGCCATTTGCCAGAACCTCCTTCGCCAACTGGCGATAGGCGTCGGCGGCGACGCCCTTCGGGTCGTACTTGAGCACCGACATCCCCCGGACCGGCGCCTCCGCGAAGCGGACGGTCTTGCGGATGCGCGACGCGAACACCCGGTCCCCGAAGTTCTCTTCGAGGATCTCGATGGCTTCCTTGGCGTGAATCGTCCGGGAGTCGACGAGCGTGGGCAGGATGCCCTCGATGTCGACATTGGGATTGAGGTTCTCGCGGATCATCGAGAGGGTGTTCGTCAGCTGGATCAGCCCACGCATCGACAGATACTCGCACTGCACGGGGACGATCACCTTGTCGGCCGCGGTCAGTGCGTTGATCGTCAATAGTCCCAGACTCGGCGGCGTATCGATGCAGATGAAGTCGTAGTCCTCCTTGATCGGCCGCAGCGCCTTCTCCAGGGAGCGCTCCCGACCGATCTTGGTGGACATCGCGATCTCGGCTCCGGCGAGGTCGATGGAGGCGCAGGCGACGTCGATCTCGCGGCGGCGGATGACCTCGCGGATCGGGGTGTCGTGGACGAGCACGTCGTACATGGACAGCTCGAGCGTGTCGGGGTCGATCCCCTGGGACATGGTGAGGTTGCCCTGCGGATCCATGTCGCAGCAGAGGACCCGGTGGCCCTCCTCCGCGAAGGCGGCGGCAAGGTTCAATGTCGTCGTCGTCTTGGCGACGCCGCCCTTCTGGTTCGCAAAAGCGATGACCTTCGCGGTGCTCATGCGGCGTCATTCGCGCAGCCCGGCCGGATACCTTCCCGCGTGTGCTCGATGACCTCCTGAGGGAGAAGCGGATCGTGATCTGCGCCGGTCCGGGGGGCGTCGGCAAGACGACGACGTCCGCAGCGATCGCCGCCGGACTCGCCGCCGGCGGCGCCCGCGTGGCCGTCATCACCATCGACCCGGCCAAGCGCCTCGCCGACGCGCTCGGCCTCGATCGCCTCGACGACACCCCGCGCCGGGTGGCCGGCGCGGAGGGGGAGCTGTGGGCGCTGATGCTCGACTCCCAGCGCACGTTCGACGCCCTCATCGACCGCGTCGCGCCCACCGATGCCGCCCGCGACGAGGTGCTGGCCAACCCGATCTACCGCCAGCTCTCGGGCGCCGTCGCCGGTACCCAGGAGTTCACCGCGATCGCCAAGGTCTACGAGCTCGACCTCTCCGGGGAGTTCGACGTGCTCGTGCTGGACACGCCGCCGTCGCGCAACGCGCTCGACTTCCTCGATGCGCCCGACCGGCTCACCGGCTTCCTGTCCGGGCGCGCGATCCGGATGTTCCTACGCCCGGGCCGGCTGCTCGGCGTCGGCACCAGCGTCGTCTTCAGCGCCCTGCGCAAGGCGACCGGGGTGGCGCTGCTCGACGACCTGTCGACCTTCTTCCGCGCGCTCGGGACGATGGTCCCCGAGCTGGCCGAGCGTGGCGAGCACGTCAAGAGCCTGCTCCACTCGCCCGGCACCGCCTTCCTGCTCGTCACCTCGCTCGAGCGCGAGCCGGTGGCCGAGACGATCTTCTTCTGGGAGCGCATCCGGGCCGCCGGGCTGCCGTTCGCCGCGCTGGTGGTCAACAAGCTGCGCGAGCCGGTCGCCGACGATCCCGAGCCGCTCGACCTCGAGCCGGCGCTGCTGGCCAAGGTCCAGGCCTCCGCGGCGGAGGCGGCCGAGCTGGCGGCGCGCGACGCCGACGGTCTGGTCCGCCTGCGCGCCGCGCTCGAGGACCCCGCCGTGGTCGTCGTCCCGCAGCTGCCGGGCGACGTCCACGACGCCGAGGGCCTCGCCCACGTGGGCGAGTACCTCTTTACCAAGTAGGTGATTCGGGATTCGTAGTTAGACGAATCACAGGTCGACCGCGCGCGGGAGCGTGAACGTCGGCGAGGTCTTCGTGCTCGCCTCCGTCCGGCGCACCCGCGTCTGCAGGCGGTAGACCGTCGCGGCCAGGTTCGCCGGCTTCTTGACGGTGACGGAGAAGGAGCCGTCGCGGTGGGGCAGGAAGATGTCCACCGTCTGCAGCTTCTTGCAGGTGACCCGGCGCTTGAGGGTGATCGGCTCGATCGGCTTGGCCAGCGGCCGGACGACCCGGCCCCTGATGGTGACGTCGTCCCCGCTGGACTTGATCGACGTGACGATCATGCGGCGGGCGAGCTTGAGGTTCAGCGACCGCTCGCCGGCCGCCTTGGCGACGTAGCGCGCGCGGTTGGTGTTGCGGATCGACCGGCCCGGAAGCGGCGCCGTGGTCGTGAAGCTGCCGTCGGACTTCACCCGGACCTTGGCCACGGTGCGGCCGGTGGCCTGGAAGATGATGGAGACCGTCTTGCCGGCCAGGCTCTTGTCGGCGGCGCCGTAGAGGCGGACGTGGTCACCCTTGCGGAGGACGTCGATGAGGGCGAGCTTGCGGGTGGTGCAGGCCAGCGCGACCTCCGGGGCCGCGGCGGTGGTGGGCACGTCGGGGGCGATCGGCGTGGCCGTCGCGCACTTGCCGCCGCCGACGATCACGGTCCCGATGGCGAGGTCGGCGATCGACTGGCCGGCCAGGGTGATCTGGGCGCGCAGCGCGCGCTGGACGAGCGCCCCGTCGGCGAGCTGCTGCGACGACGGGGTGAGCTTGACCTGGGCGACCTGGGCCGGGATCTCGATCGGCGGCAGCGCCGCGACGATCGGCTGGAGCAGCGCGAGCGCCTGCGCGGTCAGCACCCCGTTGAGCACCGTCACCTTCGTCAGGTCGAGGTTGGCCAGCGAGAGCTGCGAGGAGTCGACGGCGTTGACGGCTTGGTCGACGACCTTGGACGGGTCGACGTCGAGGCCGAGTATCGAGGCGCCGACGACGCGCGAGGCGCCCGACAGCACCGGCGACCCGTCGGAGCACGAGCCGACGGCCTGCGAGTAGAGGACGCCGGCGTTCAGGAGGCCCTTGGACGCCAGCGACGTCGGCTCGAGCGCCTGGATGGCCGGCGTGAGGTCGACGGTGGCCAAGGTCTGGCCCAGGATCGGGTCCTTGATGTCGACGTGGGTGAGCTCGGCAGGGATCGGGATGGCCGGGACCGGGAGCGGCACGGCGCCGATCGTCAGGTTGGACAGGCCCGCGCCGGCGTAGACGCCGTCGTCGCTGGTCGTCGTGACGCCGTTGACGGCCGAGAGGCTCAGCAGCGTGCTCAGGGGCGAGGGGAGGTCGAGCGTCGGGGCGACGCTGCCGGCCACGCACTCCTGGTCCACCGACCCTGTGCTCGGCACGGGCAGCGACTGCCCCAGCACCGTCCCCGTCACCGGGATGGCGGCGCAGCGGAAGCCGCTCGCGCCTGCCGCCTTCGCGTGGCCGGGCACGGCGGTGAGTCCGGCGATGGTCAGCAGCGTGATGAACAGGCGGCGCACGATCACGATTCTGACATCGGCAGAGGTGCTCAATATGTTAATGCGAGTCCGGTCAGCGCAAGGACGCTCAGCGTGACGGCCAGGCGGTACCGGTAGGCGACGGTCATGCGGTCGCGAGCGGCGGTTCGGTGGCGGTGGTGGCCAGCAGGTCGTCGGCGACGGCGCGCAGGTCGGGATCGAGGTGACCGCACAGGACGTCGCGCAGCACCGCACGCAGGCAGCCGGCGAAGGTGCCGATCATGGTGTCCACGTCGGGGTCGGCACGCAGCAGGCCGGCGACGGCGGAGCGCTCGAGGCCGACGGCGCGCTGGAGCAGCTCGGTCATCGCGCGGCGCTCGTGGACGGGGGCGCAGATGGCGGCCAGCCGCTCGGCCAGGCCGGCGTAGCCCTGCCGGTCGGTGTCCACCAGCAGCGCGCGGCCGGCCAGCAGCCAGTCGGTCAGCGCCTCCGTCGTGCTGGGACGCTCGCAGCCCAGCTCGAAGCGCCGCAGCGCCCACGCCAGCTCGCCGCCGCGGGGGGTGCGCCGGTCGACGAGCGCGATGAACGCGCGCAGCGGGTCCTCCTCCTCCGGCTCGAGCAGGCAGTCGTCGAGGGAGCGGCGGACGCCGCTGGCGATGGGGATGTGCACCCACGGGCCGGCTCCGGTGCGGGCCCAGGCGCTCGGACCGACGGCGGGCTCGGCGTCGTCCCACAACCGCAGCGCCGACTGCAGGCGGCGCAGGCGGGCGCCGGCCTGGGCGAGGACGTCGTCGTGCCCCTCGACCCGGATCGCGGCCACGGTCGCCCAGCTGTCCAGGCGCAGCTCCTCGGGCGCGTCGGGCAGCGCGTGCGCGCGGATCAGCGACAGGCCGCCGCCCAGCTCGACGCGATCGGAGTCGATGACCAGGCCGTCGACGGGCGCGAGCACCTGGGTCAGGTGGACCTCGGCGTAGGCGGCGTCCTCGAGCTCGGCGAAGGCGGCGTTGAAGCGGGCGGGCTCGAAGACGAAGTCGGTGGCGTCGGTCCAGACGGCGGTGATGAACGCCTGCAGGGCGTGGTCGGCGCAGTCGTGGGGATCGGACGGGACCGCGCGGACGCCGCGGCGGCGCAGGTAGTCGTCCACCCCGCCGAGAGTGGCCAGCTGGCTGCGGGCCGCGCCGTGGCTGGGCAGCTTGCGCAGTTCGGAGGCGCGGTCGGCGAGGAAGGTCCCGGTCAGCGGCCGGTAGCAGTACAGCGGCGCCGTCGAGCGGGTGGGCGGGGTCCTCTCCATCAGCTCGAAGGGGATCTCGGCGCCGCCGCTCACCTCGGCGGCGAGCTGCCAGGCGGCTTCCTCGACGAACGCGGTGAGGGCGTCGTGCAGCGCGCGGTTGTGCATCGTGCGGCGGGAGTTCGCCGCTGCGTCCGATGCTCCTGCTAAGCGATGGCTAGCTCGGGCGACTCTGCACAGGATCCTGTGGCGCCCAGCCAGTCGGTCCCGTAGCTGCGCATGGCCTCGACGATCGGGACCAGCGCCTCTCCCTTGGCCGTCAGCGCGTACTCGACGCGCGGCGGGACCTCCGGGTAGGTCTGGCGCGCGACGATGGCCTCCTCCTCCAGCGCGCGCAGGCGCAGGCTGAGGGTGCGCGGGCTGATGCCCTGGAGGCTGCGCTCGAGCTCGCAGAAGCGGCTGCGACCCTCCGCGAGGTCGCGGATGATCAGCATCGTCCACTTTCCGCAGACGACGTCCGCGGTCCGGCAGACGGGGCAGTCGGCGTTCGGCATCGAAGTGCAGTGTACTTCACTTACTGAAGTGCGATCTCGATATCGCGCTGCTCACGGCCGCGGACGACATGGAGGACGAGCTGCGCGGGCTGGCGCTCGAGCGCGTCGAAGAGGTCGTCGAGGGAGCGCAGCGGGCGGTCGTCGACCCCGAGCAGGCGGTCGCCGGGGACGACGCCGGCGACGGCGGCCGGGCTGGCGTCCTTCACCGCGCGGACGGTCAGGCTGCGGCTGAGCGCGACGCCGAGCTCGGCCCGCTGCGGCAGCTCCCCGCGTGCGAGCGCCGTCGCGCGCGCCTGGCTGACGGGGACCGCGAGGATGAAGCCGCCCTCCAGCCGGACGGTGTTGAGGCCGAGCAGCCGGCCGTCGACGTCGACGAGCGGACCGCCGGAGGATCCGCGCGGCAGCGGCGCGGTGTGCTCGACCTTGCCGCCCGCCACGTAGCCGTGGGTGACCCGCAGGCCGCGGCCGCCGGGGTCGGCGAGGGCGTAGACGAGGGCGCCGATCTGCGCCGGCGCGGCTGCCCACGCGATGGCCGGAGCGTCCCCCGTGTCGGCGGCGACGACGGCGAGGTCGGCCTGGGGGTCGGCGGCCAGCACGCGGCCGTGGACGAGCTGTCCGCCGACCGCGACGGCGACGTCCGGGCCGCGCAGGACGTGGGCGTTGGTGAGCACCCGGTTCGGGGCGAAGACGACGCCGCTCCCCTGCCCCCAGCCGCGCCCGAGGCCGACCACGCTCGGGCCGATCCGCTCGGCGATCTCAGTCACTTGCACCATGCAAGTCACTAGCCTAACCGGGCGGTGACCGCCTCGCCCCTCGCCGACGCCCTGGCCCGCATCGGGGACCGCTGGACGCTGCTGGCGATCGCCGCGCTGCTCGACGGGCCGCTGCGCTTCAACGAGCTCCAGGACGCGATGGGCGGGCCGGCGCCCAACATCCTCTCCGCCCGGCTGAAGGCGCTCGGCGAGCACGCGCTGGTCGTCCAGCGTCCCTACTCGGAGCGCCCGCTGCGCTCCGTCTACGAGCTGTCGGCCAGCGGAGCGGAGCTGGCCGGGGCGCTGCGGCTGCTCGCCGACTGGGGCGCCCGGTCGGGCGACGGCGAGCCGCTCAAGCACACGTGCGGCACCGCGCTCGAGGCGACCTGGTGGTGCCCGAACTGCGAGGAGCCCGTCGCCGACGGCGGCGACGAGCCCCTCGAGTTCATCTAGACGGCGACCAGCTCGCGGTCCTCCACGTCCTCGATCTCGACGGCATCGGTCACCACGGCGGGCCTGATCAGCGCGAAGGCCGCGATCGCGCCGGCGGCGGCGACGCCGGCGCCGACGAGCAGCGCGTCCTGCAGGCCGCCGACGAACGCATGGGCGTCCCCGCCAAGGCCGGCGGCGGCCGGGATCAGCGCGCCGAGGCCGGCGACGCCGACGGCGATGCCGCCCTGGCGGAACATGTCGTGGATGCCGGAGGCGAGGCCGTTGTCGCGCTCGGGGAGGATGGACAGCGCGAGGCCGGACAGGCTCGTGTTGACCATGCCGGTCCCGGCCAGCGCGATCAGCTCACCCGGCAGGATGGCCGTCCAGCTCGAGTGCTCGTCGAGCGGGGTGAGCAGGACCATGCCGACGGCGATCATCCCGAGCCCGAGCGTGACCGGCACGCGACGCGGGAGCTTCGGGATGAACGCGGCACTGGCGCCGGCCACCACGAAGTTCAGCACCGTGCCGGGGACGTAGACCAGGCCGGCCTGGATCGCCGACAGCCCGAGCACGTTCTGCAGGTACAGCGTCGTGTACAGGAAGATGGCGAAGAACGAGGCGGAGATGGCGAAGACGCCGATCTGCGTCCCCGCGAACGTCGGGTTGCGGAACAGGTGCAGCGGGACCATCGGCTCGCGGGCGCTGTGCTCGCGCAGCGCGAAGGCGGCGAACATGACGACGGCGCCCGCGTCGGCGAGGCCCTCGTGGCGGAGCAGGCCGAAGACGAGCAGGAACATCGCGCCGGCGATCGTCAGCTGCCCGACGGGGTCCAGCGAGCGCGGGAACGGGTCCCTGGACTCCTTGACGCGGTTGAGCGTGATGGCGAGGGCGACGGCGCCGACCGGCACGTTGATGAGGAAGATGGACTGCCAGCCGAGGCCGGTCGTCAGCGCGCCGCCGACGAGCGGGCCGACGGCGAACGAGCCGCCGATGGTCGCGCCCCAGATGGCGATCGCGCCCGCGCGCTCCTTCGCTTCGGGGTAGGCGGTGCCGAGCAGGGCGAGGGCGACCGCGAACAGGATCGCGGCGCCGAGCCCCTGGACGGCGCGGGCGGCGACGAGCATCTCGATGCTGCCGGACGCGGCGCAGGCCACGGACGAGGCCGTGAACAGCGTGAGGCCCAGCAGGAAGAGCCGGCGGCGGCCGAAGCGGTCGGCCAGGAAGCCGGCGCTCAGCACGGTGCTGGCCAGCGCCAGCGTGTAGGCGTCGACGACCCACTGCAGCCCGGAGAGCCCGGTGTGCAGGTCGGCGGCGATGGCGGAGAGGGCGGTGTTGACCACCGCGATGTCGAGCATGAGCATCGCGGTGGCCAGGCAGACCACGGTGAGGGTCCAGCGCTTGGAGGCAGACAGGGAGGTCATATGGCCGACGATCCTCCCCCCGGTCGCGTCGTCGCGCGTCCTCCGATGGGACGATCCGCCGTCCTCCCTTCGAGCTATCCGCCGAGCAGGTTCCCGAGCGGGCTGTTGCTCCCGCCGCCGCCCGTCGTCGGCACGACCCGGCCCTCCGAGGGCTGGACGAGCACCCAGCCCTGGCCCTGGAAGGCGAGCTGCAGCGACTCCCCCGAGCCGCGGCCGACCAGGTTCTTCATCTTGAAGTCGGTCTTCAGCGCGACGGTCACGCCGGCCGACCAGGTGATGGCCGACTGGGCGTCGGCGAACGTCGGGGCGGACGCGACGTCGAGCAGGACCGGCGGGCCATCGGAGAGGATCGCCACCCAGCCGGTGCCGGTCAGGACGGTGTTGAAGAGGCCGCCGGCCATCATCGCGCCGCCGCCGCCCTCGATGCGCTTGATGTCCCAGTCGATGCCGGCGTCGAAGGCGAGCAGGTTGCGCCCGTTGACGGTGATCGTCTCGCCCTCGAGGTAGACGAGGTGGATGTCCATGGCGGAGTCGGCGACGAACACCTCGCCGCTGCCGGTGATCTTCATCAGCTGCGTGCCCTCGCCGGTGAGCGCCTTCTTGACGAGGCGCCCCATGCCGCCCGAGCCGGCGTGCTCGAAGGTGACGTCGCCCTGATAGGCGACCATCGACCCGAGCTTGGCCTGCACGGTGACGGCGGCCAGCTCGATCTTCAGCAGCTTGTGGTTCTGGAGGGTGAAGGCCTGGCCGGTCTCCACCTCGTTGAAGGTTACGAGGGTGGTCTGCATGACCCCCGGGATGCTCTCAGAAGCCGGGCGGGGGTGCCGAGCCGCCGGTCGCCGGCGCGACGGGCGTCGGCGGGGGCGGCGCCATCGGCACGGGCGCCGCGGTCGGAGCCGGCGCCACGTCGGCGACCATCGCGGGCACCGGGTCGGCTTCGGGCTGGACGGCCCGGTTCGAGGTCAGGTGACGCAGGTGCTGGTCGGCCTGGACGAGCAGCTTGAAGTCGTGCGGCGTGGAGGCGACCTTCATCGCCTCCTCGTACGTGATGCGGCCGGCCTGCAGGTGCCTGAGCAGGTGCTGGTCGAAGGACTGCATCCCGTAGAACTCGCCCTCCTTGATGACCTCGTGCATGCCGCCGGTCAGGGAGGGATCGAGGATCGCGTCGTGGACGCGGCCGGTCATCACCAGGATCTCGCAGGTGGCGACGCGGCCGTGGCCGTCGGCGGTGCGCACGAGGCGCTGGGAGATGATGCCCTTCAGGGTGCCGGCGATCATCGCGCGGGCCTGGCCGGCCTGGTGGGGCGGAAAGAAGTCGATGATGCGGTTGATCGCCTCGACGGCGTCGACCGTGTGCAGGGTGGAGAGGACGAGGTGGCCGGTCTCCGCCGCGCTCAGGGCGGTCTGGACCGTCTCCTCGTCGCGCATCTCGCCGACGAGGATGGTGTCGGGATCCTGGCGCAGGACGCGTCGGAGCGAGCGCTTGAAGCTGGCGGTGTCCTGCCCGACCTCGCGCTGGTTGATGATCGACATGCGGTCCGGGTGGAGGAACTCGATCGGGTCCTCCAGCGTGATGATGTGCTTCTTCATCGTCCGGTTCATGTGGTCGATCATCGCCGCGAGCGTGGTCGACTTGCCGGAGCCGGTGGTGCCGGTGAGCAGGATGATCCCGCGCTCCTCCTCGGCCAGCTTCGTGATCACCGGCGGCAGCAGCAGGTCGTCCACCGACTTGATGTTCACGGGGATGGCACGCATCACGAGGGACACGTAGCCGCGCTGGCGGAACGCGTTGACGCGGAACCGGGCCAGGCCCTCGATCTGGTAGCTGAAGTCGACCTCGTTCTCCGACGCGAACTCGCCCAGCTTGTTCTCGTCGTGCAGGATCTCCCGGAGCACCCGTTCCGTGTCCTCCGGCTTCAGCCGCTCCGATCCGTCGATCGGCTCCATGTTCCCGTGGATGCGAACGATCGGCTGCGACGGCACCTTCAGGTGCAGGTCAGAGCCCTCGTGGACGATGAGATAGCGGAGCGCGTCGTCGATGTCGAACATGCTCCTTCGGTCATCGGCTCCGCCCTTGCGGCTCTTGAATTGGGATTCGGTGCGGTTGCGGTCCCCTTCTTTCACTCAAGGGCGTAGATCCGTCGGTCCGTGGCGGGTTGGATGCGGACATGGCAATCCACCGGCGATCTCAATCCCCGCGCCTCGCTCCAGGCGACGAGGGGTGGGAGATCGTGCTGGCCGACCTCCTCGATGCCGGTTTTTCCGAGACCGCCGTGCGGCGAAGGGTCGACAGCGGCGGGCTGACCCGCGTCCACCCCGGGATCTTCAGCGTCGGCGAGCCGGACGACCTGGCGAGGATCGAGGCGGCGCTGCTCGCGTGCGGTCCTGAGTCCATGGCGGCCGCCCAGTCCGCCGCGGCGATGGACGTCCTGCTCCCCTCCCCAGCCGCTGTTCACGTTGCGGCCCGCCGCGACGGCCCGAGGCCGAAGGCGGTGACGGTGAGCCTTCCTCGAAGCGAAGCGCGGGGCACGGGGATCCCTGCTCCTCGGTGAGATCGTCGACGGCCGCCGCACGAGGTCACACCTCGAGCGGCGGTTCCTCAAGCTGCTGAAGGAGCGTGACCACGCCCGCGATCTCGCTCATCTCGGTGCCGGAGTCGACCGCGTGCGCCTGACCTACGTGCAGGTCACGCGAAGGCCGTTGGAGGTTGCGGCGCGCCTCGGTGCGCGGCTGCTACGCGACGTCGCGTAGCTTCTGCGCCTCGGCGAGCGACTGCAGCTTCTTCAGCGACTGGTTCTCGATCTGGCGGATGCGCTCGCGGGTGACGTTGAAGGTGCGGCCGACCTCGTCCAGCGTCCGCGGGTGCTCGCCGCCGAGGCCGTAGCGAAGCTCCAGCACGCGGCGCTCGCGGTAGGAGAGGTTCTCCAGCGCCTCGCGCAGCGCCTCCTTGGTCAGGATCTCGGCGGCCCGCTCGTACGGCGACTCGGCGCGCTCGTCGGCGATGAACTGTCCGAACTCGGACTCCTCCTCGTCGCCGACCGGCTTCTCCAGCGAGACCGGGGCCTGGGCGGAGCGCTTGATCGACTCGACTTCCTCGGGTTCGATGCCCGTGATGTCGGCGATCTCCTCGGCCGTCGGTTCGCGCCCCAGCTCCGTGACCAGCTTGCGCTCGGCGCGGCCGATCTTGTTGAGCTTCTCGACCACGTGGACCGGGATGCGGATGGTGCGCGCCTTGTCGGCCAACGCACGGGCGATCGCCTGGCGGATCCACCAGGTCGCGTACGTGGAGAACTTGAAGCCCTTGCGGTAGT
>CAXTBB010000057.1:0-1247 GCA_964242305.1 uncultured Solirubrobacteraceae bacterium
CGGACGCCGCAGCGCGAGATGCCCGACGACCACGACCGCACCGGCCGGATCCGCGCGCGCTTGCCCCGAACCCGCGCGACCAGCTCCGTCAGGCGCTTGGCACCGACATAGCCACCAGCCCGCAGAAGACCGATCATCAGCGCGACCGGCGCGAAGCTCAGCAGCAGCTCGCTGACGGCGCCGCCGACGACGCAGGCGATGATCACGCTCGCGACGGCGAGCACGAACGGCAGGACGCACAGAGCGCGACGGCCCGTCAGCCGCGAGGAGGACATCGCCACGCAGGCATGGTCCGGCCTGCCCCTCAACGCATCCTAAACCCTTCCCGGCGGCTGAGCCGGTCGTTCTGCTCGCTGACGAGTACTTCGACCGGCTCAGCAGGCGGCGTAGGCTCCCGCGGCGATGGGACCGGGGGCTGATCGGGCGGCGCTCCGCCGGACGTCCTTCCTGCTCCAGGACGGCGTCATGGTGGCGGCGACGGTGCGGGCGCTGGACGAGGTGGGCCTGCTCGATCCCGGCGCGTCACTCGACGACGTCCCCGGCCAGGGCTCCCTGCGCGTCGGCCTGCGCTGCCTGGCCGGCGCCGGCTGGTTCGAGGACGGGCGGTTCGCGATCGAGGAGCGGGAGCGCCTCGTGTCGGCCGGGCGCTTCCTGGCCCGCTTGGACCGCACGGACGCCGCGGCTTGGACGACGCCGTGGAGCGCGGAGGTCGAGGCGGCGTTCGCGGCGGAGCTCGACGCGCACGCGCGCTGGCGCGCGACCGCGGACCCGGACGCGCTGGTCACCGCGTACCTGGACGCGACGCTGGCCCTGCCGGCGCTGCTGTGGCAGCGCGGCGCGCGCGGGCTGGCGCCCCCGGAGGGCGAGATCGCCCGGCTGCTGACCCTGATCGGCTGGGCCGGGCCGGACGGCTGGACCGAGCGGGGGCGCACCGGTTTGGCCTTCGTCGACCACCTCGGCCTGGTCGGCTCCTACCTGCCGATGCTCTCCGCGCTCCCGGCGCTCTACCGCGGCGAGCGGCTCGTGCGACCGGGGCCGGGCGAGTGGCACTGCCACCGCGAGCTCAACCTCCAGGCCAGCGCCGCCGCGCACCGCCGCTACTTCGCCGACGCGGACGGCATCATCGACGACCTGTTCGCGCGCGCGCCACGACCGGCGTTCGTCGCCGACACCGGCTGCGGCGACGGCAGCTGGCTCGCCCACATCCACGCCCGGCTTGGGGACGGCGTCCGCTACGTGGGCGTCGA
>CAXTBB010000057.1:1257-22508 GCA_964242305.1 uncultured Solirubrobacteraceae bacterium
CAGCCCGGAGGCGGTCACGCGTGCGCGCGCGGTGCTGGAGACGGCCGGCGTGCGGGACCCGATCCTGCTGACGGGCGACGTCGGCGACCCGGCCGCGCTCGCCGAGCAGCTGGCCGCGCACGCGCTCGACATCGAAGACGGGCTGCACATCCGCTCGTTCCTCGATCACAACCGCACCTACCGGGGCGGCGACCCCGCCCACCCCGTGCCCGGCTGGTCCAGCGGCGCGTACGTCGGGCCGGCCGGTCAGCCGCTGAGCGCGGAGGAGGTCGAGCGCGACCTGGTCGACCACCTGCGCCGCTGGTCGCCCTACGCCCAGCGCCACGGGCTGATCGTGCTGGAGGCGCACTGCGTCGCCCCGGCCGTCTCGCGCCGGCACGTCGGCGCGCTGCACGCCGTCGCCTTCGACGCCTACCACGGCCTCTCGCACCAGTACCCGATGGAGCACCCGGCCTTCATGCGCTGCTGCCGCATCGCCGGACTGCGGCCCGCCAGCCACCTCGAGCGCCGCTACCCGTCCACGCGGCCGTTCGTGGCGGTGTCGCTGAACCGGCTCATGCCGGTCCTCCACGTCCCCCGGCGGACACCGGGCGCGCCCCGCGCCGACACCTGGCGCCCTGCCCCCGATGCCGACCTGGCCGACGGCGCCGGGCTGCACGAGCTGATGTTCGTCGACGGCGACCTCGGCCACCCGCGCACCTGGGCCTCGGGTGCCACGGGCATCGTCGTCGCCGGTGCGCTGGAGGCGGTCGAGCGGCGGGTCGAGACGGCGGCGGACGGGGACGTCGTCCGTGTCCTCGACTACGGCGCCGGCACCGGGCTGGCGTCCATCGAGCTGCTCAAGGCGCTCGCGCAGCGCGAGGTCGAGGCGCGCCTCGCCGACCGCGGCGCCCGGCTCGAGCTCCTGCTGGTCGACCTCCCCGGCAGCTGGTTCGCGCAGGGCCACGCACTGCTGCGCGAGCTCCCGTCGACGCAGTTCCACGCGCTGCGGGCCGAGGACGGCCGCTTCCGGCCGCTGCTCGAGGTCACCGGCGGGCGGACGGTCGACGCCGTGATGGCCAACATGGTCTTCCACCTGCTCGGCGAGCGCCAGATGCAGCGCGCGGCAGCCGACCTCGCCGCCGTGCTCGCCCCGGGCGCGAGCCTGCACTTCAGCTCGCCCGACCTCGGTCCGGATTCGGACTGGTCGCTGCTCTTCCACGCCCCCAACCGGCGGCTGCGCGAGCGCTGGCTGGTCGCCCTGGATGCGCCCACCCCGGACGCTGCGCTCAGATCCGCCGTCGCCTCCGTGGACCCCGAGCTGCGGGCGGCGGCGCAGGCGCGCGCGGACCGCCGCATCCTGCCGGCGCCGCGAACCGCCGCCTCGGTCGGCGCCGCGCTGGGCGCGCACCTGGACGGCCGCGTGGAGCAGCGCACCTACGAGCTGCTCGCCGAGGAGAGCCTGCTGACCATGCGCGTCCCCTCCAACCAGGCCGAGTTCCTCCCCGAGCTCACCGACCCGGCGCTGCGCGCGGGCGTCGTCGAGCACCTGCTGCTCACGGAGGTCCTGCCCGAGCTCATGAGCGGGCCGGCGGGCACCGCGCTCGGGCTCAACGTCCAGTGGACGCTGGGCCACCACACGCGCCGCTGACGCTTCCCGCCCCGCCAAGGGAAGGGGGGTCAGGTCCCGGCATCGGACATGTGTCTCATGCCGGGACCTGACCCCCTTGGGCGGACATGCGGTACGGTCTCTAGTTAGGTGACCCTAACAAACCGCCAGGAGCCCCGCATGACCGCGCACGGCCGCCCCTGCTCGTCGCCCGTGTCGATGCTCGGGTTCATCGAGGACGCGATCGGCGCCCCCTCCGAACGCGAGGAGGTCGACGACCAGCTGGACAACCTCGCGCGGCGCCTGTTCGCCACTCCGGACGCCGATGCCCTCCACACCCTGCTCACCGACGATCCCGGCTTCACGGTCGACACCGCGTCGGTCGAGGGGCTGCTTCTGCACCGCGCGCTGATCGACCGTTGCGGCCACCCGCTCCTCCTGGCGGCGATCGCCGCGGAGGCGGGCCGGCGCGCGGGCCTGCCGGCGGCGGTGTGGTCGAGCCGGACCGCGTGGTTCGCCGGCGTGCGCTCGTCCGGGGGCGTCCTGCTGGTCGACGCGTCGGGCGCGGGCGCGCCGCCGCCCGAGCGGGTTCGCTGCCACTGCGCCCACGAGATCGCGTTCGCCGCCCTGCTCGGCCTGGAGCGGCGCAGCTCCCCGGCGACGGCCCGGCGCGCGCGCACGCTGCGGAAGCGCTGCCGGTGGGCGACCTCGAGGTCGCCGGCGACGGGTCGCCGGCGGTGTTCTGGAGCTGACCTAGCCGCGCCGCATGAGCCGGCCGACGGCGGCCATCAGCTCGACCGTCTTGTCGTCGCGCTCGTCGGCGGCGGCGCCGACGACGCAGTGGTGCGCATGGTCGTCGAGCAAGCCGAGCGCGATCTTGTCCAGCGCCGCCTGAGCGGCGCTGATCTGGGTGAGGACGTCGATGCAGTAGCGGTCGTCGGCGACCATCCGCTCGATGCCGCCGACCTGCCCCTGCACCCGGCGAAGGCGCGTGAGCAACTGGTCCTTGGTCGCGCTGTAGCCGCGGCTCTCCTGGCTCATGGACGGCCTCCTTCGAAGCTGCGCAGCCGCAGCGCGTTGATGACGACGGACACGCTGGACAGGGCCATGGCCAGCCCGGCGATGACGGGGCTGAGCAGCCCGGCGGCGGCCAGCGGGATGGCGGCGACGTTGTAGCCGAACGCCCAGGCCAGGTTCTGCTTGATGGTCCGCAAGGTCGCGCGGGACAGGCGGACGGCGTCCGCGGCGGCGCGCAGGTCGCCGCTGACCAGCGTCAGGTCGGACGCCTCGATGGCGACGTCGGTGGCGGTCCCGACGCTCAGCCCGAGGTCGGCCTGCGCGAGCGCGGGCGCGTCGTTGACGCCGTCCCCCACCATCGCGACGACGCGACCTTCGGCCTGCAGGCGGCGCACGACGTCCACCTTGCCGGACGGCAGCACCTCGGCGATGACCTCGTCGATGCCGACCGCGTCGGCCACCGCGCGGGCGGTCACCGCGGTGTCGCCCGTCAGCAGCACCGGCCGCAGCCCGAGCGCGCGCAGGGCGGCGACCGCCTCGGCCGAGGTCGGCTTGACCGTGTCGGCGACGGTGATCGTCCCGGCGTAGGTCCCGTCGACCGCGACCGCGACGCCACCCTCCGGCGCACCGGCGACGAACGCGGGCCGGCCCACGCGCACCCGGCGCCCCTCGACGACGCCCTCCACGCCGAGGCCGGTGTGGGACCGGAAGTCCTCGACGGCGGGCACGTCGCGCGCGGCGCCGACGATGGCGCGGGCGACGGGATGCTCCGACGCCGACTCGACGGCCGCGGCGAGGCGCACGAGCTCGGGGTCGCCGCCGGTCACCGTCATGCGGCCGGTGGTGACGGTGCCGGTCTTGTCGAGCACGATCGTGTCGACGCGCCGCGTGGACTCGAGGATCTCCGGACCCTTGATGAGCAGGCCGAGCTGGGCGCCGCGGCCCGTCCCGACCAGCAGCGCGGTCGGCGTGGCCAGCCCGAGCGCGCACGGGCAGGCGATGATCAGCACGGCAACGGCGGCGCTGAAGGCATCCGACGCGGTCGCCCCCGTCGCCAGCCAGACACCGAGCGTCGCCAGCGCCAGCACGATCACCACGGGGACGAAGACCGCCGAGACGCGGTCGGCGAGGCGCTGCACCGGCGCCCGGCCGGTCTGCGCGCGCTCGACCAGGCGGGCGATCTGCGCCAGCGCCGTGTCCGCGCCCACCTTCGTCGCCCGCACGATCAACCGCCCGCCGGCGTTGACCGTCGCGCCGGCGACCGCCGCCCCCGGCGCCACCTCGAGGGGGACCGACTCGCCGGTGAGCAGGCTCATGTCGATCGCCGACGTGCCGGCCTCGACGACGCCGTCCGTGGCCACCTTCTCCCCCGGGCGCACGACGAAGCGCGTGCCGACCGCGAGCGCCTCGACCCCCACCGTGCGCTCGCTCCCGTCGTCGTCCAGGACGGTGACGTCCTTGGCGCCCAGCTCGAGCAGGGCCTGCAGCGCCGCGCCCGCGCGGTCCTTCGCGCGCGTCTCGAAGAAGCGGCCGGCCAGGATGAAGGTGGTGACGACGGACGCCGTCTCGAAGTAGGTGTCCCCGCCGGCGAACAGCGCGGTGAGCGACCACAGCCAGGCGGCCAGCGTGCCGACGCTGATCAGGGTGTCCATCGTCGCGGTCGCGTGGCGGAGGCTCGCCCACGCGGCGCGGTGGAACTCCCACCCGCTCCACAGGACCACCGGCGTGGCCAGGATCAGCGCCAGCCACTGCCAGTGGTCGAACTGCAGCGCCGGCACCATCGACAGCAGCAGCGTCGGGACCGAGAGGACCGCCGCGACGCGCAGGCGCAGCGACGCCGCCGGGTCGTCCGGCTCGGCCGGGGCGGCGGTGCCGTCGGACGGCAGCGCCGCCTCGTAGCCGGCCGACGCGACGGCCGCCACGAGGCGCTCGGCGGCGACCGCGTCCGGGTCGTAGTCCACCGCCGCGCGCTCCGTGGCGTAGTTGACCGTGGCGGTCACGCCGTCGAGCGTGTTGAGCGTGCGCTGGACGCGGTTCGCGCACGACGCGCAGGTCATTCCGGTGATCGGCAGCTCGACGCGCATGGCGCTCATCCTACACCCCCCGGGGGTATGCCAGGTCATTGCTTGACCCTGACCGTGGTCGCGGCCGATCCGCCCGCCGCGAGCCCCTTGACCCTCAGGCGCCGGTGCCCAGCGCGGCCGAGGGTGCGGACGCCCTTGAGGTGGACGCGGACCGTGGCGCCGGCGGCGGGCACGGTGGCGGCCACGCCGGGGTCGGCCGGGCCCCAGTCACCCTGGCCGCCGTTGCCGACGACGACCTTCGGGGCCAGCGAGGCGCAGGTGCCGTCGAACGGCGTCGTCCAGATGCCGGTGCCGGGCGACCAGTAGGTCAGGGCTTTGCCGTCGGGCGACCACGAGGGATCGCGCACGGCGGCGCCGCCCGGATCCTTGATCTCGCACTGCTCGCCGATCGGGTCGCCGCCCCGGCCGCTGACTGCGAACACACCGATGAGGTTGCCGGCGTCGCGCGGGAGCGCCCCGGCGCTGGCCGGCAGGAGCGCCAGGCGGTCCTCCGACCGGGTCAGCTCGCCGAAGCCGATCGGGTGCCCCTGGTCGATCAGCCACGTGTGGACGTCGCCCTTGTTGCTGGCGCCGACCGGGGCGACGCTCGCCTGCTGGGTGAAGGAGGCGAAGGGATCGAAGACCAGGGCGGACTGGGTGTCGCCCAGCCACGACGGGCTCTCGTAGCTGGAGGTGAGCTCGCCGATCTGGGCACCGGTGGTGGCCCTCCGCCCAGACGACGTAGGTGCCGATGTCGTAGAAGACGATCGACGGGACCTCGTCCTGCACGCTGGCGTAGACGATCGAATCCGCCGCGGCCGGGCTGGGCGCGACGAGGGCCGCGGCGGCGGCGACGAGGAGGGAGAGGCGGGCGAGGGAGGTCATGCACCGGACTCTGCCGCCGCCCGCGCCCGCTGCCATCACCGTCGCACCCGAGGATCGCCCCTAGGGGCCGGAAGGACGAGGGCGGGTCGTCCTCGAGGGGGAGATAGGGTCGCGGCCGTGACCGACGTCCTCTACGAACGCGACGGCGACGTCTTTCACCCCACGGCCTACACGCGCGGCCCCTGGAGCCCGGACCACCAGCACGCAGGGCCGCCGTCGGCGCTGCTCGCGCGCGCCATCGAGGGCGCGTCGAGCCTCGAGGCCGGCCAGACCGTTCGCGCCACCTTCGACATCCTGCGCCCCGTCCCGATCGCCCCGCTGACGATCGACACGCGCGTCCTGCGGCCCGGGCGCAACGTCGAGCAGCTCGAGGCGACGCTGCTCGCGGACGGCGTCGAGATCATGCGCGCGCTGGCGTGGCGGATGCGCAGCGCGCCGGTCGAGCTGCCCGACGGCCTGAGCGACATCCACCCCGGGCCCGCCCCGCCCGAGGACTGCGCGCCGGGGCCGCGGGCGGCCTTCTTCATCGACGACACCGCCTACGTCGACGGCCTCGAGTGGCGCTTCCTGCGCGGGTCCTTCGACGACCCCGGCCCGGCGGTCTGCTGGACGCGCATGAAGGTCGACCTGGTCGACGGCGAGCCGATCACGCCGCTCCAGCACCTGCTCGTGATGGGGGACGCGGCCAGCGGCACTTCGTCGGCGCTGGACTGGAACGCGTGGACGTTCATCAACGTCGACTTCTCCGTCGTCATGGAGCGCCCGCCGGTCGGGGAGTGGCTGTCCATGGACGCCGAGACGCGCTTCGCGGACACCGGCGCAGCGGCCTGCCACGCCGTCTACAGCGACCGCACGGGCCGCGTCGGGACCTCGTCGCAGGCGTTGCTTATCAGCCCCCGATGAGCTTCCGTCCGGGATCGCTGGAAGACTCGACCGCCATGGCACTCACCCTCCGTCTTCCTCGCTGGGACTCGCACGCTGCCGACCGCCTGGCCCGGGCCGGGATCGGCGTCACCGACGCTCCGCAGGGCTACGTGGGGCATGGCATCGAGGTCCACGTGGAGGTCGCGGAAGGCGACCCCGTGGCGACGGTGAGCGACGCGCTGCGCGGCTGGACGGTGCTGCTGCCGCGCGACTTCGCCTGAGCGGCGGCGACGCGACGCTCGCGGGGCCTGGCTCGCCGGCCCGGCGGGGCAGGCCTACGCGCCGGCCAGCGAGCGCAGCTCGCGGACGACGACCATCAGGCCGGCCAGCTCGGCGCCGTCGACGCTGAGCGAGCGCATCACCGACGCGAGGTGGCCCGCGCGGTCCTGGTGGCGCTCGACGAAGCGGTCGATGGCCTCGGCCGGATCGCCCTCGAACTCGGCCAGCGCGGCGGCCACGAGGGCGCGGCGCGCCTCGCGGACGTCGTCGCGCAGCGCCTGGACCGCCCAGCGCTGCACGCGCTGAGTCGCCGTCAGCGAGTCCAGCTCCTCCTCCAGCCAGCCAAAGCGCAGCCGGTCGCCGAGCAGCGCGAACGCCATCCCGACGTCCTCCAGCGAGCGCCCGCTCGCGCCGGCCACGGCGATCACGTCGGGCGCGAAGGCGAGGTCCCCCGACAGCGCGTGGGACTGCGCGAGCGTCTCCGGGACGCCGGCGGCGACGAGTCGCTCGACGGCCTCGCTGACCCGCTCGGGCGGCGCCGCCTCCAGCGCGTCCTCGATCGCGTCGAAGCCCTCGTGGCCGTCCTCGACCAGCTGTTGCAAAGACCCCTCCGGCGCGTGCTTGAGGTACCAGCGGGTGACCGTCTCGATCAGCCGCTCGACCCCCTCGACCAGCTCGATGCCGGCCTCGTCGTCGAGCGCCGACCCGAGCGCGTCGATGGTGGCCAGCCGGCCGGTGGCGCCGGTCACGTCGCGGG
Organism: uncultured Solirubrobacteraceae bacterium; assembly: GCA_964242305.1. Classification (GTDB taxonomy): domain Bacteria; phylum Actinomycetota; class Thermoleophilia; order Solirubrobacterales; family Solirubrobacteraceae; genus DATLGB01. The sequence goes on from CAXTBB010000057.1 coordinate 8,711, forward strand.
CGATGCGGTAGGCGCGGATGACGCGCTCGGCGGGCGCGCCCAGCTCCGTGGAGAGCCGGGACACGAAGGACGGGCCGAGCGCATCGACGACCTCGTTGGCGACGATCGTCGCGACCAGCTCGCGGCGCAGGCGGTGGGCGGCGAGCAGGTCCCCAAAACGCTCGACCACCGCGGGCGGGAAGTAGGCGCGCAGGTCACGCTCGAACCACGGGTCCTCGACCAGCTCGGAGTCCAGCAGGGCGTCGGTCAGCGACCGCTTGGAGTGGGCGAGCAGGATCGCCAGCTCGGGCCGCAGCAGCCCCTTGCCGGCCCGGCGGCGCTGCCCGAGCTGGGTGACGGTCGGCAGCGCGTCCGAGACCCGGTCGAGGATCCCCTCCTCCTCCAGCGACGTCATCAGGTCCTCGTAGGCGTAGATGCGCCCGGCCGAGGTGACCACCTCGCGCGAGAGGATCCGCGCCTGGCGGTACGAGTCCTGGAGGACGTGGGCGACGACGTCGTCCGTGGCCGCCCGCAGCATGTCGTTGCGCTCCTCGAAGGCCAGGCCGGCGTGCGCGAGCAGGATCTTGAGGTTGACCTCGTGGTCGGAGGAGTCGACGCCGGCCGAGTTGTCGATGAAGTCGGCGGTGACGCCGACGCCGCGCTCGGCCGCCTCGATGCGCGCCCGCTGCGTCCAGCCCAGGTTGCCGCCCTCGCCGACCACGCGAGCGCGGATCTCGTCGGCGTCGACGCGGATGCCGTCCGAGGCGCGGTCCTTGGCGTCGGCGTCGGTCTCGAAGGACGCCTTGACCACCGTGCCGATGCCGCCGTGGAAGAGCAGGTCGACCGGCGCGCGCAGGATCGCGCGGATGACCTCGTCGGGCGTCAGCACCTCGTTGGCGACGCCCAGCGCCGAGCGCGCCTGCGGCGAGAGCTCGATGCGCTTCGCCGACCGCGGCCACACGCCCCCGCCCTCGGAGACGCCCTCGTAGTCCGACCAGGCCGAGCCCGGCAGCTCGAAGAGCCGCCGCCGCTCTTCGTAGGAGGCCTCCGGGTCCGGATCGGGGTCGATGAAGACGTGGCGGTGGTCGTAGGCGGCGACCAGCTTGAGCGTCTTCGACAGCAGCAGGCCGTTGCCGAACACGTCGCCGCTCATGTCCCCCACGCCGGCGACGGTGACCACGTCGCGCTCAGGGTCCTGCCCGTGCTCGCGGAAGACGCGCTTGACCGACTCCCACGCGCCGCGCGCCGTGATGCCGAGCTTCTTGTGGTCGTAGCCGTGCGAGCCGCCGGACGCGAACGCGTCCCCCAGCCAGAAGTCGCGTTCCAGCGCTAGCTCGTTGGCGGCGTCGGAGAAGCTCGCGGTGCCCTTGTCGGCGGCCACGACCAGGTACGGGTCCTCCCCGTCGTGGACGGCGACGCCCTCGGGATGGACGACCTCCCCGTCGACGATGTTGTCGGTGAGGTCGAGCAGCGCGCGGATGAACCGGCGGTACTGCGTCTCGACCGCGGCCTTGAGGTCGTCCGGGCGCTTCTTGAGGTAGAAGCCGCCCTTCGCGCCGGCCGGGACGATGACCGCGTTCTTGGTCATCTGCGCGCGCATCAGCCCGTAGACCTCCGTGCGGAAGTCCAGGCGGTCCGACCAGCGCAGGCCGCCGCGGGCGATCGCGCCGCCGCGCAGATGGATGCCCTCCATCGCCACGGAGTGCACGAAGACCTCCACGTAGGGCTTGGGCGACGGGATGCCGGGGATGTCCGCCGAGCGCAGCTTCAGCGCGATCGCGTCGCGCCCGGGCCGGAAGGCGTTGGTGCGCAACGTCGCGTCGACGAGGACGAGCTGGTCGCGCAGGATGCGGTCCTGGTCGAGCGACTCGACGCCGTCGAGGTCGGCGAGGATCTCCTCACGCAGATCGTCGGCGGTCTCGCCGTCGCGATGGCGGGACTCGAAGTAGCGGACCAGCTTGGCGGCGATGGGCGCCTGGGCGGCGAACGCCTCCCCGTCGTAGCGAAGCCCGAAGCGCGCCCCCGCCCGCTGGCGGTAGACGCGGTAGGCGCGCAGCATCCCGACCTGCTGCCAGGTCAGACCGGCGACGACCACGAGCTTGGACAGCCAGTCGGCCTCCGTGTCGCCGCGGCGGACGGCGACGATCGTGTCGGCCAGCCGGTCCCCCAGCGCGTCGAGGTCGAGTGGCTGGCCGTCCGGCCCGCGCACGCCCAGGTTCTGCACGAACGTCTCGCCGTCTCCCCCGGCCAGCCGCGCCGGACGTTCGTCGTGGACCTGCAGCCCGAGCATCTCCAGAATCGGCAGGATCTCCGACAGCTCGACCTTGCCGCCGCGCTTGTAGAGGGCCAGCCGCGTGCGCGGGCCCGAGCGCCCCTCCGCGTGCTGGAGCCCGACCACCAGATCCTCGTCGCCGGCCTCGAGCCCCTCCAGGCGGTCGATGTCCCCCGCCGCCAGCCCGGGCTCGGTGGCGGCCTTGTAGAAGTCGGGGAAGCGCCCGCACCAGCGTGCGGCCAGCTCGTGGGCGCGCAGTGCGCCGAAGCGCCGGATCAGCTCGGCCTCGACGGCGTCCGACCACGAGCGGCTGTAGCGCGAGACGTCCGCCTCGAGCTCGGCGACGTCGGGATCGGGGAGGTCGCCGCCCGGCGCGTGCAGCGCGTAGTGCAGCCGCGCGTGGGTGAACTGGTCGTCGATGACCAGGTGCGACTCGATCGTGGTCTCCGGCCCGTAACGGTCGACCAACAGGCGGTGGACGCGCTCGCCCAGCTCGGCGCTGTAGCGCCGCCGCGGCAGCACCACCACCAGCGAGGCGGTGTTCCCGTCCGGCGAGCGCCGGGTGAGCACCCGGACCTCGTCGGCCTGCATCGCCAGCAGGGCGACGATCATCGCCCGCAGCTCCTCCCACGGCGCAGCGAACAGCTCGTCCTTGTAGAAGGAGCCGAAGATGGCGACGGCCGCGCGATGGTCGTGGGAGCCGTCGATCAGCGCCTCCGCCTCGAGGATGCGGCGCAGCTTGTGAACCAGCAGCGGCGTGTCGGCGGCCGGCGACGTGTACGCCTTGCGGGTGAACAGGCCGACAAGCCGGCAGACGCCGCGCTCGGAGGAGACGGTGACCGTGTCCATGCGGGCCCGGCGGCGGACGGGCGACAGGCGGTTGGTCTTGGCGACGGTGAGCAGGTCGGGGCAGGCCGTCGGCGGGCCGGGGTCCCCCGCGATGCCGAGCTCGGTGCCGTCGTGGTCCTCCTGGTAGCCGAGGAAGGTGAAGGTGCCCTCGAGCAGCCAGCGCAGGAAGGCGATCGTCTCGTTGACCTCGTCGAATCCGTGCGGGCCGGCGGCGGCGCGGGCCAGCTCGATCATGCGGCCGATGCGCTGGGTCATGGCCGGGAAGTCGGCGACCACGTGGCGGACGTCGTCGAGGACGGCGAGCAGCGCCGCGCCGATGTCGGCGAGCTCGTCGTCGTCCAGGCGGCGGTCGAGCTCGAAGTGCATCAGCGACTCGCGGCGCGCGCTGTCGCGCGGGTCGCCGACGCTCTGCAGCGTCCCGTCCGTGGTCCGCTGCGTGCCGAGGATCGGGTGCATGACCCGGCGGATGACCAGGCCGCGCGCCTCCAGCTCGGCGGTGACGGAGTCGACCAGGAACGGGAGGTCGTCCGTCGCTGTCTCGACGACGGAGCCGACCGCCTCGTAGCCGTCGTCGCCCGTGGTGGGGTTGAAGGCGCGGACGGCGGCGGGGTCGCGCCCGCGGCCGGCCATCAGCTCGTAGGCCCCGCGGACCTCGCTCAGGACGCGCTCGGAGTCGGCGCCGGGCTGGACGTGGCGGTGCAGGTACGCGAGCGCGAACGCGCGCAGCTTGTCGTCGCCGGCTCGCGCCGCGACGCGGTCCCGCAGGCTCTCCTCCACGGTCGTCACGGTTCGGGCAAGCTACCGCGAATGAAAATTTCGTACTCCGGCACGTCGCAAGCGCCGGCCTTCGTACGACGTCAGGCGCGGTACATGGCTGCACTGGCCCTTGCGGGATCGTTCGCGCCGTCGCTGATGCGGCGCGGGCGCCGGGACCAGATCGCCGTCTCGGCCGGTTCGGCGGCGCTGGGCGCCGCCGCCGGGTGGGCGGGCGAGTCGCTCGTGGCCCAGCTCGCGCGCCGCAGCGGGCGCGGGGAGACGTACGCGCGGCTGACCATCGCCGGGGTCGGCGCCGCCGCGTCCGTCCTGCGCCTGGACCAGACCAGCGCCGCCCTCGCGCTGGCCGGGACGGGGGCGCGGGTGGCCGGCATCGCCGCCTTGGTCGGCTGGGCCGCCCCCGAGCGCCGGCGTGTCTCCGGCTTCGACCCGCTGCCGATCGCGGCGGCCGCCGCGCTGGCCGCCGCCGCCCAGACGCTGCGCACCACCCAGCGCCGCCGCGGCCGTCCGCCCCTCCCCTATCCGTGCGACGACTACTTGCCGACGACGTCGTGGCAGCTGCCCGGCCTGGACTTCGAGGGCCAGCGCTTCTGCGCCGGCGCGACCCCTGGGCTCGCGTCCGATCCGGTCCGCGTCTTCGTGGGGATGAAGTCGGCGGGCAACGTCGCGGAGCGCTGCGACCTCGCCGTCGCCGAGCTCGAACGGCTGGGCGCCTTCGAGAAGGGCCGGCTGGTGGTATGCAGCGCGACCCTGCGCGGCTACGTCAACCCGATCCCGATCGCCGCGGAGGAGCGCTTCGCCCACGGGGACGTCGCTCACGTCGTGGTCCAGTACTTCGACCGCCGCACGCCGTGGCTGTGGCGCAAGGTGCCGGTCGCCACGCAGACGCACCGGGAGCTGCTGTCGCGGCTGGAGCACCGCGAGCTGTGCGTGTACGGCGAGTCGCTGGGCGCGTGGGCGAGCCAGCGCGCCTTCGGGCCGTTCGCCGCGCGCATCGACCGCATCCTGTGGGTCGGCACCCCGTACCTGTCGCGCATCGGCCGCCGCGTCCGCGACGACCCGCGCTTCCAGGTCGTCCGCACTGCCGAACTCCCCGACGTGACGCTGACCTCGCGCTACGTCCTGCTGGAACGGCTCACCGATCCCGTCACCCTGTTCCCGGGCTTCGAGCTGCTGTGGCGCCGCCGCGGGCCGCGCTGGAAGCCGGGCGTCTCCTTCGTCCAAGGCCTGCTCGACCTGGTCAAGGCGACGGCGTGGACGGCCGACCAGCCGTCCGCGGAGGGCCACGACTACCGCATCGAGCTGCCGCTGGTGGTCAACCTGGCCTACGGCCACGACCGGCCGCTCGACGAGGCCGAGGCGATCGGCACGCGGGTGCTGGAGACGGAGGCCGCGCGCGCCGCCGCCGTCAGGTCCGCGCGACAGACCGCACGCTCGGGACGGCCAGGACGCCGGCGGCCACGAGGACGCCGATCGCGCTCATCCCGATCAGCGTCGCCTGCAGGCCGATCGCCACGCTGACCGGGCCGGCGATGGCCGTCCCGAACGGCATCAGCCCGGTGGCCACGAACAGGTCGTAGCTGCCAACGCGCGAGACCGCGTGCGGGGGGATCTGCTCCTGGATCGACGTCTCCCACAGCGTGAAGTAGGCGGTCACGCCGGCGCCGGTCAGCGCCTCCAGCGCCGCGATGGCGGCGACCGGCAGGCCGGAGCCGATGATCGCGGCCTGGGTGGAGGCGATCAGCAGGCAGGCGGCCGAGGCCCGGACCGGCTTGCGCGGGCGCCAGCGCAGCAGCAGCAGCTGACCCGCCACGGCACCGGCGCCGAACGCGGCCGAGATGATCGCCCACGACGCCGCGCCGTCGAGCTGCTCGTCGGCGAGCACCGGCCCGAGTGCGAAGATCGCGGGCAACACGACCATGTGGTAGGCGGCCAGCCCGACGAGCATGGCCAGCACCCACGAGCGGGTGCGCACCTCGCGCCAGCCACCCCGCAGGCCGGCCAGCAGGTCGCGCTCGGCGTCGTCGACCTCCGGCGGCCGCGCCGTGACCGCCCGGCGCAGGCGGCTCAGGCAGACGATGCTGGCCACGAAGGTCGCCGCGTCCACGAGCAGGGCGCCGCCCGCCCCGAGGGCGACCACCAGCAGCCCCGCGACGGCGGGGCCGAGGACGAGCGCGCTGGAGTCGACGAGGCCGCGGAGCGCGTTGGCTTCCTGCAGCTGCTCGGTGGGGACGAGCTCGGGCATCAGGCCGTAGATCGCGGGCTGGAAGAACGCGTCCGCCGTCCCGTAGACGAGCCCGATCGCGGCCAGGTGGCCCCAGTGCGCGCGGTCGGTGACCAGCAGCAGGCCGGCGGCGAGCTGGCAGACGAGCCGGACCACGTCGGAGCCGAGCATCAGCGTGCGCCGGTTGGCGCGGTCGGCGATCACGCCGGCGACGAGCGAGAAGACGAAGAACGGGAGCGTGGTGGCGGCCGCGACCAGCCCGACCTCCGTGGCACCGGCGCCGGTGGCCAGCACCGCGAACGGCAGCGCGATGAAGGTGATGCGGTCCCCGATCCCCGACAGCGCCTGGCCGATGAACAGCAGCCGGAACTGCCGCTGCTCGCGCAGGACGGCGGGGATCACCCGGTCGCGGTGCGCTGCGAGACGGCCGGGATCGCGCTCGAGGGCGTCACGCGGCCGCCCTCGTACGTGAAATCGACGTCGATGTCCTCCGACGGCTTGTCGGCGGGGTCGCCCGCCGAGTAGATCCCGTAGCGCAGGGTCACCGACAGGTCGTCGGTCGACCGCACGCGCAGCCGCGTGCTCGGGTCGGTGGTGTCGTTGCCGAGGTACTGGCCGTCGACGAAGAAGAAGGCGATCTCGCCGCCGGTCGACGAGCGCCCGATCAGGACCTGGAGCGTGTCGTCGGGCTTCCAGTCGCTCTTTCGGACGACGTCGAAGCCACGGCTGCGGACGACGTCGATGTCGTCCTGGCGGTCGAGCTTCTCGTCCGGGGTCAGCGGCGTCGCGGTCGGCTTCGGCTTGGGGGTGCGGGTCGGCTTCGGAGACGGCGTCGCGGTGATCGTGGGCACCGCCGCGGCCTGCTCGGAGTCGTCGTCGCCCGAGCCGTCGATCAGCGCCACGATCACGATCAGGACGACGAACAGCCCGAGCACGCCACCCACCGCGAGGGCGCGCGACAGGGTGCGGTCCGGCGGCGGACGCCGGGTCGGTGCGGGTCTCCTGGGCGGCTCCGCCATCGCGCGGCGATGCTACCCGCCGTCCCGGCCGACTCCGTGCCGCCGCCCCGGCCGTCTCGTTGCAGCCGGTCCGATCGGGCGCGCGGCGTGTTATCACCGGGGTCGTGCCGTTTCGCCTCACCCGTCGCCGCGCGTTCGCCCTGGCCGGAGCCGCCACCGCCTCGGCCGCACTGCGCCCCGCCTCCGCGGCCGCGGCCTCGTTCACGCAGGACGTCCCGCTCACGGGCACGCCGCAGCGGGCGCCGCGCTTTGACCTGATCGGCTTGGACTTCGGGCCCGCGGCGCACGTGCACGTGCACGCCGAGGTGCGGGCGCGGCTCGGCCGGGGTGCGTGGACGCCGTGGACGCCGGTCCACGACGCCACCCAGCCGGTCTGGACCGGCCCGGCCGACGTCTTCCAGGTGCGGGAGACCGCTCGCGCCCACCCCGCCCGCCGCCTGCGGGCGAACCTGACCCGTACCGGGCCGGCGCCGCGGGTCCTCGCGCGCGCGGCGAAGCAGGTCCAGGCGTCGGGGGAGCCCGCGATCATCACCCGCGCCGAGTGGGGCGGGGACAAGCTCCCGCCCAAGCAGGACCCGATCTACGGGACGGTGCAGCTCGGCTTCGTCCACCACACCGTCACCGCCAACACGTACGGGCCGGAGGACTCGGCCGGCATCGTCCTCGGCATCTGCCGCTACCACCGCGACCACAACGGGTGGAACGACATCGGCTACCAGTTCCTGGTCGACAAGTACGGGCAGGTCTTCGAGGGCCGCGCGGGCGGGATCGACCTCGCGGTGGTCGGCGCGCAGGCGCAGGGCTACAACGCCGTCTCCACCGGCGTCTCCTGCCTGGGCGACTACACCAGCGGCCCGCTCACGGAGGCCGGGGTGGCCGCCGTCGCCCAGCTGCTGGGCTGGAAGCTCTCGCTGCACGGCGTCCCCACCCAGGGCGAGGTCACCGTCGTCTCCGCCGGGGGCGAGACCAACCGCTACGCCGCCGGGCGCAAGGTCACGCTGCAGCGGATCTCGGGGCACCGCGACGGCGACGCCACCGCCTGTCCCGGCGAGTCGCTGTACGCGCAGCTCGAGGACATCCGCGCGCGGGCGTCCGACGCGGCCGTTGCCGTCTCCGCGCTCACCATCGCCGCCGCGAACACCAAGCTGCGCTACCCGGACACGACGCTGAACCTGACCGGCAGTCTGCGCTTCGCCGACGGGACGAGCCCTGCCGAACAGGCCGTGACGATCCAGTACCAGACCGCCGCCGGGGAGCCGTGGACTGCCGTCGCCGGGACCGCCACCGACGCGACGGGCGCCTTCGCCCTGACCGCCCCGCTGCCCGGCGGGGGCCGCGTCCGTGCCGTCCAGGCAGGCCTGCACTCCTCCGCCGTCGCCGTGTCCGTCCTGCCGCAGCTGACGCTCGCCGTCTCCCGCCGCGCCTTCACCGCCACGGTCGCGCCGGTCACCGTCACCCGCGGGACGATCGTCGTCACCCGCCGCGTCCGGGGTGGCTGGGTGCGGGTCAAGCGCATCCCCGTCACGTTCGTCGACGGGACGGCAACCGTCGGCTTCCGGCCGCGACTGCGGGGGCGTTACCGGGTGACGCTGAGCGCGCGCGGGTCGAGCGTGCGCCGGCCGCTCATCGTTCGCGCTTGAGCCAGTCCGTGACCTTGTTGGTCGCGTCCGTGAGCTGCTCGCCGACCTTGGCGACGCCCTCGGCGGCGTCGTTGAAGAACGACTGGAAGCGCTCGGAGTAGTGCTGGGTGGCGGCGTCGGCCTCCTCGCGCGCGCCCGCCTCGGTGCCGCGGCGGACGTACTCGCCGGCGATGATGCGGTCGTACTCGCCCGACTGGACCCACGCGAGCAGCTCGTGGACGCGCTTGACCGCGTACGGGTGGGTCTGGAAGAGCTCCGAGCGCATCCGCGAGAGCTTGTCCCAGCCCTCCACGTCGCGGTACTCCGACCCCTGCTTGATGAACGTGTCGAGGTTCATCCGGTCCGAGGCGACGCCCGAGCCCATCACCATCAGCGTGCGGCAGGTCGCCATCGGGTCGCGGGTGACCAGGGTGGCCGCGCGGTCGGCGCTCAGCTCGGCGGCGCGGAACCACTCCAGCAGCGCGAGCCGGACCGCCACCAGCGGCAGTCCCGCCAGCATCCCCAGCGGCGTCCGGGTCAGCGACAGCAGCATCATCAGCGCGGTCCGGTACATGACGTGCTCGGCGAGGACGTGGCCGGCCTCGTGGCCGAGCACCGTCCGCAGCTCCCCCTCGTCGAAGAGGTTCAGCGCGGCCGAGTTGACGATCACGAACGGCTTGCCGGCGCCGACCGCGGCCGCGTTGGTGACCGGGAACTGGGTGACGAACAGATCGGGCACCGGCGTGAGGTCCAGCCGCGCGTAGGCGGCGACGTGGTCGGCGTAGGCGGTCGGCAGCTGGTCGCGGTCGATGCGCACCGACGACGCCATCAGCGTGGAGCGGAAGGCCCGCTCGTAGCCGAGCTCGCTCAGCAGCCGGACCACCTTGTCGAGCATGGGGATGCTCTTGAGCGCGGCGGTGGCCGCCCGGTCGGCCGGGTGCTCGAACGCGCGCGCCGAGATCTCCACCAGTCGCTGGTCCTCGGGAAGCGTCGCGGTCATGGCTCTGACGCTACCGGAGCGCCTTCCGGATGACTAAGCGAAGCCCGGACCAGGTCGCGTCGATCGCGCACACCTTGTTGTCCACCAGGGTGGGTGGGGACAGGTTCAGCGCGACCTCGCGGACGACGTCCTCCGTCATGTCCGTGGGGACCTTCGACGCCCGCTTCGGCCACGCGATCCACAGCCCGGCGTTCGGGACCATCTGCGCGCGCAGGTCAGGGAGCGATGAGGCGAACGCCGCCCGCTCGGTGAAGAAGGCGACGATCACGTCGGCCGGCCCGGCGTCCACCACCTCCCCCTCGCCGGTGTCCACCTCGCCGCCGAGGACCAGCACCCGCGAGCCCGGCTTGATCCCCAGCTTCTTCGGCAGCGGCGTCCCGCTGTAGCCCGCGCTCATCCTGCGACCTCGGCGATGATCCGCGACAGCTGGCCGCCCTGCCAGGCGAGCGGGGACTGGCCGGGGTCCTCCGTGCGGATCCCGGCGCCGGGGATGGCGGCGGCGTAGCGCTCGCCGATCGCGAGCGGGTGCTCGGGGTCGGCCTCGTCGCGGGAGGCGACCACGGTCACCGGCACGTCGATCGCGGCGAGCTCGTCCCAGCGCTCGAAGGGGCGCGAGCGGGGGACCTGCTCGATGGCGTCGGCGACGGCGGCGAGGTCGGCGTGCTCGGCCATGCGCTGGCGGATCACGCGCTCGATGACGGGGTGCCACTGCGCGGGCGAGGTGAAGGGGCGCATCGCGTCCAGGAACCCCTCGATGCCGCCCTCCCGCAGACCGCGGGCGCGCTCGTCCCAGAAGGAGAGGTCGCGGGTGTCGCCGGGATCGAAGGCCGGGGTGATGAGGACGGCGGCGGCGACGCGCTCGGGGTGCTCGAGCGCGAAGCGGACGACGGTGTGCGCGCCCATCGACGCGCCGGCCAGCACCGCCGGCCCGTCGACGAGCCCGGCCAGGTCGCCGGCCAGCGCCGCGTAGTCGTAGACGTCGCCGGCCGGGGATTGCCCGTGCCCGCGGGCGTCGTACTTCAGCACGCGGAAGCCGGCCCGCTCGAGCATGCGCGAGCCGTGGACGACGTAGCGGCGCATGGCGGTCAGCCCGTGCAGCAGGACGATCGTCGGCCCCTCCCCAATCACCTCGGTCGCGAGCTCCATCGCTCTAGCCTCGCAGGGCATGGTCATCGACGTCACGGACGCGACCTTCGAGGCGGAGGTCGTCGAGCGGTCCAAGCAGCTTCCCGTCGTGGTCGACTTCTGGGCCGCGTGGTGCGGTCCCTGCCGTCAGCTCACCCCCGTCCTCGAGCAGGCGGCGGCCGAGCGGGAGGGCAAGGTCGTGCTGGCCAAGCTCGACACGGAGGCCAACCCGAACGTCGCCCGCACCTTCGACATCCGCAGCATCCCGGCGGTCAAGGCCTTCAAGGACGGCCGCTTCCACGACGAGTTCGTCGGCGCCGTGCCGCCGTCGCGCGTGGCCGCGTTCTTCGACGCGCTCGTCCCCAGCGAGGCCGAGGAGCTGGTCAGGACGGGCGGGGAGGACAACCTGCGCCGCGCGCTCGAGCTCGAGCCGGCCAACACGGTCGCCGCCGTCGCCCTGGCCCGCATCCTCAACGAGCGCGGCGATCGCGACGGCGCGCTCGCGCTGGTCGAGGGCCGCCCCGGCTTCGCGGCCGAGGGCCTCGCGTCCCGGCTGCGGCTCGAGGACGACCCCGCCGTGGCCACCGCGTTCGGGCTGCTGGACCGCGGCGAGCAGGAGGCCGGCCTCGACGCGCTCATCGCCGCGATCGCCGGCGAGATCGATCAGGACCGCAAGGACGATCTGCGCCGCGCCGTCGTCGGCGTCCTGGACCAGCTCGGCGTCGAGCACCCGCTCGCGCGCGAGTCGCGCCGCAAGCTGGCCTCCGCGCTGTACTAGTGCTCGTGGTCGGCGTGGTCGTGCTCGGTGCCCTCGCCGAACGCGCCCTCGAGCACCTCGAGCGCGAGCAGCTGCGCGGGCGTTCCCGCGACCTCGTCGGAGCCGACCTCCTCGAGCTGCGGCGAGAACTCGACGGCGACGTCGACCTCCTCCTCGGCGGTGGCCGAGTCGGTGATCGTGATGACCGCGCGGCCGAGGCCGGCGGCGAGGTGCTCGCCGCCGATGGCCCCCGCAGCGGTCAGCATGGCCTGGGCGACGCGCAGGTCGTCCGCCCCCGGGCCGCGTCCCTCCGGCGCCGCGTGGGCCTGGGCGGCGGCCCAGATGCGCTTGCGGTCGTCTTCCCCGCCCGGGGTGATGCCCGCGGCGGCCTCGATGTCCTCGGGCGTCGGCATAGGCCGTCCACCCTAGGCGCGAACATCCGTTCCGCGTGAGGACCGTCATCGCCCATCTCGACCTCGACGCCTTCTACGCGTCCGTGGAGCTGTTGCGCCGTCCGGGGCTGCGCGGCAAGCCGGTGATCGTCTCCGGCGACGGGCCCCGCGCCGTCGTCACCACGGCCACCTACGAGGCGCGTCGATTCGGCGTCGGCAGCGCCATGCCGACCTCGAAGGCCCGGCGCCTGTGCCCGGACGCGATCCTCATCCCGCCCGACTTCACCGCCTACCGCGAGGCGTCCCGGCGCGTCTGGGAGATCGTCCGCAGCCACGTCGAGCTGGTCGAGCAGTGCGGCCTGGACGAGGGCTACCTCGACGTCTCCGATCACGTCGCGCCGAAGGCGAGCCTGCGCCGGCTCGTCTCCGAGATCCGGGCGGCAACGGGCCTGAACGCGAGCATCGGCATCGGCCCGAACAAGCTCGTGGCCAAGGTCTGCAGCGACGCCGAGAAGCCGCAGGGCTTCGTCGCGCTGAGCCGCGAGATGGCCTGCGAGCGCTTCCGCGACGCCTCGCCGGGACTCATCCCCGGCATCGGTCCCAAGACGGTCGAGCGCCTGGTCGCGCGCGGGATCACCACGCTCGGCGCCCTGCGGGACACCGAGGGCGACGAGCTGGCCGGCCTGCGCCGCCTGGCCAGCTTCCACGGCTCCACCACCATCACCCCCGTGCGCGAGGCCGTCTCGGAGTCCTGCGAGCGGACCTTCGACACGGACATCCGCGACCGCGCCGAGCTCGAGACCAAGCTGCACGCGCTGGCGGAGACGCTGTGCGCCCGGCTGCAGAAGTCCGACCGCCGCGGGCGCACGATCGCCATCAAGGTCCGCCTCGACGACTGGACGACCGTCACCCGCGCGCGCACCCTGACCGTCGCCACCAACGAGGAGCCGGTGGTTGCCCGCACGGCCCTGGAGCTCCTGCGCGAGTACGACCCCGCCAAGCCCGTCCGGCTGCTGGGCGTGCGGGTCGCCGCCCTCGCCGCGCCCGGCGACGACGCGCAGCTCACCTTGTTGTGAGGATCGCTCCCGTGCCGCTGAAGTGGAGCTTCTGGGCGGTGGCGGCGGTGAGGTCGAACTCGCGGTTGCCCACGTAGGGGCCGCGGTCGACGACGGGGACGCGCACGCTGTGCGAGCCGTGCCGGAGGGTCACCTTCGTCCCGCACGGCAGCGACTTGTTGGCCACGCCCAGGGTCCCGGGGGTGAGCGTGCCGCCGCAGCCGAGGTGGTTGCCGTAGAGGCCCGGCCCGTACCAGGACGCCTCGGCGCTGCGGTACACGTTGAGGCGCCCGAGCTGGCGCGCGTCACCTCCGGAGACGACCCGGGCGGGGACGCTCATCGGCGTGCGCCCCACGGTGCGGGCGGTGAAGCGGCCACCGCCGCGGACGACGGTGCGGTCCAGCGTGCGCCAGCGGCCGGTGCGGAACCCCTGCAGCCGGACGGTCTGTCCCGGAGCGCCGCGGCCCGTGACGACCGCGGTGCCGCCGGCGCGAACGTGCAGCCGGCGGCCGCCGACGGCGAGGCCGCGCACGACGCGGACGCCGATCGCGCGGGAGACCACGGCCTCCGTGGCCGCGCCCGGGATGACGGTGACGCGCAGCGTCCCGGAGGCGGGCGGCTTGCCGGCGACGGTGAAGCGATCGCCGTGACCGACCCGCGTGGTCGCCAGCGGCCGGAAGTCGATGCTGCCCGCCGGCGCGTACTCGAGCGTCAGCGTCTGGCCGTACGCGGT
>CAXTBB010000058.1:0-21965 GCA_964242305.1 uncultured Solirubrobacteraceae bacterium
TGCTGCACATGGACATCGTGCGCGAGCGCCTCGAGCGCGAGTACGACCTCGACCTGATGGCGACGATGCCGTCCGTCGAGTTCGAGGTCGAGCTCACCGACGGCTCGACGAACGCCGTCCACAACCCGACCGACTACCCCGACCCGGCGCGCATCGCCGAGGTGCGCGAGCCCTACGTGAAGGCCAACATCCTCACGCCGAAGGAGTACATCGGCACGATCATGGAGCTCTGCCAGGACAAGCGGGGCACCCACGCGGGGATGCACTACCTGTCCGCGGACCGCGTCCAGCTCACGTACGACCTGCCGCTCGCCGAGATCGTCCTGGACTTCTTCGACCAGCTCAAGTCGCGCACCCGCGGCTACGCGTCGCTGGACTACGACCCGATCGGCCTGCGCGCGTCCAACCTGGTCAAGCTCGACGTGCTCCTGTCCGGCGACCCCGTCGACGCCCTGAGCATGGTCGTGCACCGCGACAAGGCCTACGACATCGGCAAGACGCTGACCGAGAAGCTGCGCCAGAAGATCCCGCGCCAGCAGTTCGACGTCCCCATCCAGGCCGCGATCGGAGCGAAGATCGTGGCTCGCGAGACGGTCAAGGCCTTCCGCAAGGACGTCACCGCCAAGTGCTACGGCGGCGACATCTCGCGGAAGCGCAAGCTGCTCGAGCGCCAGAAGGAGGGCAAGAAGCGGATGAAGCAGGTCGGCCGCATCGAGATCCCCCAGGAGGCGTTCCTGGCGGTCCTCGAGCTCGGCGACACCTAGGGCGTCGGCACCGGTCCGCCGTCCCCGTCGTCGGGCGGGGTGACGTGCACCTTCGGCGGCCGGTCGGCGACCGGCGCGGCCGCGGGGTGATGAACGGGCGCCGGGTCGTGGTCGTCGCTCGGCGGTGGTGGCGTGGTGGTGGTCGTCGGCGTCGCCGTGGCGGTCGGCACGGGTGAGGCGGTCTGGGCCGGCTCGGGGGACGGCGATGCGGTGGGCGACGGTGACGCGGTGGGCGCCGGACTCGGGGTCGCGCTCGGCTCGCCGACGGGGATCTCCGGCACCGCGGCGGCCGGGCTGGCGGCGGCGGACTCAGGCCGGATCGGGTGCTCCGCGGCGACGGCCGGCGGCGTCTGCGTGATCGGGCTGGCCCCACCGTCGGACGCGGGTGCGGGCACCTCCGGCACCACGCTCACCGGCGCCTCGCCGCCTGGTTGCGCGGGCAGGCCCGGACCCGGGTTCGTGCCCGGCGTGGTGACGGCCGGCCTCGTGCCCGTCGTCACGCCGCCGCCGGGCCGGTAGAGGCCGCCGGCGGTCGGGCCGGTGGCGCTCGACGGCTGCGGCGGCGAGCTGCCGTCGGAGCCGACGCCGCCGGGCGGGACGACGATCTGGACGGGGGTGCCGTTCGGACCCGTCAGGACGCGGACGTCAGGCCGCGCGGCGCGGTGCGTCCCGGCGCGCGTGCGCGTCGCCGCCTTGCTCGTGGTCGCCAGGTCGGCGAGCGGTGCGGACTGCGCGGGACGGGCGGGCAGGGACGACCCGGGCCAGTTCGAGAAGCCGAGCAGCGGGCGCACGAGGCTGGAGACGAGCAGGGGCGCGACCACCGCCCAACCGACGATGTTCAGCGCAGCCAGGATCTTGAGCTTGTGGCTCATCACACGCCTTTGCAGTCAATCCGGTTCCGGCGACGCACCACGTGCTTCCCCGAGCCGTGCGTGCCGGTGTCCTCTCCATGGTTCCACGTCTCGACTCCCGTGCCAACAGGGTCGCGACCCGATCTGCTGAACAAACTAGTTCACACCAAAATAGTGCGACCTAACCTTTGACAGAGTGCTGACACCCCGCCAGGAACAGCTGCTTCGCAAGGTCGTCGACGCGTACTCGACGACGGGCCTGCCCGTGGGCTCGAAGGCGCTCGCCGCCGAGGCCGATGTCGCCTACGGGCCGTCGACCGTCCGCAACGAGCTCGCGGTGCTCGAGGAGCTCGGGTTGCTGGCGCATCCGCACACGTCCGCGGGGCGGGTCCCCACCGACGCGGGCCACCGCTACTTCGTGGACAAGCTGCTGCCCGCCGATCCCGCGCAGCGGCGCACGGTCGAGCTCGACCTCGTGCGCCGCGAGGTCGACGACGCCATGCGGACCACCACGGAGACGCTGTCCCAGCTGACGGACCTGATGGCGATCGTCTCGGCGCCGCCGATCCAGACCGCCACCGTCCGCCACGTCGAGGTCCTGCTGCTCCAGCCGCAGGTGCTGATGGTCGTCGTCATCACCTCCACCGGCGGCGTGAGCAAGCGCGTCTTCACGTTCGACCGCCCCGTCGACGGCGGCCTCGCCGGCTGGGCGGCGTCCTACCTCAACGAGCAGCTCGCCGGCCGCCCGCTGGGCGCCCGGACCCTGCGCGCCCGCCTCGCCGACCCCGCGCTCGACACCACCGAGTGCGCCTTCGTCGAGTCGCTGATGCCGGCCTTCACCGACCTGGAGACGGCCGTGGAGACGACCCTCTACGTCGACGGCGCGCACCGGCTCTTCGCGGGCGAGCGCGCGGGGGACGTCCGCCAGCTGCAGGAGCTGATGGAGATGCTCGAGCGTCGCGCGCTGCTGCTCACCGCGCTTCAGCAGGCGCTCACCACGCGCGAGGTCTACGTCCGCATCGGCGCCGAGAACGAGCTGCCCGCCCTGCGGTCGATGTCGCTGGTGGCCGCCAACTACGGCCTGCCCGCGCGCAACCTGGGCACGGTCTCACTGATCGGGCCGACGCGCATGGACTACGGCGTGATGATCGGAACCGTCCGGGTTGCCGCGCTCGAGCTGTCGCGCTTCGTCGAGGAGGTCTGGGTCGATGGCTGAGGGTCAGACCAAGCGCGATTACTACGAGGTCCTCGGCGTCACCCGCGCCGCCGGCGAGGCGGACATCAAGAAGGCCTTCCGCGGGCTCGCGCGCCAGCTGCACCCGGACGCCAACCCGGATGACCCGGAGGCCGAGGAGCGCTTCAAGGAGCTCGCGGAGGCCTACGAGGTGCTCAGCGACGCCGAGCGCCGGCAGGTCTACGACCAATACGGACACGAGGGCCTGCGCGGCGGCGGGTTCGATCCCGGCTTCGATCAGTTCGGCTCCTTCGGCGACCTCTTCAGCGCGTTCTTCGGCGGCGGCGGCGGCGGGCGGCGGTCGGGTCCCCGGCAGGGCGCGGACGTGGGGGCCACGGTCGCGATCGACCTCGCCGAGGCGGCCACGGGCGCGCGGGTCGAGGTCGCCTACGAGGTCGTCGAGCGCTGTGACCACTGTCACGGCAACGGCGCCGAGCCGGGCACGCCCATCACGACCTGCGCCACCTGCGGCGGGTCGGGCCAGGTCCAGCAGGTCATGCAGACCGGCCTGGGCCGGATGGTCCGCACGGGCGCGTGCCCGACCTGCGGCGGCGACGGCAAGATCGCCGAGACGCCGTGCGGGGTCTGCGCGGGTGACGGCGTCGTCCAGGCCGAGCGCCGGGTCGAGGTCGACATCCCCGGCGGCATCGCCGACGGCCAGCGCATCCGCGTGTCCGGCCGTGGGCACGCCGGGGAGCCGGGCGCGCCCGACGGGGACCTGTTCGTGCTCGTGCGCGTGCGCGAGGATTCGCGCTTCCTGCGCGACGGCGACGACCTCGTCACGGTGGTCGACGTCCCCGCGCCGCGCGCCGCGCTGGGCACGCGCGTGACGGTCCCGACGCTCGACGGCGACCGCGAGCTGGAGATCCCGGCCGGCACGCAGCCCGGCGAGGTCAAGGTCATCCGCGGTGCGGGCATGCCGCCGCTGCGCCGCGGCCGGACGGGCGATCTGCGCGTGGTCGTCAACGTCGCCATCCCGCGCAAGCTGACCAAGGACCAGCGCAAGCAGCTCGAGCAGCTCGCCGACTCGTTCTCCGACGACGCGTTCGCGACGGACGAGAGCCTGCTCGGCAAGCTGCGCCGCCTCGTCGGGTGATCCGCCTCTCCGTCCGCGTGCGCGGGGACGACGACGGGATCGTCCTCGCCGAGCTGATGGAGCTCTCGCCCGCCGGGGTCGAGGAGGTCGCGCACGGCGACGGGTCGGCCGAGTACGTCATCTACGGCGCGCCGGGTGAGCTGCCCGCGCTCCCGTCGCTGCAGGCCGCGGCCGGCGATGTGCTCGTCGAGGTGCGCTCGGACGAGATCGCGGACGACTGGGACGAGCGCTGGAAGCAGTGGCACCGGCCGGTGTCGATCGGCGCGCTGCGGGTCAGCCCGCCGTGGGAGTCGCACCCCGGGGACATCGTCATCGATCCGGGCCAGGCGTTCGGGACGGGCGGGCACGCGACCACGCGCCTGTGCCTGGAGCTGCTGCTCACGCTCGCGCCGGGCGGCCCCTTCGCGGACTGGGGCTGCGGCTCCGGCGTCCTCGCCATCGCGGCGGCCAAGCTCGGCTACGACCCGGTCACCGCGGTCGACTACGACCCACTCGCGGTCGACGCGACCCGTGAGAACGCACGGGTCAACGGGGTCGAGCTCACCGTCGACCGGGTCAACCTGCGCGAAGCCCCGGGACCGTTTGCGCCGACGGTCTGCGCCAACCTGCTCAAGCCACTGCTCGTCGAGGTGGCACAAAAGGGACTGTCCCTGCCGCGCCATCTGATCCTGTCCGGCCTGCTCGACTACGAGGCGGACGCGGTGGCGGAGGCCTTCGGCCGCGACGTGCGCGATCGCCGCTCAGCCGACGGCTGGACCGCTCTTCTGCTCTAGCACCGCGTGGGCGCCCCGGCACCACCGCAGCCGTCCCGGCCGGACGTCGCGGTCGACGCGGATGACCTCGCCGCCGGCGTCCAGCCAGGTCAGGTCGATCGGGAAGCGCATGGTGAAGGTGTGCACGCTGCGGCAGCGCGGGATCAGCAGCGCCTCGTCGGCGGGCATGTCGGCGCGGAACCCGAGGCCCCGGGTGCGCTGCCAGATGGTGTCGGCTCGAACCAGTCTCATACCTCTAATAGGTCTGAGGCCTTGCCTATCCTTCACGGGGTGATCGCCGAGCAGATCTCCTCCGACGTCAAGGACGCCATGCGCGCGGGTGACCGCGAGCGCGTCTCCGCGCTCCGGCTCGTGCTGGCCGAGCTCCAGAAGGACGCCAAGGAGGGCGCCGGCGACGAGCAGGCCGTGCTGCGCCGCGAGCGCAAGCGCCGCCGCGACGCCGAGGCCGCGTTCCGCGACGCCGGCCGCACCGACCTCGCCGACAAGGAGGCCTCGGAGGGCGTGCTGATCGACACCTACCTGCCGTCCCAGCTCTCCGACACGGAGCTCGACGTCCTCGTCCAGGCCGCCATCGAGGAGACCAACGCGCAGTCGCTGCGCGACATGGGCACGGCCATCAAGCACGCCATGGCGGCCGCCGCCGGCCGCGCCGAGGGCGCGCGCGTCTCCGCCAAGGTCAAGGAAGCGCTGACCGCTTAGTGGCGCGCCGCCAGATCGAGGTCTCCAACGAGGTCGCCACGGAGCTGGCCGGCTCGCAGGACCGCGTCCTGCGCGAGCTCGAGGACCAGCTCGGCTGCGAGATCTTCCTGCGCGGGAACCTGGTCACGCTCGACGGTGACGCGGAGGCGGTCGCGAACGCCGCCACCGTCGTCCGCGAGCTCGGCAACCTCGTCGGCCGCGGGCACGACCTCGGCCCCGCCACCGTCGAGTCGGTCACCTCCGTGCTCGGCCAGCAGGCCTCGCCGGCCCAGGTCCTCGAGGACGTCGTCTGGCGCCACCGCAGCCTGCGCATCGCCCCCAAGTCGGTCAACCAGAAGCGCTACGTGGACGCGATCCGCGAGCACACCGTCACCTTCGGCATCGGCCCGGCCGGCACCGGCAAGACGTTCCTGGCCATCGCCATGGCCGTCGCCGCCCTCTCCCGCCGCGAGGTCAACCGCATCATCCTCACCCGCCCCGCCGTCGAGGCCGGCGAGCGCCTCGGCTTCCTCCCGGGCGACCTCATGGCCAAGGTCGACCCGTATCTGCGCCCCCTCTTCGACGCCATGAACGACATGCTCGACCCCGAGCGCGTCACCGCCCACCTCGAGAAGGGCGTCATCGAGGTCGCCCCCCTGGCCTTCATGCGCGGCCGGGCCCAGCCCGTCGACCAGCCGGTCTTGACGCCCGACGGCTGGCGGGCGATCGGCTCCCTTCGCGTCGGCGATCTCGTCGTCGGTTCGGACGGCAAGCCGACGCCCGTCCTCGGCGTCTACCCGCAAGGGCGCCGCCCCGTCTACCGACTCACCGCCCAGGACGGCGCCTCAACGCGCTGCTGCGCGGAGCACCTGTGGACGGTGACGATCGGCGGCGTCGTGCGGACGGTCCGGACGGACGCCCTCCCGATCGGCAGCGCGTTGCCGCTCCTCAGCGGACCCGCACGCCTCGAACCCCGCGGCGGCGTGCGCACTGTGGGTCGCCATAGCCACCCCGACGACGCACGCGGGGGCGTCGCCGCACCACCTCGGTGGTCTCTGCACGACGCACCGGACGCCCGGCTCGCCACCCTTCGCGAGCTGCTCCGCGGCGATGTCGCCTCAGGGCGCGACGACATCGTCGATCTCGCCCGCTCCCTGGGCGGGACGGCGCAGGACCGCGACGGCAAGCTTAATGTGCAGCTCGCACAGCTCGGCGGACGGCCGATGCGGTTCGTCGACTCGATCGAGCCGGACGGGGAGGCCGAGACCGCGTGCATCCAGGTCGCTGCCGCTGACTCGCTCTACGTCACCGACGACTTCCTCCTCACCCACAACACCCTCAACGACTCGTTCGTGATCCTCGACGAGGCGCAGAACACGTCGCCGGAGCAGATGAAGATGTTCCTGACCCGGCTCGGGTTCGGGTCGAAGATGGTGGTCAACGGGGACGTGTCGCAGATCGACCTGCCGCGCGAGTCGCGGTCCGGGCTGGTGGAGGTGGGGGAGATCCTGCGCGGGGTGGAGGGCGTGGAGGTCATCCACTTCGGCAACGCGGACGTGGTGCGTCACAAGCTCGTCCAGCGGATCGTGCAGGCCTACGCCGACCACGCGGAGCAGTCGGCTCCGAACCTGAGTGCGAAGCGTCGAGCTTGACGTCGAGGGTGACGCGCTCGAGGCCGAGCGGATCGAGTTCCTGGCCACCGTCGCGCTGGCCAGCGCGGGTGTGCGCGACGGGCACCTCGCGGTCGCGTTCGTGGACGCCGAGCGGATCGCCGAGCTCAACGCCGAGTACCGCGGCAAGCCCGAGCCGACGGACGTCCTGTCGTTCCCGATCGACGGTGCCGGGGAACTCATCCCGCCCACCCAGCGCGAGCTGGGCGACGTCGTGATCTGCCCCGAGCACACCGTCGACCTCGAGGAGGCGGTCGTGCACGGCGTCCTGCACCTCGTGGGCATGGACCACGAGACGGACGCCGGCGAGATGCTCGCTCTGCAGGACCAGCTGATGGCGTGGACTCGCGCATGACCCGCTCGGGCTTCATCGCGCTCGCGGGCCGGCCCAACGTCGGCAAGTCGACGCTCGTCAACGCCGTCGTCGGGCGCAAGGTGGCGATCGTCTCCGACAAGCCGCAGACGACCCGGCGGGCGATCCGCGGCGTGGCCACCAAGACCGGCGACTGGCAGGCCGTCCTGTGCGATCTGCCCGGCGTCCAGCGCCCGCGCGACCTCCTCACCGCCCGGATGCAGAAGCGCGTGGAGGCCGAGCTGGGGGAGTCCGACGGCGTGCTCTTCGTGGTCGACGGCGTGCAGGGCGCGGGCGGACCGGGCGACCGCTTCATCGCCCAGGCGCTGGCGGGCAAGAAGCCGCCGGTGACGCTCGTGGTCAACAAGGCCGACCGGCTCAAGCGTCCGCAGATGGCCGAGCAGCTCGAGCTCGCCGCCGCGCTCGACGAGGAGTTCGGCCTCGACGCCGAGATCTTCCCGATCTCCGCGCGCACGGGCGAGGGCGTCGCCGCGCTGACGGACCGGATCGCGTCCGTGCTCCCCGAGGGGCCGTTCTACTTCGAGGAGGGCGAGGTGTCCGACCTCACCGAGGACGTCTTCCTGGCCGAGCTCGTCCGCGAGCAGGTGCTGCGCCGCACCCGCCAGGAGGTCCCGCACTCCGTCGAGGTCCAGGTCGAGGAGATCGACGCACGCGAGGACGGCCTGGTCACCGTCCGCGCCGCGATCTGGGTGGAGACGGAGTCCCAGAAGGGCATCCTGATCGGCAAGGGCGGCGCGATGATCCGCGACGTCGGCACCGCGGCCCGCAAGGAGATCGAGCTCGAGGTGGCCGCCAAGGTCCACCTCGACCTGTCCGTTCGCGTCCGCAAGAGCTGGCGCGCTGACGACGCACTGCTCGACCGCCTCGGCATCACCTAGCCAGGTAGGTCCTCACCTGCGCGGCGACGTCGGTTCGAGTTGCCGAGCGCGCCGTTGACGTCGACGCGGTGCAGGCCCCAGCCGGCCGTCGGGGTCGCGTCGAGGTGACGGGCGCCGTCGAGGGCATCGAAGCGCGACGCGTGGTCGGTGGCGATCGACCTCACCGCGGGCTTCGCGATGCGCTCGGCGATCGTCCCCGGCTGCTCGCTGACGGTGGGGTAGACGTAGAAGCAGTCGACGCGCCGACGACCAGCACGAGGAAGACCAGGCTCGCGAGTCGCTTCACGGGGACGTCATCGCGCGGCGGCGAGCACCCGGGTGTCCGACCCCCGCTCACCGGTCAGCTGGGTGCCGTCGGGAAGCGCGAGCGCCGGCAGCCCCAGCAGATCCTGGAGGACGACGTGGGCGGCGGCGACGTCCCGCGGGTCGACGCGATCGGCGATGCGCGGCGGGCCGGTGGAGGCGACGGGAGAGCGGACGAGGTCGTACTCCGCGAACACCGCGTCCATGTGCGCGCGCATCCGGGCCAGCTCCGCGCGGCCCCAGGCGACCTCGTCGTCCGTGATCGCCTCGGCCAGCTCGAGCCGCTCGCGCACGGCCGGCGTGTAGTCGGCGCGACGCACGGGCCAGACCCCTTTGTCGCGGTGGGTGCGCAGCGCCTCGCTCAGCATCAGCACGCGGTAGACGTCGGCGGCGACGGCACCGTCGGGCAGGACCTCCGAGCCGGCCACCCGCGGCTCGCGCGCGTCGGCCGGGGTGACCCGCGGGCCGCCGAGGACCGCGAAGAGCCGGGCGCAGTCGCGGGCCGAGCTGGCCATCGGCCCGACGTGGTCCAGCGACGGCGCGAGCGGCCACACGCCCTCGACGGAGAGCAGCCCGTGAGTGGGCTTGAAGCCGTACAGGCCGCACCACGCCGCCGGCAGCCGGATCGACCCGCCCGTGTCCGTCCCGACCGCCAGCGGAGCGGCGCCGCTGGCCACGGCGACCGCCGACCCGCCGCTGGAGCCGCCCGTCATGCGCGCCGGGTCGCGCGGGTTGCGGGTCAGCGCCTCGCCGTGCGCTCCCCACATGGACATGCCCCAGGCGAACTCGTGCGTGGTGGTCTTGCCGACGACGATCGCCCCGGCCGCCCGCACGCGGCGCACGCACTCGGCGTCGGCGTCCGGGACGTGGCCGGCGAACACCCGCGAGCCGCGCTCGGTGACCATGCCCGCGGTGTCGATCAGGTCCTTGATCGCGATGGGGACGCCGCACAGCGGGCCGGTGGGCTCGCCCCGCGCCCACGCGTCCTCCGCGGCGGCCGCCTCCTCGCGCGCCTGGTCCCAGCGGGTGGCCTGGAACGCGCCGAGGCTCGGGTCGACCCGAGCCTCGCAGGCGTCCAGCGCGTCGACCGGCGACAGCTCGCGCGCCGCGAAGGCCGCGAGCAGGTTGCCGGCGTCTCGGGCGGTCATCCGCTCTGGTCGACCCGGATGCCGAAGCCGGTCAGGTCGGCGGCGTCGAGCTCGCCGTCGAAGACGTAGGGGAGGGTGACGACAGGCGCTTCGGCCCCAGCGCGCAGCCGGCGCAGGTGGGTGCGCTGGGCGCGCGCGCGGGCGTCGACGGACAGCGCGGAGCGCACCAGCGCGCGCTCGGCGAGCGGCTCCAGCGCGTCGCGCTCGGCCGCCGACAGCCGCTGGGCGTACAGGCCGTTGGCGACGATCGCGTCCGGCCCGCGCCCGACCGCCTCGACCAGCTTGTCCTGCAGCTCGAGCGTCTCGTTGACCGGCATCTCCTCCAGCGCGGCGACGGCCACGTACGCGGTCCGCTCCGGGTCGCGCAGCATCGCGCGGACCTTGCCGGCCTGGCGCTTGATCGGCCCGCCGGGGGCGATCTCGCCGAACGTGTCCGGCGTGCGCAGCATGGCGACGCCGTGGCCGGACGCCGGGGCGTCGACGACCACGAGGTCGTAGGTCTCCGCCGACCCCGTCCAGCGCGTGTCCTGCGCGAGCTCCCACACCTTGGCGATGGTGATCAGCTCCTTGGCCCCGGGCGCGGCGGCGACGAAGTACTGGAACGCCTGCGAGCGGCTGAGCACCTTCAGCGCGGTGCCGCCGACCTGCTTGCCGAGCCACTCGCGCAGCGCGTCGTTGGGATCGATGGCCATGCGCGCGACCCCGTCCATGGGTGTGGCCGACGCGCCCTCGGCGACCTCCACGACCAGCGCGCGCTTGCCCCGCTGGGCGCCGGCCAGCCCGAGCGCGAGCGCGACGGTCGTCTTCCCGACGCCGCCCTTCCCCGTCACGTAGATCAGCCGCCGGTCGACCAGCAAACCTGCTCCTACCAACACAGTTCGGGTAGCTGGATTGGGCTGGTGTTGGTAGTCACTCGAGTCAGTGTGACGCGTCGAGGCGCTCCTGCTCGCGGATCGCATCCGCGTGCGCGCGCTCGCCCTCCGTGCCGCGGTGGCGGTCGTCGAGCTCGACGATGCGCTGGCGGCGGCCGTAGAGGACGAGCGTGTCGTCGGCGCCGACGACGTCGCGGCCGCGCGGCGTCCCCAGGTACGTGCCGTCGGCGCGGTCGATGCCGAGCACGATGACCCCCTCGTCGCGCAGGTCGAGCGCGCCCAGCGTCTGGCCGGCGATCCAGTCCCCGGCCTCGACTTTGAGCTCGTCGATCGTCCAGCCGCCACGGACGTGCAGCAGGCCCGCGTAGTCGCGCACGTCGAGGCCGCCGAACCGGCTCAGCGCGTTCTGGATGAGCCGCTCGAGCGGCTTCTCGACCATCCGGCTGCGGGCGACCAGCGCCAGCAGCACGAAGCCGCCGAGGATGATCGCGAGTTTGCTCCAGGTCGCCTTGCCGCCGCCGAAGGAGAGGATCAGGCCGCCGAGCACGGTGACCACGCCGGCGTTGCCGAGCCACATCAGCCAGATCGCGATGCGCCGGCGGACGGGGTGGTCGACGATCGACTCCGCCTCCGTCGTCGTGAAGCCGACGCCGAGAAACGCCGACCGCGCCTGGAAGCGCGCCGACTCGCGCGCCATCCCCGTCATCACCAGCGCGGTGGTGGCCACGCGGATGATCACGAAGGAGACGGAGACGATGACGACGACGGAGAGGGCTGCGCCCATCCGCCGGGTCTACCCGAACCGGGATGCGGCCGACCACGAAGCCTCGCGTCCTCGACGGGAGGATGCGTGAGGGGAGCGCTGGCTGCCACTTTGCGCAAAGCCGACGGTCCCGGCCGGGCATTTGCGACTTAAGCCCCCTATACGACGCCTTATTCGCAGCCGCTTCAGGGGGTCGGGCCGTCGCTTTGGGGCACAGCGGTAGCCGCCGCGATTCGGTTTAGGCTCGCTTCCTGTGGCTGACATCCTCTCGGAGCTTCTGATGGCCTGGCTTCCGACCGGCAGCCTTGGCGTGCGCTCGTTCAGGTCGTCGCCGTTGTTGCTGTTGTCGGCGCTGTAGTCGGAATTGCTCTGGGCGGTCTCCTAGGAAAGAGCGATGCGGGATCTGCTTCTGTCTCGAGGCATGGGCGGAAGCGGCTCCGCGGAGCCGCAACTGCATCAAGACTGCATGGTGTCGAGGAAGATGCGCTTCCGCTTCGAGGCACGAGTGGTAGTGCGGCGCGCCGCCGGACGACCGTGCGTCGGACGGAGAGGAGTGGCCCCGCACAGTCGCCGCGACGGCAATCACGGTCGTACTCTCCGTTGGGTGGAGGCACTCTTCAGGGACGGCCCGCTCAAGGGTGAGCGACTTGAGATGGACCCGGTCGAAGGGCGGCCACCGAGCACCATCGACGTGCCCGTCGATCACGGCGGATCGCTGCGCTACTGCCTTGCCGAGTGGACCCAGGAAGGAATGTCGGCGGACTACACGTTCGTCTCGTCGGTCTAGTCGGATCGCCTCGCTCCAAGCACTACCGAACAGCGACAGCGCGATGCCGGAGCGCGGCCATGCGCAGCGGCGCTGTCGCTTCGAGCAGAACCAGTAATCGCCCCGCCGCGCGCACGGGCGCGGGGGCGGCGACGCGGAGTTGAGGAGCACTCCCAGCGTGACGCGTGGCGCGATGGCCGCCTCAAGCGGGCCGGTTGATGAGTCCGGCTCTTCGAACTCGTGGAGAGCAACCGAGCGCGCGGGCGGCTGCGCGTCTCGTCACAGCCTCGTCGCTGCTCGCCACTCTGTGAGTGTGGACCTCGACGGGCCCAGATTCGTGTCGTTCTACCGCCAGGAGGCGGAGATGGTGCTCTTGTTCTGCACGCGCCGCGTGTTTGACGCAGAGGTCGCACTCGACCTCACCGCGGAGACCTTCGCCCAGGCCTATCGGGGCCGCAGGTCATTCCGCGGCACGACGGACGCCGAGGCACGGGCCTGGGTGCTGACCATCGCCCGTCGTCTCATCGCCCGCTGGATCGAGAGCGGCAAGCGTGACCGGGCCGCGCTGCGCCGGCTCGCTATCGAGGTGCCGACGCTCGCTGAGGACGAGATCGCAGACATCGAGGCGCGCGCGGGGCTCGGACCGATCCTCGCCGCCGAGTTGGAACGGCTCGGGGCCGACCAGCGAGCCGCGCTGCAGTTGCGCGTCGTCGAACAACGTCCCTATGCGGAGGTCGCCGACGTTCTTGGTGTGCAGGAGGCAACCGCGCGTGCCCGCGTGTCGCGCGGGCTCCGGACCTTGGCCGACGCGCTCGGGCCGCAGGCCCAGGAGGACTCATGCTGAGGGTGCTCGAGGAGCTCGGAGCCCAGTTCGAGCGCGTCGCGCTCGCGCCACCGGAGCGGCGCCGCCGGCCCCGCGCCCTCGTGCTGGCGACCGCGGCCGGGCTGCTGTTGCTCGCCGCCGCGGCGCTAGCCGCATCCGGGATCCTCGATGGCGCGCCGCTTCGGGATCCGCGGGTCCCACGTCCGCGGCCGGACGCCGGACTTGGCGTCCCGGGCGCCCGGAGCGTCGCGATCCTCCCGCTTCGGGTCGCTGACCCGGACGGTGGGCCACCGTGGGGCATGCGCCGCTACGAGCTCGCGCGAGTTCGGCTGTGTTCAGGTCGGCCGGGTCGTACGCGGGCGCATAGGCGCGCTCGGACAGGACGGTGCGTTCGACAACGACGGCCGTTTCCATGAGCTCGCGGCTGGAGACCTGCAGTCCTATTGCGAGCCGCTCGACGGCGCAGGGAATCTTTTCATCGCGGTCTCCTACCAGGGCATGCCGGCTGCCGGTCCGGTGGAAGGCTGCTCCTTCGTGCGAGACGGACGCGCCCTGCCGGCGTGTCCGCCCAGCGACGCGCGGGTCCTGTACTTCGGAAGCCTTGGCCCGTTGGCTCGCAGCGTGACCTACCGCGGTGCCGACGGAGGCATCGAAGAGCAGCCGACCGGGCCCGGCGGCGCCTACCTCGTCGTCGTGCGTCCACGTTCCGGCCACGTGCCACGCAATCACTACTCGCCTAGTTCGAGCCCGGGGGCGGGGCTGCTTTCGGTCCGCTATGTCGATGGTCAGGTATGCCGAATCGCGTCGGCGAAGCGGCTCGGCGGTGCACGGCAATGCCCGCTGCACGGCTATGTGTCCCGGCCCCGGCGCCGCGTGACACCAGCGCAAGCCGGCACGGCGGTTCGCGCCACGTTGACCCGCTCGGCGCGCATTCCGAGCGGTGCGCCGGCGGGATCGCGGCCTCAAAGAACGGTGCTGTTGTCGTTCCGCGCCCGGGTGGCGAGCGACAGCCACGCCTACTACAGCGCCACGATGCGTAGCAAGGGCGGGGGTCCGCGCTGCAACGGCATGAGTGTCGCCAACTTGACCCGCGATGTCGCCGCGGGCAGTCGCGTGGAGATTCGCTTCTACGTTGATCCAGGGTGCCCGGGCCCCTTCTGCGGCGCAGTCCGCTTCCGGCCCGAACCCAAGAAGCCAGACCCGATGCCCTTCGCCGGGTTCGGAGGCGCGCTCGTCGACCGCTACGTCGTGCGACGCTGATTCCCCGGCGCATCGTGAGGGCGCTTTCTCGACCAGGCTCAGGGACGCCAGACCGGTGTCTCTACCGAGCTTTATTCGTCCAAACGTCGGACGACCGAATACGAGTTTCTTCGCCCTGTACACCGCTCCGTCCGGGGCATCTCCGACAACACGACGGCGGCGCAGGCCGATCGCGACTCGATCCAATCCTCGAAAACGACAACATCCGAGATCGCCTCCTGGAAGTGCTCGTATAGACGTTTCCGGGTGTAGCTCCCTGCTTCTGCTTTGATGCAAAAGGAACCGCCTGCCGTCGGGTTTGCGACGATGCCCTCGTGCGGCACGACGGATCTAAAGATGCGAGCGAGCTTCGAAACAACGGCCGCCCATGTCGCGAGCTCGCACGAGGCGCAGCTGTCGCCCTTGGGTACGACTTCTCTTCTCTTTATGCCTCCACCCAGCGGCGAGGGCAAGCCCGCCGCTCGGCGAGTACCCCCGGCTTCATGGACCCGCTGACACCCATTGAGCTGGAGATCCTGTCGACGCTAAGCCACGGACCTGAGACGTCGGCCACGATTCACCCGGACTTCTGTCGCCGAAGCAACCAAGGGGTGTTCTCCGACGAAGCGCGAGCCCTCGAAATGAGCGGGCTTGAGGCGATCTACGTTCGATTACGCGAGCTCGGCCTGACGACGGCGAACTATTCAGATCACGATGGCTATGAACGCGCCGTCGAGGGTGAACAGGTTACGTGGTGGTCTCTGACGGACGCCGGCTGGACCGAGCTCGATAACGCCGGCCAACTCTGAGCGGGACTCCCGCTTGTGCCTCAGAGCGGGAGTCGTCCGTTCGCGGTTCACGTGAACCGCTTCCGCTCGTGCCCCAGGCGGAGCAGCTATCAGCGTTTGCAGTTCCGTGCCGGGTTGTAGCGCGGGCGGCGCCCTGAAGCTCGCGACGTGCACGCCGGCGGTGTGGAGGAACCCAAGGGTCAGGGGACCACGACGAGCTTGGTGCCCGGCGCGTTCGCCTGGCGCTCCCAGGCCGTGGCGACGTCGTCGAGCGCGTAGGTCTCGCTCTCGACGTGCAGGTCGCCGGCGGCGGCGTGGCGCCACATCGCCTGCAGCGCCTCCGCGCGGACCGCGAACGGCGACGCGAAGTTCGTGTGGCCGAGGATCGACAGCTCCTTGAAGCGGATGTCGACGGAGGGGAAGGTCGCCTCGCCGCCGGCTGACTGGCCGAGCTGGACGAGCCGGCCCCGGAAGGCGAGCGCCGCGACGGCCGCGGTGGCGGGCCTGCCCCACAGCGGGTCGATGACGACGTCGAACTCCTCTTCGAAGACGACGTCGTCGGTCAGCTGCACGAAGGCGTCGGCGCTCGTCTCGACCTCGCGGCGGGCGGCGGCGACGACGCGCCCCGCGCCGCGCAGCCGGGCCGCCTGCACGGCGATCGACCCGACCGGCCCACTGGCGCCGAGCACCAGCACCCGGTCGCCCTCGGCCAGGCGCGCCTTGTCGAGCGCCAGCCAGGCCGCCAGCCCGGCCACGCCGTAGGCGATCGCATCCGGGTCGGCGACGCCGTCGGGCACCTCGACGCAGTCGGTCGCCGGCGCGCGCTCGGCCAGCGCCGGTCCGCTGAAGTACACGCGGCGGCCGTCCGGCGTGCGCCCGATCCCCTCCGACCCGACGACGGCGGGCAGCTCCGGCCGGCGTGCGGCCAGCCTCCCGGAGGCGATGCGGAGGTCGATCGGGTTCAAGCCCGCCGCGAGCACGTCGACCACGACGTCGCCGGCCGGCTCGTCGGCGTCGCCGACCTCCGGCGTCGTCCCGTACGCGTGTAGGACGGCCGCTCTCACTTCAACCTCAGGGTACTGACGAGCCCGCCGTGGTCGGACGCGAGCAGGCCGCTGGGGCTGTGGACGCCCGGGTCCTTCCCGGTGACGGAGGCGCGAACCTGCTTCAGCTTCGGCTTGACGAAGACGTGGTCGACGGTGTGATCGAAGCGGTAGGTCCCGATCGCGTCCGCGAAGACGTCGTTGAAGCAGCACGTCTGCCGGGTCCCCAGGTTGGTCAGGCCGAAGCCGACCAGCGCGGCGTAGGCCTTCCCGTCGCCGGCCTTGGTCAGGCCCGGGCCGACGCCGTCCTTGGCGCTGCCCGAGTTGAAGTCGCCCACGGCGATGAGCTGCTTCCTGGTCCGGTACGGACCGCCGGCGGCGACCAGCTCGCGCGCCTGCGCCGCGCGGATCGACGGATCGCCGAAGGACTCCAGGTGCGTGTCGACGAAGCGGAAGCGCTTGGACCCGAGCCTCCCCTCCACGGACACCCACCCGCGCGGCACGGCGATGTCGATCATCCCGCCGAGCTTGACGGCGAACCGGTGCGTGAACTGGGCCTGCCTGGCGCCGGACACCTTCACCTTCGAGCCTTTGCGGATCAGGATCGCGTCGCGCATCGTCAGGCGGCCGTCCTCGTCGGCACCGCACAGCGGCAGCGAGGCGTCCTGGGTCGCGTCGCTGCCGTCGCGGTCGGCGGGCAGCTCCTGGTCGAACTCGTCCTGGACCACGGCGACGCGGTACCGCCCGCCGAGCGCGCCGAGGAGCTCCTGCAGGAAGTCGTAGCGGACGGTCGTCGCAGGCGTCTTCGTGAAGTCCGCGTCGGCCTGATAGCGCCACAGCGCCGCCTCCTGGAGACCGACCAGGTCCGGCTTGGCCTTCCGGATCTCCGCGGCCAGCAGCGGCGCGCGCTCGGTGAAGTTCGAGGCGTCGACGTCGTTTAGGATCGTGCCGGCGGCGTCGACGGCAGCGCAGACGGAGGCGGCGTCGATGGCGGGCCCGAGGTCCGCCCCCAGGTACAGGTTGCGGCTCATCACGGTGACGGTGGGCGACGTCTTCTTCGCGGCCGGCGCGGCGGCGGGCAGCACCAGCCCGACCGCGAGCACGGCGAACAGGACTCTCCTCATGGCGGGAACCCTAGGGTCACGCACCAGCTATGGAGATCCGTTTCGACGAGCGCGGGCTGGCGCCGTGCGTCATCCAGGACTGGCGGACGGGAGAGGTGCTGACGCTCGCCTACACCAACGCGGAGGCGCTCGCGCGTACGCGCGAAACCGGTGAGCTGCACCTGTGGAGTCGGAGCCGGGACGAGCTGTGGCACAAGGGCGCGACGTCGGGCAACACGCAGGCGGTCAAGGCGCTGCGCTACGACTGCGACTACGACGCGATCCTCGCCCTCGTCGTCCCCACCGGTCCCGCCTGCCACACCGGCGAGCGGGCCTGCTTCCACAACGGGGACCTGACCGCGGCGCCGCACGAGGCGCTGCCCGGACTCGAGCGCACGATCGCCGACCGCCGCGGGACCGGGTCCTACACGGACACGCTGCTCGCGGACGTCGCCTTCACCGGCGCGAAGGTACAGGAGGAGGCGGAGGAGGTCGCCCGCGCCGCGCGCGAGGAGACCGACGAGCGCGTCGCCAGCGAGGCCGCCGACGTGCTCTATCACCTGACCGTCCTGCTGTCCGCTCGCGGGCTGTCCCTCCAGGACGCCGAGGAGGTGCTGCTTGAGCGACGTCGATGAGCTCGCGAGCCTGACCGGCGCCATCGCCCCGACGCTCGACGAGGTCCGCATCCTCGCCGGCAACGGCGACGGCCCGCACCGCCTGATCCCGATCACGCAGACGCTGATCGAGGACACGGAGACGCCCGTCTCGGCGTTCCTCAAACTGCGCGGCCACGGGCCGGCGTTCCTGCTCGAGTCCGCCGAGCAGGGCCAGTCCGTCGGGCGCTGGAGCTTCATCGGCTACAAGCCGCGCAGCGTCCTGCGCTGGTCGCTGAACGACGGGGGGGACCCGTACGCGCTGGCCGCCGCCGCGGTCGCCGAGCACGCCCAGGCCATCCGCCCCGACCTGCCGCCGTTCGCGGGCGGCGCCGTCGGCATCTTCGGCTACGACTGCGTGCGCGCCGTCGAGCGCCTGCCCGGCCCCAACCCGGACCCCGTCGGCCTGCCCGACATGGCGCTCATGCTCTCCGACGTGATCGTCGCCTTCGACCACCTCAAGCACACCACGACGGTGCTCGCCAACGTCGACGCCGACGACGTCGAGGCCGGCTACGGCCGCGCGCTCGAGGCGATCGCGGAGGTCCGCGAGCGCCTCAACGGCCCGCTGCCCGCCAAGGCCGAGAAGGCCGCGGGCCCGCCGCCGTCCTTCCGCTCCAACATGCCGCGCGAGGCGTTCGAGGGCATGGTCGCGCGCATCGTCGAGTACGTCCGCGCCGGCGACGCCTTCCAGGTCGTGCCCTCCCAGCGCTGGAGCGCCGAGATCACCACGGAGCCGTTCTCGATCTACCGCGGCCTGCGCGCGATCAACCCGTCGCCGTACATGTACTTCCTGGACTTCGGCGACTTCCAGGTCGCCGGGGCCTCGCCCGAGCCGCTCCTGACGGTGACGGGCCGCCACGTCTCCACGCGGCCGATCGCCGGGACCCGTCCCCGCGGCGCCGACGCCGCCGAGGACGCCGCCAACGCCGCGGAGCTCATCGCGGATGAGAAGGAGCGCTCCGAGCACGTGATGCTCGTCGACCTCGGGCGCAACGACCTCGGCCGGGTGAGCGAGTACGGCTCGGTCCGGGTGGACGAGCTCATGGCCATCGAGCACTACTCCCACGTCATGCACATCGTCTCCAACGTGTCGGGGACGCTGCGGGCCGACGTGACCCCGATGGACGCCCTGCGGGCGGTGCTGCCCGCCGGCACCCTCTCCGGCGCGCCCAAGGTCCGGGCGATGGAGATCATCGACGAGCTCGAGCCGGTCAAGCGCGGCGGCTACGGCGGCGCGATCGGCTGGCTGAGCTACCAGGGCGACCTGGACACCTGCATCCACATCCGCACCGTCGTCATCAGCGAGGGCCGCGCGCACATCCAGGCCGGCGGCGGGACGGTCGCCGACGCGGTGCCCGAGCTGGAGTACGAGGAGTCGGTCAACAAGGCGCGCGGCGTGCGCGGCGCCATCGAGCTGGCCGCGGCGCAGCCGGAGTGGGGGTAGTCGCGTGACCCGGGTCCTGGTCGTCGACAACTACGACTCCTTCACCTACAACCTCGTCCAGCTGCTCGGCCAGCTCGGCGCCGAGGTCGAGGTGGAGCGCAACGACGCGATCACCGTCGACGCGATCCTCGAGCGCGCGCCGGACCGGCTGGTGGTCTCCCCGGGCCCCTGCACCCCGGCCGAGGCGGGCATCTCCGTGGAGGCGATGCGCCGCGTCCCCGAGGCCGGGATCCCGACGCTGGGCGTCTGCCTGGGCCACCAGTCGCTCGCCCGGGCCTACGGCGCCGACGTGGTGCGCCACGAGCCGATCCACGGCAAGCAGAGCCCCGTCGCCCACGACGGGCGGGGGATCTACGCCGGCCTGCCCGACGAGCTGGTCGTGGGCCGCTACCACTCGCTCGTGGTCGACGAGGCGACGCTGCCGGCCGGCCTCGAGGCGGTGTCGCACGGCGGCGGGGTGCTCATGGGGCTGCGCCACCGCGAGCTCCCGGTGGAGGGCGTGCAGTTCCACCCCGAGTCGGTGCTCACGCCGCTCGGCCTCGGGATGCTCGAGAACTTCCTCCATCAGCGCCGCTGATAGCGCCTAGAAGCGGGGCCGATTACCCGACGGTCCACCCGGGCGAACCGAAGTTCGCCGGTTGGTCGTGGCGAAGTGGGTCCGATGCTGGTTAGGATCGCCGCCTTCACTGATCCTTGAGGAGGGACCAACCACCTTGTCCATTCGCACCAAGCTTGCCATCGGCTCGCTTGTCCCCGTGCTCGCACTCGGCATCGCCGCGTGCGGTGGGGACGACAGCTCGAGCTCCGGCTCGGGCACCAGCACCTCCGGCGGCGCCGCTTCCGGCTCCGTCGACGTCTTCTCGAGCCTCCCGCTGCAGGGTGCCTCGAAGGACCAGACCAACGCGATGGTCGACGGCATCAAGCTCGCGCTCAAGCAGGCGAACAACAAGGCCGGCAACGTGAGCGTCAAGTACACGTCGCTGGACGACTCCACGGCGCAGGCCGGCACGTGGGACCCCGACCAGGTCGCCTCCAACGCCCGCAAGGCGGCGCAGGACGACAAGGCCGTGGCCTACATCGGCGAGTTCAACTCGGGCGCCTCGGCGATCTCGATCCCGCTGCTCAACGAGGTCGGCCTGGCGATGATCTCGCCGGCCAACACCGCGGTCGGCCTGACCACCGACGAGCCCGGCGCCGACGAGGGCGAGCCGGCCAAGTACTACCCCAACGGCACGCGCAACTACGCGCGCATCGTGCCCAAGGACACCATCCAGGGCGCGGCCCTCGTGTCGTCGATGAAGACCGACGGCTGCACGAAGGTCGCCATCGCCAACGACAAGGAGGTCTACGGCGCGGGCCTCGCCCGCAACGTGGAGATCTCCGCCAAGGCCGCCGGCCTGGCCGTCACCTCCGATGACGGCATCCAGAAGGACGCGGCCAACTTCCGCGGCCTCGCCTCCAAGTACGCCTCGGCCGGCGCGGACTGCTTCCTGTTCGCCGGCGTGACCGCCAACGGCGCCGTCCAGATCTACAAGGACGTCAACGCCGCGCTGCCGGACGCCAAGCTCTACGGCGCCGACGGCGTCTGCGAGTCCGGGTTCACGAACCCGAGCAAGGACGGCATCCCGAAGTCCGTGGGCGCGAAGTTCAAGTGCACCGTGGCGACGCTCGACCTGAGCTCGTACCCCGGTGGGCAGGACTTCATCAAGGCCTTCGACGCCGCCTACGGCGACGACAAGCCCGACCCGTACGCCATCTACGGCTACGAGGCCATGCAGCTCGTGCTCGACACCATCAAGAACGGCGGCGAGGACGCGACGTCCAAGCCCGGCTTCCTGAAGGCGCTGTTCGCGACGAAGGACCGCAAGTCCGTGCTCGGCACGTATTCGATCGACAAGAACGGCGACACCACGCTGACCGACTACGGCCTGTACGACGTGGGCTCGGACGGCAACCCGACGTTCAGCTCGACCATCAAGGCGGGCTCCTAAGCCCGACGCGGTCCGCGGCCGGGCCTCCTCCCGCCCCCTGAGGGCGGGGGGAGGCCCGGCGCCCCGCTGCTCCCATGAGCACCACCGAGACCTCCATCCCCACCGCCAAGATGCGTCCCCGCACGGGCGACGTCGTCAAGGGCCTGATCTCCAAGTACGGGCTCATCGCCCTGCTCGTCCTGCCCATCGTGATCTACGCGATCCAGGACCTCTCCGACGGCCGGTCGCTCTCGCCGATCGCCCAGAACATCTTCGACGGGCTCTCCAACGGCGCCATCTGGGCGCTCATCGCCCTGGGCTACACGCTCGTCTACGGCATCATCGAGCTCATCAACTTCGCCCACGGCGACCTGTTCATGATCGGCTCCTTCGTGGCCGTGAGCATCTGGTCGACGCTGGGCCTCACGCTCGCGACGGGCGCCCTCGGCGTCGCGCTCGGGCTGCTCGTGGTGCTGGTCGTGGCGATGGTCGCCTGCGGCACCGTCAACGTGATGATCGAGCGGGTGGCCTACCGGCCGCTGCGCGACGCGCCCAAGCTCGCGCCGCTCATCACCGCGATCGGCTTCTCGTTCATCCTGCTCAACGTGGGCCTGCTCTGGCGCGGCGGCTCGCCGTCGTCGGTGCCGGACCTGCTGCGCGCCCAGGCCGAGGTCTTCACGGTCTTCGGCGTGCGCGTCGAGCGCGCCGACGTGCTGGCCATCCTGGTCAC
>CAXTBB010000059.1:0-2393 GCA_964242305.1 uncultured Solirubrobacteraceae bacterium
CGCCGTCCGGCGTCATCAGCACAGAGGTCATCAGGCCGAGTGAGCCGAAGCCCTGCGCGACCGTATCCGACTGCACGTCGCCGTCGTAGTTCTTGCACGCCCACACGTAGCCGCCCTCCCATTTGAGCGCGGCGGCCACCATGTCGTCGATCAGCCGGTGCTCGTAGGTGATGCCGGCCGCCTCGAAGTCATCCTTGAACTCGGCGTCGAAGACCTCTTGGAAGAGGTCCTTGAAGCGGCCGTCGTAGACCTTGAGGATGGTGTTCTTGGTGCTCAGGTAGACAGGCACCTTGCGGTCCAGGCCGTAGC
This sequence comes from uncultured Solirubrobacteraceae bacterium, assembly GCA_964242305.1. Classification (GTDB taxonomy): domain Bacteria; phylum Actinomycetota; class Thermoleophilia; order Solirubrobacterales; family Solirubrobacteraceae; genus DATLGB01. The sequence goes on from CAXTBB010000059.1 coordinate 310, forward strand.
GCATCGACGCGCGCGCGAAGTCGCGGATGGAGCTGTCGAGGTTGTACATGCCCATCGCGATGCCGGCGTCCGGGAAGTCGAAGACGTCGATGTCGAGGCCCTCACTGCCGTCGGACGGCTCGAAGACGAGGCGCAGCTTGCCGGGGCCCGGGATCTTGGTGTCCTCGGCGCGGTACTGGTCGCCGAAGGCGTGGCGGCCGATGATGATCGGCTTCGTCCAGCCGGGCACCAGGCGCGGGATGTTGGAGATGACGATCGGCTCGCGGAAGATGACGCCGCCGAGGATGTTGCGGATCGTCCCGTTGGGCGAGCGGTACATGCGGTTGAGGTCGAACTCCTCCACGCGCGCCTCGTCGGGCGTGATCGTGGCGCACTTGACGCCCACGCCATACTCCTTGATCGCGTTGGCGGCGTCGACGGTGATCTGGTCGTCGGTCTCGTCGCGCTTCTCGATGCCGAGGTCGTAGTACTTCAGATCGACCTCCAGGTACGGGAGGATCAGCTTCTCCTTGATGAACGACCAGATGACGCGGGTCATCTCGTCGCCGTCGAGCTCGACGAGCGGGGTCTTGACTTCGATCTTCGCGGCCATGAGCGGCTGAGCCTATCTTTCCCCTATGGGAGGCCGAGGCTCCGTCCAGTTGGCACGCGTGTTCGGCATCCGCATCGGTGCCGACTACTCCTGGTTCATCATCCTGTTCCTGGCGATCTTCTTCGCTCGTGAGCAGTTCGCCGCGCTCACCGACGCCTCCGACACCGCGGTCTTCTTCGCCGCCGTCGCCGAGGCGTTCCTGTTCTTCGGGTCCATCATCGCCCACGAGATGGGCCACGCCCTGGCGGCGCGCCGGGAGGGGATCGAGGTGGCCGGCATCGACCTGTTCCTGTTCGGGGGCCTGATGCACATGCGCTCGGAGCCGGAGACGCCGGGCGCGGAGTTCCGCGTCGCGGCGGCGGGCCCGGCGGTCACGCTGCTCGTCGTGCTGGTGACGGGCGGCGTCGCACTCGCCCTCGGCGGCGCGAAGGCGATCGTCCTGCAGGGCGACGACTTCGGGCTCGGCGCCACGGTGGTCTCCTTCGTCGCTGGCATCAACGTGCTCGTGCTCGTCTTCAACCTGCTCCCCGCCTATCCGCTCGACGGCGGGCGCATCGCGCGCGCGGCCGTGTGGAAGGCGACGGGCGACCGCCACCGCGCCACCCGCGCCGCCGCCGCCGTCGGCCGGGCCTTCGGTGGCCTGCTCGTCCTCGTCGGCCTGCTGCTGATCGCCAACGGCCGCGCCTTCGACGGCATCTACACCGCCTTCCTGGGCTGGATCCTCGGCTCGCAGGCCCGCGGCGTCGCCGTCCAGTCCGCCTTCACCGAGCGCCTCGAGGGCGTCACCGTCGCCGACCTGATGGACCGCGACCCCGTCACCATCCCCGCCGAGACGGAGACCCTGCGCGCGTACGAGGACTACTTCCTGCGCTACCAGGGCTACGAGTGGTTCGCGGTCGTCGAGGCCGACGGCACCTACGCCGGCCGCGCCCACCGCGAGACGGTGCGCCTCGCCTCCGACGCCGGCGGCACCGTCCGGGACACGCTGCGCCCCGACGAGGACTCGATCGCCGAGGACGAGACGCTCGAGGAGCTCCTGCGCTCCGAGCCCCTGCGCCGCAACGGCGCCCTCATGGCCGTCGACGCCGACGGCCGCCTGCGCGGCGTCATCACCGCCGAGCAGGTCGCCCGCGCGCTCCGCACCCGCCTCGTCCCGGGTTAGACGCGCACGACGCCGAGCGGCCGCGCGTGATCGCAGCCCCCGACTATCCGAAGGGTTGCTGACTCGACACGCCGTAGCCCTGCCCACTGCCGGCCCAGCCGTACAGGGTGAGCTGGCTCCCATCAAAGACGGTCAGATCATCGTGGCCGTTGCCGTCCACATCGCCCATCCCCGCCCACTGGACAGGACCGGCAAACGGCTGCTGAGTCGCAACCCCGTACTTCTGGTCTCCGCCGTTCCAGCCGTACACGGTGAGCCGGCTCCCATCGAACACCGTCAGATCATCGTGGCCGTTGCCGTCCACATCGCCCATCCCCGCCCACTGGACAG
>CAXTBB010000059.1:2493-21534 GCA_964242305.1 uncultured Solirubrobacteraceae bacterium
CCGCCCACTGGACAGGACCGGCAAACGGCTGCTGAGTCGCAACCCCGTACTTCTGATCTCCGCCGTTCCAGCCGTACACCGTGAGCCGACTGCCGTCGAAGACCGTCAGGTCATCGTGGCCGTTGCCGTCCACATCGCCCATCCCCGCCCACTGGACAGGACCGGCAAACGGCTGCTGAGTCGCAACCCCGTACTTCTGGTCTCCGCCGTTCCAGCCGTACACGGTGAGCCGACTCCCATCGAACACCGTCAGATCATCGTGGCCGTTGCCATCCACGTCACCCAACCCCGCCCAGAGCACCGGGCCTCCGAAGGGCTGCTGAGTCGCAATCGCATATTTCTGGTCGCCCCCGTTCCAGCCGTACACGGTGAGCCGGCTCCCATCAAAAACGGTCAGATCATCGTGGCCGTTGCCGTCCACATCGCCCATCCCCGCCCACTGGACAGGACCGGCAAACGGCTGCTGAGTCGCAACCCCGTACTTCTGATCTCCGCCGTTCCAGCCGTACACCGTGAGCCGACTGCCGTCGAAGACCGTCAGGTCATCGTGACCGTTGCCGTCCACATCGCCCAGCCCCGCCCACTGCACTGGGCCGGTGCCGTTTCCGCCGCCGTTGACCGCGCCGCCTGAGACGCGGTCGGCGAAGTGGATGTAGCCGGTGAAGGCGGACGCGGCGACTGTGCGGGAGCTGTAATGACCGGTGCCGTCGTGGTTGTACTCCTCGACGTGCACGGTGGAGCCGCTCACGTCCTGGACATAGGCGACATGGCCGTACTTGCCGGCGTTGGACCACGCGACGGACCCGGGGGCAGGCGAAGAATCCACCCGGTACCCACGGGCTCGCGCATCGGGACCCCAGCCAATCGCGTTGTCGTTGAACGGCATGGTGAACCCGTTGCGCGACGCGAGCGCCCAAGCGACGAACGACACACATTCGCGGTTGTACTCGCCCCACTGGTCCTGCGCGGAGTCCTGCGCGATGTTCCTCAGGGCTGCGGGGTAGTCGTCGCCTCGATCGTCGTTCGTCGGCGCGGGAACGTTCACTCTGACGATCGGGAGCCCGCTTCCCTTCCCGGGCGTCTGGGGCTTCAAGGCACTGCCTTCGACGAGGAGGCCGTTGCCGTTGGCGAGGGTGACGATCAGCGCGGTCTTCTTGACGGTCCGGGACTTCGATCCGTGCTTGCACCGGACGGCGAAGGTCCACCTGCCGCTCGGCGCATCTCCGGGCACGCCCCAGCGGAAGGCCGCCTTGCCCCGTTTGCCTGCGGTGACTTTCGGAAGACGCGCGGATCGTGCCTTGACGCTGACCTTGAGGACACACGTCGCCCTTGGGCGCGTCCGGACCTTGATGCTCAGGTTGCCGGTCGTGGGCTTGACCGTGACCCGGAGTGGGAAGGGCCGGTGCCCGGACTTCGCAGCCGCGGGGGCGGCGAGGAGCAGGGCGGCAAGCAGCGGAAGCAGAGCGAGGCGGAGTTGACTCATCGCCTAAGGAACGGGGCGGCGCGCCCGAAACTTGTGCGATGAGTGAAGTCAGCTCGCGGCGAGGGCGCGAATCGCAGAGGGCAGCGAGTCGAGCTCGGCCTTGGACCAGCAGGCGTCGGCACCGGCCGCGGCGGCCTGCTCCTCGACGACGGCGTCGACGACGGAGGTCAGGAGGGCGATGCGGAGGTCGGGACGGCGCTCGCGCAGCTGGCCGGTGAGCTCGTAGCCGTCGACGGCGGGCATGCGGGCGTCGACCAGCGCGAGGTGCGGCGCGGCCGCGTCGAGCTGGGCCAGGGCGTCGGCGGCGCCGTCGGCGTCGGCGACGACCTCGATGCCCTCGGCGTCCCCGAGGATGAGCCCGATCAGGAACCGCGCGTCGGCGGCGTCGTCGACGACCATGACGCGAACGGAGTCCATCCGGCGGAGACCTTAACCCGTACGCAAGATGAACACCTTCGACAGATAAGGTTGCAGACATGCCCTCACACGACGTCCTCATCATCGGCGCCGGGCTCGCCGGTCAGCGTGCCGCGCTCGAGGCCGCGCGCAGCGGGGCGACCGTCGCGATCATGAGCAAGGTCCATCCGGTCCGCTCGCACTCCAACGCGGCGGCGGGTGGCATCAACGCGGCGCTGAACCCCGACGACTCGTGGGAGTCGCACGCCTTCGACACGGTCAAGGGGTCGGACTACCTGGGGGACCAGGACGCCATCGAGATCATGTGCCGGGAGGCGCCGAACGAGGTGCTGCAGCTCGAGCACTGGGGCGTAACCTTCCACCGCAACGACGAGGGCAAGCTCGGGACGCGGGCCTTCGGTGGCGCCAGCGCCGCCCGCACCTACTACGTCGCCGACATCACCGGCCAGGCGCTCCTGCACGTGCTCTACGAGCAGCTGATGCGCTACCACGAGCAGATCGACCGCTACGAGGAGTGGTTCGTCACCTCCCTCCTGCAGGACGAGACGGGCCGCTGCACGGGCGCGGTCGCGCGCTCGATCAAGGACGGCCGCCTCGAGGTCTTCAACGCGAAGTCGACGATCCTGGCCAGCGGCGGCGCCGGCCAGTGCTTCAAGCCGACCACGAACGCGCTGATCTGCACGGGCGACGGCATCGCCCAGGCCTACCGCCTCGGCGCCAAGCTGATGGACATGGAGATGATCCAGTACCACCCGACCACGCTGGCGGGCAACGGGATCCTCATCACGGAGGGCGCCCGCGGCGAGGGCGCGCACCTCTACAACGCCGAGGGCGAGCGCTTCATGGAGAAGTACGCGCCCAACAAGATGGAGCTCGCCTCCCGCGACGTGGTGTCAAGGGCCGAGCAGACGGAGATCAACGAGGGCCGCGGCTTCGCGGACGGCACCGTGGCGCTGGACATCACCAAGGTCCCGCGCAACCGGACCCTGGAGGCGCTGCGCGAGATCGTCAACATCGGCCGCGACTTCGCGGGCGTGGACATCACGCGCGAGCCCATCCACATCAAGCCGGGCTGCCACTACATCATGGGCGGCGTCAAGACGGACACCAACGGCGAGACGTCGGTCCCCGGCCTGTACGCCGCGGGCGAGGTCGCCTGCGTGTCCGTGCACGGCGGCAACCGGCTCGGCGCGAACTCCCTGCTGGACACGCTCATCTTCGGCAAGCGCTCCGGCGCCCACGCCGCCTCCGTGGCCGGCGGGATGGCGATGCCGGCCGTCCCCCACTCCCGCGTCCAGCTCGAGCAGCGCTGGATCGACTCGATCATCGGCCGCGAGCACACCGGCCGCCGGGTTTCGGAGATCAAGGACGAGCTCGGCACGATGATGAACGACAAGGTCGCCGTGTTCCGCGACGAGGAGGGCCTGCAGGAGGCCCACGAGATCGTCCGGCGGCTGCGCGAGGAGCAGGACTCCGCCTACATCGACGACCACGGCACGATCTTCAACCAGGACGTGCTCGGGGCGATCGAGCTGGGCTACATGCTCGACTGCGCGGAGTGCATCGTCATGGGCGCGATCGAGCGCAAGGAGTCGCGCGGGGCGCAGTTCCGGACCGATTTCCCTGAGCGCAACGACGGCGAGTGGCTCAAGCACATCGACCTGAGCATGAACGGCGGCGACGTCCCGAAGATCGAGTACTCGGACGTCACGATCACCCAGTGGGAACCCATGGAGCGCACGTACTAACCCATGCCTGACTACACCCTTCGCATCCGCCGCTACCTGCCCGAGTCGGGCGAGGCGGCCTACTGGGAGGAGTTCCCGGTCGACCTCGGCGAGCACCGCTCGGTGCTCGACGGCATCCTGCAGGCCAAGGACCGCCACGACGGGTCGATCGGCATCCGCTGCTCCTGCCGTGCGGCCATCTGCGGCTCTTGCGGCGTGCGCATCAACGGCCGCCCGGGCCTGGCCTGCCACATGCACCTCGGCGAGGCCCACGAGCACTCCCGCGACGGCGTCATCACCGTCGAGCCGATGGGCAACATGCCGGTGATCAAGGACCTGATCACGGACATGGACGCGGTCCACTGGAAGAAGATCCGCCGCGTCACCCCGTGGCTGCTCCCGGACGGCGACCCCCCCGAGCGCGAGTACATCGTCCCCAAGGAGTCGATGGTCGACGTCACCCAGACGATGGCCTGCATCCAGTGCGGCGCCTGCGTGTCCGACTGCCTCTCCATGGAGGTCGACCCCGACTTCATCGGCCCGGCCGCGCTGGCCAAGGCCTACCGCTTCGTCGGCGACCCCCGCGACGGCCAGCACCTCGAGCGCCTCCAGGACCTCGCCGAGGACCCGCACGGCATCTACGACTGCACGCACTGCTTCAACTGCATCGAGGCGTGCCCGAAGGGCGTCGCACCGATGTCGCAGATCATGCGCCTGCGCCGCATCGCCGGCGCCGACCACCACATCGACGACCGCAACAACGGCCACCGTCACGAGTCGGCCTTCGTCTCGCTGGTTCGCCAGAACGGGATCCTGGACGAGGCGGAGCTGCTGCCGCGCTCCCACGGCGGCGACAGCTGGTTCGGCAAGTTCCACCCGAAGGCCGGTGCCGAGCTGCTGGATTCGCTGCCCGTGATCGTGAAGATGCTGCAACGGCGCAAGGCCACGCCCGGCAAGATCCTGCTGTCGCACAAGATCCCCGACCACAAGAACCTGCACCGGATCTTCGACGTCATCGAAGGACGGGACGAGCGCGTGGAGCTCAACCTCTACATCACGCAGCCCGACGACGAGGTGCCGAAGTCGCACGACGAGGGCGAGAGCGAGAGCAGCGGCACGCCCGGCTCCTCGTCGCCCGAGAGGAGCCCCAACACATGAAGGTCGCGTACTGGCCCGGCTGCGTGAGCCGCGGGTTCACCCCGGAGCTGCACGGCTCGATGGAACTGGTGGCGCCGCTGCTGGACATCGAGTTGGTCGAGCTCGACCGCGCCTCCTGCTGCGGCGCCGGCGTCCTCGCCGAGCACAATCAGGAGCTGGCGGACACGCTCAACGCCCGCACGTTCGCCCTCGCGCAGCAGGTCGACGGCGCGGACATGATGATGAACATCTGCTCGACCTGCCAGGGCGCGCAGAACGAGTGCCAGCAGCGCCTGGACGCGAACGCGGAGTACCGCGACCTCGTCAACACCACGCTCGAGCCCGAAGGTCTGCACTACGAGAAGGGCGTCGTCAACAAGCACCTGCTGTGGCTGATGGTCGAGGAGATCGGCCTGGACGCCATCAAGGCGAAGGTCAAGCGCCCGCTCACCGACCTGCGCGTGGGGCCCTTCTACGGGTGCTACATCGTGCGCCCGTCCGAGCGTGTCGGCATCTCCGACGAGCAGCCGCGGGACACGTACCTCGCGCAGCTGATCGAGGCGCTCGGCGGCACCGTGGTCGACTACGCCGGCTCGCACAAGTGCTGCGGCTTCCCGATCATCACCATGAACAAGGCGGCGTCGCTCAAGCAGGCCGCGCGCCACCTGGGCGACGCGATCGACGCCGACGCCGACTGCCTGGTCACGCCGTGCCCGCTGTGCCACCTCAACCTGGACCTCCAGCAGCCGCTGGCGGAGCGCTACGGCGGCCGCGACCTCGGCCTGCCGGTCCTGCATCTCCCCCAGCTCGTCGGCCTCGCCTTCGGCCTGGATCCGAAGGAGCTCGGGTTCAGCAAGCACGTCGTGAAGCCGACCGCCGTGATCGACTGGACGACCTCCGTCGTCGCCGGCGTGGGCGAGGGCGGTTGGTAACTGTGTGACCAACGCACACGTCACCGCTATGACAGTGGTGGCTTTGCGGGTGCTTTATCTGGGGAGTAAGGCTGTGTGCGGGCAATGTGGACAACCAAGCCGGAGCCGAACAACGTCGCGGTGCTGCGAAACAGCGTGCGCGAGTACGCGCGGGGATCGGGGCTGGACACCGATCGCATCGCCGATCTGACCCTCGCGGTCTCGGAGATCGTGGCCAATGCGGTCGTGCACGCCTACCGGGACGGCAGCGACGGGATCATCACCGTGCACGCGGAGACCGCGCCTGACGGCGAGGTCCGCGTCAGCATCGCCGACGACGGCGTGGGCTTGAGCCCGCGGACCGACTCGCCGGGCGCCGGCCTGGGCCTGGTCATCGCCGGCAACATCGCCGACCGGCTCGAGATCGACCGCCCCGAGGCGGGCGGCACCGAAGTCCGGCTGACGTTCGCCGTCGCCGCCTGACAGAGTCCGCGTCATGGAGACGCGGCTGCTGATCGGCGGCGAGCTGGTGGCCGGGGACGGCGCCGAGCTCGCGGTGGAGAACCCCTATGACGAGTCGACGGTGGCGACGCTGGGCGCCGCCAGCGCCGAGCAGGTCAGCGCCGCCGTCGCCGCCGCCGACGCGGCCGCGCCCGCCTGGGGCGTCCTGCCCACGGCCGAGCGGGCCGAGCTGCTGCACGAGGTCGCCGACCGGCTCGTGGCCCGGACGGACGAGCTGGCCGAGCTGATGACGCGCGAGGGCGGCAAGCCGCTGCTCGAGAACCGCGACGAGATCGGCTGGACCGCGTCCGCGTTCCACTTCTACGCGGAGCTGGCCCGCGCCGAGCAGGGCCGGGTGATCCCGCCGGTCGAGGCGTCGCAGCTGGCGCTGGTGCTCAAGGAGCCGCTCGGCGTCGTCGGGTGCATCGTGCCGTGGAACTACCCGCTGCTGCTGCTCGCCTGGAAGCTCGCCCCCGCGCTGGCGGCCGGCAACGCCGTCGTGTGCAAGCCGTCCGAGCTGACCCCGCTGTCCACGCTCGCGCTGGCGAGCGCCGTCGATCACCTGCCCCCGGGCGTGGTCAACTTGGTGGCTGGCGCGGGGAACGTCGGGGAGGCGCTGGTCGACGACGCGCGGGTGACCGGGATCGCCTTCACCGGGAGCGTGGCGACCGGCAGGCGGATCAACGAGCGAGCGGCGGCGCGGACGGCGCGGGTCAACCTGGAGATGGGCGGCAAGGACGCGTTCATCGTCTGCGCGGACGTCGCCGACGAGATCGAGATCGCCGCCCGCGGCGGCGCCTGGGCGGCCTTCCTCAACGCGGGCCAGGTCTGCACGAGCGCCGAGCGCTTCTACGTCGAGCGGTCGGTCTACGAGCCGTTCCTGGAGGCGTTCGTCGCCCATACCGAGACGCTGCGCCTCGGGGATCCGATGGATCCGGCGACCGACATCGGGCCGATGGCCAGCGGCCCGCAGCGCGACAAGGTCCGCGCGCAGCTCGACGCGGCGGTGGCGGCGGGCGCGGAGATCGTCACCGGCGGCGAGACCCGCGAGCGCGGCTACTTCCTCTCCCCCGCCGTCGTGACCGGCGCGGCCGCCGAGACCGATCTGCTGCGGGAGGAGACCTTCGGGCCCGTCGCGCCGATCGTCCCCGTCGACTCCCTCGACGAGGCGATCGCCCACGCCAACGGCATCCAGTTCGGCCTCGGCGCCAACGTCTACACGCGTGACCTGCAGACCGCGATCCGCTGCGCGCGCGAGCTCAAGGCCGGCACCGTGTGGATCAACGATCCCCTGACCGACAACGACGCCGGGCCGTTCGGCGGCTACAAGTCGAGCGGCCTGGGCCGCGAGCTCGGCCAGGAGGGCCTCGAGGCCTTCCAGGAGACCAAGCACGTCCACATCGAGACCAAGCTCGAGGTCAAGGACTGGTGGTACCCCTACGGACGGTGAAGGCCGGGCGGCGGCACCGGCGGCCGGGGCGCCCGATGGCGGTGGTGGCCCTGGCTGCGCCCGCGCCGCAGGCTGGCGCCGCCGAGGATCGAGACGAAGTGCAGCCTCAGCGTCGGTCCGCCCGGATCCGGATGCGCCTCGCCGATCTCGATCTCGTTGCCGCCCAAGAGGCTGAACTCGGAGACCTCGACGTTCAGGTGCTCGGGGACGTGGACGTCGGCGCCGCCGAGGACGCTGACGATGCGCATCTCGACGACGTCGGCCGCGAAGACGGCGTCGTTGAGGTCGAGGTTCGACGAGCCGAGGACGTTGAGCACGCGAACGCGCGGCGACAGCTTCCAGCGTCCGGCCCGGTTCGTCCCCGAGAGCACCGAGATCAGCTGGTCCGCGCCGTCCTCCCCCGGCCGGACGGGGACCCGCCCGGCCGCCGGTGCGGGCAGCGCCTCGACCACGTCGCGGGTGAGGACGGCCAGCTCGGAGCGCGTCGCCGCGCCGTAGGCCGCCGCCAGGCGCTCCTCGAGGTCCTCGACGGTGAGGCGCCCCTCCCCCGCGGCGTGGCGGAGCGCATCCGCCGTCTGCTCCCGCTCGGCGTCAGACGCGCGCAGGTCCATCGCGTCAGCGTACCTTCAGGCTGACGGCCGCAGCGGCCGCGAGCATCGCCACCACCGCCGCGAACACGGTCCCGGCGGTGACCAGGCCGGCCGCCTGCGCGAGCAGGCCGACGCCGATGACCGGCACGCTGATGGCGATGTAGAGCAGGACGAAGAGGCTGGACGTCGTCGCGGCGCGGCGGTCCTCGGGCGCGCCGCCGGCCACTGCCGCCAGCGCCGCGGCGAAGCTCAGGCCCTGGCCCACCCCGGACACGATCGCGCCCGCGAGCAGCAGCGCGAGCGACCCGAGCTGGAGGGAAAGGACCAGCAGGACCATGCCCACGATCAGCGTCGCGCAGCCGCCGGCCAGGGCGGCGCGGTCTTCGACAGCACGGCGGGCGACCTGGCCGGCCAGGGAAGCGGCGAAGATGACCAGGACGACGAAGCCGACGGCGGCGTGGTCGGTCACCCCGAGCACCTGGCCCAGGAACGCAGGCGACACCGAGGTGAACAGGCCGAGGACGGCGAAGCCGGCGAACCCGGCGACTGACGAGCGCAGGAACGTCGCCCGGATCTCGGTGGGGATCTCGAGCGCCTGCGGGCGGATGCGCAGGGCGCCGCGCTCCGCCGGCTCGGGGATGGTGGCCAGGCCGATGGCGACCAGCACGACGAGGGCGAGGTCGACTGCGTAGGGGACGCGCAGCGGCGAGGCGCAGAGCTCGGCGAGCACGCCGGCGACGGGCGGCCCGAGGCCGAGGCCGCCCATGTTGACCGCGGTGGCGATCAGCGAGGAGCGCGGGCGCGAGTCGAGCTCCACCAGCGTCGCCGTCGCCGTCCCGGTGAAGATCCCCGCCGACAGCCCGGAGAGGAAGCGGCCGACCAGCAGCAGCGCCAGCCCGTGGGCAAGCAGGAAGACGGCGGCCGACGCGGCGCTGAGGGCGAGCCCCGGGAGCAGCGTGCGCTTGCGGCCGATCGCGTCGGAGAGGCTGCCGAACAGGATCAGCGCGGCGATGACGCCGGCCGCGTAGGTGGCGAAGATGATCGTGACCGTCAGCCCGGAGAAGCCCAGCTGCGCCTGGTAGATCGGGTACAGGGGCGTCGGCAGCGTCGTCCCGAGCATGGTGATGAGGAACGCCGCCGCGACGAGGAGGAATGAACGCGACATTGGGGATTTCGTCCGACCGGCCTTCGGCCTCTGGACGCCGTCACATTAAAGTGAACGAGCGCCCCGCCAGGCGCTCGTTCGGTTCCGGTCTAACGTACCCCAGTCCGTCCCCGGAAGTCTTGGAAATCGATTTCGTCCGGCCGGCCTAGCGGCTTCTGGACGATGTATCCACATGATCGGTCACGTTCAGTCGACGCACATCCTCCCCGGGGGACGAACTTGGGGTGAGGATGCAGGGTGGGTTGCGGGGGAGGCAGGGGTGAGGAGTAGGGTGATTTTGTGATCACCCTGATCGTCGGGGAGTTCCCCGACCTCATCGCCTACGGCCTGCGCGGGCTGCTGCGCGACGACGAGCGCTGCGAGGTCCTGGCCGTCGACGTGCCCTGGGATGGGCTGGCAGCGGCGATCGCGGAGACGGAACCCGACCTGGTCATCGTCGACTTCGGCGCCCTGCGCTCCCCGATCCAGGTCCACCAGCTCCACGAGGCCCAGCCGGAGACCCGCATCGTCATCCTGGTCGACCGCGCGTCGCCGCAGGAGTGCAACCAGCTGCTCGCCTTCGGCGCCACCGCCATCCTCACGCGCGAGACGCAGAAGCGCGACCTGCTCACCGCCGTCCACCTGGCCAGCCGTGGCCTGCACGTCCTCCCCGGCGCGGGCGGGGCCGTCACCCAGGAGCCCTACGGACCGGACCTGCTCACCCAGCGCGAGGCCGACGTCCTCGACCTGCTCCAGCAGAACCTGTCCAACGCCGAGATCGCCCAGAAGCTCACCGTTGGCGTCGAGACCGTCCGCACCCACGCGCGCAACATCTACCGCAAGCTCGGCGTCTCCTCCCGCCGCGACCTCGCCGGCGCCGCGTACACCCGATCGCGATAGCGTCCCGTGGCGATGCGTGACGTCGTCATCATCGGGGCGGGCTTCTCCGGCATCGGCGCGGCGATCGAGCTCGAGCGGGCCGGCTTCGCCGACGTCGCCCTCCTGGACGACAACGACGGCTTCGGCGGCACCTGGCGCTGGAACACGTACCCCGGCGTCGCCGTCGACATCCCGTCCTTCAGCTACCAGTACTCCTACGCGAAGCGGCCGGACTGGTCGCGGGTCTACGCGCCGGGCGCCGAGCTGCGCGCCTATGCGGAGGACTGCGCCCGCGAGCACGGGCTGCCGGCGAAGACCCGCTTCGGCGTCCGCGTCACCGACGCCGTCTATGACGAGGAAGCCCACGCGTGGACGCTCACCACGGGCGACGGGCAGCCGGTCGAGGCGCGGCACGTGATAGACGCGACCGGCGTCCTCACCCAGCCCAAGCGGCCCGACATCGCCGGGCTCGACGACTTCGCCGGCGACACGCTGCACACGTCGCGCTGGGACCACACCCAGGACCTGCGCGGCAAGCGGGTCGCCGTCATCGGCACGGGCGCGTCGGCCGTCCAGCTGATCCCGGCGATCGCCGAGTCGGTCGCGCACCTGACCGTCTTCCAGCGCACGCCGATCTGGTGCCTGCCCAAGTACGACGCCGCCATCCCCGCCGTCGTCGGCACCGCCCTGCGCCGGGTGCCGGGCAGTCAGCACCTCGCCCGCGCGGTCACCCAGTCCCTCGTCGAGCTGACCTTCCCGCTGGCCGCCCACTACCACCGCGGCTATCCGCTCACCACGCTGATCGAGCGGATGGCGACGAAGTACCTCGCCGACGAGGTGACGGACCCGGTCATCCGCGACAAGCTCACGCCGCGCTACGCGCTCGGCTGCAAGCGGCCGAGCTTTCACAACGAGTACCTGCGCACGTTCAACCGCGACGACGTGACGCTGGAGACGACGCCGATCGAGCGCGTCAGCGCCGCCGGCGTCGTGACCGGCGACGGCGTCGAGCACCCGGTCGACGTGCTCGTCCTCGCCACCGGCTTCAAGGTCTTCGATCCCGGCAACATGCCCGCCTACCCGGTCGCCGGCCGCGGCGGCGCCGACCTGTACGCCTACTGGGACGAGCACCGCTACCAGGCCTACGAGGGCGTCAGCGTCCCCGGCTTCCCCAACTACTTCACGATGTTCGGGCCCTACGGCTACAACGGCTCGTCCTACTTCAACCTCGTGGAGACGCAGGCGCGGCACATCGTGCGGGTGCTCAAGGCCGCGCGCTCACGCGGGGCGACCGAGGTCGAGGTCAGCGCCGAGGCCAACGACCGCTACTTCGCCGAGATGCTGCGCCGCCGCACCCGGCAGGTGTTCTGGGACGAGCGCTGCCGCCTCGCCAACAGCTACTACTTCGACAAGCACGGGGACGTGCCGCTGCGGCCGGTCCCGACGCTCGAGACCTACTGGCGGGCCAGCCGGTTCCCGCTCGACGACTACCGCTATGCGGCTGCGCGCTCGCCCACGAGCCCGCGCGCGACGAGCACCTCGGCCAGCTGAACCGCGTTGGTGGCGGCGCCCTTGTAGAGGTTGTCGCTCACCACCCACAGGTTGATCGCCCGCGGGTGCGACGGGTCGCGACGGATTCGGCCGACGAAGACCTCGTCGCGGCCGGCTGCGGCGCGCGCGGTGGGGTAGCCGTGGTTGGGCGGGTCGTCGACGACGACGCAGCCGGGGAAGTCGGCGATCAAACGCCGGGCGTCCTCGACGGAGAGGTCGTCGCGGGTCTGCAGGTTGACGCTCAGCGAGTGCGAGTAGGTGACCGGCACGCGCGCGCAGGTGACCGAGATCGCGATGTCCTGGTCGCCGAGGATCTTGCGCGTCTCGAACATCATCTTGCGCTCCTCGTCGGTGTAGTCGTCTCCCTCGGCGAAGTTCCCGGCGCCGCCGAGCACGTTGAACGCGATGTGGTGGGGGTAGATCTCCGGAGCGGGCAGCGGGCTCCCCGCGAGGGCCGCGTGCGTCTGCGCCTCCAGCTCCGCGACGGCCTTCACACCCGTCCCGGACACGCACTGGTAGGTGGAGACGATCAGGCGCTCGATGCCGGCGACGTCGAGGATCGCCTTGGCCGGGAGCATCAGCTCCATGGTCGAGCAGTTGGGGTTGGCGATGATGCCGCGGTGGGCGTCCATCGCCTCCGGGTTGACCTCGGCGACGACGAGCGGGACGCCGTCCTGCTGGCGGAACGCGGACGAGTTGTCGACCACGACCGCGCCGCCGTCGACGAACTTCTGCGCCCAGGCGCGGCTCGTGGCCGCCCCGGCGGAGAAGATGGCGATGTCGAAGCCCTGGACCGTCTCGTCCGTGAGCGGCTGGATGGTCCCGAAGCCCTCGAGCTCCTTGCCGGCGGAGCGCTCGGAGGCGAAGGGGACGATCGCGTCGGCGGGGAAGTCGCGCTCGCGCAGCTTGGCCAGCATGACCGTCCCGACGGCGCCAGTCGCGCCCACCACGGCGACCCTCACGCCTTTGCCGGCTTCGCCGGCTGTGGCCTGATGCTCCGCGATCACGCCGCCGCGCTCCCGAACGGGTGCTCGGCCTTCACGTCGTCCTCCCCGAGGCCGAAGGCGCTGTGCAGCGCGCGCACGGCGTCCGGCAGCTGGTTGGCGTGCACGACGCAGGAGATCTTGATCGGCGACGTGGAGATCATCTCGATGTTGATGCCGCGCGCGCCGAGCGTCGAGAACACCTTGGCGGCGACGCCCGGGTGCGTGCGCATGCCGGCACCGACGATGGAGACCTTGCCCATCTCGGGATCGTCCTGGGAGGAGATGCCGTACTCGGAGACGATCGGGTCCAGCGCGGCGTGGGCGGCGCGCAGGTCCGAGCGCGGGACCGTGAAGCTCATGTCGGCCTCCTTGCCCTCCGAGACCGGCTCGTTCTGGATGATCATGTCCACGTTGACGTTGTGGTCGGCCAGCGCGGTGAAGATGCGCCCGGCCACACCCGGGGTGTCGGGGACGCCGAGGAGCGTGACGCGGGCCTCGTCGGTGGAGTGGGTGACGGCGGTGATCAGCGGGTGTTCCATGGTCTCCTCTTCGCCGACGACGAAGGTACCGGTCTCGTCGCTGAAGCTCGCGCGGCAGTGGATGCGCACGCCGTGCGTCCGGGCGTACTCGACGCTGCGCAGCTGCAGGACGCCGGCCCCGGACGCGGCCATCTCGAGCATCTCCTCGAACTGGACGACGGGCAGCTTGCGGGCGTCGGGGACGACGCGCGGGTCGGCGGAGTAGACGCCGGCGACGTCCGTGTAGATCTCGCAGACGTCGGCGCCGACCGCCGCCGCCAGGGCCACCGCCGTGGTGTCCGAGCCGCCCCGCCCGAGCGTCGTAACGTCCTTGGCGGTGGAGACGCCCTGGAAGCCAGCCACCAACACGATGTTGTCGTTCGCCAGGGCTTCATGAATCCGGTCGGCGCGAACGTCCACAATGCGGGCCTTCGTATGCGACGTGTCCGTGACGATCCCCGCCTGCGAGCCCGTGAGGGAGATGGCCCGGTGCCCGAGGTCCTTGATGGCCATGGCGCACAGCGCGCAGGACATCCGCTCGCCGGTGGAGAGGAGCATGTCCATCTCGCGCGGGTCGGGCGCGGGCGAGACCTCCTCGGCCATCGCGATCAGCTCGTCGGTGGTCTTGCCGCGGGCGCTGAGGACGCCGACGACGCGCTGGCCGGCCTCGCGCGCGCGGACCATGCGCGCCGCGGCGCGCTTGATGCGCTCTGCGTCGGCGACGGAGGTGCCGCCGAACTTCATGACCACGGTGCCCGGCATCGGTGGGCGATTCTAGGGTTGCTCGCCGTCGTCCTGGCGGGCTGCGGGACCGCCGGCGGCGGCGCGCTCGGCCGCGCGACCCCCTCCCCGGCGCCGACCGCGGCGGCAACCGCGGCGCCCACGGCGAGCCCCACCGCGACGCCGACGGCGGCGCCGCCGGCGAAGCGGCCCCCGCCCGCTCCGGCGCGCTTCCTGCGCTCGGCGCAGCGCCTCAGCCTCGCGCAGCGGGTCGGCCAGTTGATGGTGGTCGGCTTCGAGGGGACCGACCTGACCGCACCGGTGTTCCGCGAGCTGGCCGGTCACGGCTGGGGCGGCATCATCGTCGGGCCCGACAACGCGGCCGGGCTGGCCGGCGTCGGGCTGTTCGCGGGCGAGGCGCAGGCGGTGGCCGCGAACGCGCACGCGGTCGCCCCGCTCGTGGCCGCGAATGACGACGGCCGGTCGGCGCGGCTGGGTTCGAGCCGCGCGGCCGCGCAGCGGACGGCCCGGGCCAGCGCCGCCGCCGCTAAGGCGCAGGGCATCACGCTGACCACGGCGCCGTTCCTGGACGTCGGCCTCGGCGCCGACGCGAAGCGGATCGCCCGCATCGCGCCGGGGGCGATCCGCGGCTGGCTCGCCGGCGGCGTCGCGCCCGCACCGGGTCACTTCCCCGGCCAGGGGACGGTCACCCAGGACCCGCTCGACGGGCCCGCCAACGTCGGCGGCACGGCCAGGCAGCTGGCCACTCGCGACCTGCGCCCGTTCCGCACGGCACTGCGGAGCGCGCCCGCCGTGACCGTCTCCTCCGCCGCCTTCACCGCCTACGACCCGGTCACCCCGGCCGCCCTCACCCCGGCGATCGTCCGCGACCTGCTCCGGGTCAAACTCCGCTTCCGCGGGGTGGCGATGTCCGACGACATCACCGGCCTTTCCGTGGCCACCGGCGAGTCGCCGCAGCGCGTCGCCGTCGACGCCATCCGCGGCGGCCTCGACCTGCTCTCCGTCCCCGGCGCCGGCCAGCGCACGCGGGTCTACACGGCGCTGCTGCGCGCCGCCCGGTCCAAGCGGCTGCCGCGCGGTCGCGTGCTCGACGCGGTCGCGCGCGTGCTGGCGCTCAAGCACCGGCTGCGATGAACGTCCGCGTCCTCACCGGCATCGCGTTCGTCATCGGCGGCCTGCCGAAGTTCCTCGCCTACAACTGGGAGCACGACGCCTTCGTGCGCTTCGGCCTGCCGCAGGCGTGGGCGTGGGTGATCGCCGCCGGCGTGATCGAGATCGTCGGCGGCGTGCTGCTCATCCGCGACCGCTTCGTGGTCCCGTCGGCGGTCCTGCTCGGCATCACGATGGGGGTCGCCATCGCCGTCAGCGGCGTCAAGGAGGGCGACGTCATCCCGTCGCTGACCGTCGCCCCGCTGCTGCTCGCCGCCTGCCTGTACCTGATCGCTCGCCGGGCCGCACCGACCGTCTAGTGGATCGCCTCGTGCTGGACCTCGGGGCGATCGACCCCGCCGACGTCGCGTCCGTGGGCGGCAAGGGCGCCGGCCTGGCGGCGCTCCTGCGGGTCGACGGCATCCGCGTGCCGCCGGGCTTCTGCGTCACGGCCACCGCGTTCGCGCGGGCGACCGCGGACAACGCTGCGCTCGCGGACCGGCTCGACCGGATGGCGGACCTGGCGCCGGACGACTTGGAGGGGATCGGCAGCCTCAGTAGGGAGGTCCGAGCGATCGTGAGTGGCCTGGTCGTTCCGGCCGAGGAGATCGCGGCTGCGCTCGAGCGCCACGGCGCGCAGGGCCTCTACGCCGTCCGCTCCAGCGCGACGGCCGAGGATCTGCCGTCGGCGTCTTCCGCGGGTCAGCAGGACAGCTTCCTCGACGTCCCGGGACCCGCGGTCCTCCAGCACGTCAGCCGGTGCTGGGCCTCCCTCTTCACCGAGCGCGCCGTCGCCTATCGGCTGCGCGGCGGCGTCGATCCGCGCGACGTCCGGATGGCGGTGGTCGTCCAGCGGATGGTCCGTGCCGGGGCGGCCGGCGTCCTGTTCACGGCCGACCCCATCACCTCGAACCGGAGGGTGGTCGTGGTG
The DNA here is from genome assembly GCA_964242305.1 of uncultured Solirubrobacteraceae bacterium. Taxonomy (GTDB): domain Bacteria; phylum Actinomycetota; class Thermoleophilia; order Solirubrobacterales; family Solirubrobacteraceae; genus DATLGB01. Next base: position 18,609 of record CAXTBB010000059.1, read on the forward strand.
GAAGCCGGGCCCGGCCTCGGCGACGCGCTGGTCGCCGGCCGGGTCGATCCGGACCGCTACGAGGTCCGCGACAGCGCGATCGTCGGCCGGGCGGTCGCGACCGAGCCGCCCACGCTGAGCGACGCCCAGGTCGTCGCGCTCGCCGGCGCCGGCCGCCGCATCGAGGCGCAGCTCGGTTGCCCTCAGGACATCGAGTGGTGCCTCGACGGCGACGGGTTCGCGTTCGTCCAGAGCCGCCCCGTCACCACGCTGTTCCCGGTCCCCGCGGCCGGCGACGACGGCAATCACGTCTACCTCTCCGTCGGCCACCAGCAGATGATGACGGACGCCATGAAGCCGCTCGGGCTGTCGTTCTGGCAGCGGACGACGCCGCGGCCCATGGTGGTGGCGGCCGGCCGGCTGTTCGTCGACGTCACCCGCGTGCTGGGGTCGCCGGCGAGTCGCGCCGGTCTCCTGCGCGCCGTGGGCGGAGGGGACCCGCTGACCGGGGACGCCCTGCGCACCCTGATCGAGCGGGGCTTCGTTTCCGATCTTCCGGACGAGGACGCGCCCGAGCTGGTAACGGGTGCCGAGGCGCCCGCCCCGATCGAGACCGATCCGGCCATCGTCGCCGACCTGGTCGCGCGCAACCGAGCCTCCCTCGCCACCCTGGAGCGCGACATCGAGGCGACGTCCGGGCCGGCGCTGATCGACCTCGTCCTCGCCGACCTCGCGGAGCTCAAGCGCGTCCTCTTCGATCCCCGCGGCCTCCAGGTGATCCTCACGGCGATGGAGGCCGCCGGCTGGCTCAACACCCACCTGCAGGAGTGGCTGGGCGAGACGAACGCGGCCGACACGCTCACGAAGTCCGTGCCCGGCAACGTCACCTCGGAGATGGGCCTGGCCCTGATGGACGTCGCCGACGCGATCCGGCCGCACCGGGCCGTCGTCGACGTGCTGGAGCGGGCCGGCGACGGCTTCCTGGACGACCTGCTCGGAGTCCCGGGCGGGCGCGAGGCGCGCGACGCCATCGAGGGCTTCCTCGACTCGTACGGCATGCGCTGCGTCGGCGAGATCGACATCACGCGGCCGCGGTGGCGCGAGCGCCCCAGCACCCTCGTCCCGATCATCCTCGGCAACGTCAGGACCTTCGCGCCCGGCGCCGGCCGTCGGCGCTTCGAGGAAGGACGGCAGGAGGCCGCCGCCCGGGAACGGGAGCTGCTGGCGCGGCTGCGGGCGCTCCCGGACGGCGCGACGAAGGCCGCGGAGGCGAAGGGGATGATCGACCGGGTCCGGACGTTCAGCGGCTACCGGGAGTACCCGAAGTACGGGATGGTGTCTCGCTACTTCGTCTACAAGCGGGCCCTCGTCGCGGAGGCCGGGCGCCTGGTCGCGGCCGGTGTGCTCCGCGAGGCGGAGGACATCTTCTTCCTCACGCTCGACGAGCTCCCGGGGATCGTCCGCGGCGGCAGCGTGGACGACGCGCTCGTCGACGGCCGGCGGGCGGCGTTCCGGTCCTACGAGGGGCTGACGCCGCCCCGCGTCATCACCTCGGACGGCGAGGTGCTCGACGGCGCCTACCGGCGCGGCGGCGTGCCCGCCGAGGCGCTCGCCGGGCTGCCCGTCTCCGCCGGCGTCGTCGAGGGGCGGGCCCGCGTCGTCCACGACATCGCGCACGCCGACCTCGAGGCGGGCGACATCCTCGTCACCTCGTTCACCGACCCCAGCTGGACCCCGCTGTTCGTCGCGATCGACGGCCTGGTCACCGAGGTCGGCGGGCTCATGACCCACGGCGCGGTCATCGCCCGCGAGTACGGCCTGCCGGCGGTGGTGGGCGTGCGCAGGGCCACCCAGCTGATCGCGGACGGGCAGCGGATCCGCGTGCACGGAACCGACGGCTACGTCGAGCTGCTGCCCTAGGAGATGCGGAAGATCCGGCGGGCGTGGGTGTCGAGGAAGGCGGCGTCGTCGGTCGGGTAGCCGTCGAGCGCCTTGGCCGGCGCGATCATCGGCCAGTTGGTCCCGAACAGGACCTTGTGGTTGGGGCTCTCGAGGTAGCGCAGGAGCTCGGGCGGGTAGCGGCGCGCCGTGTAGGCGGAGGTGTCGATCCAGACGTTCTCGTGCTTGCGGCAGACGGCGATCATCTCCTCCGTCCACGGGTAGCCGATGTGGCCGCCGACGATGGTCAGCTCCGGGAAGTCGAGCGCGACCTGGTCGATGTAGGGGATCGGCCGGCCGACCTCGGACGGCTTCAAGGGCCCCGTGTGGCCGACCTGGGTGCAGAAGGGGACGCCGAGCTCGACGCAGGCGGCGTAGAGCGGGTAGAAGCGGCGGTCGGTCGGCGGGACCTCCCACAGCCAGGGGAGCAGGCGCAGGCCGCGGAAGCCCTGCTCGACGCGGGCGCGCAGCTCTCGCACCGCCTCCATCGGCCGGCTCAGGTCGACGCTGGCGAGGCCGACGAAGCGATCGGGGTGCTGCTCGACGTGGCCCGCGACGTCGTCGTTGGAGATGAGCGCGCCGCCCGGCCCGTGCCAGGCGGACAGCACCGCGACGTCGACGCCGCCGGCGTCCATCGCCTCCAGGGTCACGTCGATGTCCATGAGCGGGATGGGACCGCCGCCCCAGCGGAACAGCGAGGCCAGCCACGGCTCCTGCAGGAAGCGCTCCGTCGGGTGCTGCGCCCAGGCGTCGATCACAGCGCGCGGCGGCCGGCGAGCGCCTTGCCGAGGGTGACCTCGTCGGCGTACTCGAGGTCGGCACCGACGGGGAGACCACTCGCCAGCCGGGTGACGGCGACGTCGCGGTCGCGCAGCGCGTCGGCGATGTAGAGCGCGGTCGCCTCGCCGGTGGTGGTCGGGTTGGTGGCGATGACGACCTCCGTCACGCTGCCGTCCACACGCGCGAACAGCTGGGCGAGCTTGAGGTCCTCGGGCTCGATGCCGTCGAT
>CAXTBB010000060.1:0-21207 GCA_964242305.1 uncultured Solirubrobacteraceae bacterium
CGATGACCTCCGGGTGCTCGCGCAGAGTCCTGGCCGCGTCGGTTGCGTCGGCGAGGTCGAGCCACAGCGGGAGCACGTTGCGGATCGCGTAGTCGGCGGCGAGGTAGCCGCGACGCTGATGCAGTCCGTCGTTGGCGGTCAGAACGAGCCGGTCGGCGTTCTCGAGGTTCCACTCATCGAGGCGGTCGCGCAGCGCCTGGTCGCCGCCGTCGTTGAGGCGCCGCTGGAACGCGCTGATGACGTGGCACTTGTTGTCCGGGTCGTCCGTCCATTCCTGGCCGGTGACCCAGGCCCACTTCTCCTCGACGCAGAACGCGCACGGCGTCTCGCCCTCGGCCGGCGGCTGGTGACCTCCGACGGTGACGGGGATGTCCTTGACGGCGGCGAGACGCTCGGCGATGACGGTGCTCATGGGGTGTCCTCCTAGGACGTGGGTGGGAACAGCGGGATCTGGATGTGCTGCGCGGTTGTCAGGCCGGACAGGTCAGGGACGGGCGCGGCGATCAGTCCCCGCGCTCGTCGGCCGCGGCAGCCGCAGCGGCAGGGCTTGCAAGAGCAGTCGCCCACGCACAGGGATCGCGGGCAGTCACGGGCGGGGCAGAAGCGACCGCGCGGCGTGAGCAGCAGCTGACCGCCGGCCGCGACCCACCGCCGGCCGGTCTGTGAGCCGAGGTCGAGCTCGCTCACGCGGCTGCCCTCCGCTCCACACGCGTGCGCGCGGACGCGGGTCGTTGCGCGGGCGGCAGCGCCTCGCTGAGGTACCGCTCGGCGATCAGGCGCGCGTCGTGCTCAGGGACTCGGGCGACCTCGCGGATCGCCTTCGTGCAGGCGACCACGGCCGCCGGGTACGACACGCGCTTGTCCGACGCGATCGGACCCTTCGACCGGCGCCGTCGCTTGTTCTCCGCGCCAGGCGTGTCCGACCCACTCGACGCAAGTCCGTGCGCACGCATCTGCACGACGTTCTCCCGGCCTCCGGCCGCGTTCCGCTCCCGTGATGCCGCCCTGCGGCACGCAGCGTCACAGTGGCGCGCTCTGGCGTCTCGTCCGGCGAGCGACTTGCGGCACTGGCTGTACTCGCAGTGGCGCTCGTGTTCGGTGACCGTGATGACCACACGGCCGGTGCCCTCGCCATGCACGTCGACGTTCACGCCCCGACGGCCCGGTAGGAGGAGCAGCTGCACACCGAGCCCTGATGGACGGGGTGCGCGCCGAGGCACGTCCCGTACGGGCCGCCGGCCGGGCCGAAGTGCGCGAGCCGCTCATGACCGCACTCGCAGTCCGGCTCCGGCACCACCTCGGGAACAGGCGCGCGCTTCGGCTCCGTCGCGACCTTCCGCGGACGAGGGCGAGCAGCGCCGACCGCGGGCAGCACGGCCTCCCCGGGCTCGCCGAGTAGGTGGATGCTCAGCAGCGGGCCGCCGCAGTCCGGGCACACGCCGTCCGGGCCGGGAGCGAGATGCGACCCGCCGCAGCCGAGGCACCGCGAACGGCTCGTGGACCAGATGACGACCTTCCCGCTCTCGAAGACCAGGCCGGTCACGATGCCGCTCCCGGCCGGTGATCATCAAGCGCGACGACGTTGTCGACGTTCCCCGACCGAGGCCGCAACGCCCGCCGGGCAGCCAACTCGTCCTCGACCGGGGAAGCCTGGCCGGCATCGCGACGCCGGTCGCCGCGATGCGCCCGCCACAGCACTCCGACCACGAGGACGTTCACGGCCAGCCACACCGCCGGGTAGAACAACGGGTCCCTCACGCCGCGGCCTCGTCCGGTGCGTCAAGCGGCCAGACCTCGGTGACCTTGAAACCATGGTAAGCGGCGATCTTGAATGCGGCGCCTGGGCGTGGGACACGCTCGCCAGACTCCGCACGCTGCAGCGTCATCCGAGTTACACCGATCTCCTTGGCCGCCTGCGCGATCGTCAGACCGAGGTCGAGCCGGCGTGCTTTCAGGCTGATGGCGAGGGTCAATTGAGCCCCCGCGAGGGGCCAACGTCGAGCGGGAAGATGTCAGTCGGCTTGAGCGGCTGACCATCACCGTCGCTGAAGACCTTTGCGATGGCGTACTGAATGCGCGGGCCCGGAGCGAACCCCGCCTCAGCGAAGCGAATGGTCTTCGCGGTGGTCCCAGCCCGCCAAGCGAGATCCGTCGTCGCCATACCTGCGTTGACCCGCAACTCGCGCAACTTGAGATTGGGGACTCTGAGGGCACCGGCGGTCCGGTTTGGCGCGACCGGAGGAGTGCGATCTGGTCCCTGACGGGTCGTCATTGACCCCGAAGGTACCAGCTGGCCCCCAAGGGGTCAAGTCTGACCTACAAATGTTCACTACTGGGATTTAGTGTGCGCCGCGCGATGGGGGACTTCGAGGATCGGCTTAGAGCTGCGCGGGCCTACAACGGTGAGCTCACGCAAGACGAAGTGGCAGCGAGAATTGACCCGCCTGTGTCGCAATCGACCATCAAGCGGGTCGAAGCCGGCCGCCGCCTTGACGAGGATGAACAACGCGTGTGGGCGGCCCGATACGCGCGAGCCTGCGAGTTGCCGATCGGGTTCTTCTTCGCGCCTTTCGAACAACTCGACGAGAGATGGGCTCCCGCCGCCGTTCAGCTCAAAGGCCTTCAAGACACCATTGACGCGCTCACGGCCAGCAATGCCGACCTGCGCGCTGGCAATGTCAGACTGGAGGTGTCGCTAACCCAAGTGGCCGAACGCGTAGATGGGCTGGCTCGCCTCAATGAAGTCCTCGCCCAATTGCTGAGAGACAGACACAAGCCGGAGGCCGCATGACCGGCATCAGAACGTCAGCCGCGCTTGTGGCTGTCGCCGTGATAGCGCTGCCCGGGTGTGGCGGCAGGTCTGCGGACGAGGTAGAAGCGAAGCTCCTGGCCAACCAAGATTCATTCGGCGCCCAGGAGCGGCAGGTCTACGAGAAGGCCGGTGCACGGGCGATCGCGGTGATCGCGCCGCAGGTCAGAGCGGACGCGACCTACACGACCGCCCGGGTGCTGCGCGAGACCTTCGACGGTGCCGTTGCTCACATACCCCCGCGGTTTCGTCGAGATGCAGCTCGCCGCATGTACAACCTCGCTGCCGAGCTTGCCAATGATCGTCGTCTACCCAACGCCGAGGCCACGGAGTTGGTCGAGGGCCTTGGACGTCAGTTCGACCTCGGCCTCGCTGGCCAGCATCCAGATCAGGCACCTCCCGCTACGCCGTCTCACCCGCGAGCCAGGTGCAGGGCGGAAGGCGATGGCTTTGCGTGCCTCCTCGACGAACTCGCCGCCGGGCAGCGGACGGCCCCGTTGAAGGTCAGGGTGACCGGAGACAAAGCCATGACCTACAAGGTCGAGGGCGTCTCGACCGAGCTCGCCGGAAAGTACCGGCTGAAAACAAATCGTCCCTACACGCGCCCCTACTGACGACGAAGCCCCGCCGGTTAGGGCGGGGCTTCGGGTCGCGACCGGGGGTTCTTCCGCTGAGGATGATGCCAGCAGGACCGCCCGGCGGGCGCCCGGGATGCCGGACTGTCGACCTTGAGTAGAGGTCTAGGCACCTTATGTGGCACGTGCCGCGAGGTTGGCTATCCTCGACGGGCTTCTGTTAGCGCGGAAGTGAAGTGGCCCGTGTAGCTCAATGGATAGAGCGACCCTGTGACGAAGAGGTAGGTACCGGGTTCGATTCCCGGCACGGGCTTCTAAATACGTTATCGGCTTGGTAGCTACCCCCCTTTACACCAGACCAGTCGGGTAGCTACAATGCCGCTTGTCACAGGGTCCGATCATTGAGCTGACCTACCAGCCTCATGGGGTTGGGTGTCTCTCTGGTGTGAAGACACTTGCGTTGAGGGTCCCGTCGCAAGGCGGGACCCTCGCGCGTTAACCGGTCAGCGTAGGCGGCGGACCTTGCCGTTGACGCACTTCAGGCGCCGGCTGTGCGTGGTCTTGAGCTTGGCGCTGAACTGGCGGGTGCCCTTGTTGGTGGGTTTGAGGCCGTGGCGGCGGCGGGCGCGGTAGGCGGCGATCTGCCGGCATCGTTTCCGGTCGCTCTTGGTGATCGCGACGCGGGGGGTGAGCGCGACTTGGCGGGCGAAGAAGGCGTATGGGAAGTTCGGGCCGACGTCGTGGTGGTCGTTGCCGCATTCGAGGTGGAGGTGATCGGTCCACCCGAGCGGGGCGTTGCAGCCGACGGGGTCCACGAAGCGCAGCGGGAGCTTGCGCGCCTTGAGCCGGTCGCGGGTGAGGGAGGCGAGGATGCCGTTCTTGATCAGCGGCGACGCCATCCACTGGGCGGTGGTCTCGTTGCCGTAGGCGATGATTTCGACGCTTTCGGCGTACTGGTTGAACCAGCCCTGCGTGTAGGGGTTGCGGTTGACGGGGTTGATCTGCAGGCAGTGGCCTTCGAAGTCGATCACGTAGGTGGCGCCGAGGCCGACGCCGTTGAGGTAGTTGGCGATCGCGTAGACGTCGCCCCAGCCGGGGATGTTGTGGCTGACGGTGTAGTGCTCGACGAACTCGTGGACCTGGGTGCGGAAGGCGCCGTAGCCGCGGGAGTTGATCCGGGTCCGGCAGCTGTAGCCCTGGGCGCCGCCGGGGATCGGCTGCGGCTTGGCCGGCAGGTCGGCCTGGTCGGCGAGCCGGTCGGCGCGCTGGTTGGCGCGTTCGATGACGGGCTTGGGGATGTCGTCGGGGACGGGGTCCTGGAGCTGCTTGATCTCCTTCGGGGTGGAGTCGAGCTCGCCGGCGGGTCCGGTCGGGCCAGACGTGGCGGCCGGCGCGGTGACTTTGGCCGGCGCGTGAGTCTTGTTATGGCCGCAGCCGGTGACGGCGAGCAGAAGCGCGAGCAGCGCCGTGACGGCAGCGGCCCGTGCCCGGGTGGGCGGGTGCATGAGGGGTCCTTTCGGTGAGGGTTGCGCCCGACGGGCGCGAGGGGGACTAGGTGTTCAGCAGTTGACGCGGATCAGGTCTGTGCAGACACTCACTGGCAGCAGCGGGACGTCGGCCCGGACGACCGTCGGCGTTGGTTGAGCTGTGGCCGCGGGTGCGGGCGTGCTCGCGGCGGTCGGGACTTGGGATGCGGCCGGCGTCGGCCGGTACGGACCAGGTGATGCTCCGGGCCGGGGCGGCCTGGACGGAGTGGGCGTGCCAGGCGTCGCGGACGGGGATGGCGCGCGCGACTTGGACGAGGCGCGCCGGCGGGAACGCTGCGGGCGCAGCAGGCCTCGCCGCTTGAGCATTCGCTGCTGTCGTGGGCTGGCAGCGGCGAGTAGGCGATTCAGGAGTCGTCGCAGCTGGGGGCGGGTGTAGCGACGGATGACCCGGTCGATCCTGACGCGGGACTCTGCGACGGTCGGTTGCTGGACGCTCCGAGCGACCCGGGCGACGTCGGCGTCGGTGCGGAACCCGTGGACGAAGCCGTAGGTGATCGCGAGTACCCACATGGCGCCGAGCAGGCCGAGAACCACGAAGAGGCGACTCGAGGCTTGGCGGGACGGCAGGCGGATGGTCACGGGTGGGAGGTCACGATCGTGCCGACGACCTGGATCAGGGCGGCGACGAGGACGCCGATGAAGGCGAGGATCGCGACGAATCGGCTGGTGCTCATCGACTGGCGGGCCGTGCCGTGGGCGGTCATGGTCTGCTCGATGCGGGCGAGATCGGCGCTGGTGGCGCACTTGTCGTCCAGGCGCCTGAGCGTTGCCTTGATCTCGGAGATGTCGTCCTCGACGGCTTTGATCCGGGTCGTGTTCGTCGCCGAGATGGTCGCGGTCTCCGAAAGGATGCGCCTGAAGTCCACGAGCGCCGCGCCATCGCGGCGGGCGGCGTCAAGGACGGTCTGCATCTGTTCCTCTAGGCGTGCCGTGCGGGTGGCTTGAGACTCTGGGCTCATTCATCAGTCCACCGGTGGGTTGAGTTCACGGTTTGGTTCCTCCGGGGTCTAGACGCGGATGAGAAGCTCGAGGGTGATCTCGTAGCTGCCGGTGCCGTCGATGAGGCGGGCGGTCATCTGTTGGCCGACGGCTCCGATGAACGGTGTGATGTCGTAGCGGCCGATGTCGGCGATCGGGATGCTGGTCGCGGTGCCGTTGACCTCGATCGTCCACGGCCCGGTGGTGGTGGTGATCGATCGGACGACGAGCGTGGCCCGGGAGACGGTGCCGGGGTCGGTGGGCATTGGCGCCCGGGTGCTGCCGTCGGGGGCCTGGGCGGTCGAGGTGGCGCCGGGGGTGCCGGTGACGATCGCGAAGCTGCCCTGGTAGGTGCGGCGGCCGCCGACGGCAAGGCGCAGCAGCCGCCGCATCGCGTCGCGGACGGTGCGCGGGCGCTGGCGGAACCCGACCACGGGGTGCCCGATGCCGTCTTGGCGCATCGTCCACGCGATCCGGGTCAGCTGCCGGGGCGATAGGTCGATGACGTCGACCGTGTCCAGGCGCAGCCGGACGCCGTCCCCGGGGCGCCAGCGGTTCTTGGTCAGGGCGCCGGTGAGCGGGAACGTGTCGACGAGGTCGCGCTGGCCGGCGGGGCGGACGCCGACGACTTCGTTTGGGGAGGACTTGAGGACCATGAGGCTGCCGAGGCGGGTGCGCAGCAGCGGCTCCTCGGTGATGTCGGCGAGCGATTCGTAGCCGATGCGCAGGGTGGCGTGGCCGAGCGCGCGGACGTAGTCGATGACGCGGGCGGTCAGCTCGCCGGAGCCTTTGGGGTCGGCGATGCCGGCGGCGTCGCCGAGCATCCCGTCGATGACATCGTCCGCCTTGCCCTCCACCGCGACGTCGACGCCGACGTCCTCGTCGGTGATCTCGACGTCGATGTCGGTCCCGATGCGGGGGCCGATCGCGATCTGGCCGGGGAAGCCGCCGGACTCAAGCGGCTGCGGCTCGACGCGCCATTGGTAGCCGAAGGCACCGAGTACCGAGGTGAAGGTGTCGCGGTGCGTGTCGCCGCGGACGAGCTCGCCGTAGGTGCCGATCGGGGACAGCCGGTCGGTCGGTACGGCCGCCAGGCCGGCGACGTCGACGCCGTCGGACAGGACCCACGTCGCGGCGCTGGTCGCGTGCGCGGCCTCGATGACGATCGGGTACCAGCCGGCGTCGCTCTGGCCGGTCGCGGCGCGTAGCGATGCGACGTTGAGCGTGTCGCCGGCGGCGGCGGTCCAGCTGGATGCGGCTTCGTCGAGGTCGCGGCGGGTCTTGGCGATGTAGACGCGGGCGTAGCCGGGGCCAGCGAGGCGCAGGACTCGGTCGCTGGCGGCGAGGTCGAGGTAGATCGCGCCTTCCCACCGGGTCGCGTACGCGCCGGCGGTGGGCGCGACGGTGCCGGCGGCGTTGTCGATCTTCGCGTCGAGGCGCTCGGCGACGGGGTCGACGTCAGCGCCGCTGATCGGCCAGAGCCGAGAGAGGCGGCCGTCGCGGGTGGCCAGGCGGGTGAAGAACCCGGCGGCGTTCCAGTAGCGGGTCCGCAGCCCTGTCGCGGGCGGGATGCCTGGGACACGGCGGTCAGCGGTCGCGGCGTCGGTCCGGGCGGCGTAGCCGGCGAGCGTGACGACCTCGGTCGCGTCGACGGTCGCATTGCCGTTGTAGACGCCGACGGAGATCGAGGCGGGGGCGGGCTGGGTGAGGCGGCGGAACTCGGCGACGAGCTCGCCGTTGACCAGGGCGGCGACGTGGTCGTAGAAGGCGATCAGCCGCAGCGTGATCTGCGTCGTGGTGAACCCGGCGCGCTTGCCCGCCACGGCCGCTTCGGGGGCGCCGGCGAGGCTGACGACCCCGGTCTTGATGGTCAGGTCGAGGTCGAGGCCGGCGATGCTCAGGCGGACACGGGAGTCGTCGGCGGCGGTGCCCGCGAACCGGAGCCGTGCCTCGGCGGCCCAGGTGTCTCCGGCGACGTCGGTGAGCGCGTTCGCGGAGGTCGACCAGGCGCCGTCGGCGGTGAGCGCGACGGGGTCGCCGACGGCGTGGGCGAGGACCTGGGCGCGGAGGTAGTGGCGGGCGACGTCGACTGGGCTGTGCGCGTCCCACGCGTCGAGCTCGCCGGCGCGGAATCCTTCGAGGGTGGCCGGAATGTCGACGCCGCTGATGCTCACTTCTGAGCGGGACTTCTTGTAACTGGTCGGGGTGCCGACGGCGATCAGGTCGTTGGGGTCGCGCCAGAACTCCAGCCACTCCTCGCCGGGCTCGTAGTCGTCGGCGGTCAGGATCGCGAAGCGGCGGCGATGCAGGCGCCCGTCCGGGCCGGCGGCGTTCGGGAACCGGGCGCTGAAGCTGCCGTCGTCGGACAGTGCGACGGTGACGTCGTTGCTCTGCCAGCCCTCGCGGCCGTTGATGCCGTCCGCGCCGTCGACGACGTCAGCGCGAACGAACGTGCCGCGGCCGATCGTCTGTGCGGTCGGGTCGTCGGGCTGGCCGCGTCGGACGTGCCTGATCCAGCACTCCGACGGGTCGATGGGGCGAAGGTTCTGCACGGGCTAGCGCCGCACGAGGACGGGGACTGAGCGGGAATCGGCGAGCGATAGGGACGCGAGCTCGTCGGCGGTCTGGCCGCCGCCGGGGTAGGCGAGCTGGCCGACGACGACCCGGGAGCGACGAAAGCACGCGCCACCCGGGGAGATCGTGACCGTGGTCGTGTCGACGGTCTCGTCGTTGGTGCCCGTGGCCCACAGCAGCGACTGGTCTCCGGCGGCGAGCTGCTTGACCCACGACGGTGTCGCCGCGGTGATCGTCGGCGTGCCCTCTTCGGGCGCGTACTCCAGGCGGGCGGTGCCGGCGCTGTCGTTGTAGGACTCAAGCCGCGGCCCCCACCATCCGCGCTGCAGGATCGCGCGCAGGGCGAGCTCGCCGGCGCGCCACTCGAGCACGGCCCGCTCGTTGGTGACCTCCACAACCTGGACGTCCTGGGCGTTGGTGGCGTGCAGGACCCGCCCGGCGCGGCGGTAGTGGCCGAGCGCGTCGTCCCACCACTCGACAGCGAGGCCCTGGTCGGCGCCGGGGCCGAGCCAGATCAGCCGGCAGGCGCCGTTGTCGACCGCGAGGTTGGCGGTGGGGACGAGCAGGTCGCCGTAGACGCGCTCCCACTTGTAGTAGATGTCGGGGTCGGTGTCGCGGACGTCGCTGTAGGCGTCCGGCGCGGGCGGGTAGGTGAGGGCGCCGGCGAGATCCCAGACGCGGACGGCGCCGAGGGTGTCGAGATCCTGATAGGCGGTCCGGCCGGTCAGCACAGTCGGGTCGGGCCGGTAGGTGAGGATCTCGCCGTCCGATCCGGAAGCGGTCCTCCAGAGGCGCCGCGCGCCGCGCTGCGGGCCGAGCTGGGTGGACCCAACGGGCCGGTTACCGGACGCGACGAGGTCGACGGTGCTGCCGGGCAGGACGGCGGGCCGCGCCGGCAGGGTCTGGGCGGCGTTGTCGGTGCTGTAGAGCATCCGGCGCGTGTCGCGCGGCGCGAGGCCGGTGCGGCGATCGGCGAGGTTCAGGCGCCGCCCGGGGCGGTGGGTGCCGGGCCGGCCGACGATGTAGACGTCGCGCAGCTCGAGCCCGAAGTCCTGGAAGCTGATGCCCGGGTCGGTCTCTTCGATGGTGCCGCCGCCGATGCGCAGCCACCCGTCGAGGTCCGGGTCGGGCTGCCAGGTCAGGTAGAAGCCGCTGTCGCGCCAGCGCGCGTTGTTGAACAGCTGCCGGACCTGGCGGCGCAGGCGGGCGCCGGCGGCCTGCGGGTCCTGGGCGGGGTCGCGGTGCGAACCGCGGATCGGAAGTTGGAGCGTGAGCGCGGTCGGCGACGGGTCCGCCGGCGCGAGCGCAGCGCCGATCGCCTCTAGGCCTCCGCCGATGGTCTCGCTGACCTTGTCCGCCGGGGTGACGAACGACAACGGTCCCAGGTCGAGGTCATAGACGGCCGTCGGGCCGACGACCTCGCCCGTTGACGGCGAAAGGACGACGAGGTGAGTCACGGCCTACGCGCTGACGCGGACGACTTCGAGTTGGATACGTGTCACGATGACGGGGCCGCCGGTGCCCGTGGCGGTGCTGAAGCGCAGGAAGATCTGGTCGCCGGCCGCCAGCGTCAGGGTGCGCAACACCGCGGCCGCGTGAAACGTTTCGTAGCCGCCGCTAGGGACGGGCTCGGAGTCGAGCACGGTGGTCGTCCCGCCCGACAGCAGGCAGAGCTCCAGGCCGACCTGCACGGTGCTGTTGGTGTTCGGACCGACGCGGGCTTTGCCGAGGCATCGGTAGACGCCGGCGGTGACGATGACCATGCGCGAACTGTTGGCGGCGTGGATTCCGTCGTTGTCGAAGTCCTCGGTCGTGAGCGCGAGCTCGGCCACGGTGTTGTTGGCGACGGTCTGCGTGGCGCTGTAACCGACGGCGCGCTTGGGCGTCAGCAGCCCGAGGATCGTGGTCAGGCGCGAGTCCGAGTCCGTGACGTACTTGTTTGTGGCCGACGGTGCACCGCTTGTTCCGCCCAAGGCATCGTTCTCGTCCTGGGTCGGGATGCGGGAGTCGTTGCCCGACGCGGCCTTGTCGGCGGTGGAACCCAGCGCGCGCAGCGCTTCCGTGCTCGCGGTGGCGCCGGCGGACGGCCGCAGGCCGGCGATCAGCTTCGCGGCCGTCAGCAGCGCATCGGGGATCCACGACAGGTCGATGCCGCCATCGGAACCGGGGGTGCTCTCCCAGTGCTCGACGTACGGGTCGAGCCCCGGGCCAGTGATGGTGGACGAGTAGGCGCCGCGCTCGAGCCACTGGGTGATGCGGCCGTTGGCGTCGGTGGTGTCGGGGTTCGCTCCCGCCGACCCGCCGGACTCGGTCGCGTAGACGGAGGCGAAGCTGCCGGTTGCGCGGACCTTGGTCGTGACCGACGCGCCGGCGAACGGCTTGCCGTCGGGCCCGAGGACCGTGATGGGGTTGCGTGTTCTCATGGGTTTGCCTCCCTGGTTCCCTTGCTGCAAATGACGAGCTTCTGTCCGCCCTCCCTCATGGGATGAGGCCTTCATCGTGTGCTTGCTGACGCACGCGCACCATGCCCGCGCGGGCGCGGCATCGAGCGGCGAGTGCTTCAAGGTGCAGTGCGATGTGATCGAGCTCGGCGGGGCGCAGAATCGCGCCGTCAACGAGCTTTTGGATTGCCTCGGATGACAGTTCGGCGTCCAAGCCCGGCGCGCCGTAGTGCTCGGCGTCGGCGGCGAGGCGTACGACAAAAAGCACGTCTTCCTCCGGGACGGACTGGTCGCCTTCGAGAAGGGCCAGGACATCGAGAGCACGCTTGGTCTTCTGTAGCGTGGCGCAGTCGAGTTCGCGCCGGCGGTCGAGGATGCCTTCTTCGCGCTCCTGCAAGTGCGTCAGTCGGCGCTCGTGCGCCTCTCTGGCTTCAGCCTCGTCATCGTGCTCATCCGCGGCAGGCGTCATCCCCCGTTCCCCACTGCCAGTAGCGCATCGGTGATCGTCTCGTCGCCGTAGCTGAAGCCGAGGCTGCCGCCGACCTTGTGGCCGGTGTTGTTGGCGACGTCGCCAAGGAGATCTCGGCTGTCGAGGATCGCCTGCTTGATCTCGATGTTCTTGCCGTCGATCGCTTCGGCGACCTGTCGCGCGAGCGCCGGATCTCCCTGCTGGGCCGCGACGACCGCCTGCTTCTGGAGGGCGTCGAGCTCAACGTTGAGCGCCGGGATCAAGGTGTCGGTGATGTAGTCGGCGCGGAAGCTGGCGCCGCTGTCGTAGGTGCCGGCGATCCGCTGGTCGAGCTCAAGGAGTTGCTGCCCGGCCTGTAGGTGGTTCGCCTGGTGACTGGCGAGCTCCACGTTGAGCGCGGCCAGGCCGAGCTTTCCTTGCCGTAGTAGGTCGGCGGCGTTCTTGACCGCGGCCGACAGGCTGCCGGCCGCCTGCCCGAGGTCCAGCTGCGCCTGATGGATCGACGCGACGTCGCCCTGCTGCTGAGCGATGGTCAGCATGTTGGCCGCGGCGTTGTAGGCGTCCTGGAGCGCCGGGATCACCGTGCTCTGCATCGCCTCGGCGCGGTTGATCATCGCCTGCGGGTCTTGATCGGTGTTCCCGCTGCTCTGGCTGACCTCGAGCTGATCCATCAGGTTCTGCGCCATCTGAACGCCGTACTGGGCGGCGTCGACGAGGTCTTGGCCGGCCTTCACGGCGGCCTGCTTGAGCAGGTCCCCGGCGTCGGCCATCGCGGTGGCGATCGCAGTCCCGGCCTGCTGCACGGCGAGCTGCGCCTGGCGGATGCCGGCGGTGTCGCCCAGGGCGGTCGCGACGCTTAGCTGCCCCTGCAACGCCTGCAGCTGCGCCTGCAAAGCGGGGATGACCGTCGCCTGAATCGCCGCGGCTTGGGCGTTCATCGCGCCGGGCGTGTCGGTCGTTCCCGCGAGGCGCTGGGTGGCGGTGAGTTGGTCGATGCCGCCCTGGGCCATGGACACGCCGAAGTCGGCCGTGTCGACGACGTCCTGCGCCGCCTTGATCGAGGCCTGCTTGATGAGATCTGCGGCGTCCGCCATCGCCGTGGCGATCGCCGTGGACGCCTGCTGAATGGCGAGCTGGTCCTGCCGGATGCCCGCGGTGTCACTCTGCGAGGTCGCGACGTCGAGTTGGCTTTGGAGCGCCTGCATCTGCGCTTGCAGGGCGGGGATCAGGGTCGCCTGGATGGCCGCCGCCTGAGCGTTCATCGCGGCAGGGGTGTCTCCCGTCCCGGCGAGGCGTTGATCGACGGCGAGCCTGTCGATGCCGCCCTGGACCATTGACAGGTTGAAGTCCGCGGTGTCGACGACGTCCTGCGCCGCCTTGATGGCAGCCTGCTTGAGCAGATCGGCCGCGTCCGCCATCGCCGTCGCGAGGTCGATGCCGGCCTGCCGGACGGCCAGGTCGGCCGCGCGCCACCCGGCCGTGTCGCCCGCCGCGGCGGCGACTTCCATCTGGTGCTGCAGGGCTTCCTGCTCGGCCTTGATGGCCGGGATGACCGTCGCCTCGATCGCGGCCGCGTGGTCGCGCATCCCGCCCGCCGTGTCCGTCGTCCCCGCGAGACGCTGCTGGACGTCGAGCATCGACGTCCCGGACTGCGCGACCTGCAGGTTGTAGCTCGCGGTGTCGACGAGATCCTGGGCGGCCTTGGCACCCGCCTCCTTGATGAGATCCGCCGCGTCGGCCATCGCCGACGCGATGTCGTTGGCCGTCTGCCGGATCGCGAGGTCCGCCGCGCGCGCACCGGCGGTATCACCGGTCGCGGTCGCCGCGTTGTACTGGCCCTGGAGCGCGGCGAGCTGGTTCTGCATGGCCGGCAGCGCCGTCGTCTGGATCATCGTCGCGCGCTCGGTCATCCCCTGCGCGGTGTCCTGAGTGCCCGCCAGACGCTGCTGGATCTCGAAGCCCTGCTGCTGCGATCCCGCGATGTCGAGGCCGTACTGAGCGGTGTCGACGCGCTCCTGCGCGAACGCCTTGATGATGTCCCGGCCACGCTCGATCTGGACAGTCATCGCCTCGTTGATCGAATCGCGGACCTCGGCCAGCGACGACTGCAGATCCCGGACGGTGTCCCCCTGGCCGGAGCGCTTGGCGGCACCGATCGCGCGCTTGAGCTGCGCCGCCGCGGCCTGGCGCATCACGATGCCCTGCGCGTCGCTGAGCGCCGTCACCGACAGGCCCGCCGATGACGACGCGTCGATCCCTTGGCGCCGCAGCGAGCGATCGGTGCCCGTCGCCATCTTGTCGGCCCGGGCGATCGCGGTGTCCGCCACCCGCGCGATGCGGCCAGCGCGCGCCCCGAGCGCCGACTCGATCGCGGAGATCGCCGCCTGCATCCGCGCGACGACCTTCGCGTCGCCGCCCTGCTGAGCCTTCGCGATCAGCTGCCGCCGCAGGCGCTCCAGGCGCGCGGACGTCTCGCCGGCGACCGTCGCGACGAGCCGCTCGAGCCCGCCGGTCAGGACGGCGGACAGCGGCGCGATGGTGGGGGCAGGCGGGTGGGTCGTCCTCGGCTGCGAGGACTGTCCGGTGGCGACGAGCCCGCCGCTGCGGTAGCGGCCGACACGGCCGCCGCGGCGGTGGCCGTTGGCGGAGAAGTGCACCCAGTCCCCGATCGTGGGGCCAGCCCACTTCAACGTCGGCTTGCGGCGGTATCCGCCGAGTACCGAGTTCAGCTGCGAGGCGCCGGAGACGTCGACGGCTCCGCCGGGATATGCCGTCTTGACGTGGTTGGAACCCAGGGGGCCAGCTGGCCCATAGTGCTGCAGCCCGTAGTGCTTCGCGGCCGACATCTGCTGCGCTGGCGTCCGGTATCCCGACGACACGCTGCCCGACCAGCCGTGCCCCTTCGCCCAGCGCAGGATCGGCACGATCCAGTTCGCCACCGGCTTGCCGTCCATCGTCGTCGTGCCACCCTTGCCGCCCGCGGCCGCAGCAGCGGACCGGCGGGAGGCGCCCTTGACGGTCACGTCGCGGGTGGTCTGCACCCCGCGAACCGCCTCCCCGAGCTCGCCGATCAGGTTCCACCGCGACCGGCGCTGACCAGCGCGGCCGCGTTCGAACGCCGACGAGAACGCGTCGTCCAGCAACCCGGCGCGAGTGTGGCTCGCGCCGACGCTGATCGGCTGCTTGATGGAGAAGCTCGAACCGCTGCTGCCCGAAGGATGGCCGGCGGCGGTCGCGGCGCGACCCATGAAGCTCCGGTAGGCGCCCGTGTTGTACGTCACCCAGTCGGTCCACTTGCGGCCGCGCTGACTGATCTTCGCCATCGCGTCCGCGTTGCCGGCGACGTTGAACGTCGAGAGCTTCCCGTGAACGCTGTTGATCTGCCAGAGCCCGCGATCGATCGACCCGTTGGAGTTCGTGTTCGACGCGTCCGCGCGACCGCCGGACTCCGCGAGCGCCACGGCCACCGAAGTCGAGATCCCCTGACCACGAAGGCCGCGAGACTTCGCGAGCCCAGCGATCTGCCGATCGGGCACCCTGCCGCCCAGCGCGAAGTGCGGCAGCTGATGCGCGAGCGTCTGCTCGAGCGAAGCCCCGCCGGACATGAGCTGCTGGCCATGGCCCGTGATGACGGCGGCGCCCGGACGGACATGCAGCAGCGTCCCGTCGCGGTCACTAGGCCCGGGGACCATCATCGTGCGCCCCTGGTCGACGATCATCTCCCCGCCCGACGCCAGGATCGGGACCAGGCCACCCTCCGCGTAGGTGCCCGCGAGTCCACCGCGGCGCTTGTGGTGGGCGTGGGACCCGCCGGGCAGGCCCTGCGGGCCGACGGTGGTGGGGATCGACTCGTAGATCCCAGTCACGCCCGAGGCCATGTTGCGAAGGTTTCTCAGCACCCCTGCGGCGAGCGCTTCGGAACTGGCGATCGACTCGGACTTCATCCGGCGCGAATAGAGCCGGTAAATGCCAACGAGCTCCTGCAGGTGCTGCTGTGCCTCTTCACGCTCGCTGCCGTGGAGCGTCTTTATCTGCGTGCGCAGACTTCCCATGCTGCGCTTCAGAACGCTCTCGGTGTTGTCGGCGCCGAGCTTCACGCCCTCCGGGAGGTCATCGGCCATCTCCGCATAGGTGCTCTGCAGGCTCCTAACAAGTTTCTCGGCCGCCGCGCGGGTCTTCCCGGTCCGGATGCTTGCCACGATGGCTCGATCGGCCTTCTTTCCCGATTCCCCGGCGGCAGCGACGCCGATGTCATATGTGGCTCCGAGCGACTTGATGACCCTGCTCAGTTCTCGCTTCGGCAGGCGGCCTTGCTCCTGCAGGCCGCGGGCGTACTCGACCATCTCGCGCGCTGCTGCATCCCGGCCTGGGCCGTGGATGTTCTTGATCTGGTCCGTGAACCCCTTGACCAGGATGCGGCCCGTGGTCAGGCGCGCGCCGCCCTCGACTCCTGACTCGAATGCCTTGACGGCGAGGGTGCCCGCCTTCGTGTAGTTCGCCTTGACCTCAGCGGCGAGCTTGGCCTGTCCTTGTGGGAGGCGCGCCGAGCCGATGCCTTTGCCGTCCTGAGCGTTCGCGAGGCGCTCGGCACTGTCGCGCGCTTTTTTGATGGCGTCGGCGTACTTCTTCGCGACGTCCTCGGGCACGGTGATCTTGCCGACGTTGAGGCGGACGCTGGACCCCTTGAGTGTGAGGACGTCGAGCATGCTCTTCTGGACGTCGGCCTTGTGCTTGGAGAAGTAGGAGGCGAGTCCGCCGATGACGGCGCCGCCGATCGCTCCGACTGCGGTGCCAACGCCGGGGATCGCGGACCCGACGAGCGCGCCTGTGGCCGCGCCGGAGCCGGCGCCGCCGATCACGGCGCCAGGGGTCCCGCCGATCGCGCCGCCCGCGACCTGCGCGCCGATGATGCCGACGCCCGCGACGCCGACCGCTCCGCGGCCGATCCGGCCGATTCGTGTGCGCGCGCGGGACAGGCGGCCACCTGGTGCGACGGTGCCGGTGCTCGCCGCTGCGACCGCTTCGCTGGTGGTGACGGCCTCGGTCCGCAGGCCCCGGAGGCCGCGCAGGAGGCCTGAGACGCCGGTGATCGCACCGGCGAACTTGATGGCCTTCACGGCGGCGGCGACGGCGAGGAAGCCGCCGGCGAGCTTGAGCAGGCCGGGATGCTCGCCGGCGAACTCGCCGGTGGCCTTCACGACCGGGATGAGGATCGAGCCGACGGTCTTGATGCCGGCGCCGATGTCGCCGAGGGTGTTCGCGAAGTCGCCGCCGGCGCCCTTGCCGTCGGTCATCCCGTGGACGAAGCCGATCACGGCGGGAATGGCGTGAGCGACTGACGGCAGGAGCTGCTGGCCAACCTTGATCGCGAGGCCGCTGGCGGACGCGGTGAGGCGGTCCCATTGATAAGACAGGCTCTTGGACTGCTGAGAGAGCGCGCGGCTGGTGGCGCCCTGTGCGGACTTCCCGAAGGAGTCGAGGTCCTTCCTCGCGGTGCGGGTGTTCTTCCCGGTCAGACCCAAGGCCCCGGCGAGACCGCGGACATCGGGGAAGAGTTTGGCGATGGCCTGCTTGGAACCGTCGGTGGTGCCGATCAACGCCTCGAGCGCGCCCTGCAAGCCCTTCTGCTTGATCAGCGCTTCCCCGGATTCCGCGCCGGTCTTCCTGATCGCTACGGCCGCAGCCTCGCTCGGCTTGATCAGACCGGTGAGCATCCCTCGGATCTTGGTTGCCACCTCCGCGGGGTTGCTGTCGGTCTTGGTGAGTGTGCTGAAGGCGGCGCCGACCTGGTCGATGTTGACGCCGAGCTGGCTGGCGAACGGCAGCACGCTTCCGATGTTCTGGGCGAGGTCCTCGAAGCTGATGACGCCCTTGTTGACGGTCTGGAAGAGGACGTCGGAGACGTTGGCGGCGTCCTTCGCTGGCCGGTGGTAGGCGTTGAGGACGGCGGCGACAGCGGAGGTGGAGGTCGCGGTGTCGGTGAGGCCGGCGGTCGCGGCTCGGGAGCTCGCGCGCAGGATGCGCAGTGACTGGCCGGCGGAGAAGCTCGACGACACGAGGTCGTACATGCCGGCGGCGAGGTTCTTGGGTGCTTGGCCGGTGCGGCCGCCGAGCTCGAGCAGGCGAGTGCCGATGCCTTGCAGGCGCTTGTCGGTGACCTGGGCGATGGAGTTGACGTTGCGCAGCTCCTTGTCGAAGCCGACGGTCTGCCCGACGACGGCGCGGGCGCCGGAGATCAGCGCGTAGCCGCCGCCGACGGTCGCGGCCGTGCTGGTCACGCCGCTCTTGATGCGACCCGCGGTGCGGCGGCGGGTCGCGGCGTCACGCTCAGCAGCGGCCGCGGTCGCGTGAGAACGACGAGAAGCCGCCGCCTGCTGCGAGGCAGCAGTTGCGGCGGCTTCTCCGGTCTTCCGGGTGGCGATCGAGAGGCGGTTCTCTGCCTCGGCGAGCTTGAGCGCAGCGGTCCGCGCCTGCAGGCTCTCGGTGCCGTAGCGCTGGGTCGCCGCGGCGGCCCGGGTCTGCGCGCGCTCGACGGTCAGCGCGGCGCGGCTCTCCTGCAGCGCCGCCTTCTGAGCGGCGTCTCCGGCCTTCTCAGCCGCGGCCGTGGTGCGGCGCAGCGCCTTCTCCTGCTGGGCGGCGGCGCCGACCGCGGTCGACGACAGGCGCCGGTACTGGCCGTCGGTCTCCTTCAGCGAGCTCCGGAGCGCCTGGTCGTCACGGATCAGCCGGGCCGGGCCGCCACGGTCGACGATGTCCAGAGCCCAGGAGATCTTGATGATGGCGCCGTTAGGCACGCGCTGCCGCCCGCATGATCCCGACGGTGTGCGTGGTGCGCACCTTGGCTTCGTGGTCGAGGAACTTCTGCCCGGCGCGGCGCATGGCGACGCTCTCCTCGAGCGTCATCGCGTTCAGGCGCTCGGCGTCGATCCCGAGGCCGGGGAAGTAGCGGGCGAAGAACATCAGGAGGTCTAGGAACTCGGGCTCGTCGGCAAAGGGTCCGTCTCACCGCCGCCGGCGAGGTTGGTCGCGAGCTCGCCGGCCTCCTCGATGTCCAGGGCGCCCTTGAGGTGCTCGACGGCGGGCGGGTTGCCCTCCTTGTCGCGGAGCATCGTGACGATGATCCCGAACGCGGACTCGTCGGACTCGTCCATGCGCTCGTCGATCTGCGCCTCAAGCGCCTCGATCTGCTCCTCGAGGTCGGCGACCTGGGCGTCGTCCTCGGCGGGCGGGATCTTCCAGTCGCCCGTGTCGGGGTCACGGACGCCGCGAATGGACTCAGTGAGGCGGTCCATGCGGGCCGTGAGACGCCGAACGCGGCTGCCGGACTTCTCCTGGTCGCGGAGGTGGCGGCGCACGGCGCGGGTCGCCTCCCAGTTCTTCCGGCGCCGGAAGTACTCGACGCCGCCGATGGTGATCGGCGCGTCCTCGCGCAGCTTCGCGCGCGCGTCCGCGTCGAAGGCGTAGTGCGGGCCGCGCGGAGTGTCGCCGTTCTCGGCGCCGGGCCGGGCGCCGTCGGGCTGTCCCTTGTCCTTCTTCTTGTCGTCGGTCAGGGTCGGTGCCATGGTGGTTCTCCTTCGCCCGCTCAGCGCGGGCCGTGGTGGGGGTGCTGCGCCCGGCCGGTCGGCCGGGCGATGACGACCACGTCGACGGCGCCGTAGCGCCCGACGCCGACCTCGATGAGCTCGAGGGCGGCGCGGGCGGACGCGGCGTCGTGGACGTGGTGGGTGCCGGCGACGGTCGTGTCGCCGACGGATGCGAGATCGCGCGTGGCCTCCTTCAGGAGGCCGGACGCGCGCTTGAGGCGACGAACAGCGACTTGCGCCGCCGCCTGGGCCGGCTCCATGCCGGGGCTACGTCAGCGCGCTGGCGCCGACGAACGTCGCCTCGACGTCCTTCGACAGCGAGTCGTCGATGTAGGCGGTGAACTCGTAGGAGCTGACCTGGTCGCCTTCGCGCTGGATCGGGTCGGGGCCGCCGCCGGTGGCGACCTGCTTGTAGAACGTCAGCCGCATCATCTCGTCCGCGGCCGGGGTCGTCCCGAGCGGGCCGGCGGCGACCTCGAACACGAGCTTCTCGGCGTGCGAGAGCTTGCGACGCATCTCCGCCGCCGAGTCGACATCGGAGAAGTCGATGCGGCCGGTGACCAGCTGCGGGCCGAGCTTGTGCCGGTCCGGGTACCAGAGGCGGTGCCGGTCGCCGTCGATCTGCACCGTCTCGATGTTGTGGTTGGGCTGGAAGCGCGACCGCATGTCGTCGATCAGCTGGTTGTTGAACGTGAAGCCGAACCCGGCCAGGCCGGTCAGCTCCGTGAGCGACGACCCGCGGAACGCGCTCGCGTCGCGCAGCATGAACGCGTCCGTGTACCCCGAGTAGGACGGGGTCGGCAGCGTGACGGCGGCGCCACCCGCCGGGTCCGTCGCGGACGCGGTCGCGTCGACGTCGTGGTAGAGCGCCGGCAGCGTCGCGCTGACGGTGCCCTCCGCGTCGATGGCGAAGTTGAACTCCAGCTCGTTGACGACGGCGCCGGTGACGCGGTCGAGCTCGCCCTCGCGGACCAGCCATCCGATGATCGCGGGCAGCTGCCCGGACTGCAGCGGCCCTACGACGCTCGAGATCGCGGCCGGCGCGGTCCCGGTCGACGTGATCGAGCCGCCGAGCGCCTTGCGCAGCAGCTTGCGCACGAGCTTGGGGTACGCACGCGCCTCGAACGTCAGCGTGGGCGCGGACGCGAAGCTCATCCGCGGCGTGTCACCACGGCGCCCGCGGACCTCGTTGGTCCGATCAAGCGGCTGCAGCCCGGCGTCAACCGTGCCCGTGGTGACCGGCACGAACGTCGTCGGGGCCAGGATGTTCCCCGACGAGAGGTCGTCCAGGGCCGTGCCGCCCGCGGTGGGGTCGTCGATGAATCCGAACCAGCGCATGGATCAGTCCTCCTTCTCGGCGTCGTCGGTGATGACGCGCGTCTTGCGGTTGTCGAAACGGCTGACCGCGACCTCGGCGAGATCGGGCCGGCCGCTGGTGTCCTCTAGCGGCGGTTCGATGACACCGTCGGGCGCCGGCGGGACCGTCGGCTCGGTCAGCTCAAGCACGCCCTTGCGGGTGTCCTCGCGCAGGTACTCCGCCTCGCGGATCGCCTCCTTGAGCGCCTCGCGCGGCGCGCCCGCAGGCTCGTCGTCGCGATCGCCCCGGCGTTGACCATCGGGTTGAGCGGCCGGCCGGTCTCGGGGTCGAGCGTCAGCGCGTTGAAGGAGACGCCGGTCGGCTCGACGTCGACGCGCTCGGAGACGACGTCGAATCCGTGGCGGTCGAGCGCGAGCGAGAAGGTCATCGGCTTGGAGACCGACTGGATCGGGAAGCAGACGCGGGTGTCGCCGGCCTCGTAGCACTGGCCGTCGACGGTCACGAGGCTGATCCCGAAGTGCGCGATCTGCTCCTCGTCGAGGTCGGTGGCGTACGTCTCCCAGTGCCCGTCCGGGAGGTCCGCGTGGCGCTGGAGCAGATGCTCCAGATAGCGGTCGACGACAAGCTCGGGCACGACCCGCGACACTATCGGCGTGGACGCAGATGTGATCGTCGTCGGCGCCGGCCTCGCCGGGCTCGTCGCAACCGCGGAGCTCGCCGACGCCGGGCGTCGCGTGCTGCTCGTCGACCAGGAGGGCGAGCAGAACCTCGGGGGCCAGGCGTTCTGGTCGCTCGGGGGTCTGTTCATGGTCGACTCGCCCGAGCAGCGGCGCGTCGGGATCAAGGACTCCTTCGAGCTCGCGTGGCAGGACTGGCTCGGCTCGGCGAACTTCGACCGGCCCGAGGACGAGTG
>CAXTBB010000061.1:0-19058 GCA_964242305.1 uncultured Solirubrobacteraceae bacterium
TACGGCGGAGCCGCGTCGTTCATGTATGGCGTCACCTGCCTGCTGTTCATCTTCACGCTGATGAACTCCGGCTCCGCCTGGATGATGTGCGGCGACCGCGTGCTCGCGGTGACGGCGGCGGACGGCGGGTTCTTCCCGTACTTCGGCGCGTTCCACGCGAAGCTGGGGACTCCCCTGCGCGCGAACATCCTCTCGGGCGTGATGTCGACCGTGTTCATGGTCGCCGCGGTGCAGCTGCTCAGCTCGGGCGCGGCCGCCACGTTCGGAGTGGTGTTGACGATCGCGATCTCGACGACGCTGATCTCCTACATCCTCATCTTCCCGAGCGTGTACCTGCTGCGCAAGAAGCACCCGGAAGTCCGCCGGCCGTTCCTCGTCCCGGGCGGCAACCGCGTCATGCTCGCCTCGGTGTCGCTGATCACCTTCTGGGTCGTGCTCGGATCGTGGACCGCGGTGTTCCCGGGCACCCTCGACCGCCTGTTCGGGCTGAAGTACTCGTTCGCCGACAACTGGGGCGTGAGCCAGCTGACGTTCGAGGCCTTCACCCTGGGCACCCTCGCCATCATCACGGCGGTCTCCCTGCTCGGCTACCGGGCGGGCGCGTCGGTACGCAAGGAGCTCGTGCCCGTGCGGCTGTCAGGCACCGCCGCCGCGCGGCCACCGGCCGGCGCGTCCCTCCAGACGCCGTAGCGATGCGCGGACTACGCCGCCGCTGATCGACGGAGCGGCGCGACGGAGCGCTGAAGCGCGTCCTCGATCGCGTCCGCGCCGGTCTGGGCTCCGCGCGCGACTCGGATCGCGGTGCCCAGCCGAGCGGCAGCGGCGCGGTGCGGGCCGTCCGCCAGCAGCTGCTGCACGGCGGCGCGGATCGTCTCCGGCTTGGCCTTCTTAGGGAGGCGCAGACCGGCGCCCGCGTCCTGCACGGACTGACCGACCATCGACTGATCGAGGAAGGGGTGCATCGGGAGGATCAGGACGGGCAGGTCGTGCGCGAGCGCGGCCATCGTCGTGGCGTGACCGCCGTGGCCGACCACCATCGAGGCACGCGGCATCAGCTCCGCATGCGGCACGAAGCCGCGCACATCGACGCCCGCGGGGACGCGCAGGCCGTGGTATTCGATCGGGCCGGTGGTGACGGTCACGTCCGCGTCGAGGTCGGCGACCGCGTCGAGCACGTTCTGCAGCACGGCCTGCTGGCCCGGGTAGTTGCAGCTCGAGAGGCTCACGAGCACGGACGGGCGCTCCGGCGCGGCAGGGACGCCGGAGACGACCGGGCCAGTGTGGCGCACACCGGACGTGGCCTTGGCGTCCAGCTCCGCCAGCGACGCGACCAGGCAGGCCTCTGCGCCAGTGAACGCGGCGGTCGGGTGCAGTCGCTTCAGGCGCAGGGCCAAGCCCATCGGACCCTTCAGCCACGGACCACGGATGTAGCCGTCGTAGAGGTGTTCGAGGACGACGTAGGGCCGCCCGGCCCGGCGCGCCGCGTCCATGGCGCCGAACAGCACGCAGTCGATGACCAGCAGCTCCGCGTCCGTCGCGAGCGCGTCGGCGCCGAACCCACGGTCGCCGAACACGCCGACGAACTCGCGCATGCCGTTGTCGCCGGTGGAATCGAAGTGGCGCGCCGTCGCCCTGAAAGGGAAGGGGATGCTGGGCGCCTGGCGGGCGTGGCCGAGGAACGCGACGCTGTGGCCGCGGGCCTCGAGCTCCCCGGCGATGCCGAGGGCGGGTGGGACGTTGCCGCCACCGTCCCAGGTGACGAAGAGCAGGCTGGCCATCATCGGCTCCGTTCGGTGAGGAGGCTACGGACGAGCTGGTTCATGAGCGCCTCGGTACGCGCACGCGAGTGGCCGCGGTCGCGGCGGAGGAGCTTCCATGTGTAGACATCGGTCGCGACGACGAGCAGATCCTCGTCGGCGTCGAACGGCGCGAACGCCTCGCGGACCCACTGGCGGTGGCCGGCCTTGCCGGCCTCGACGATGACTCGGACCGCGTCCTCGTCCTCCTGGGAGAGCAGCAGCAGCGCGGTATCGCCGCGGAGCTCGTAGTGATCGACCACCACGCGCACCGCCTGGTCCACGTCGCCGGGGGGCGTCGCCCGCTCCTCGGCGACCACGCGGTTGGCGTACTCCATGGACGCGGCGATCAGGCTGGCCCGCGAGCCGAACTGGCGCAGCACCGTCTGGACGCTCACGCCCGCAGCCGCCGCGATGGCGTCGAGTCCGATGTCGGAGAGGCGCGTGCTCTGGACGAGCTCGAACGCCGCCTCGAGGACCCGACGCCGGGTCGCCTCGA
The DNA here is from genome assembly GCA_964242305.1 of uncultured Solirubrobacteraceae bacterium. Classification (GTDB taxonomy): domain Bacteria; phylum Actinomycetota; class Thermoleophilia; order Solirubrobacterales; family Solirubrobacteraceae; genus DATLGB01. Next base: position 2,296 of record CAXTBB010000061.1, read on the forward strand.
CCGCCTCCGCGCGGGCGCCCATCGTGTACGCGCGCTTCGTTTTCATGTGAGCGTCAGTTAACACCAACCTTCATTTGGTGTCAACCCGCCTTGACGCGAAATGAATGGCGCCGCAGGGGAGCGACGGGACTCGAACCCGCGATCTCCGGCATGAATAGCGGAGACGTGCTCGAAGGCTCGACTCTCAGGCCATCCACAGACCTCCATGGTTGAGTGCGTCGTGCACACCCAACCCAGTGAAAGGAGAGGTATGCATCGACGCATGGTTCGTGTCCTGGCCGTGAGCGGGAGCCTGGCTGCGGGCGTGGGAGGAACTGCCGCCCTGGCGAACGCGGCATCGTCCTCGCCGACCCCCTCAGCCAAGCCGTCGGCTCCGCCGGCGACCAAGGCCCACAATGGGAAGGACTGCCCGAACATGGGTGGCGATTCCTCGGACGGGGCACGGTTCGGCGGACCGCCGTCCGGCAGTGCGCCGGGGCCGAACGTCTGATCGCTTCGCGGCTTCTGGCATCGCGCCAGGAGCCGCGGGTCCGCCGTGGACGGCACTCGCTGCGGTGCTCCTTGCGCTGCTTGTACTCGCTGGATGCGGGAGCTCGGCCACCGGCGGCTCGGGTCACGGTCTCGTTTCCATCGGCGCGGGCCTGCGCGGTCCCAGCGGATGGACGGCGACGCGGTACGCGCGGGGACCCAAGACCCTGTCCGCGTTCGCGTGGGGCGTTCATGGCCGGCTCTGGCTCGCTGCGGCAGGCCTGAGCACGCATCGCCACGACGGTGTCTATACGCGCGACCCGGCGACGGGGCGCATCTCGAAGGTCGCCGACGGGCTGAACGACCCGCTCGGACTCCTCTGGATGCACGGCACGCTGTACGTCGCCTCCGTCGGTCGCGTCGACGCGTTCACCGGCTTCGACGGCCATCGCTTTGCGCACCGGCGCCGCATCGTGGACGGTCCTGTCCCGGGTGCAGAGAACAACATGCTCGTTCGGTCACCGGACGGCCGGCTGCTACTGGGCGTCTCAGCTACCTGCGACCACTGCAAGCCGAAGAGCACGTCTGACGGATCGATCGTGTCATTCAGGCCTGACGGCTCGGGCCTCAGGCCGTTCGCCACCGAAATCCGGGCGCCCGTCGGGCTGGCGTTCGTGCCCGGCAGCCGCGACCTACTCGTCTCGATGAACCAGCGCGACGACTTGGGTGCACGCACGCCGGGTGACTGGCTCGCGCTCGTAGCCCAGGGATCTGCCTGGGGGTTCCCGGCCTGCTTCGGACAGACCAACGCCACCTGCACATCCGTACCCAAGCCCATCGCGGTGCTCCCCAAGCACGGCGCGGCCGGCGACGTCGCGGTCATCAAATCCGCCGGTTCGAGCACCGCGTATGTCGCACTTTGGGAATCCGCCAGCATCGAGTCCGTGCGGTTGGACCGCACCGGCTCGAGCTACGCCGGCCACCGGCAAGCATTCATCGCCGGGATAAAGAACCCGATGGCGCTCGTTGCTGCGCCAGATGGCGCGCTGCTCGCCGCTGACTGGGCATCAGGCGAGATCTATCGCCTCCGACACCATCAGACGAAGTAACTCGTTCGGCGCAGTCGGTGGCGCCGCGGTGGGCGTTGGTGCTTGCGTGCGGGACGCTGGCGTTCCGCGAGGCCGGGAACCGCTACGCGGGGACCGATGTCCCGGCGGACACCCGATGGTCTTTGTAGATCCGGAGCGCGAAGGCGCCGGACGGCCGGGCTCGCGTCTCGTCGATCACCGCGCGCAGGCCGGACGGCGTGTCGGCGAGCGCCGGGATGGCGCCGCCGTAGTTGTCCGGCCAGGCCACAGGGGCGGCGGCGACGGCGAAGGCCATGTCCGAGAGGCTGAAGCGATCGCCGTTGAGGTAGCGACGGCCGTCGGCCAGGCGCGCATCGACCTTCGTCAGGACGCCGCGGATCGCGGTGAGCGCGGCCGCCGCCCGCGCGTCGGTGGGGCGCAGCAAGGCGCGCAGCATCCCGTGGAAGAAGGGGTAGCCGTTCCGGACCGCGGCCACCTCCCAGGCCGGGGCACCCTCGCTCAGCGGGTCGATCATGATGTCGCGGTGCGGCAACAGGTGGTGGTAGGCGAGCAGCGTGGTCGGCGTGTTGAGGTCGTGGTGGAAGACCTTCCAATCCGCCCGCATGGTCGTCGCGAGGTCGTCCGGGACGAGCCTCCGATCGTCCGCGGCCCGTGGCTCGAAGTAGTCGATGATCTTGTGAACGGTGTCGAGCCGCAGCCCGTCGCCGTAGAGCAGCGGGAACCGGAAGGAGCGGCCGTAGCGCAGGGTGAAGATCGCTGACATCGGCATGACGTGCCGCTGCTCGCGGTGGGCGACGCCGTAGTGACTCAGCAGGAAGCGGCTGAACTCGCTGTCGAGGCTCGGGGGGAAGGTGATCAGCGTCCGGTCCGTCATGGCGTGCCTCCGATCGAGACCCGGAGGCCGGATGGATACGGGCCGGCCCAGCGCAGCCGGCCGGCGCTGCCCGCGGGACGCCCGATGCGCGGACCCTCCAGCAGGGCCACGGCAATGGCCGGCAGGTGGACGCGGTTGATCGCGAGCCCGAAGCAGGTGTGCAGCCCGTGTCCGAAGTGCAGGTAGTCGCTCCACGGCCGGTCGACGCGGAACTCCTTCGGGGCCACGACCGTCCGTTTGTCGAACATGGCGGACTGGGTGGCGACGAGCACCCGTGCGCCGGCGCGGATCGTGGTCGCCCGGCCAGTCCCCACGGCGACGGTGTGGTCGGCCGGGCACATCCGGAGGATCGCCCACGTCTGCGGGCGGAAGCGCAGCGCCTCGAAGAGGTAGGCGGCCACGAGGTCGCGATCGCCGTCGCGGGCCGCCTGCTGCGCGCGCTCGAGCTCGCCGGGACGGTCGAGCAGCTCCTCGACTGCGCCGGCGAACGCCTTGGAGACGGTCGGGATCCAGCCCGCGATGGTGCCGATCAGGTTGTGGCGGACGGCGATGTCGTGCAACTCGCCGGCGGCCAGCAGCCGCGTGAGGACGTCGTCGGGGATGTCGGCGCCCGCCGCCAGCTCGGCGCGCCGGCGCGCGATCAGCCCGTCCAGGTACGGTCGCCACTGGCCGGCGTCGGCGAGCGCCCGGTCGCGCACCGCCCGTTTGTTGCCGACGTTGAGGAAGATGTGCTCGAAGAGGCTGCGCGCCCAGCGCAGCTGGGTCGCCGTGTCGGGACCGGGCGTCCCCATGTAGGCGGTGATCACGTGGTCGATGACCGGATCGGCGAGCTCGGACACGACGTCGACGCCCCCGCTGGCAGCGGCCATCCGCGCACGGGCGGCGGCGAGCGTCGTCTCGGCGATGCCGGCGACGTCCTCCCGCTTGAACGCCGCGTGCAGCGCTGCGTCGTCATGGCGATAGAGCGGCGTGTCGTCGAGGCCGAGGATGAACGGCCCGGTGAGCTCCGCCATCTTCGGGGCGTAGTGGTCGACGGTGAAGTGCTCGTGGTCGCTCAGCACCTCCCGCACGTCGTCGGCGCGCGTCACGACGCCGAAGCGGCCGACCGCGATGATCGGGCGCACGCGCCGCAGGACGGCCAGGAACGGCTCGCTGTGATCGCCGACCACGCGGGAGACAGCGGCGCCGGCGCTCAACCCGCCACCCCGTCTGCGACGGCCGCGAGCCCGGTGATGCCAGGCACGAACAGGTACTCGCCACCGCGTGTCGTCACGAACGGATCCTGAGAGAGGAAGCACGGCGGGTCGCCCTGGATTGTCATCTTGCCCATCGCCGCGGCGGGCGCTCCGAGGACGAAGTCGGTGTCGTGGCCGAGATGGAACGCGTTGCCGTCGTTGAGCCACTGGCGCTGCACGCTCTCGAACTGGCGCGAGATGCTCGCGTTGAAGCACACGAAGATCAGGCCGCGGTCCTCGCCGTCATCCTCGGTGGCGGCCTCGGGCAGCAGCGGCCCGTAGGGCATGCCCCGCCGGATCATCCGGTGGCGGAAGCTCAGCTTCCCCTCGAACCCGAGCGCGTCGCGCGGGTTGGACCGGCGGATGTGGGCGCCGAGCGGGCACCCGTAGCCGTCGCTGTCGCCGTCGCGATAGCGGAAGTCGTTGGCGCCCGGCGACTGCGGATCGAAGCCCTCCTGCGGGGCCGTGCGCGAGAGGGACAGCGGCGTGCCGTTGCGCCAGCGGCCCACGATCTTCGCAGCCAGCAGCTCGGCGCCCCCCTGCTCGTAGGACTCGGCGGACGTGCGCAACCGGGCGCGGAACAACGCCACGTCCTGGCGCAGCTTGCGCCAGACCATGTAGGTGCCGCTCCGCCCGAGCGGCCCGACCGGCGAGCTCGGCAACCGCCGCTTCCGGTCCAGACGCGACTCCTCGTCCTCGTAGCCGAGGATGAACTCGCCGACGGCCAGCGCGCGCCAGCGCCCGTCCGCTTCGGGGACGCCACCGCCGCGGGCCCGGTCCTCGTTGACCCCCTCGATCGCGGGCTGGGAGAAGCCGTCGGCGAACCCGAAGTGCTCGCGCCGCCCCTCGAGCATCTGCGCATGCTCCTCGTACGCGACCGTGAGCCCGTGCGTCTCGAGCTCGCCGCGCAGCGTTCCCAGCGCCTCCTGCAGGGCGTCGTCGGACCGTGTGTTGATGACGACGAGCACGTGCGCGGCACCCGAGCCCAACCCCGGCTCCCACGCGCCGGGATCGCTGTCGCCCACGTCGCCCAGCTCGGCCGCCCGCCCGGCCATGCCGTCGCGGAACTCGCTCGAGAAGGACGCGACGGTCTCCGGCCCGACGCCGAGCGCGGCCAGGCCGGCGTGGGTGAAGGCGACGTTGAGCGTCGCTTCAGGCCCCGCGCCGGACCACGCCACCGCGGTGGTGACCCGGTCCACGAGCCCGCTCAACCAGGTCCGGCCGTGCGCGGCGTCGCCGACGGAGACGAAGACGTACGACGTGCGGTCGAATCGATTCCCGTAGGCCCGCAGGATGTCGCCCTGGATGTCGGCGAGGTCGATCGGGGCCGGCATCAGAACTCCGCCAGGAACGCCTGGTGCAGTTCCTCGGCGCTCATGCCCTGCGAGCGCACCGCGAACGCGACCGTCTGCTCGCGCCGGGCCAGTCGCTGCTTGACCCGGTCGACCGGCACGTCCGGATAGGCCGAAAAGAAGAGCCCCGTGTGGATCTGGTTGTGCAGCAGGTAGGCCTTGAGGTCCGGGCCGCGTGCCGGCGTCGGCGCCCCGATGCATGCGCCCCAGATCCGCTCGGCTTCGTCGCCGAGCTCATCACTGAGCTCGTCCAAGTAGGTATCGCGATCGCCGTCGAGGGTCGCCGAGAAGATCAGCACCGGACCGCCGAGGTCGTCCTGCCGGCGCTGCGTCGGATCCTGCACGAAGCCGGGGACGATGACCCAGCGGCCGAAGTGGGTGCGCGGCAGGCGGGCCAGCGGGCTGGGGGTCCCGCGGTCGCGGAAGCCCTCGAGGTACGCGCGGAGCGCGGGCTCCGCGCCCGGCTTGATCGGCGTCATCACCGTGAGGGCGTACATCTGGCCGAGGGTGTCGTTCGTCAGAGCCATGCCTGCATCTCCGTCAGCAGCGCGCGCCACGCCGGCGCGAACTCGTCCGCGGTCATCGAAGGCGCCCGGTCGCGGAGCTCGTCGACGCGCTTCTCGACCTCGCCCGCGCTCAGGATCAGCGTCGCCGTCGCCTCCGGATAGGCGGAGTAGTAGTGGCTGGCGTCGACGGCGTTGGTGCGGATGTAGTCCTTGAACGGGCCGGCCGGCACCGCACCGGGGAAGCCGATCGAGCTGCCCCAGAACCCGAACATGCCCAAGCGGAGCAGGTAGGAGAACGCGTCGATGTACTCCTCCCACCCGCCGTTGAAGTTGCTCTCGAAGTACAGGTGCGCGTAGTGGAGCTTCCCGCTGGGTTGCGGCGACCCGTTGAACGGGATGCGCTCGATCAGCGACCAGCGCGCCGACTGGATGAAGGAGAGCTCCCTCAGCGTCCCCAGCGAATCCTTGCGACGGGTGATGTACGTGAAGAACAGCGGCAGCTCGGCGCGTCCCCAGAGCTTGACGGTGCTGGTGACCGTCAGCGCGACCGCGTTGCCGTCGACGTTGCGGTCCCCGGTGCCCGCGGCGGCCGGCCCGACCTGCGTCATCGTCATGCGGCAGGTCCGTCGTCTGGCTCGAGGAGCTCGATCTGGATGCGCGACTCGGCCGCGAACCGGAAGACCAGGCCCTGCGCCGGCGAGAGCAGGATCGGCGCGGCGCCGAAGCCCTTTTCGGTCACCTCGATCTGCAGCGGCTCGGGCGGACGGTAGGCGCGCTTGCCGCGTACCGGGTAGGCGACGACGATCTCGCCGGCTGCGCCGCTGATCGCGTCGGCCAGCGAGTAGCGGCCGGGCCGGATCATCGTCAGCGCGAACAGGGAGCGGCCGTCCAGCCGCCGGCTGTCGAAGCTGCCGGAGCGCACGCCCTGCTCGCGCAGCAGGACGTGATGGTCCCGGAGTGGTTGCGAGGACGTCAGCGAAAGCCAGCCGCCGGGAGCGATGGCCGGGAGCGCCGGTGCGCTCACCCCCGGCCGTACGAGCTTGAAGAGATCGACGCCGACCGCGGGGAGCGGAGCCGCCTCGGTCACTGCCTCACGGGCGGCGGGGTCGGACCCGACGGCGAAGCGGGCCCGCGCGAGCACGTCGCGCTTGAGGCCGACGTGGAGCTCGAATTCGCCCTCGCGCTCGCAGCGGTGTGCGACGACGGCCGCGCCCGCGGGCGCCGCGCTGTCGAAGCGCGTCTGGTTGAGGAACCGCTGGTTGAGGAACGCCTTCATAGCGAGTTGGCCACGTCGGCAGTGAGCACCATCTCGTCCGCGGTGACGTGGACGTCGAGGAACTCCATCGGGACGAGCACCGGGATGAGGGCGCCGTCGGTCGGCATCAGCACGATCGGATCCTCGAACTCCGCCAGCGGGTGCGTCGAGGCCAGGTAGTCGGCGATCAGCTGGAGGATGAAGTTGCCCAGGCCGAGGCTGGTCCCCAGCAGCTGCTCCAGCCACTCCGAGACGTCGTCGCCGAAGTCGAGGATGTCTCGGACCAGGTCGATGACGGGGCCGAGCAGGGCCTTGATCAGGTCCTTGGCCCAGTCCGGCAACGGCCCGAGGACCGTGTCCAGTGCGGCGTCGACCGCATCCTCGAGCAGGTCGCCGACGATGTCGGCGACATCGAAGAGGTCGAGGTCGATGGTCAGCGGGTCCAGGTAGATCTGCCAGTGGTTGGGGAGCGCGGCGTCGTGGGCGTCCCAGTCGTTCATCCCGGACGTGCGGCCCGGGTTGACGCTGTACTTCACGAGCGGGCGGACCGCGGCCGAGAGTTCGAAGCGGACGAACGGCGCGATGTCGAGGCAGAAGCTGATGTCCGGGTCCCCGCTGAACGCGCAGATCTCGGGAAGGTGGACCGCGCAGCCGTCGAACGGGATGCCGACGATGCACCAGCCGCCCACGCAGATCTGCGGGATGTCGATGCCGAGGCACACGCCGAGCGCATCGAACTTCAGGTCGAGCTCGTCGAGGGCGATCGAGTTGTCGGCGCGGAGGTCGACCGAGCCGTTCTCGAGGTGGCCGGCCGCGGTGGCACTCGCCGTGAACGGCCCGAAGTCGCCGCTCACCGTCTTGTTGAACGAGAACCCGTCGCGGACGGCGTCGAAGAGCGCGTCGACCACGGCCTCCGAGAGGGCGGCCGTCGCGTCGAACGGGCCGCTGCGCGTGCGGGGGCGCGGCGACCCTGGGAAGCTCGGCGGGGAGCTGCCGCCGCCCCCGCCACCACCGCTGCCGCCCCCGCCCGGGGGCGGGCCGACGTCCACATCGATGAACAGCGTCAGCGCGTCCTTCTCCAGGGCCGGGTTGTGCGCCACGGTGGGCTGCGGTGTCGGCTCGACGGTCACCGTCGCGATGCCCGAGAGGGCCTGGCTGAACCAGATCAGCGGAACCGAGAGCTGCGGCAGCAGCCCGAAGCGGATGGCGAGCTTCGCGTAGCACTCGATCGCGTCCTCGAGGCCCGTGGGCGTGAGGTCGACGATCTCCAGGCCGTCCAGTGTGCCGACGACGTGCTGGCCGCCGGGCGGCCCCGCGAAGTCGGCGCCCACGGTGGTGAAGAGATCGAGGCAGAAGCAGTCGAACGCCTTGAACGGCACGTAGGACGTGCGGTCCTTGCCGCCCTTGGGGTCGTGTGGCCGGGGCCGGGGCCGTGGCCGGAACTCGAAGTCGTCCCCCGGGCAGCCGATGCCCGCGCAGACGCGCGCGTGCAGGGCCAGCCGCTGGTCGGCGAGCGGCGAGACCTCCGGCGGGAGCGCGATCACGTCGTTGGGGCTCACGTCTACCTCGGCCACCGCGAGCTGGGCGGCGTACTCGAGCAGCAGCGGCGTACCGGCGACCGGCAGATCGGGGCCGAGGCCGACGAGCGGATTGCCGCGCTGGGCGACGACGGGGTGCACCGACGCGATCGGCGTGCACAGGAGCTCGGGGTGCGCGACCACGGAGGGGCTCCCGAGGTTCACCAGCGACGGTCGCTGGCGCGTCACGTGGGTCACGACGCGGTTGAGCGCGGCCTCGTTGACGCTCGCGAAGATGTCGCAGCTGGCGGTGAACGCCATCCTGGGAAGACCCTAATCCGCCGTCCGCCAGGAAGCAAGCCGACATGTAGGATCGCGCCGTGAGTCGGGGCAGCCTGACGGCGCTCGCCGGTTGGGTACGGGCGAATTTCAAATCGCTCCTCCTGGCGATCCTCGTCCTGGCGGTTGTTGTGTTCATCTCGAAGCTCGCGTTCGGCGACGGGGACGCGACGGCGGGTCGCGAGCCGACGTCGGACACAGCCCCGGCCGAGTTCCTCTACCTGGACAACGTCCGGGTGCGCGCGTACCTCGGTCAGGCGCTCGGCGGCCTGTCCGATACGCAGAAGCGCACGCTCTCCTCCACCGCGAACGTCGCGGGCAAGGTGGCCGTCGGACCGGTGGAGGCGTCCGGCTCGAAGGGGCGCGAGAACTCGATCGAGGAAACCGTCACGCCGCAGACGACCGACCTCCTGCTCGGGCTCCTCGAGTACCTGCAGTCGCACCTCGATCCGGCGGTGCGGCTCCAGGACATCGACGCCCGCACCCGCCTCGCCTCGCGCGCCCCGCTCGGCAAGCGGCTGTTCCGGATGAAGGAGGGCGACTTCGTCCGGCTCGAACAGGCGCACCTGTTCCTTCCGCCCTTCGCCGCCCTGATGGACCGGGCGCGGTCCTCCGCCGCCTTCCGGGACGGCAAGTTCCTGCGCCGCAACGAGGCGCTCAGCACGCCGGAGCTGCCCGAGCCCGATCGCGCCGCCTACGTCGCCGATCTGATCAAGCAGGACCCGCAGCTGCCCTTCCTCGTCCCCATGAACAACATGCGCGGGGCCCCGATCGGCACGTTCTTCATCCCGGCGCGCTACAGCGCCCTGCTGGACAACCCCCGCCTGCTGGCCGGCAACCTCACGGTCGTCGGGAAGGTCATCTTCATCGAGCGCCGCTTCGCCGACGACCCCCACTGCCGCGACCGATCCCGCGAGCCGTGCACCCACACGGACTCGGTCACCGCGCAGGCGTTCGGCCCCGCGCTCGCCCGGCTCAAGACCGCAGACCGCGACGCGCTCGGCATCCCGGACGACCAGGATCCGACCGCGTTCGTCGCCGACCAGCTCACCTTCCGCGGGCCCTTTGTCGTCGTGTTGCCGGTGGCGATCTACCAGTGACCGCCGAGCGGCCACCGACGAACCGCTCGTCATCTCCGGGTGCGCCCATGCGGAGTGTGTTGCGGTGGCTGCTGCTCCTGCTGGCGGCCGGTGCTGTCGGCCCGGCGGCCGCGGACGCGCGCACGCTGTCGGCCGTGCGTGCGGTCGACGTCGACAGCGGCCTGATCGCCGACCTCGCCCACCACACGCTGGGGCATTCGTTGCCCGGCGGCGCGTATCTGGTGGTTCGTACGACGGTGCGCGCCGGTGGCAGGGGTACGGACAAGGTCGGCCGTTTGAAGGTCGTCCCGGCCGCCACGGCGCGGGCGAGCGCGGAGCGGCCCGTGGTGTCGATCGGCAACGTGACGCTCGGCGGGCGCAACGTCGGCTCGCTCGTTCTCCGTGAGCTGTTCGGGCCGATGACGGGCCGCGGCCTCGCGTTCGTGGACCTGAGCGCCAAGGTGGCTGCGGCCAGCAAGCGCGAGCAGCAGCTCTACGACGACGGCCGGTCGGACACGCCGGTCAAGTACGCGCCGCTCAAGCCCGATTACCAGGTCACCGGCGAGGGGACGGTGGGGCGCAACGGCCGCATCTCGATGACGCTCACCCTCCGCGACGCGGCCACGGGGTACGCGGTGGCGACCACGAACGTGTCGGGCAAGGCGCGCAATCTCAAGCAGCTCGAGGGCCTGTTCGACAAGCTCGGCGAGCAGTTCGCCGAGGAGGCGTCCGAGGGCGTTGACCGGACCCCGGTGGACGACAGGATCGACGTCACGCTGGACGTGGTCCTCCTGCACGCGGGGAGCGGCAGCGGCAGCGTGACGGCCACGCCGCCCGGTGTCACGGTGTCCCCAGGCAACGAGGATGCCTACCAGTTCAAGGCCGCGGTCGGCACGACGCTCTCGGTGGTCGCCCACCCGGACGCCGGGTCCTACTTCGTGGGCTGGCAGTCCGGCAGCCACTGCGGCACGGAGCAGTTCCAGACCCGTCCGCCGCAATACGACTGCAAGGTCGTCGACAACGGTGGTGGGCACTTCACCTTCCAGCCCGGGGCCGATTTCGACTCGTGCCCGCCGCCGGGCACGTACGCGAACAATGAGAACGAGTCCGTCTGCCCAGGCGTGAACGTCATCCCGCCCAGCGGATGACGGCGATGCTCGCGCGGTTCGATCCCCGCGTCGTCGATCTTCCCACCCCACCTGGTGGTAGCCGGAGAACCGCGAACAGCCGCCTTCGGGATGGCGTCACACCGCTCGCGTTCGTCCGCAGCGACGTGGCGACCCAGCGCTGCTCCGCCTTCGCGTCAGGCAGCAACGAAGTGGTCCGCACAACACGAGCTCATTCAGCGCTCCGTGATGACATATCGAGCCTCGTGACGGTGCGATCCCGAAGAGCCTGCGGTACTCGCGCACGTGGCACGCGGTCCCCGCTGAACGCGTAGCGACTGCCATCGCAGGCCTCTGCCTAAGCCGCGGTCCGCGTCGAAAGGCTCCGGCTGTACCGGCGAAGCTCGGGCAGGAGCTGGTCTGCGGGAGCCGGGCGACAGAGGTAGAACCCTTGGGCGTAGTCGCAGTCGAGCTCTTCGAGCAGCGTCAGGGACGCGGCGTCCTCGACGCCTTCGGCGATGACGTGGAGTCCGAGGTGGTGGGCCAGCTGGATCGTGGACCGCACGATCTCCGCGTCATCCGCGTCTGTCGCGAGGTCGCGAATGAAGGCTCGATCGATCTTGAGGTCTGAGACCGGCAGGCGACGCAGATAGGCCAGCGACGAATGCCCGGTGCCGAAGTCGTCGATCGCGAGCCGGATCCCCATGGCGCTGAGCCGGCTCAGCTGACCCGTGGCGCGCTCCGGGTTGATCATGACCATGCTTTCGGTGAGCTCGAGCTCGAGCCGGTCCGCGGGCAGATCTTCCTCCTCGAGAATGCGAGCGACATCTTCGACTAGATCGCCGTCGAGCAGGTTGACCACCGAGAGGTTGACGGCGACGGTGATAGCGAGGCCGGACTCATTCCACACGCGGCACTGACGCACCGCCTTGCGCAAGACGACCAGGGTGAGGGACTTCATCAGGCCGGTGTGCTCGGCAACCGGGACGAACTCGTCGGGCGACAGCATCCCGCGCCTGGGATGGCGCCAACGCACGAGCGCCTCAACCCCACCGATGTGCATGCCGGCGACATCGAATTTCGGCTGGTAGTGCAACTCGAGGTCCTCAGCAGCGATGGCGCTGCGCAGCTCGTCGACGAGCGCCAGGCGCTTCGGGTCGTGGGGATCGGCCGTCGCGTCATAGACCGACACGCCGCACCGTTGATCCTTTGCGAGGTACATGGCGACGTCGGCGCGCTGCACCAGCGTCTCGGCCTCCTCTCCGTGCGTCGGGAAGGTCACGAGGCCGACGCTCGCACCCACGGTCACGGTCACGTCGCCGAGCTCGAAGGGCTCCTGCAGCGCGCAGAGGATGCGATCGGCCACCTTGGCGGCACTGTCGCTTCCCGCCGACGAGAGGAGCACGGCGAACTCGTCGCCCCCCACCCGCGCGAGGGTGTCGCCCGGTCTCAGGCACGGCCGAACGCGAGTGTCGATCTCGCGCAGCAGGAGGTCGCCCGCACCGTGGCCGAGGGTGTCGTTGATCTCCTTGAAGCGATCGAGGTCGAACGCGAGCAGGGAGAAGGGCGCGGGATCGCGTCGGCTGATGAGCAACTGATGCTTGAGGCGGTCTGAGAACAGCGCGCGGTTGGGCAGCCCGGTCAGCGCGTCATGGAGCGAGTTGTACGCGTTCAGCGCGGATTCGGCACGCAGCCCGTCGCTGAGCCGGTCGCGGTCACGCGACAGACGCAGGAGCAATCCCCCCGCGACGAGCAGGATGAGGCCGCCGAGCAGGCCCGCGCCCAGCTCGATCCGCCGATAGCCACGCACCCGACGGAGGTCAGCCCGCACGGTGTCGAGGATGATGGAGACGGCCTCGTCGAAGCCTTCCTCGTAGATCTGCTTCTGCTTCAGGTACTGCGGAGAATCGAGCAACGCGAGCGCCTCTCCCTCGCGTCCGAGGTCGCCCAGGGTGAAGGACCGCTCCTCCATCTCGATGAGCGCCCGATTGGCGGCACTGGTCTGATTGATCGCCGCGACGGCCTCCCGGCTTCCGGCCACCCGCAGCGCCTCGGCGATGACGGCATCGAGCTCAGGCGCCTGGTCGTGATAGCGAAGCTGGTACTTGCTCTCCCCCGTCGCCGCAGCCAGCCGAGCTGAACCCGTGAGCACCTCGTCGTAGTAGCGCATGCGCTCGACGTCGCGCACGATCACCTCGGTACGTGCTTGCACTGCAAGCAGCCGCCCCTGGAAGTAACGATCGCTGGCGACCAACGCCGAGATCACAGCGCACAGAAGGACGAGCAGGAGCCCGATCATCGGTGTGAGACGCCGCTGCCACATCATGGTTCCCATCGGCAGTCGTCGCGTGGCGCGCGACCACGGGGGGGAAACTGGACCATGGGCGCTGTCTGGCGCCTCGTCGTGTCAGCCGCGCTCGCGCCGCGGTGCGTCCGTGCCTTTAGCTCGGGGCAGCGCCGCGTACGTCGGCGGGTCGCCGCTCTCCCCGCTCGCACACTCATCTCATCAGCCAGCGGTGAGCCCGACGCCAGCAACTCCGCGTCCCGTGCGCGGACCGTGTCGGCGAGCTTGGGGAACAGATCCTCGCCGCGTCGGCCGAGCATGTCCTCGAGCTCCCAATCCAGCCTGCTCGCGGCGTACGCGTTGAGGGAGCCGGTGCTGTCCTCAATCTGAGCGATGAAGTGCGCCGGCGCGCCCGTTGCGTCGCGGACGAGCGAGCCGGACGGCTTGCTCCAGACGACTTCTCCGAAGCGGTGGAAGGAGCGCTTCTCCATCGGGTAGCTATCGATCTCGCCGGGCATGAGAGCTGCGACGTGCGCCAACGCGTTGTGACGCTGAACCACGACCCGTCCAACCGACGCGGGCCATTCCTATCGGCGTGTCCGCAAACGCCGTCTCGAACAACACGTGAGCGGCACGCAGGTCCTGCTCGGCAGCTCGCCGCTCGGTGAGGTCCGCGTGATCTTGCCGTAGCCACGCGATGCGCCATCCGCGTCGCGCATTGCGGTGATCACCACGTTGGCCCAAAACCCGCGCGCCGTCCCTGGTCACACGCCAGCCCTCGCGACCAGCCGGACATGCGCTGGGCCAGCAGGTTCCACCCGATGACCCGCCCGTCGCGTGCCATCGAAACACACCCGTCGGGCGCGAGATCCAGCACCGCCCGTCACTGCGACGCTGTGGATCCTTCGCATTCGGTGGACGCGGAGTCCTCACACCCGCTCATCGGTACAACTGCCAGCTCACGGCATACCTCAAAGGGGCAGGATGCATTGGCTGAATGAGTCGGCTTGGATTGCCACCTTTCGTTGGCGTTTGCCGAGCACTCGATCCGGGTCGCGGCAGGCCTCGGCTCCGCGTTGCTGCCCATCGGAGAACTCGACACATTTGGCCAGCAACGGAGACGGGAGCGACGGGACTCGAACCCGCGACCTCCGTGTCGAGCGTGCCGCTGGAGATGTTGCCGCTCGGTTAACGCGAAACTGGACAGGCCTGGCCGTCCAGGGCGACGGACCGTACAAGCTAGCTTTGCCGGTGTGTCGCCTCGCTCTTGGGTTCGCCGTCGGTTGCGGGCAGGTAGGTGACGAGGAGTACGCCGTCGGGACCGAGCTGTCTCGATTCGGCAAGCTGGAGGCGCTTGCTCTCGCGCGTCGGCCCGAACAGCCGCTTGCCGTCGCCGAGCACGACCGGGAACACCATCAGGCGCAGTTCGTCGACGAGGTCGTTGTCGATCAGTGTCTGTGCGAGCTGGAAGCTGCCGTGGACGACGATGTCGCCCTGCACCTTGCGCGTGAGTTTCGCGATCCGCTCGACCGGGTCGCCGTCGAGCACGTGTGTATTCCACCCGGGGTTCTCAAGCGTCGACGAGACGACGTATTTGGGCAGGGCGTTGAGCAGGTCGGCGAGCTCGCCCTGCGCCGACGGCCAAAACCGCGCGAATGTGTCGTAGGTGACCCGGCCGAGGAGAAGCGCTGTCGAGTTGCGCATCTCCTGCAGCTTGAATGCCGCGCCGTCCTCGCCGGAGTCGAACTGGAATTGCCAGCCGCCGCGCTCAAAGCCCTCGACGCCACCATTGTCCTCGACCACGCCGTCGAGCGTCACGTGCTCTGTCACGATGATCCTTCCCATCTGCTGCCTCCCTGTTCGTCGCCATCAACGGCATATTCAACCCTCAGGTTGGCTGGATCTCGAAGACAACCCCTCGAGATCTGAGTCGACGAGTACGGCCATCACTGGTCGCCCTCCGGTTGACGAGCGTCGAGCTGTTGCTGTCGCCTAGGACGCGGTGACGATGAGGTACGAGTTGCCGTCCGGGTCGCGAAGGCGGAACTGCGGCGGCACCCCGGCAAGGGGCGCGCCACTCCACCACACAACCTCGCCTTCGGCCAGCGGCTGCTTGTCGACGTCGACCCCTCGTCCTCGCAGTACGTCGAGGTCCTCGAGCAGATCGGCGCTCAAGAGCACGATGCCCGTCTCAGTCCCGGCGGGGCGCTCCGGCCGGGCGGCCACGAGGCAGAGGTTCGCGCTGCCGGTCGCCGGCGAGACCTCGAGCCATCGCTCCCCGCTCGGATAGGTGAGATCGTTGACCTTCGTCATTCCAAGCACGTCCACGTAGAACGCAAGGGCAGCGTCTTGGTCGTTGACGGCGACCATGATGGTCCCCACCTGGCCGATGTTCGTCCTGCCTGGTGACATTGGGGGGGTGCCGTTCACGCGTGGCCTCAGCTCTGCGTGCCGGCGGCAGCGAGCGTGGGCTGGAGGTCGGCGCGCTCGGCCGGTAGCTCCCAGGCCTCCTGGCGTCCAAGCGCGGTGAGGTCGAGGTAGTAGTGGGTCCCGCCGACCTGTTCGGTGCCGCGCCCGTAGGTCGAGTAGGTGTGAAAGACGCGGTCGCCATCGCGCAGGAACACGCTCGTGCCGTGGAGGTCTCCGGTCATCTCCGTGAAGCCGGCCGCCTTGAGCTCAGCCTCGCTTCGGTAGTTGTATTCAATGGGCGCGACCGCCTCATCGAGGGTCACGTGGAAGTCGTAGTTGAAGCTGTTCTCTTCCACCAGTAGGGCGAGCCGAGCGGTCCGCCATTCGGCGGGTGCCACGACAACGGGAAGACTCACGGGGCCCCTCTCGGCTCGCCTGCATTGACAACCGCGGAACAGGTGACCTACGACACCCTCTGTCGCGATTGCGACCCACCCTGATGTCCCGGGTGGGATGGGAACGCTTCATTGCGTTAGAGCGACGCTACCCCTCCTGGCCCACGGCAACCTCGACCGCGGTGACAGCGCGCGGTCTCTGCAGCGGTATGTCGTCCGTCCCGAGGAGAAAGCAGCGCATGGCCTCACTGATCTTGAAGATGTCCATCTCGCTCGACGGGTACGTCGCAACGGTCGACGGGAGCTCCGGCTGGGAGGCGACGGGACGCGCTCCCGACGGCGGCGAGTGGGTCCTCGACACCTTGAGCAACGCCGGCGCGCATCTTGTAGGCGCTGAGACCTACAGGCGCTGGGCGGACTTCTGGCCCCGTCAATCCGGCCCGATCGCGGCGGCGATGAACGAGATCCCCAAGGTGGTGTTCTCGAACTCGCTCACATCCGCCGCTGGCCCGAGACGACGATCGCGACCGGAGACCTGACCGACACCGTCACGCGGCTCAAACAGGAGCACTCCGGCGGATACCTGCTCGCGCAAGCCGGCGTCCGGTTCGCACGATCGCTCGTCGAGACCGGGCTCATCGACGAGTACCGCCTCGTCGTCCACCCCATCGTGCTTGGCGCGGGCGAGCGGCTGTTCACCGCGCCGCTGAACCTCCAGGCGGTCAGCACCACCGCCTTCAGCGGCGGCACCGTCGCTCGCGTCTTCACGACCCAGTCGCTTTGAGGCCCGAAGCACCAGCGACTGGGCGGCCAAGGTTGGCGCTGCGCTCTCGCTGCGGCGGCTCAGGACGTCAGC
>CAXTBB010000062.1:0-18435 GCA_964242305.1 uncultured Solirubrobacteraceae bacterium
CGAGGATGAGCCCGCCACCGATGCCCGTGCCGAGCGTGAGCAGCGCGACATGGTCATAGCCCTGCGCGGCGCCCAGCCGGCACTCCGCGACCACCGCGCAGGTCGCGTCGTTGTCGACCGTGACCGGAACGCCGAGCCGCGCCTCCAGCACGTCGGCGACGCGGACGCCGTCCAGAGGGAGATGCACGCAGCGGACGGCGAGGCCCGAGCGCTGGTCCAGCAACGCCGGGACGCCGACCCCGACGGCCAGGGCGGGTGGGGACGGGTTCAGCAGCTGCACGACCTCGTGCACCACTTCGAGCAGCGCCTCGAGCGACAATCCGGCGATCAACCGCCGCTCCGTGGCCAGCACCGTGCCGTCCGGCTCGACCACGCCGGCGAGCAGCTTCGTCCCCCCGAGGTCCAGGCCGAGTGCGGTCACGGTCGGACCCTACAGTCGCCCCCGGCATGCCGGAGGACCCCGACTACAAGGTCTACCGCTCCCGGCCCGGCCGGCGCCGCGACGTGGCCGACGGCCTGCAGGAGCTGCGCGACGAGGCACCGGGCGCCCCGCGCCGACCGGGTTCGAAACCCGAGTACAGCACGCACTCGCGGCGGCGGCTCACGATGCCCGCGATCAGCCGCCGGCGCGTCGCCAAGTGGGTGCTGACCGCCATCGGCGGCTGGATCCTGCTGTCGCTGCTGCTGTTCATGCTCAGCGCCTTCGTCCAGCGCAAGAACACCTCCGAGGCGGCCCGCTCGGCGCTCGCGAGCAGCGGCTACACGCTCACGTCGGCGAACACGATCTTGGTGCTCGGCTCCGACGCGCGCCAGCCCGGCACGCACGAGGCGGGCGCGGACGTCGGCGGCCCGTCGCGCTCGGACTCGATCCTGCTCATCCGCGCCGGCGGCGGCAAGTCGGCCAAGCTCTCCATCCCGCGCGACACGATCGTCAACATCCCGGGCCACGGCCTGGACAAGATCAACGCCGCCTACGCATACGGCGGCGCGAGCCTCACGATCCTGACGATCGAGCAGTACCTCGGCATCAAGATCAACCACGTGGTCGAGGTCAACTTCGGCAACTTCCCGGACTTCATCGACGCGCTCGGCGGCATCAACGTGACCACGAACTGCGTGCAGTCGGACATCAACGGCGGCCGCCGCAACGGGGGCACCAGCCTCCGCCTGCGGCGCGGCAACCACCACCTCACCGGCAAGCAGGCCCTGACGCTCGCGCGCACGCGCAAGAACAAGTGCCATCCCGAGGAGAACGACCTCACGCGCGCGAAGCGTCAGCAGGACGTGCTGGCCGCGATCAAGTCGCGCCTGGTCTCCCCCGCCACCTTCTTCCGCCTCCCGTGGGTCGCATGGGCGGCGCCCAAGGCGATCAAGTCCGACATGGGCGGACCGTCGCTGCTGGGTCTCTTCGGGGCGATCGAGATCGGCGGCTCGCCGAAGCCGGAGGTGCTCGGGGGGCTGGAGGCCGGCGGTGGTGTCGGGGCGACGGACGCGCAGAAGCGCGCCGCGGTCAGGAGGTTCCTGAGGGGCTAGCCGGCTTGGCGTCCGACGACGTCGACTCCGTCTTCTTGGCCTCCTGCTTGTCCTTCTGCTTGGCGTCGTTCTTGTCGGCGCCCTCAGAGGCGGACTTGTCCAGCTCGCGCTTGCGCTTGGACGTCCCGTAGTCCGTGTTGTAGAAGCCCGATCCCTTGAAGTGCACGGCCGGCGAGTGGAGCACCTTGACCACCGGCGCACCGCACTCGACGCACTCGGTCAGCGGCCCCTCGGAGATTTTGCGCATGACCTCGAAGAGGTGCCCGTTCTCGCAGCGGTACTCGTAGATCGGCACGGGAGAAACCATAGGGGGGCCCGGCACGGCCGGAGGCGGGTCGGGCGATGGGCCTCGCCACCCCTGGATAGGCTGCGCGGGATGCCCGAAGACGTCGTGACCATGGACAAGATCGTGGCGCTGTGCAAGCGCCGCGGCCTCATCTTCCCTGCGTCGGAGATCTACGGCGGCATCGGCAACACCTACGACTACGGGCACTACGGCGTGCTCCTCAAGAACAACGTCAAGGACGCCTGGTGGCGCGCGATGGTGTTCGAGCGCGACGACATCGTGGCGCTCGACTCGGCGATCATCCAGCACCCGAAGACGTGGGTGGCGAGCGGTCACGTCGGCGGGTTCAGCGACCCGATGGTCGACTGCAAGCAGTGCGGGCAGCGCTTCCGCGCCGACCACCTCAACGACCTCGCGTGCCCCTTGAAGCCGTCCAAGCACCCCGGTGAATTCGAGTCGTGCGACCTCACCGAGGCGCGCGAGTTCAACCTCATGTTCGAGACGAACGTCGGGCCGCTGCGCGACGCCGGCTCGGTCGCCTACCTGCGCCCCGAGACCGCGCAGGGCATCTTCCTGAACTTCAAGAACACCCTGCAGTTCGCGCGCAAGAAGCCGCCGTTCGGGATCGCCCAGGTCGGCAAGTCCTTCCGCAACGAGATCACCCCCGGCAACTTCATCTTCCGCACGCGCGAGTTCGAGCAGATGGAGATGGAGTTCTTCGTGCCGCCCGAGGAGGCGGACACGTGGTACGGCTACTGGTGCGGCGAGCGCCACGACTGGTACCAGCGGCTCGGCATCCGGCCCGATCACCTGCGCCTGCGGCCTCACGACGCCGACGAGCTGTCGCACTACTCGAGCGGGACGAGCGACGTCGAGTACCGCTTCCCCATCGGCTGGTCCGAGCTCGAGGGCATCGCCAACCGCGGTGACTTCGACCTGTCGGCTCACGCCGCTGCGTCGGGACAACGACTCTCTTATAAGGATGGGAATTCGGGCGTCGAATATGTGCCCCACGTGATCGAACCCGCCGCGGGCGCGGACCGTGCGGTGCTCGCGTTCCTGTGCGACGCCTATGACGAGGACACAGTCGGTGGCGAGCGCCGGACCGTGCTGCGGCTGCACCCCGCGCTGGCCCCCGTGAAGGTGGCTGTCTTTCCCTTGCTGCGCAAGGACGGGCACCCGGAGCTCGCGCGCGAGGTCTACTCGCAGCTGCGGCGGCGCGTGGCCGCCGAGTACGACGACGGCGGCAACATCGGCAAGCGCTACCGGCGCCAGGACGAGATCGGGACGCCGTACGGGGTGACCATCGACCACCAGTCGCTCGAGGACGGGACCGTGACGCTGCGCGACCGGGATTCGCTGGCTCAGGAGCGGGTCCCGATCGAGGGCCTCGCCGACGAGCTCGCCCGGCGCGTCGCCGCGCCCTGGACCTCACCCAAGCTGGCGTGACACACTTCGGGGCGTGAAACTGCTTGCGCTCCTGAGTGCGCTGCTGCTGCTCCTGCCGGCCCTCGCGGTCGCGCAGGAGCCGGTGGCCACCCCCACTGCCGGTATCGAGGACGAGGCCCCGGGCGTCACGGATGAGGACGCGGACGATCCGGTCGACGACGAGGATCCCGTCGAGGGCGACGACGCCTACACGTGCGACGACGCCGGCACCGACGCGGACTACGTCTACTGCGACGCGGCCGGAGCCGGCGAGCCGCGGCCGACGGCCAAGAAGGCCCCCGCGGTCGCCCGGGCTCAGGCGCTCCCGGCCGGGACCCTGCCGTACACGGGCTCGTCGCCGGGCCTGGTCGCGCTGCTCGGGCTGTCCCTCGTGCTCGTCGGGGTGGGCGCGCGGCTGATGATCGCCTCCAACTCGTCGGCGGTCCGGTCGCGGAGCTCCGTCACCTGGCGGTAGCTGACCCACAGCACCCGCCGGCCGTTGGCCTCCAGGCCGAGCCGCTTCTCGCGGTCGCGCTCGAACGCCTGCTTGGTGCGGTGGAACTCGTAGCCGTCGGCCTCGATGACGATGGCACCGTCGTAGTAGGCGAAGTCGACCTCCACGCCGTCGACGATGGCGTTGGTCTTTGGCCTCGGCAGCCCGCGCTCGTCCGAGAGGTCATTGAGGAGATCCTCGAGGAGGGAACGGGTGGCCCCCCTCGGCGCTTCCCTGAGGAGCGCGGTCAGCGCGCTGGTGTCGCGGCCGCGCGTGTCACGAGCCGCGGCCATGAGGGAGGGGACGCTGACGAGGTGGTGGATCTGCGCGTCGTTGACCAGGCGGCGGAGGTCCTGGGCGGTGAGGTCGGGCGCGCAGTCGATCACCATGCGCTCGGGGCGGGTGCAGGGGATGCCGTGGTTGGCGTCCGGTGTGAGCGGGCCGCGCGTCCGGTGGAGGATCAGGCCTGCGCGCTTCCGGCGGTTCGCGGTGACGGTCACGTCGGGATCGTGGCGCGGGAGGCGGCCGACGCCGAACAGCCACCGGCACCAGTGGTGGCTGAGCAGGCCGCCTGAGGCGAGGACCGCCGCCAGCGCGCGCTGATACGCCGTCGTCAGCGGGGTGCCGATGGAGAAGACGGCGGTGAAGGGGGTGGTGTGGAGCGTGCCGCGCCGGACGGCGTCGTGGATCGACTTGTTCGTCAGACCGCAATCGTGTAACTGCCGGCTGGTGAGGATGGCGTGCGATCCGGCCGCCAGGCGGGCCGCCCGCGCCAGGGGTGTGTCACCTCGATTACCCATACGGGAATAGAAGTGACACACCCCTGGCGCGGCTCGGTCGGTGGCGCAGTTATTTCACGGTTCCGCGCGCGTTGATGGTGAATGCGTTGGCGTTTCCGCTCGCGCCGACGGAGCGGACGGCGACGCGGCGGTCCTTGAAGAGCGTCAGGGTGGCCAGGCCACCGAGCAGGCCGTCGGGGGCGACGACCAGGGCGCCGTCGTCGGCGGAGAGGCGGGCGCGGGCGGTGACGGGCCCGACGTCGGCCTCGAGGACGAGCGCGCCATCGGCAGAGGACACGGGGCGCAGACCCAGCGTGGTGGGGAAGTCGGACGCGCGGAGGGTCGCCGAGCCGGTCAGCGCGTCGCCGTGCTTGCGCAGCGTCACGCCGCGCACCCGCAGCGGCCCCAGCGAGAGCGTGTCGATGCGGAGGTCGAGGTCCCGCGTCCGCCCCGTCGACGCCAGCCGATCACCAAGGTCACCGGTGCCGATCGACGCCTGCCGCATCCGCACACGGACCGAATCCGCCTTCTTACCGAGCAGTTTGAGGGCCGGGAACGCCGAGACCTGAACTGACGTGACGCGACCTGTGTCGTTGAGCTCGTCTCGCAGCCCGTGCTCCGCGACGATAGGAAGAAGAATCTGTGACGCAAGCAGCAGCGCGGCGACGAAGACGGCCAGGCCGAGCTTCACGCTCAAGCCGCGGCCAGCAGCAGCTGCCGGACGGCGAGGGCGCCGGCCTGGAGCGTCGGCGTCCAGTCGCGGTCGTCCTCCGACAGCATCCGCAGCGCGAGCCCGTCGGCCAGCGCGAAGAGGATCGCGGCGATCGCGTCGGCGCCGGCGCCAAGCCGGATCTTGCCCGCCGCCTCGGCCGCCTCGAGCTGGCCGGCGAGGTGCTCGCGCACGCGCGCGGACAGGTCGTGCAGCCCGGCGCGGATCTCCTCGTTGTGGCGCGAGGAGGTGAACAGCTCGAAGATCAGCGCGATGAAGCCGGGGTCGGTCTCGACCAGATCCTCCAGCGAGTGCACGAGCGCGTCGATGAGCTCGTCGGCGTTCGCGGAGGTCGCGAAGGCCTCGTCGAAGACCTCCATGCGGATGTCGCAGTCGCGCCGGCAGACCTCGACGAGCAGCCGCTCCTTGGTCCCGAAGTAGTAATGCAGCAGCCCCCGGGAGACGCCGGCCTCGCGGGCGACGTGGTCGAACGTCGAGCCCGCCGCGCCGCGCGTGCCGACCGAGGCGCGCATCGCGTCCACGATGCGCTGGGCCTTGTCCGACTGCAGCTCCCGGGTGGTCGTCGCCATGGGCCGCCAAGGCTACTCTCGCGGAGGTCATGCGCCGTGCGCTGCCCCTCCTGCTGGTCCTCGGACTCGTCCTGGCCGCGACGTCAGGCGCGGCCGACCGAACGACCCGCCAGCGCGCGGTCGCGACCGCCGCCTCCTCGAACGACGCCGACTACGGCACCGTCCGCAACGACAGCCTCATCACCGCGGTCGACGGCGACAACGTCTCCGCGCGCAAGGCGATCCTCAGCGCCGCCGACGGCGAGGCGACCGCGCGCGTCTTCGACGTCGACGTCCTCAACGGCCTCGTCACCGCCTCCGGCGTGCGCCGCTCCGGCGAGGGCCACGGCAAGGTCTACGCGCTGCGCGTCGCCGGCGCCTTCATCGGCGACGTCAGCGAGCGCCGCACGATCCCGATCACCGGCGGCAAGGTGGTCCTCAACTCCGGCACCACCGGGCTGCGCGTGAAGACGGCCGACTACGACATCCGCGTAGCCATCGCCAAGGTGACGACGGTGAAGGTCGAGCCCACCGCCACCCCGACGCCGACCGCCTCGCCGTCCCCCGCCCCGGAGCCGACCGAGACCGCCACGCCCAAACCGACCGCGACGGCGACGAAGACACCTGCGCCCAAGACGACTCCCACCGCCAAGAGCCGCCTGACGAAGGGCGGCTACGCGTTCCCCGTCTTCGGCAAGGCGCGCGTGGCCGACAACTTCGGCGCTGTCCGCGCCGCGCCGATCGTGACCCACGAGGGCGACGACATCTTCGCCCCCTTCGGCTCACCGGTGGTCGCCGTTCGCGACGGCACGATCGACCACGTCGGCACGCTGCCGATCTCCGGCAACCGCCTGTGGCTGCACACGAAGAACGGCGACTCGTTCTTCTACGCGCACCTGTCCGCCTTCGCCGACGCGACCCGCGACGGCGAGAAGGTCAACGCCGGCACGGTGCTCGGCTTCGTCGGCAACACGGGCGACGCCGAGCCGACGCCGCCGCACCTGCACTTCGAGGTCCACCCCGGCGGGATGAACGAGGCCGCGGTCGACCCCTACCCGATCGTGACCGCGTGGCAGCGCCGCGACGACGTCCCGCCCGGCGCCTGGCTGCAGCAGCTCGGCGCCGACGCCACGGAGCGCCCGGGGGCGCTCGTTGTGGTGAGGGACTTCATCGCCGAATAAGCAGCTGATGAAGTCCCGCCTTCAGGAAGCGGGACTTCATCGCGGCATGAGCTAGGAGGCGGCGGGCGTCTCCGTCGCGGACGTCGTGGCGGGGCCGTTGGTGGACCCGGTCGACGGTGACGACGTCGACGTGTACTCGAACTCCTCCTCGGCGCCGAACAGCGCGTCGAGGACCTTCTTGCGCAGATCCTCGGACAGCGCGAGCGCGAGGCCGGCGGCGACGATCACCAGCAGCAGCTTGCGACCGAGCCCGCCACCGGACGAGCCGCCCGACGGCGCGTCGCGCAGCGTGTTGGCGGTGTTCTTGATGTTGTCCGCCGCGGTCTTGAGATCCTTCTGGAGCCGCTTGTCGTCGAAGATCGCCTTCGTCGGCTTCTTGGACGACGAGATGCGATCCACCGCGCTGCGAACCGCCTCGTACGCCTCGACGAGGTCATCGCGCAGATCGTCGTTCTCGACGATCTCCTGCACGTAGGGACTGTTGCGCGCAGCCGAGGCCGCGCCCTTGGCCGCCTTCGCGCCGCCCTTGGCGGTGCCCTTGGCTGCCTTTGCCTTCTTCGATGCCATGCCGCTCCTCGATCCGGGGACTAAGTCGGTTTCGGGAGACTACCCCGGCTTGACGCCTCGCACCCTCGATCCCAGCGCGATGTCGAGCACCTGGCCGATCTCGGACACCCATTCGAACGCCATGCCCTTGCGCAGCGGCGCGGGCATGTCCTCGAGGTCCGCCTCGTTGCGGGCCGGCGCGATCACCCGCTTGACCCCGCTGCGCTGAGCCGCCAGCGCCTTCTCCTTCAGGCCCCCGATCGGCAGCACCTGGCCTGTCAGGGTGATCTCGCCCGTCATGGCGATGTCGGACTTCACCGGGCGGTCGGTCAGCAACGAGACGAGCGCCGTCGCCATGGTGATGCCGGCGCTCGGCCCGTCCTTGGGGATCGCGCCGCTGGGGACGTGCAGGTGGATGTCGTGGTCGGCGAACCAGTCGGGTGTGACGTCGTCCGAAGGTCCGAGCTTGCGAGGACCGTAGGACGAAAGCTCATCCGCGTGCGCTCGCACGTAGGAGAGGGCGGCCTGGGCGGACTCGCGCATGACGTCGCCGAGCTGGCCGGTCAGCGTCAGCTTGCCCGACCCCGGCATCGCGGTCGCCTCCACGAACAGCACGTCGCCCCCGACGGGCGTCCAGGCGAGGCCGGTGGCAACGCCCGGCTCGCGGGTGCGCCGGCGCGTCTCAACGAAGAAGCGCTGGCGGCCGAGCAGCTCGCGCACGCGCGGCTCGGTGACGGACACCTTCGCGGCCAGCGTCCCCTCGGCGGCCTGGCGGGCGACCTTGCGGCAGGCCCCGCCGATCTCGCGCTCGAGGTTGCGGACGCCGGCCTCCCGCGTGTAGTCGGTGATGATGGTGCGCAGCCCGCGGTCGGTGAAGGCGATCTGCGACTTCTTCAGGCCCGAGCGGTCGATCTGGCGCGGGACCAGGTAGCGCTTGGCGATCTGGAGCTTCTCCTCCTCCGTGTAGCCGGCCAGCTGGATGACCTCCATGCGGTCGCGCAGCGGCCCCGGGATGGTGTCGAGCGTGTTCGCCGTGGTCACGAACATCACGCGACTGAGGTCGAACGGCAGGTCGAGGTAGTGGTCGCGGAAGGACTCGTTCTGCTCGGGGTCGAGCACCTCGAGCATGGCGCTGGCCGGATCCCCGCGGAAGTCCGAGCCCATCTTGTCGATCTCGTCGATCATGAACAGCGGGTTGGCGGACTCGGCGTCGCGCAGCGCACGGATGATCACGCCCGGCATCGCGCCGATGTACGTGCGCCGGTGCCCGCGGATCTCGGACTCGTCGCGCATGCCGCCCACGCTGATCCGCTCGAACTTGCGCTCCAGCGCCCCGGCGATCGACTTCCCCAGCGACGTCTTGCCGACCCCGGGCGGGCCGACCAGGCAGATGATCGAGCCGCGAGACCCGCCCCGCCCACCCTTCAGCGAGCGGACGGCCAGGAACTCGAGGATGCGGTCCTTGACGCGCTCGATGTCGTAGTGGTCGGCGTCGAGCACCTCGCGCGCGTGCTTGAGATCCAGGTTGTCCTCCGTCGTCGCGCCCCACGGCAGGGACGCGATCCACTCGAGGTAGGTGCGGACGACGCCGTGCTCGGCCGCCGCCTGCGGAAGCTTCTCGAGCCGGGACAGCTCGCGCTCGGTGGCCTTGCGGACCTCGTCGGGCAGCGACCGGCCCTCGAGCTGCTCGCGCAGGTCCTCGATCTCGGCCTCCCCCGGGTCGCGCTCGCCGAGCTCGTCCTGGATCGCCTTGAGCTGCTGGCGCAGGACGAACTCGCGCTGGGACTTGTCGATCTCCGACTGGACCTGGGACTGGATGCGCGAGCCGATCTGCACGACCTCCATCTCGCGCGCGAGGATCTCCGAGAGCCGCCGTAGCCGGGCGGCCACGTTGGTCTCCTCGAGCAGCTCCTGCTTCTCCTCCGTCTTGATCCGCAGCGCGCCGGCGATCAGGTGGCTGAGCGCGCTCGGGTCGTCCACGTTGGTGACGGCCATCTGCAGCTCCTCGGGGAGGTAGGGGACCTCCTCGATGATCGTGCTGAACGTCTGCTGGACGTTGCGCATCAGCGCCGTCAGCTCCGGCCCCTCCTCGATGACGTCCTCGACGACCTCGACGCGGGCGACGGGGTACGGCCGGCCCTCCAGCCACTCGACCACGCGGATGCGCTGGGCGCCCTGGACGAGGATGCGCAGCGACCCGTCGGGGACCTTGAGCATGCGCGCGATCGTCCCGCTGACGCCGTACTCGTAGAGGTCGGGCGGCCCGGGCGTCTCCAGCTCCGGGTCGCGCGAGGCGACCATGGCCAGGATCCGGTTGCCCGAGAGCACGTCGTTGACGAGCTGGATCGAGCGCTCCTGCCCGACCGCGAGCGGGGTCAGCGTGTCCGGGTAGGTGACGGAGTCGCGCAGCGGCAGGATGGCCAGCTCGTCGGGGAGGACGTTCGAGCCGCCGACCGCGATGTCGCGGCCATCGTCGCCTGAGGACTCGATGTCGATCACGTCAGCACCGGGAGCTCGACCGTGAGCATCCCGTCCGTGTACGTGGCCCGGGCGCGCTCGGCGTCCACGTCGACGCCCAAGGCGATCACGCGCCGGAAGTCGCCCCGTTCGATCTCGAGCTGCTGGTAGGCGCGCCGGTCGGAGCGCTCGGCGTGGCGCACGCCGGTGAGGATCAGCTCGCGCGCGCGGATCTCCAGGGCGACATCGTCGGGATCGACCCCGGCGAGCTCGGCGCGCACGACCGCGCGGGGCGGGTCCCCCAGGTAGTAGACGTCGACCGCGGGCGTGAAGCCGCCGCGGCGCAGGGTGCGCGTGCCGCCGCCGAAGACGTCGCCGAACAGCTCGTCCATCTCGCGCCGCATCCGCTCGAAGTTCGCGAAGAGATCGCGGTCGCTCACCGCGCGGAGGCTAAACGACCGCTCTGCGAGTGACGAGGCCGCGGTCGACAGGCAGCATCTCCTCGTTGGGTTGCCCGAGGATGAAGCCCTGCCCGAGGTCGATGCCGAGCTCCTGGATGTGCTCGAGCTCGTAGTCGCGCTCGATGCCGACGGCCACGACGCGGATGCCCAGCTCGTGGGCGATCTCCACGAGCGCGCCGACCAGGTGGCGGCGGGCCGGCGACTTCTCGATGCCCTTGCACAGCGTGAAGGACAGCTTGGCCAGGTCGGGGCGCAGCGTCTCGAGCGCGTGCAGCGCCCTGGTCCCCGGCGACAGGTCGTCGAGGGAGATCGTGGCGCCCTGCTCGCGATGGTGCGAGACGAGCGCGCACAGCAGGTCGATGTCGTCGAAGCGCTCCACGCCCATCAGCTCCAGGCCGACGCTGTCCGCCCGACCGCCGGAGTGCTGCACCTGGGGCCACACCGCGCGCAGCGAGCTCTCGACGTCCAGCACCGCGCGCGGATCGACCTTGACGAAGAGCTTCTCGCCCTCCGGCAGCCGCGGCAGCCCGATCTCCAGGCTGGCGGAGCGGGCACGCGCATCGAAGGAGAAGAGCGCGTCGTGCGCCTCGGCGGCTCCGAGCAGCTCGTGGCCGCGCACTTCGACCCTGCCCATGCGCCCGCGAATGAGTGCCTCGCGCCCGTACACCGCGCCCGTCTGGAGGTCGACGAGCGGCTGGAAGACCGGTGTCAGCGTCCCCTGGGAGAGAAATTTGGGGAACCAGTCCGTGCGCGCGCGGTCGAGCAGCGTGCGCGCCGACAGCGGCAGCCCGGAGACCTCGTCGAGACGGACGGCGAACAGCAGCGCGCACTCGGCGCTGGAAAGCTCGCCCATCAGCGCCTGGAGGCGGTCCCCCCACCCCGGTCCGCTGAGGATGACGCCGTCCACGGACACGTCGGCACCCTCGGGCTGGTCGCCGAGGTGCTCGAGCTTGAAGAGGATCGACGGCCGGTGGGAGAGCAGCCGAACTCCCTCGGTGGTGGCGGGGTCCACCTGTTCCCCATCGGCAGGGCCGCGCCGATCCTCAAATCTCGTAGACCGCACCCTCGCGGGCGACCTCGACGGACGCTCCGAAGGTGCGCTCGGCTTCCTCGCGCGCCCAGCGCTCGCCGAGCTCGTCGGAGACATGGGTGAGGACCAGACGGCGGGCGGCGGCCTCGCGGCCGTGCTCGCCCGCCTCGGCCGGAGTGAGGTGGCCGCGGACGCCGGTGCGCTCCGGGCGCGGCAGCGTCCCCTCGATGATCAGCAAGTCCGTGTCCCGCGCGAAGGCGACCAGGTCGGCCGTCGGCGAGCAATCGGCGCCGAAGGTGAAGCGCGCGCCGCCCGCGGTGAACTCCATCGCCCAGGTTGGAACGAAGTGCGGGACGAAGCAGAAGCGGATGGTCAGCGGGCCGATCGTGAGCGTCTCCGCGGGGTCGTACTCGCGCAGCGCGAAGGCGGTCTCGATCAGGTCCTCGTTGCCCCAGGCGCCGACGATCCGGCGGAAGACCTCCGTGGCGCCGGGCGGGGCGTGCAGCGCGGGGCGCGCCGGCGTGTCGGTCCCCGGCCACACGTGCACCGGGACGGGCTGCTGGCGCGGCGCGTAGGTGAGCGCGTAGCTGTAGGGGACGAGGTCGAGGATGTGGTCGGCGTGCAGGTGGCTGACCACGACCGCGTCGACATCGACGTAGTCGACGAACCGCCGCAGCTTGGCGAAGACGCCGTTGCCGCAGTCGAGGAGGACGGTGACCCCGTCGTGCTGGACCAGATACCCACTGCATGCTCCTCCGGCGTCCTGCCAGGAGGGCGACTTCCCCAGCACGGTGACTCGCATGTCCCGAGACCTCCTCTCTCGGGTACGACTCTACGCGTGAAGCAGCGCCTGCGCCTCCGCGTCCGGGAAGGCCCACGCCGACTGGCGGGCACGCTCCTGGCGGAACTCGAAGCGCATCTGGCGCGGGGGGCGCAGCCCCTCCGGGTGGTTGGGCCGGAAGGTCGGGCACGGCCCCGAGTCACGCAGAGCGCACAGCCCCGCGGCACCGAAGAAGCACCCGTCACACGACACCTTCTGCTGCGCTCTTGCCATGGGAGCAGCATGCACGGTCGCGAGTGGCCCGGACAGGGTCCACGTCGCAAATCGCGCGCTTTTCGCCTGCTTCCCGCACCTATGGACTTTTGGTGTCCATTCCTCGTTATTAGCGACTCCTCCACCCCGCACTTTGGGTGAGTTCGGGATCGTCGGCGCGGGGCTCGTCGGCCTGGCCACCGCCCGCGCTGCTCGGCCGCGGCCACACGGTGGCGGTGGACGAGGCCGCTGACCGCATCGCGCCGCACCAGAGCTCGCACAACTCCGGCGTCATCCACGCCGGCATCTACTACGCGCCGGGGTCGCTGAAGGCGCGGCTGGCGGCGACGGGCGCGCGCGAGCTCTACGACGACTGCGAGGCACGCGGGGTGCCCGCCCGGCGCTGCGGGAAGCTGATCGTGGCGACGTCGTCCGTGCAGCTCGACGGCCTGGCCGAGCTCGAGCGGCGCGGGCGGGCCAAACGGGGTGCGGTTGCGGCGGGTGGCGCCGGAGGCGGTCGAGCCCCACGTCCGCGGCGTCGCCGCGCTGCACTCGCCGGACACGGGCGTGGTCGACTACGCCGCGGTGGCGACCGCGCTGGCCGAGGACGTCCGCGCGGCCGGCGGCGAGATCCACCTCGGCGCGCCGATCGCCCGCGTCGACGGCCGGCTGTGGTGCGCGCCGGGCGACAGCCGGCCGCTGGGCGGGCCGGCGGTGGCGTGCGGCGGACGTCAGCCGGCCGCTGGCGGGCCGGCGGTGGCGTGCGGCGGACGTCAGCCGGCCGCTGGCGGGCCGGGTGATCGTGTGCGCGGGGGCCTGGTCGGACGTGCTGGCGCCGTCGCGCGACGTGCGCGTCCTCCCCTTCCGCGGCGCCTACCGGGTGCTGCGCCGGCCCGCGCTCGTGCGCGCGCTGGTCTACCCGGTGCCCGACCCCGCGCTGCCGTTCCTGGGCGTCCACCTGACGCGCGGGATCGACGACGAGGTCCACGTCGGGCCGACGGCGCTGCTTCTCCTCGCGCGGGACGCGTACCGGCTGCGGCGCCTGCACGACGCCCGGCACGTGCTCGGCTGGCCGGGGACGTG
Source organism: uncultured Solirubrobacteraceae bacterium (assembly GCA_964242305.1). Lineage (GTDB taxonomy): Bacteria > Actinomycetota > Thermoleophilia > Solirubrobacterales > Solirubrobacteraceae > DATLGB01. Next base: position 13,589 of record CAXTBB010000062.1, read on the forward strand.
GCGGATGGCGCGGCGCTGGTGGCGCACGGCCACGGAGGTCGCCCACGCCGCCGCCCCGGCGACGCTCGCCCGCGCCGCGCGGGCCTTCGTCCCCGCGCTCGAGCCGGGCGACCTCCGCCCCGGTCCCGCCGGCGTCCGCGGGCAGGCGGTCGCCCGCGACGGGACCCTCGTCGACGACTTCCTGGTGGAGGACACGCCCGCCGCGCTGCACGTCCGCACCGCGCCGTTGCCGGCCGCGACGGCCTGCCTCGCGCTCGCCCGGGAGATCGCTGATCGGGTGTGAGCCCGTAGCGTCAATGCCTTGCAGACCCTCGTCACCGGCATCACCGGCTCCATCGGCCGCGCGCTCGCCCCGGCCCTCACGGCCGCCGGCCACGACGTGCGCGGCTTCACCCGCAGCGCCGACCGCGTCTCCGTCCCGGTCGACAGCGTCGTCGAGGGGGACGCGCTGACCGGCGCTGGCCTCGACGAGGCGCTGGACGGCATCGAGGTCGCCTACTACCTCATCCACTCCATGGAGACCGCGAGCAATGGGAGCTTCGACCGGGCCGAGCGCCAGTCGGCCGAGCACTTCGCCGCGGCCGCCAGCCGTGCCGGGGTGCGGCGCATCGTCTACCTGGGCGGCCCCGTCCCCAGCGACGGGAGCACCATCTCCCGCCACCTCGGGTCGCGCCTGGCCGTCGAGGAGACCCTGCTGGAGGCCGTGCCGAGCTCCATCGCCTTCCGTGCGTCGATCGTCATCTCCGCCGGGTCGCGCTCGTTCCGCTTCCTCGTGCGCCTGATCGAGCGCCTCCCCGTCCTCGCCCTGCCCGCGTGGGCGAAGAACCGCTCGATGCCGATCGACGGCCGCGACATCACCGAGTACCTCGTGCGGTCCGCCACCGCCGACGACGACCTGGCCGGCCGGCCGTGGGACGCCATCGGCCCCGAGCTGATGACCCACGCGAAGATGATGGAGCGCATCGCCGGCCTGATGATGGTCGGCCGCCCGCGCGTCGACCTCGGCTTCTCGCTGACCCCGATCGCCGCGCCGGTGGCCGCCGCCCTGGCCGGCGAGGACCTCGGCCTGATCGAGCCGTTGATGGAGTCGCTGGAGTCCGACCTGCTCCCGCGCGACGCGCTCGCCTCGCACGCCTTCGACGTGCACCTGCATTCCTTCGACGCCGCGGTCGAACGCTCGCTGCGTGACCTGGAGAAGACCGAGGAGGTCAGAGCCCGATGAGCGACGCCGTGATCGCCGACATCACCATCGACGCGCCGCCCGAGAAAGTGTGGGACGCGGTCATGGACACCGACCGGCTCGGTGAATGGGTGACCATTCTCCGAAAACTGGAGTCCGCAGACGACGGACCACCGCACGTGGGGATGCAGATGAAACAGTCCCTCACCCTGCGCGGCGCCACCTTCAAGGTGAGCTGGACGCTGGCGGAATGCCGGAAAAACGCCTTCGCGCGCTGGGAGGGCAAGGGCCCGGCTCGCTCCACCGCCTGCACCGAATACACGCTGACGGAAAATGGCGACGGGGGCACGGACTTCCATTACGTCAATGAATTCAAGGCACCCGGCGGCCCACTCGGGAAAGCCGCCAGCAAGGCGTTGGTGGGTGGTGTTCCAAAGCGGGAAGCTGAACGCTCGCTTGCACAGCTGAAGGAGTTACTGGAGAAGTAGGTACGCTCCGGACATGGACTTTCTGGAAGAGAAGCGGCGCGAGATCCAGTCGCGCCTCAAAGAGCTCAAGCCGCTGGTGGACGAGTACGCGCGCCTGGAGGCCGCCGAGCGCGCGCTGGCCGGTGTCGGCGACACCCCCCGGGCCGCTGCCGCGCCCAAGCGCCGCGCCGCCGCCGGCGCCCGCCGCAACGGCTCCGGCTCCGGCTCGGGCCGTCGCGGCCGGCCCAAGGGCTCGGGCCAGCGCGCCCAGCAGGCGCTCGAGCTCGTCCGCTCCAAGCCCGGCATCACCATCCCGGAGATGGCCGAGTCGATGGGCATCAAGCAGAACTACCTCTACCGCGTCGTGCCCGACCTCCAGAAGGAGGGGCTGCTCACCAAGTCCGGCAAGGGCTGGCACGTGCGGGATCGCGAGAAGACGCCCGCGCCCGCGGCGGACGTCGCGGACTGATCTCACACACCGCCCGTCGCAGAGGCGTAGCGTCCGCGCCGGGATGAGAGCCACCGCACTGCCGCCGGGCCCGAGGGCGCCGGCAGCCATACAGACGATCGGGTTCTGGACACGGCCGACCGTGGGCGTCGACCGCCTTCGCGCGCGCTACGGCACACGCATCACCACCCGGCTGATCGGCCAGCCGCACACGGTGATCCTCAGCGACCCCGAGGACATCAAGGCCGTCCTCACCGCGCCGCCCGACGTCCTCCACCCCGGCGAGGGCGCCCGCCTGCTGGAGCCGATCGTGGGTCCCAACTCGGTGATCCTGCTCGACGAGGGGCCGCACCTCGAGCAGCGCAAGCTGATGCTGCCGGCCTTCCACGGCGAGAAGATGCAGGCGCTGACCGGCCTGATCGAGGAGCTCACCGAGCGCGAGCTGGACCGCTGGCCACTGGACGAGGCCGTCGAGCTGCACCCGCGGCTGCAGGCGTTCACGCTCGAGATCATCCTGCGCGCGGTGTTCGGCCTCGACGAGGGCCCGCGCCTGGACCGGCTGCGCGAGCTGCTGCCGGACATGATGGCGTTCGGCGACAACCCCCTGTCGATGATCCCGATGCTCCAGGTCGCGCCCTTCGGCCTCGGCCCCTTCGCCCGCTTCGACCGCATCAAGGAGGAGGTCGACCGGCACCTGTTCGAGCTGATGGCCGAGCGCCGTGCGGAGACGAAGGAGCGCAACGACGTCCTCGCCACCCTGCTGGAGGCGACCCACTCCGACGACGGCTCCCCGATGACCGACGCCGAGATCCGCGACGAGCTGCTGACTGCGCTGGTCGCCGGCCACGAGACGACCGCCTCCTCGCTGGCGTGGGCGTTCGCGGAGATCGCTCGCGCTCCCGGCATCGCCGACGAGCTGGCGGCGGGCGACCCCGCCTACCTGGAGGCGACGATCAACGAGACGCTGCGCCGCCGTCCCGTCCTTCCCAACCCCGAGCCGCGCCTCGTCGTCCAGCCGTTCACCACCGGCGGCTGGACGTACCCGCCCGGCGTCGTCCTGATCCTCTCCGCCTACCTCGTGCACCACGATCCGGCGATCTACCCGGACCCGTACGCCTTCCGTCCCGAGCGCTTCCTGGGCACCAAGCCGGGGACCTACACGTTCCTGCCCTTCGGCGGCGGGCGGCGCCGGTGCCTCGGCCTCCAGTTCGCCCTGCTCGAGATGCGCGTCGCCCTCCGGCAGGCGGCCGCGCGGTTCACCTTCTCCGCCGAAGGACCGATCCGCACGCGCCGCCGGATGATCACCATCACCCCGGCGGATGGGGCGCGGGTCCGGCTGTCCGACCGCGCGGCGACGGGCGCCGCGCGGCCGTTGGCGGGTGCGACCGCCTAGACCAGGCCGAGCTTCTGGACTGCCTCGCGCTCGCCCTTGAGCTCGTCGACGGTGATGTCGATCTTTGACTGCGCGAACTCCGTGATCTCGAGGTTCTCGACGATCTCGTAGGTGCCGTCGCCGGACACCTTCACCGGCAGCGAGCACTGCAGGCCCTCGTCGATGCCGTAGACGCCGCCCTCGGGGACGGGCACGACCATCGAGCGGATCGTGTCAGCGCCCAGGACCCAGTCCTTGACGTGGTCGATGGCGGCGTTGGCGGCGGAGGCGGCCGACGACGCGCCGCGGGCCTCGATGATCTCGGCGCCCCGCTTGCCGACGCGCGGCAGGTACTCGTTCTCGTACCAATCGAGGTCGACCTGCTCCTGCGCGTTCTCGCCCTTCGCCGTCGCGTTGTGCAGGTCGGGGAACATGGTCGGCGAGTGGTTGCCCCACACGACGAGGTTGTCGATGTCGGCGACGCCGATGTCGAGCTTCTGGGCGAGCTGCGCGACGGCGCGGTTCTCGTCCAGGCGGGTCATCGCGGTGAAGCGCTCGGCCGGGATGTCGGGCGCGTGCGTGCGCGCGATCAGCGAGTTGGTGTTGGCCGGGTTGCCGACCACGAGCACCTTGATGTCGTCCGCGGCGCCCTTGTTGAGCGCCTCTCCCTGCGGCTTGAAGATCGCCCCGTTGGCCTCGAGCAGGTCGGCGCGCTCCATGCCCTTCGAGCGCGGGCGAGCGCCGATCAGCAGGGCGACGTTGGCGCCGTCGAAGGCCTGCTCGGCGTCGTCGTAGATGTCGACGCCGGCCAGCAGCGGGAACGCGCAGTCGAACAGCTCGAGCGCGGTGCCCTCGGCGGCCTTGGTCGCGTCCGGGATCTCCAGCAGGTTCAGATGGACCTTCGTGTCGGGTCCGAGCATCTGCCCGGAGGCGATCCGGAACAGCACCGCGTACCCGATCGCGCCCGCCGCGCCCGTGACCGTGACCTTCTTGACGTCTGCCATGTTCAGCTCATCTCCTTCTGCAACCCCGCGTCGATGGCGTCGAGGAAGTCCTGGGTGTTCAAGTAGTCCTGCTCGCCCTCGACCAGCAGCGCGAGGTCCTTGGTCATCTTCCCGCTCTCGACGGTCTCGACGCACACGCGCTCGAGCGTCTCCGCGAAGGCGACCACGTCCGGCGTGTCGTCCATCTTGCCGCGGTGCTGCAGGCCGCGCGTCCAGGCGAAGATGGAGGCGATCGGGTTGGTCGACGTCTCCTTGCCCTCCTGATGCTGGCGAAAGTGGCGGGTGACGGTGCCGTGGGCGGCCTCGGCCTCGATGGTCTCGCCGTCCGGCGTCATCAGCACCGAGGTCATCAGGCCGAGCGAGCCGAAGCCCTGCG
>CAXTBB010000063.1:0-17335 GCA_964242305.1 uncultured Solirubrobacteraceae bacterium
CCAGCGTGCCGTTGAAGGTGTGATTGGCGCCGAACTGATGACCCATCTCGTGCGCCGTGTAGTCGATCGCGAAGAAGTCGCCCTCCGGCGGGTTCAGGCCGGTGCAGCCCTGCGCCTTCTGGCCGGCGACGCCGACCACCCCGAGGCCGGCGATCCCGCCGCCGTCGCCGTCAGGACCGAACGCGAGGTGTCCGATGTCGTAGTTCGCGGAGCCGATGGCGTCGTCGATGACCACCTGGTTCTGGTCGAGGGCGGCGGCGTTGTTGGAGTAGCAGTCCGTGACGTCCGTGGTGTAGGCGTCCTCGAAATCCGAGGCGGTGTTGAAGTTCAGCAGGTTGTTGTTGGCGACGAGCTGCATGGTGACGCCCAGGTCCTCGTTGTAGACCTGGTTGATGCGGCTCATGAGCGTCTCTTTGGCGGCGGTGACCTGGTCGTCGAAGTTGGCCGCGGACGAATCCGCGACCGTGTCCGCGTAAGAGGGGTCGGTGGCCAGCGCGAGCCGGTACGTGCGCTTGATCACCGCGGCGCCGGGCACGGGCAGTGCGCGCCGGCTGCGGGCGCCGTCGCCGCGGGGCCCGGAGCGCTCCGAGCGTGCCGCACCGGTGTCGGGCAGCGCCTTTCCGTAGTAGCTGATGTACCGCTCGCTGCGCGTGCGGTAGGCCGGATCGACGAACCACAGCCCGCGCGCGCCACGGACGGACGCATGGAAGCCAAGCACCGAGTAGTCCAGCCGCAGCGTCGCCGTCGGGTCATCGACGCCGATCCCCGAGAAGCCATGGAAGCCCGACGCCGTACGGGCCGGACCCGCCGCCATCACCGGCGCCTCGCTGACCCGGAAACGCTCGAGCGTCCCGTCGGGTGCCGGCACCGTGACGACTGCGCCACCGCTGCGGCGCGCACGCGCAGGCGCCTTGGCCAGCTCCGCCTTGAGCAGCGCGGCGTCGACGGTGTAGGTCGTCGACTTGCGGGGGTTGACCGTGCGGGCCGCCCCGGCGAGGGCCGAGGGCAGGGCAGCCGGCGCCTTCGTCCAGGCCGAACCGGCGGCCGGGCGGGTCGGAACGGCGCCGGCCGTGGCGGGAAGAACGATGGATGCAAGCAGGGCGAGCAGCGCGAGGCGACGGAACATGGGCGCTACCCAAACAGACCGACCGCCGGTCCGCAAGTCTGAAGTGCTCAGCGCTCGGACGACGCGAGCGGCTCGCGCATGGCCTGCGTGTCCGGCGCGCGCCGGTACGGATGCTCGTCGGCCACGTCCTCCTCGTGGTAGACGGACTCCGCGTTGACCGCCCACAGGTCGTGCGACGTGCCGTCGAGGATGTTTTCCACGGCGCGGATCGACGTCAGCATGGAGTGGTCGGAGTTGTTGTAGCGGTGCAGGCCGTTGCGCCCGACCTGCTGGAGGTTGGCGAAGCCCCCCAGCCACGTGCGGATCGTGGCGACGCGCTGGGCGTAGTCGGCGTCGTACATCGGATAGGCGAGCGGCACGCGGGTGACGAAGCCGCGCTCGACCTTGTCGGCGCGGGCGAGGCCGAGCTGCTCGATCTCGCGGGTGGCGAGCGCGACGAGGCCGTCGTCGTCCATGTCCCACAGGTCGTCGCCCTGGAAGCAGAAGTACTCGAGGCCGACGGACGCCTTGCTCGGGTCGGGCACCATCCACGGGCTCCAGGAGCGGAAGTTCTGGATGCGGCCGACGCGGACGCCCGGCTCGTGGATGTAGATCCAGTTGTCGGGGAACAGGTCCTCGCCGTCGATCACGAGCGCGACGGTGAGGAAGTCGCGGTACCGCAGGCCGCGGGCGGCGTCCTGGACCTGCTTGCCGGCGGGGCGGGCGGGGTCGTATGTGATGCCGACGGTCAGGCGCAGCGGCAGCGAGGAGATGACGTCCGAGCACTCCACGCGCTCCCCGCCGGCCACGACGGCGACCACGCGGCCGTGCTCCGTGTCGAGCTGGGTGACCGCCGTGTTCATGCGGACCTCGCCGCCGGCGGCGATGATCTCGTCGGCCATCGTCTCCCACATCTGCCCGGGGCCGAAACGCGGGTAGTGGAACTCACTGATCAGCGACTTGATGTTGCCGCGGTTGCCGAAGAAGGCGGCCTTGGCGGCTGAGAAGAAGGACAGGCCCTTGATGCGCTGCGCGGCCCACTCGGCGCGCAGCTCGCTGCACGGGACGCCCCACACCTTCTCCGTGTAGGACTTGAAGAACAGCTGGTACAGGCGCTTGCCGAAGCGGTTGGAGACCCACGACTCGAGGTCCTCCTCGTTGCCCTTGGGCTTGAGCAGGGCGGCGAGGTAGGACAGGCCGGCGCGGGTCAGCTCGATGGGGCCGAGCTTGCGGATGACGTCCATCCCCTCCAGCGGGTACTGCAGGAACTTGCCGTTCCAGTAGATGCGGCTGAGGCGCGGGCGCAGCAGGAACTCCTCGTTGAGGACCTCGTGCCAGAGCTCGTTGACCTCTTGGGACTTGGTGAAGAAGCGGTGCCCGCCGAGGTCGAAGCGGTAGCCGTCGCGGACCTCCGTCTTGGCGATGCCGCCGACCTGGTCCTCGGCCTCGAACACGACCACCGGCACACCGCGCTTGGCCAGCAGGTAGCCGGCGGTGAGGCCGGCCGGGCCGCCGCCGAGGACGGCCACCGGCAGCTTGCGACTCCCGTGCCCCACGGCCGGGAGACGGTCGAACTCGGAGGTGTCGGTGTTGAATGTGGTCATGGCGAAGTGCTCGGGGGCAGGCCCGCCTTCGAGCGCTGCGAGTCTAACGGCGCACGAACACCGTGGCCCGGACTTCGTTCGCACGTCGGACCGGATTCGGGGGCTCCACCGTGATTACCCGAAACCGGGGGTCGTCGCGCATCGTGTCCTCCCAGGCGATGCTGCGGGCGCGCACGAGCGCCGACCACGGCGCCTTCCAGCGGCCGAGGATGCTGAAGTCGGGACTGACCAGGGTCACCCGCCGGCCGGGCGGGACGGCGGCGAGGATCGGCTCGAGATCGCGGCCTACCGACGTGTGCTCCAAGTGCTCGGTGCCGTCGCGCCAGTCGGTCACCCCGAGGTCGCTCAGCGGCCCGAACAGCGTCGCGTAGCGCAGGCCGGGGACGTCGTGGAGGTAGTAGTGCAGCACGGGCACCTGCTCGGGCTGCGTGCTGATCACGGTGTCCCCCGGGCGCAGGCTCGGCTCGATCGCCTCCGTCACCGAGTGGACGTTGGACTTGGTCGACGGCGGGTCGTACGCGTACCAGACGAGCGCGGTCAGCGCGACGGCGGCGAGCCCGAGCCAGCCCGCGCGGGCCGTGCCCAGCGCGGCCAGCAGCAGCAGCGGCCCGACCGCCACCGCCGTGTAGCGCAGCGACCAGGCCGGGTTGGCCTGCGAGATCAGCCACGGCACCAGCAGGCTGGTGACGGCGACGGCCGTGAGCGCGATGGCGGCCCGCGCCTGCGGATGGCGCCGCGAGGCGAGCGTGGCCAGTCCCGTTCCGCCGGCGAGCAGCAGCAGGTACTGGCCGGTCAGCCCGAGCAGGTCCTGCGGCGCCTCGTAGAGGTCCTGGAAGTCCGGGGAGTTGGCCCACGGCGCGCCCGTGTGCTGGACCTGGAAGGCCAGGGTCGGCAGCCACGGCGCGTAGACGACGAGGACGATCGCCGCGGCGAGGAGCCCCTCCTTCAGGCGGTGGCGGGCGACGATCGCGAACGCCACCGCGAGCCCGGCGCCGAGGAAGAAGCCCCAGTTGTGCGTGTAGAGCAGCGTCACCTGGCTGAGGGCGAAGGCGACGGTCCAGCGGCGCCCGCGGTCGAGCACGAACGCGCCGATGAAGGTCGCGCAGGTGGTGAGGCTCAGCAGCACCACCAGCGAGTACATGCGGGCTTCCTGCGCGTACTGGGTCAGGAACGGGTTGAACGCGACGAGGGCGGCGGCGATCCAGCCGGCGCGCGGGCTGAAGAGGCTGCGGGCGAGCGCGAAGGCGACGGGGATGGCGAGGACCGCGAAGAACAGGCTGAACGCGTGCAGCGCGACCTCGCTGCGCACGCCGAAGGCATGCGTGTAGACGTGCAGCAGCATGTAGTACAGCGGCGGCGAGCCGTCCTGGCGCATGACGCCGGGGATGTCGGTCAGGGGCCGGTCGGCGATCCCGAAGCTGAGTCCCTCATCCACCCACAGGCCCGCGTTGAAGTCCCCCGTGCGCAACAGGATGGACAGGCCCGCGAGCACCGCCAGCCCGACCGGCGTGAGCACCGCGACACGCGCCAGGCCTCGCGCGCGTGTGTAGGAGGCGGCAACGGTCGCCATAGCTGCGGGGTGAGGCTAGAGGCGCAGGGCTTTGCGGATGCTCAACGCGCCCTCCGGGAGCTCGTCGCGCGACTCCCACAGCGGGAGCGCCTGGTCGAGCGCGCCGATGGGGACGCCGGTCGCCTCGGCGAGCGCGGCGGCGCGGCGCTCGAGCAGCATCGCGTCGCCGCTGTTGAGCAGCCGCTTGGCCGCCAGCGTGGTCGCGTCGTCGCCCTTGACGTCGAAGAAGAGCTGGCCGGGCTGCAGCCCGATGGCAATGAGGAAGGCGAATCGCTGCGCGCGGGTGGTTCCGGGCAGGCGCAGGCGGTCGAACCAGCGCGCGAACCGCCGCTCCGGCGTCCAGCTCGGGTCCTCGTTCGGCGGCCGCCACCCCGCGACCTTCTCCGCGTCGCCGAACGCGAGCTCGGCCGCGGTCGGCATCTCCAGCGCCTCGCGGTTCTCGAGGCTCGCCGCGGCCACCGTCAGCGCGGCGGCGAGGCGCTCGGCGTCAGCGGTCGCCTTGACGCCGGGGATCAGCGCGTGGCGGTAGCCGTCGTCGGTCTCGCGCGCGAGCCGGCGCGTCTTCATCCCGCCGGGCCGCGGACGCGTACCGCCGCCGCGCGCCGCCGTTGCCGACCGGGCGCGCGCCGCGCCTCCGGCCGCGCGCGTCACCGCCGGCGCCTTCTCCTTCGCGCAGATGGGGCAGCTGGCCTCGAAGCGGTTGTGGCGGCAGAAGAGGGGCATGCGCGTTCCGTTCGAACGCTAGGCCGATGGCGTTGCGCGCTCCGCTCCGGCGTATGGCGAGGGTCGAGCCGCGTCCGATTGGCACTAAGGGAGAGGGTCTGGAGGGGGTGTGTCACTTCTGTTCCCGTATAGGGAACAAAGGTGACACACCCCTGCGCGGCGGCCCCATCCCGCCTCCTTCAATGCCGCAGTTCGTCCCTAGGCGACGGTCCAGGTGTCGCCGCCGCCGAGCAACCCATCGAGCTGCGCCACGGACGGCGTCCCCACCCTCAGGCCAGCGCCGTGGACCGGCCGGGTCACCGACCGGAAGATCCCGATCGGCGTCGGCCCGGTCGGCTGCAGCGACAGCCGCGACAAGGCGAACGCAAGCGACGGATCCGCGCAGTGCGCGTCGTGGACGATCGGCTCGCCGTCCCCGGCGTCGGCCACCCGCAGCGCGAACCCGTCGCGCACGACCTGCTGGGTACCGCCGTTGAAGGTGACCGGCCGGCCGTGCTCGAGGCGGATCGCGTGGATGGCGTTCTGCTTCTTGTCGCGTAGGGCGTCGAAGGCGCCGTCGTTGGAGACGGGGCAGTTCTGGTAGATCTCGATGAGCGCGGAGCCGTCGTGCGCGGCGGCGGCGCGGAGCATCTCCGCCAGGTGCTGCTTGTCGGTGTCGACCGTGCGGGCGACGAAGCTCGCCTCGGCGCCGAGGGCGAGGCTGACCGGGTTGAACGGCCCGTCGGTGGAGCCGAACGGCGTCGACTTCGTCACCTTGCCCAGCTCGGACGTCGGCGACGCCTGGCCCTTGGTGAGGCCGTAGATCTGGTTGTTGAAGAGCAGGATCTTCACCGGGACGTTGCGGCGCAACGCATGGATGAGGTGGTTCCCGCCGATGCTCAGCGCGTCGCCATCACCGGTCACCAGCCAGATGGACAGGTCGTCGCGGGCGGCGGCGATGCCGGTGGCCAGGGCCGGTCCGCGGCCGTGGATGCCGTGCATCCCGTACGTGTCCATGTAGTAGGAGAAGCGGCCCGCGCAGCCGATGCCGGACACGAAGACGATGTTCTCCGGCGGGATGCCCAGCTCGGGGAAGCAGCCCTGGACGGCGGACAGGATCGCGTAGTCGCCGCAGCCCGGGCACCAGCGCGTCTCCTGGTCGGACTGGAAGTCGGCCTTGGTGAGCGTCTCAGGCACGGGCGATGATCTCCTGCTCGATCTCGGCGGCGAACAGCGGCTGGGCGCGGACCTTCGAGAAGCTCTCCACGTCCACGAGGAACTCGGCGCGCAGGACCTTGGCGAGCTGGCCGGTGTTCATCTCCGGCAGCAGCACGCGCTCGTAGCTGCGCAGCACCGCGCCGGTGTTGGCGGGCAGCGGGTTGAGGTGATGGAAGTGGGCGACGGCGACGCGCGTCCCGCCCTCACGAGCGCGCCTGACCCCGGCGCGGATGGCGCCGTAGCTCGAGCCCCAGCCGATGATCAGCAGGTCGGCGTCGACATCGCCGCTCACGACGAGATCGGGGACGTCGACGCCGGCGACCTTGGCGGCGCGCAGGTCGGTCATGCGCTGGTGGTTGGCGCCGTCGTAGGAGATCGCGCCGGAGCCGTCCTGCTTCTCCAGGCCGCCGATGCGATGCTGGAGGCCGGGCGTGCCGGGAATCGCCCACGGGCGGGCGAGCCGGTCGTCGCGCGCGTAGGGCTGGAACGTCTCCCCCTCCGGCGGCCGGGCCGTCCAGAAGCTCGGCTCGATCTTCGGCAGCGAGTCGGCCGCCGGGACCTTCCACGGCTCGGACGAGTTCGCCACGAAGAGGTCGCTCAGGAAGATCACCGGCGTGCGGTAGGTGACGGCGATGCGCGCGGCCTCGATGATCGCGTCGAAGGCCTGGCTCGGGCTGCTCGGCGCGATCACCGGCAGCGGGCTCTCCCCGTGGCGGCCGTGGAGCGCCTGCAGCAGATCGGACTGTTCCGTCTTGGTCGGCAGGCCGGTGGACGGGCCGCCGCGCTGGACGTCGATGACGATCATCGGCAGCTCGAGCATCACGGCGAGGCCGATCGTCTCCGTCTTGAGGTCGAGGCCGGGGCCGCTCGTGGCGGTGACGCCGAGCGACCCGGCGAAGGCCGCACCGAGGGCGATCGACGCGGCGGCGATCTCGTCCTCCGCCTGGATCGTGCGCACGCCCAGGTCCTGGAAGCGGCTCAGCTCGTGCAGCAGCTCGGAGGCGGGGGTGATCGGGTAGGCGCCCAGCAGCAGCGGCAGGCCGGAGCGGGCGCTGGCGGCAACCAGGCCGAGCGCGGTCGCGGTCGTCCCGTTGACGTTGCGGTAGGTGCCCGGCTCGACGTCGGTGGCCGGCGCGACGCGGACCTGCACGTCGATCAGCTCTGACGTCTCGCCGAAGCTGCAGCCGGCCCGGAACGCCGCCAGGTTGGCCTCCATCACCGCGGGCTTGGAGGCGAACTTGGCCTCGATCCAGCGCTCGGTGACGTCCACCGGTCGGTCGTACAGCCACGAGACGAGGCCGAGCGCGAACAGGTTCTTTGCCTTCTGCGCGTCCCGGCTGGTGACGCCCTCCATCGCCTCGACGGCGCGCTGGACCAGCGAGGTCATCGGCACGCGCTTGATCTGGAAGGACTCGAGCGAGCCGTCCTCGAGCGGGTTGACGCCCGGCGCATAGCCGGCCTTCTGCAGCGCGCGGACGGTGAACGCATCCTCGTTGACGATGATGGTGGCGCCGCGCTGGAGCGCGGCCAGGTTCGCCCTCAGCGCCGCGGGGTTCATCGCGATCAGGACGTTCGGCGTGTCCCCGGGCGTGAGGATGTCGCGCGCGGCGAAGTGGATCTGGAAGGCGCTGACGCCGGCGACGGTGCCGGCCGGTGCGCGGATCTCGGCCGGGAAGTCCGGCAGCGTCGCGAGGTCGTTGCCGAACATGGCCGTCGCGTCCGTGAAGCGGGTGCCGGCGAGTTGCATGCCGTCGCCGGAGTCGCCGGCGAAGCGCACGATGACGCGCTCGCGATCCTCGACGGGCTTGATGGGAGAGCTACCGAGCGTCACTGGAAAAGCGTGCTTACGGTAGCGAGACGCAACCCGGTTTCAAGGGAGCTCGAACTGGGCGTCACCGGCGGTCAGCACGACGGGCTCACCGGCGCGCGCGGTGATCGCGATCTCGACGCCGGAACGGGTGGCGAACTCGGCCTGGGCGACGCTGCGCCCCCCCATCGCCGCGGCCAGGCCGCGCACCGCCTCGGCGAGGGCGTCCATCACCCCGATGGGGGCTTCCACCTGCTCCGTGACGGTGTCGACGTTGAGCGCTGTCGCCGGGATCGCCTGGACCATGTGGACGTGCAGCGGCTCGACGCCGAGCAGGTCGTTGGGCGGGACCAGGTAGGCGTCCTCCCCCTGCGCGATCGTGAGGTCACCGTCGCGCTCGGCCTCGATGGTCGGCGCCAGCCGGTCGGGCCCACGGTCGAGGACCACGACCACGCGCGTCGCCCCCGAGCGATCTGCGAAGTCGCGCACCGTGGCCAGCAGGACGTCGTGGCCCGGCCCGGTCACCCTTCGCGCGCGCGAACCTTCTTGGCGGCCTTCGGGTTCGCGATACGCGAGCGCGTCCCAGCCGCCGGCCGCGGCTTCGTGTCGGCCTTCGCCGGATCCGGCGCGATCGCCGTCACCGTCGCGACCGGCTGATCATCGTCGTTCTCGCTGAGCTTGCGCAGCTGGCCGGCGGCAGCTTCGAGGACACCGGCGGTCACGGATGCGCCGTGGCGGATGAAGTCGGGCATGAGGGTTGGCTACCGCCCTCGTGAGTCCCCCAAACTAGAGACGGACCGCCAGCGCGCCCAACGCTGACGGTCCGTGGATTCCCTCAGGAGTCAGGAAGTCCTCACGGTTCGCATCGGCGCCCCCGCGGTTCCGCGCATGGGGTGACGACCCCAAAAGGCGTCAGCGGGGCGTCGAGCGGCGCTCGAGGTCGCGCAGGCGCTGGCGGGCGTCCGTGCGGAAGGAGCCCTCGCGCTCGCGGCGCACGGCGGTGCGGTAGGCGGTGGCGGCCTCCTCGAACTCGCCGAGCGCTTCGCAGGTCCGTCCCAACCACAGCCACGCCCACGAGTTGTGCGGCGCGAGCTCGGAGTAGCGGCGCAGGTGCGTGTAGGCCTCGACGTGGCGGTCGAGGTCGAACAAGGTGTAGCCGAGGCCGAACATCCCGCGCATGTCCCCCGACTCCACGCAGGAGAGCCAGTGGCCGGCGGCGGCCTCGAGGTCGCCGTCCTCCTCCGCGCACTGGAGGGCGAGGGTGAAGAAGCAGACGTCGGCGGTGGAGACCTCGAAGCGCCCACGGGCGGCGAGCACGACCTCGCCGAGGCTGGCGTCGTCGAAGCCGAGCAGCGGGACGCGGAAGCGCGGGCCGGAGAACGCGACGGCGCCGAGCGCATCGACGTCCAGGTCGCGGTAGCCGTGGACCGTGAAGCCGATTACGTCCCCACCCACCCCGTGCGGCTCGCCGAGGACGAAGCGGACGTCCGGGCTGACCTCGATCAGCTCGGCGGACGGGCGGCCGTCCACGACCCGGCCGAACTCGATCGCCTCGATCCAGTCGTCGGTGACGTTGACGCTGAGATGGAGCGGGGAACGGGTGGGCCGGGGGAGCTTGAGCACGTAAGGGACTCAACGGCCAGATGTCGACAGACCTTTTGCGCGGATGTCCTTGGTCGGACCCTCCTGGCGTGTTGCCGCCGCCGCGGGCAGCGGCCCGCCCAGCGCCGGCTCGGCGGCGTAGAGCGCCTTCAGGCTCGCGCGGCAGCCGCTGCAGTGGCGCAGGTGCGGGCGCACCGCGAGGACATCGTCCGGGGTGGCCTCGCCGTCGACGATCGCCGACAGCACGGGCGCGAACGCCGCGCACGCCTCCCCGGACTCGATGGCCGCGAAGCGCTGCAGGAAGCGGGCCCGGCCTCTGGCCAGCGAGCGGTTGACCCGCGAGTACGTCCACCCGCACTGCTCGGAGATCTGCTCGTATGAGGACCCGCCCGCGCGGAGCAGGATCGCCTGCGCGTCGTCGGGCGCGCACGCGCTCAGCGCCTCCGCCACGCGGGCCACGCGCTCCAGCGACTCGACGCGCTCGACCGCGTCCCCGACGTCGACGGACGGCCACTCGTCCCACTCGACCCGCTCCGGCGTGAGCACCCGGGTGCGCGCCCTGCGGATGCGCATCGCCTCGTGCTTGCAGACCGTGCGCAGCCAGCCCGCCGCCCGCGCGTCGTCGAGCCGGTGGATGCGGCCGAGGTACAGCTCGAGCGTGCGCTGGTAGGCGTCGGCGGCATCCTCCTCGCACAGCGAGTGGCGCCGCGCGAGCCGCAGCAAGGAGGCCGAGTTCGCGGTCACCATCGTCACGATCCGGTCCTCCGGCACCTGAGCCATGCCGCATAGACGGCACGGCTCGCGCCCACCGGACCCTCTTCTAGCGGTGCACGTCGCCGCGGGCGGCGGCGCGCAGGGCCTCGCGCAAGGCGTCGCCCTCGGTGGCCAGGCACACGTTGAGGGCGATCACCGTCCCGTCCTCGCGATGGACGACCATCGTCCCCAACCGGTCGAACAGGGCCAGCATGGCGCGGTTGGCGGTCAGCAGCGAGGCGGTGAACTCCCGCACGCCGAGCTCCCGCGCCCGCGCCGCCAGGCGCTCGAGCAGCACGCCGCCGAGCCCGCGGCCCTGCCACTCGTCGGCGACGGCCACCGCCGCCTCGGCGGTCGTCTCCTCCGTCGTCTCGCGCACGAAGCGGGCGATGCCGATCCCCTCCCCCGTGACCGGGTCGAGCGCGCCGATCGCCTCGTGGCGGTCGTGGTCGACGTCGGTGAAATACGCGAGCTCGCGCGGGGTGAGCGCGCGTTTGGAGGCCAGGAAGCGCTGGTAGCGCGACTGCTCGCCGAAGTGCTCGGCGAACCCCTCCAGCAGCAGGGGGGCGTCCTCCCGGCGAACGGGGCGGACGATCACCTCCGTGCCGTCGGCGAGGGTGGCCCGGTCCCCGCGGGCGACGCCGGTCTCGACCGTGGGCGCGGCGGCGGCCGCCGCGCCGCGCGCGTACTGGGCGAGCCGCTCGCGCGCCTCGTCCTCCGTGTCGTGCTCGGAGACAGGCGCGTCGGCCCCCTCCAGCAGCACCCGCCAGGTGCCGCGTGGGGCCTGCTCGACTCGGAAGCGCATCGCCTGAGCGAACCTACCCCGCCGCGGGCCGGCTACCGCACCGCGTTGCGCAGCAACATGGCGCTGACGGCGGTCAGCACGGCCAGCAGGAAGACGATCCCCCAGCTGAACGCGGTGATCAGCGCGAGGACGAACGTCACCGCCGTCGCCAGGCCGAACCCGCCGGTGGCGAGGCTCAGCCGGTAGGCCTTGTCGACGCGCTGGCGGCGGGAGGGACGGTTGCCGGGACGGCGGGCGGGCGAAGTCATGACGATGATGGTGTCAGAACCGCCGGAGGCTGCGCGACCCTTTCTCCGAGTGCCCGATTTGCGGACCCCATCGACCGGCTTCCTGCTGCGGCGGGTGGCGGCCGCGCGGGCGGCCGGGGAGGTCGAGACGGCAGCGGGGAACTGGGAGACGTGCGTCATCCGCGCGACCGCGCGCGTGCGCGCGGTCGTCGGGGCCTACCGGACCTCGCGGGGGGACCCGATCCCGCCCGCCGACCGTGACTTCGTGGTCAACGACGCGCTGGCGCGCGCGTGCCGCCGCATGATCCACACGCTCGAGAAGCTCAATGAGACGTCGTTCCTGGCCGCCATGGCCGGCTGCGCCGAGAACGCCTGCCACGACCACATCCGGCGCATCGGAGCGGTCCAGCGCGGGCTCGCGCACTCGCTGGACGATCCCGACCGGCCGGAGACGCTGGCCGTGGCCGAACGGCGCGCGCAGGACGACGAGGCCGTCTTCGAGGCCGCGCACCGGATCGCGTCGGCGCTCGAGCGGATGGCCAACGGCGCGCGCCGCCGCGCCGTCGAGCTGCGCGAGGAGGGGTATGAGTACGACGAGATCGCCGCCGCCCTCGAGGTGTCGGTCGGCAACGCCTACCAACTGGTCTCGCGCGGCAAGCGGGACCTGCGAGACCTGATGGAGCCATGACCGATCCACTGCACGACTTCACGCGCGCGTGGGAGGCCGGGGAGATGCCGGATCCCGACGCCTTCCTGTCCCGGGTGCCGGCGGACGAGCAGCCGGCGCTGTCGGCGCGCATCCGCGAGTACCTCGCGGTGGCGCCCGAGCCGGAGTACTCCGAGGCCGCCTGGGCGGCGCTGGCCGCCGATCCCGCAGCGGCGCGCGCGGCCGCGATCCCGCTCGGCGAGCCCGAGCCGTGGCCGACCCTGCTCCCGCGCCTGCGCGCCCGCGCGCAGACGACGTGGGCGGAGGTCGCGCGGTCGCTCGGCGTCAAGCGGCCGGAGCGGGCCGAGCGCTACCTGGTGGCGATGGAGCGGGGCGAGCACGAGCCGGCGCGGGTGACGCGGCGGGCGCTGGACGCGCTCGGCCGGGCGCTGGACGTCCCCGTCGACGCGCTGCTGTGGACCGGGCCGCCGCCCGCGGCGATGTTCCGCGCAGCCGCGGCGGCGCCGGCTCCGGCCGCGGCGCTCGAGGAGCTCGGCCGGCTCGCCGATCTCGCGACCCGCGACGCGGACGACTTCGACGACGCCGACCTGCTCTTCCTCGGCGGTCGCGACCTCGGGTGACGCCGCCGCTCGCCGTCGGTGCGCCTGTCGTTGTGCTCGTCTGACGAGCACAACGACGGGGTCCGCCGTTTCAGACGCGAGCGAGGCGGTCGGGGAGGCCGCGGGCGAGCGGGCTGTTCGGGTTCGGCCAGCGCGGGAGCGCGCGCTTGGCGGCCGCGATCGCGTCCTCGAACGGAACCGGCGCCGGCGCCCCCTCCAGCCCATCCTTCAATGCCCGGACCTGCTCCGGCGTCGCGAGCCCGGCCGTCTCGAGCCGGATCACCGAGGCGATCAGACTGGTTCCGAACGCAGACGCCAGGGCGACGGCATCCGCGAGCGTCGCCCCGTAGCCCGCCACGGCGGGCAGCGGCATGAGCAGCTCGGCGGCGAACGCGTTGGCGCGGACCTCGATCCAGTGGCCGGGGCCGACGAGGTCGGCGTGGGTGTCGGCCTGCCGGTGGTCGACGAACTCGTGGTGGGCGACCTCGTGGGCGAGGGTGAAGCGCATCCGCGTCGGCGCATCGGCGCCGTTGAGCAGGATGACCGGGTCACCGTGCCGCGGCAGGTAGGCACCGGCCAGGTCGCCGGGGAGCGTCTCGGGGATGACGACGGGGACGCCGAGGTCGCGCTCAGCGAGGGCGAGGAGGTCGGGGATCGGCCCGTCGAGACCGAGGCCGAGGCGTTCGCGCAGCCGGCGCGCCTTCGTCACCCCGGCCTTGGCCGCCCGCCCCATCAGCCGCGCTGGATGACGACGACGCCGGGGGTCGTCACCGGCTCGTCGAACGCCGCGAGGCGGCTGACGAACGCGTTCGCGGTGCGGACCGCGTGGGCCTTCGCCGTCTCCGCCCGCTCGCCGGCGAACAGCCCGTCGACCGTCTCCGACCAGAGCGCCAGCCAGCGGGTGAAGTGCCCGGCGCGCAGGCCCGCCTTCTGGTGCAGGCGGAGGTGGGGACCGAAGACGCCGCCGCGGTAAGCGGTGCCGCCGAGCAGCACCGTCTCCCAGAAGTCCGTGATGCGCGGAACGTGCGCCTCGAGGTCGATCTGGGCGACGTCGGTGAACAGGAAGCCGATCACCGGATCGGCGAGCGCGCGGCCGTAGAACGCCCGGACGAGGCGCTCGCAGTCGGCCCGGGTCTCGATGTCGGCCACGGGCCCGAGCGTAGTCAGAACCCCGCCGCCCGCCGCGACTCCGTGGGCATGACCCAGCTCATCGACTTCCTGCACGACGTCGAGGTGGCCGAGCCCGCGGTCGCCGGCGCGCTCGCCGTCTTCCCCACCTTCGGCCCGGCCTCCGACCTCGACTACGTGTCCTTCGCCGAGGGCGCCGCGCGCGGCCTCAGCGTGACCGAGCTGCCCGGCGGCGCGAGGGTCAACGACCTGCTCGTGGTCAACCCACTCGACGTCCCCTCCCCCGCCGCCGCGTATCCGGAGCTGCGGGCGGCCAAGAGCGCGCGCATGCGGGAGGCGATGGCGCTGACCGCCGACGCGCGCGCCGATCAGGGCGAGGTGTGGGACATGGTCGGCGCCGGCCCGATGGCCGAGGCGTTCGAGGCCCACGGCGAGGATGTCGAGACGCTGTCGGAGCGGGTCGCGCGCCGGGACGGCCAGACAGGCGCGATCGTCGCGCTCGGCGGGGCCTTCGTCGTGCTCGACCACGTCAGCCGGCCGGACGCCTGGGCCGCCATCCACGGCCCGCTCGTCCGCGGCTACGCGCTCGACGCCGTGCCCCGCGGCGGCCGCGGGCCATCCCGAGCGTCGGCGACGCGCGCGACTGGCTGGCGCACGCGCTCGACGCCGGCCTCGACCGCGTCCCCGCCCCGGGCTGGGCGACCGCGTCCGCACCGAGCGCGGCACGGGCCTCGCCGTCGGCGGCGAGCTCATCCAGCTCAGCCTCTACGCCGCCGCTTGAGCATTCGTCGCGGGATGCCGTTAGGAGAGCATGGTCTGCGATCTGCGCGACGCCGGAACCGTGCTCGACGACGTCGTCGCGCCGGCGCGGGTCGTCGTCAGCGACGCCGGGGTCTTCGTGGTCCTCGCCAAGGAGGACGGCAGCCGTGCCGACCTGCGCGAGCAGGTGCGCGCGGTGCGCGACCTCTTCGACGCCGCCGGCCTGTCGGCCCTCTCCGTCGAGGGCGTGCTGTGCGTGCCCTACGCCGGTGAGACCGTCCGCCCCTCCCGCGGCGTGCTGATCGGTGACCTGGAGGGGATCGTGCGCCTCGTGCAGTCCGACGTCCGCCTCGGCGCGCGCATCCACGACCACGCCGTCGCCGCCCTCGCACCCGGCACCGCGCTCACCCCCACCCCACCCTGGGTCGCCACCGTCGCCGCGTCAGGACCGCAGCCGGATCTCGACCCTGCGGTGGCGCGCCCGGCCCGCCGCCGTCTCGTTGCTCGCGACGGGCGCTGACTCGCCCTTCCCGTCCACCCGCGCGCACCCGCCCCGGTGGCGCTAGAGGATGAGCTGGAGCCGGCGCTCGAGGGCGTCGGCGACGCCGGCGCGCAGCGGTGAGGACTCGTCGAAGCGCTCGACCAGTTCCGACAGGAAGCCCTCGATGACCAGGCGGCGGGCGGTGGCGTCGCCGAGCCCGCGCGAGCGCAGGTAGAAGAGCTGGTCGGGGTCGATCTGGGCGACGGCGGCGGCGTGGGTGCAGCGGACGTCGTTGGCGAGGATCTCGAGGCCCGGGATCGCGTCCGCGTGGGCGCGCTTGGTCAGCAGCAGGTTGCGGCACTCCTGGAAGCCGTCGGTCTGCTGGGCGCCGGGGTCGACCTTGATCATGCCCCGCCAGACGGACGAGCCGCGGTCGGCGAGGATGCCGCGGAAGGCGAGGTTGGAGACGCAGTTGGGGGCGGCGTGCTCCTGGTAGGTGTCGTAGTCGATGTGCTGGCGGGCGTGCGGGGCGTAGGCGCCGGTGACGCGGGCCTCGGCGCCGGGACCGTCGAGCGTGGTGACCATGCGGACGCGGCCGGTGGCGGAGCCGAAGCCGAGCACGGCCCAGTCGAGCACGCCGTCGCGGGCGATGGCCGCGCGCTGGTTGCCGAACACGAGCGACTTCTCGTTGAGGGCCTGGGCGTTGAGATATCGCAGGCGGGCGTTCTGGCCCACGACGATCTCGAGGACGCCGTTGAGCAGCGACGCGGAGTCGCCGTCGGCGGACAGGTGCTGCTCCCAGACCTCGGCCTCCGCGCCGTCCTCCAACACGATGAGGGTCCGGCGGTGCAGCGAGGTGCCGTCGACGGCATTGACGGACGTGAGCAGAATCGGCAGATCCACCTTGACCCCGCGCGGGACGTACACGAAGGCGCCGCCCTTCCACAGGCGCGCGTTCTCGGCCACGAAGGCGTTCTCGAGCCCGACGACGGACCCGAGGTGGCGCTCGACGAGGTCGGCGTGCTCCTCCGCGGCGACGTCGAGCGGCAGCACGAACGCGCCGCCGTCCAGCTCGGCGCCGTCACCGGTGGCGGCGTCCACCTGCAGCAGCTCGACCGCGCCCTCGGGAGGCGTGACGAGATGCGCCGGCACCACCGACGGCAGCGGGCCGCCGACGGCGGGCGGGTACGCGTCGAACGAGAAGCCCCTGGGCAGCGGGGTGAACTCCCAGCCCGGCTTCCCCTTGTGCGTCGGAAGGTCGACGACGGCGACCTCAGCCAATGGAGCCTTCCATCTGCAGCTCGATCAGCCGGTTCATCTCGACGGCGTACTCCATCGGGAGCTCCTTGACGATCGGCTCGATGAAGCCGTTGACGATCATCTTGGCGGCCTCCTCCTCGGAGATGCCGTGGGACTGCAGGTAGAAGACCTGCTCGTCGCCGACCTTTGAGACCGTCGCCTCGTGCGCGACCTGGACGTCGTCCTCGGAGATGCGGATGGTCGGGTAGGTGTCCGAGCGCGACTCCTCGTCGAGCAGCAGCGCGTCGCACACGACCGTGGACTTCGAGCCGTGCGCGCCCTTCGCCACCTCGAGCAGGCCGCGGTAGGACGAGCGGCCACCGTCCTTGGAGATCGACTTGGCGAAGATGTTCGACGTCGTGTTCGGCGCGTTGTGGACGATCTTCGCGCCCGCGTCCTGATGCTGACCGGTGCCGGCGAAGGCGATCGACAGCACCTCGCCGTGGGCGCCCTCGCCCTGCAGGTAGACGGCGGGGTACTTCATGGTCAGCTTGGAGCCGAGGTTGCAGTCGACCCACTCGATCGTCGCGTCGCGCTCGGCGACCGCGCGCTTGGTGACCAGGTTG
This sequence comes from uncultured Solirubrobacteraceae bacterium, assembly GCA_964242305.1. Lineage (GTDB taxonomy): Bacteria > Actinomycetota > Thermoleophilia > Solirubrobacterales > Solirubrobacteraceae > DATLGB01. Next base: position 16,893 of record CAXTBB010000063.1, read on the forward strand.
TAGACGTTCTGCGACCAGTTCTGCACGGTCGTGTAGCGGATGCGCGCACCCGGCTTGGCGATCAGCTCGACCACCGCGGAGTGCAGCGAGTCCGACGTCCACACGGGGGCGGTGCAGCCCTCGACGTAGTGCACGTAAGAGCCCTCGTCGGCGATGATCAGCGTCCGCTCGAACTGGCCCATGTTCTCGGTGTTGATGCGGAAGTAGGCCTGCAGCGGCATCTCCACCGACACGCCCGGCGGGACGTAGACGAACGAGCCGCCCGACCACACCGCGCTGTTGAGCGCGGCGAGCTTGTTGTCGTTGGGCGGGATGATGGTGGCGAAGTACTCGCGGACCAGGTCCTCGTGCTCGCGCAGGCCCGTGTCCATGTCCATGAAGATGACGCCCTGCTGCTCGAGGTCCTCGCGCACCTGGTGGTAGACGACCTCGGACTCGTACTG
>CAXTBB010000064.1:0-13889 GCA_964242305.1 uncultured Solirubrobacteraceae bacterium
CCAGGAGGAGCTGGAAGGTTCCGCTCCCGCTCGGGTCGCTGTCCGTGCCGCTGCTCAGAGCATCGGGCCGATCGCGATCGTCGGCATGTCCTGCCGCTACCCCGGCGGGGTCTCTACCCCCGAGGAGCTCTGGCGCCTGCTCGACTCCGGCGTCGATGCGATCGCCCAGCCCGCGACCATCCGCGCCGGCGGCCTCGGGGAGCGCGAGCAACGTGCCCTCGGGCTGCCGTGGTCGGCGCAGCTCGTCGAACGCGGCCGCCGCGCCACCGCCGGGACGGTCTGCGCAGCCCGCGAGGCGCTCCGCGTCGGGATCGGGATGAACCTCGGCGGCGGCACCCACCACGCCGGTCACGCCTTCGCCCGCGGCTACTGCCTCTTCAACGACGTCGCCCTCGCCACCGCGCTGCTGCGCGAGTCCGGCGACGTCTCCCGCGTCGCCGTCGTCGACTGCGACGTCCACCAGGGCGACGGCACCGCCGACCTGCTGGGCTCGGACCCCGACGCCTTCACGCTGTCCCTGCACGGCGCCCGCAACTACCCCTTCAAGAAGGTCCCGTCCGACCTCGACGTCGACCTCCCGTCCGGCACCGGCGACGCCGACTACCTCGCCGCTTTGCGGGCGTCCCTCGCCACGGTGCTGAGCGCCGGGCCCCACGACCTCGCCTTCTACCTCGCCGGCGCCGACCCCTGGGAGGGCGACCGCCTCGGCCGCCTCTCCCTCACCAAGCCCGGATTGCGAGCCCGCGACGTCCTCGTCCTCGACACGCTGCGCGGCGCCGGCATCCCGGTCTGCGTCACCCTCGCCGGCGGCTACGCCCCCGACCTCACCGACACCGTCGACATCAACGCCGCCACCGCCGAGGAGGTCGCCGCGCGAACAGTGGAGCCAGACGGGATCGAACCGACGACCTCCTGCTTGCAAAGCAGGCGCTCTCCCAGCTGAGCTATGGCCCCGTGCTGTGGAAAGGGTAGAACTTGAGCCATGATCGTGCGGATGTGGCGGGGGGCGGTGCGGGTCGAGGATGCGGAGGCGTACGCCGCGTACATCGACGAGACGGGGCTGGCGGAGTACGGGCGCACGGCTGGGAACCGGGGTGCGTACATGCTGCGGCGCGAGCGGGACGGGCTGGTGGAGTTCGTGACCGTGTCGATGTGGGACGACATGGACGCGGTGAAGGCGTTCGCGGGCGAGGCGCCGGAGCGGGCGGTGTTCTATCCGGAGGACGACCGGTATCTCGTCGAGCGCGACGAGACGGTCACGCACTACGAGGTCGCGCGGACCGTCAACGTCTGAGCACGAGCCTGGTGGCCGGCTCGAGCCAGGCGGCGGCGCTGTCGAAGTCGACGACCGTGGTCTCGACGGCGGCCGGGTCGAAGCGGCCCGCGGTGACGTGGCGGAGGACGGTGTTGAGGTGCGGCGCGAGTCGGCGCGGCCGACCTCGAGCGTGATCGTCCGTCGAGTTCAGCGCGCACTCGAGGCCGGCGGGGTCGGCGGCGCCGGCCCGTGCGCGGTGGGTGTGGCAGGCGGCGACCTCCCTGCGACCTCGTGGCCGACGGGATACGGCCCCGGGAAGACGCCGAAGGCGGCCATGACCGGGTCGAGGTCGCAGCGCGCGACCGCCAGCACGCGCGCTGCGCGGTCTTCCCTACCGATTCACTAGGCTTTACCACGTGCAGACGCAGGTGGCGTGGTACGTGGCGGGTCCGGTGCTCGGGTTGTGCGTGGTCGCATGCCGGGTGCTGTTCAACGGCCGGCTCGGCGTGACGGGCGGCTTCAGCGAGCTCGTCACCAAGGTCCGGGCCGGGCGCACGGACGTCGATTGGCGGGGCTGGTTCGCCATCGGGATCGTCCTCGGCGGGACGGTGTTCGCACTCGCGAACGGCGGCAAGGGCTTCAGCGGCTACGGCTGGCTCACGGAGACGTTCCCGGGCGCCGTGACGGTGGCGATCCTGCTCGTCAGCGGCGTCGCGGTCGGCTACGGCGCAAAGACCGCGGGCGGGTGCACCTCCGGCAACGGGCTGAGCGGGACCTCCGCGCTCGTGCCCTCCGCCCTCGTCGCGACGGCGACGTTCTTCGCCACCGGCATCGTGGTCAGCCTGATCACGGAGGCGCTGCGATGAGGGCCCGCCTCGGCGGTGGGGCGGTCGGCGTCGTCTTCGGGCTGATGCTCAGCTGGAGCGCCATGGCCAACCCCGCCGTGGTGCGCAACGCGCTCCTCTTCAAGGACTCCTACCTCTACCTGCTGATGGCGTCGGCGGTGGGAACGGCGGCGGTGGGCCTGGCGATCGTGCGCCGCCGGCAGGGCGTGTCGGCGCCCGCCGAGCGCCCGGAGCGGCGCCACGTCGTCGGCAGCCTCATCTTCGGCTTCGGCTGGGGGATGACGGGCGTCTGCCCGGGCCCGGTGGCGGCGGACATCGGCCAGGGCATCCCGTGGGCGATCCCGATGCTGATCGGCGTCCTCGGCGGCGTCTACCTCTACGTCCGCCGCTCGATGCCCGAGACCGAGCCCGCGCAGGACGGCGCGCGGCGTCAGGTCGCGACCGCCGCCAGGTAGGTCCCCGTCTCCTCCGGCGTGCGGCCGCCGTGGTGGCCGCGGAAGCGGACGCCGTGGTCGGTCGCGCTGCGCAGCCACGCCATCCGGCCCGGCGGCGGGAGCACGCAGACCGGCGCGAGGCGCTCGCGCAGCCGCGGGCCGATGTCGGCGAACAGCGCCTCGGTGCGATGGACCTCAACGTGCGGGGCGAGCGCCGCGATCGTCCCGTCGACGTCGTCCACGTGCAGGAAGACGTCGCGGGCGCTGCCCGCCGGTCGCAGCGCCATGTCCGCGAGCGGCGGGTGCAACTCGTCCAGCCACAGCGTCTGCGCGGGATCGACGTCGACCTGGCCGTGGTCGGCGGTCATGAGCACGAGCACGTCGTCGCCGGCGGCCTGGGCGAGCGCGGCCTCGATCGCGTCCAGCGCGTCGCGCACCGCTGCCGCGAAGTCGGGTGACGACGGGCCCGACAGGTGCCCGACGAGGTCGATCGCGTGGAAGTACACGTACGCGTAGCCGCGGTCGAGCGCGCGCACGGACCGCAGCGCGTCGGTGAGCCCGGCGCCGAAGTCGCGGTAGGGCCGGATGTCGGCGGCGCAGACGGCGGCGCGATCGAACGTGGACGGGCTGAAGGCGTCTGGTTGGTAGACGAGCGAGACCACGCCGCGCGCGGCCAGGCGCTCGTACAGGCACGGTCCGGCCGGGACGAGGTCTCGCGCGTCGAGGTGGCCGCGGAGCGTGTCGGGGTCCTCGTCTCCGGCGAAGGCGAACCGCAGCGGCGTGATCACGCGACCGAGCGACGGCTCGAGCACGTTCCACTCGTACAGGCCGTGCGCGCCGACGGGCAGGCCGGTGTGCATCGTGGTCACGTGCGCGGTGGTGGTGGACGGGAACTGCGACTCGAGCTCGCAGACTTCCAGTCGCCGGATCAGCGGGTGGTCGGCGAAGCGCTCGCGGAACACGCGGCCGAAGGCGTCGAGCAGGATGACCACGACGCGGTCGGCGCGGTCGGGCAGGTTGGGGAGCGGCTCGCCCTCCCCACCGAACAGGTGCTCGAGGTAGGCGGGGATCGCGGCGAAGGACGGCACGCGCGCCATCGTCTCAGCTCGAGGGCCGCGCGGCGTCCCTTCCGCGCGGCCCTGAGCAGAGCGAACGACCCGGGCCCGGAGACTCGTGTCGAGTGGCTGCCGTTTCCCTCGCTGGATCGGGCGGCCTACGTCTGTAGTTCGGCGCTGCCGGCGGTTCGCTCGCGCAACCGGTCGCGAACGTCCATCAAGTGTCCAGCGGGGCGCCTAGTCGAAGTCGAAGTCGCGCGGCGGCTTCTGCTCGAACCAGAGGCGGTCGTGCTCCGGCGTCTCCTGCAGGAAGTCGGGCGTCTCCTCGAGCAGGTCCTCGCCCTCCTCGTCGGGCGCGACGTAGTCCGAGATGGCCGTCGACCCGCCGGCGTGGTGCTCCGGCTCGGGCTCGGGTTCCCTGGGGACCGTCGGGATCTCGGGCTCGTCGTCGAGCCAGGAGTCGGAGGTGGGCGGCGGCGCGGGGGCGACCGGCTCGACGGGAACGGACACGGACACGGGCGGCTCGACCGGCGGGGGCAGCGGCTCGGTCGCCTCCGGGGCGGGGACGTCAGCCTCAGGGGTCACCGCCGGCGCAGGGGGCTCGCGCCGGGCGGCGCCGAAGGCCTCGTTCTCCAAGCGGCTGACCTCGTCCTCGCCGGCGCCGGACCGACGCTTGAGCTCGAGGTGCTCGCGGATCGCGTCATCGAGCGTGCCCATGCCAGACAGGTTACCCAGCCTTCATGACCCGGTTCTTGCCAAACCGCTTCGCGCGGTAGAGCGCAGCGTCGGCGGCCCGTACGAGTGCGTCCTTGTCGGCACCGGAGGACTGCGGGAGCGCGGCCGCGCCCAAAGACGCGGTGATGCGCACGACGCCGTCCCCCTCCAGCACCGGAACGGCGAGCTCCTCGATGCGCGCGCGCAGCCGCTCGGCGAACTCAAGCGCGCCGTCGAGATCGGTCTGCGGAAGGACGACAGCCATCTCCTCTCCGCCGTAGCGCGCGGGTTCGTCGACCTCGCGCGACGTGTCGAGCAGCACGCAGGCGACCTCGCGCAGCACCTGATCGCCCTGCAGATGGCCGTAGCGATCGTTGACGTCCTTGAAGTCGTCGAGGTCGAGCATGACCAGTCCCAGCGGATGGCCGAAGCGCCGCGATCGCTCCACCTCGACCGCCATGACCTCCTGGAAGCGGCGGTGGTTGAAGAGGCCGGTGAGGCCGTCGGTGATCGCCTGGCGCTGCACGGATTCGTGCAGATCGACGTTCTCGATGGACACGCTGGCCTGCGTGGCGAGGTACTCGAACAGGTCGCGGTCGGCGGGGCCGAAGGGACGGCCGGACCGAGCCAGCGACATCAGGCCGACGACCTTCGCGCCGCCGTCCTTCGGCTGGAGCGGACACGCGAGCGCGTGATGGTCGCCGTCGCTGATCGCGATCGGCTCGCGCCGCTCGAGGACCTCGTGCTCGACGAGGTCGAGGATGGTCGCGAACCCGTTGCCGACGCCGACCTCCGTGCGCCGCTCGAGCGGTCCGGCGGGCGCCTGGCGGACGCTGGCCCGGCCCGCGCGGGCGCCCGTGCCGTCGACCGCGGTCTGCACCACGATGTCGAGGACGCGGCTGCGGTCCGAGCCCGTGGCGATCGACTCGCCCACCCGGCGGATCGCGGTCTGCAGGCGCTCGCGCTCAGACTCCAGCTCGTCGAGGCGGCCGCGCAGCTGGCGGGCCATGACGTTGAACTCGTTGCCGAGCGCGGCGAACTCGTCGTCACCCTCCGTGGGGACCTCCGTGTCCAGCTCCCCGCGGCCGAGACGCCGAGCGGCCTGGAGCAGGCGGCCGATCTGGGCGTGCAGCGAGCGCGACACCGCCGCCGCGAACAGGAACGCCAGCAGGATGAAGGCGAGCAGGAGGAGGATCACCGTGCGCCGGTCCTCGCCGGCCTGGCCGTCGCTGTCGCTGCGGTCGGCCAGCAGCGAGATGGTGGTCGGGCCGGCCGCGAAGCTCGCGACCCGGTAGTCGTGGCCGTCGATGGTTGTCGACCCGCGCCGCGGCAGGTCATCGGCGTCGACGACGACGCTCATGCCGGTGGACCGCTCCAGGCGCGCCTCGAGGTCGTCTGGCGTCGCCACCGCCACCCGCAGGGTCCCGGCGGGCCCGCGGCGCCCGGTCAGCGTCACCTCCCCGACCGCCACCTTCGGCGCCTGCGCGGCCGTGATCGTGCGGCCGGAGGGGAGCGCGATCGCCGCGCCCGCCAGCCGCTGGGAGGCGACGGCGGCCTTCAGCGCCGCCGCGGTGGCGTCCGGGCCCGTCGCGAGCGCCTTCGCCAGCGCCGGCGACCCGGCCACCGTGCGCGCCGCCGCGGCCGCCTGGCTCTCGATCGTCCGGTAGACGTCGCTGGCGCTGGTCTGCGCCTGCGCCAGCCGCGCGTCCGCCTTCCCGGCTTCGCTCTCCGACACCAGCCGCAGCAGGACGACCGTCACCATCACGATCGGCAGGATCACGATGACGACGAAGAACCAGCTCAGGCGGGCGCGGAAGCTCTTGAAGAACATGGGCCGACGGGGCCGCGCAGCGTATTCTTCAGACGTAATCGTCACGTAGGTACAATCGGCGGTTCACGGGACGGGCAGGAGGGTTGCACGTTCCGTCGACATTGGGGCTATAGCTCAGATGGAAGAGCGCCTGGATCGCACCCAGGAGGTCGGGAGTTCGAGTCTCCCTAGCTCCATAGCCGGGTATGAGCGTGTCCGCTCCGGCGGCTGAAGTGCCAGTATGGATCGCATGCTGCGCTCCATCACGCTGCTCCTCGTTCTCGCGGCGCTTGCCACACCGGCCGCCGCCCACGCTGACTTCTACGCCCCGCCGACGCACGTGCCGGCGAAGCACGGCGAGCTGATCCGGTCGAAGACGCTCACGGGTGCCGCGGCTCCGGCGCCGCGGACGGAGCTGCTCCTGTACAGCTCGAAGGGCGTGGCCGGAAAGCCGGTCGCGGTGTCGGGGACGATCACCTACCCGAAGGGCAAGGCGCCGAAGGGCGGCTGGCCGGTGGTGACGTGGGCGCACGGGACGACCGGGATCGCGGACCAGTGCGCGCCGTCGCGGCTGACGTCGAGCGGCGACCCGGACCTCACCGGGCTCGTCACCTACGCGTACCCGCTCTTCCGGCGCTGGCTGAAGGCCGGCTGGGCCGTGGCGCGGACGGACTACGAGGGGCTGGGGACACCCGGGGTCCATCCGTACCTGATCGGGACGAGCGAGGGCCGCGCGACCCTCGACGTCGCGCTCGCGGCGCCGAAGGTCAACCGCAAGCGGGTCATCATCTCCGGCCACTCGCAGGGCGGCCACGCCGCGCTGTGGGCGAACTCCCTGGCGCCGTCGTACGCGTCCAAGCTGACGATCCGCGGGACCGTGGCGTTCGCGCCGGAGTCGCACACGGGCGAGCAGGCGCAGGCGATCTCGGCGCTGACGACCCCGAGCGGGCTCACCGGCCTGGCCGCGATGATCCTGCGCGGCGCCGAGGTGCAGACGCCCTCGCTGGACATCGTGTCGCTGCTCAACCCGCAGCCGGCGGCGCTGTACCCGAAGGTCGACACCGACTGCCTGCCCGGCCTGACCGCGCCGGACGCCTACGGCTCGATCGCGCCGTCGGACCTGATCAAGCCCGACGCCGACAAGACGGCCGTGATCGCGGCGTTGAACGCGAACGACACCGAGGACCTGGCCATCCACGGCAAGCTTCGCGTCGAGCAGGGGGACGCCGACACGACCGTGTTCCCGGCCTTCACCGACCAGACGGTGGCGGGCTACAAGGACAAGGGCGTCAGCGTCGACTACGACAAGGTGCCCGGCGTCACCCACGGCGGGATCGTCACGACGGCGGCCGTCCAGAAGGCCGCGACGAAGTGGATCGCGAAGCGCCTGAGGTAGCGATCCGGCCTCAGGTCTACCGCGACGAGCGGCCCGCGGAGGCGATGGCGCCGTTCCACGCGTGGGCGCGGACGCACGAGCCCGGCTGGACGTACACGGCGGTGCGCGTCCTGCTCACGCCCGTCGCACTCCTCCTGTACCGGACGCGGGCGAAGGACCGCGCGAACGTCCCCGCAATGGGACCCGTGATCCTCGCGCCCAACCACTTCTCGAACATGGACCACTTCTTCTGCGGCGTCTATCTGCGCCGCCGCATCCGGTTCATGACCAAGTCGCAGTTCTTCGGCAACCAGCCCGCGCTGAGCTACCTCTTCCGCGTCTCCGGGCACTTCCCCGTGCGGCGCGGGTTCGCCGACGACGAGGCGTTCACCACCGCGCACAGCATCCTCGACCGCGGCGGCCTCGTCGGCATGTACGCGGAGGGCGGCCGCTCGCGCACCGGCGACCTCGGCGAGCCGCGGCCGGGCGTCGGGCGCCTGGCGCTCGAATCGGGCGCGCTCGTCGTCCCCGTCGCCATCAACGGCTCCAAGGACGTGCGCGGCTGGCGGCGCGGGCGCTTCCCGCAAATCACCGTGAGCTTCGGCCCCGGCCTACGCTTCGACCGGGTCGACGCCCCGACGCGCGAGGAGCAGCTCGCCGCCGCCGAGCGCATCTTCGACCGCGTCCGCGAGCTCTACCGACAGCGGGCCTGATGGACCTCGCCGCGGTGCTGGAGGTCGGCGGCACCGGGGTCCTCTTCGCCGCGATCTACGTCCAGACGGGCGCCGACAGCCTGCGCCATCACCGCGCCGCTCGACGAGCCCGGCGCGCCTTGAGTGCTGCCCGGGCCGCGCTGCTGGCCGCCGCTGAGGACGATCCGGCGTTCGCCCCCGACCAGGTGCGGGCGGAGGTGGGACGCCTGCAAGCCGCCGCGCTCGCCGGTGACCGCGACCCGCACCTGCAGCAGTGGGTGCGCTGGGTGCGAGCCTGGTACCGGGACCCGGAGCTGCGTGGCGCTCCGCTCGTGACCCCGCTCGGCGTCGTCAACCGCGCCGGCACCGGCGAAGACCGGCTCGACGTGTTCGTCACCGCCTTCCTCGCGGGTCATCTGATCCAGGAACGGACCCCGGCGGCGATCGCCTTCAATCCGCTGCGACCCCGCCGCAGCACCTTGCAGCAGCGCTGGACGCTCGGCCGCGACGGCGACGGCTGGCGCTTGCTCGCGTTCATCGACGAGCCGCTCGTCGACGCGGTGCGGCACCAGCGTACGATCGCCGACGCCTCGGAGGACACGGAGCGCCTGCACGAGCAGAGCGTCCGCGAGCTCGCGCAGGCCGACCGGGCGCCCGGCCCCGTTCCGGGCGGGTCCCTGGATGACATCGCCGTGATCGACGGTCGCTGGGACCGCGGCGCCGTCGACGCCGTTTTGGTCCGGCTCGTCGAGGCGTGGGAGCTGGCCACGCTCGACGAGCCCGGCGCACTGGCCCGGCTGGCCGCGCCTGACGCCGTCGAGGCGCTCCTCCGCCTCGACGGGCTGCACGTCCGTGCCCGCGACCTCCGGCTCGCCGACTGGCAGCCGGATGAGATCGCGGACCCTCGCCTGACCGTCGCCGTCCGCGTCCGGGGCGCCCTGTTCCTGGTCGCCGACGACGGGGCGCTCGCCTACGGCGGCGACCTGGTCGACCGCCTGATCGCGGTGACGTGGACGCTCGAGCTCGCGCCCACGCCCGACCCGCTGTGGCGACTCGTCGCGTCGACGCCGCCGGAGCACCGCTAGGTGGGGAAGGAGCCGGGCGTGGCGCGCTCGACCGCGGCCCAGCCGGCGTCGGCCTCGCGGGCGGCGTGCTCGGCCTTGGCGCCGCCGCGCAGGCCGAACAGGCGCTTGGCGAACAGCAGATAGACGACGACCGCGAGGTTGACCAGGAAGGTGAGGATCTTCAGCGGCGACCGCTTCTCGACGATCTCGTAGACCTCCAGCGGCAGGAAGGCGGCGGTGGCGACCAGCGTCAGGTACTCCGCCCAGCGCTTCTGCCACCACAGGCCGACCGCCTCGACGCCCTCGATGATCGCGTACGCCGTCACCACGAACCCGACCTTGGTCAGCGTGCCCGACTGGATCGAGAACAGGTGGCGGATGCGGTCGAGGATCCCGTGCTTGCCGTCGACCTTGCCGAAGCCGTTCTGCAGGTCCGACAGCACCTTGTAGACCGGCTCGCGCAGCGCCTCGCGGTTGTTGGTGAAGGCGAAGATGACGCCGGCCAGGATCGCCAGCAGGACGAAGTGGACGGCGCGGTCGATCGCGATCAGCCGCAGGACGATCTTGTCGCGCAGCGCCCGTCCGCGCAGCGGGACCGCGACCTGCTCGCGATCGGGCGGGAACTCCCGCGTCGGCGCGGCCGGCGGCTCCAGCGGCAGCCACGAGTCGCAGCGCAGGCAGCGGTGCCAGCGCAGGCCGTCGGCGTCGCGGGCGATCACCGCGTCCTGCTCGCGCAGCCGCTTCGCGTCCGTGGCCAGCAGCTCGTGGCCGACCATCCCGCACGCGAGCAGCTCGTAGTGGAAGTGCGGCACGAAGCGGCGCGTCTTGACCGTGCCGGGAAGGGCGGGCTGCTCCATGCCGGGCGCGACTCTACCCTCACCCGCCGATGCCCAAGGGCCCTGGCAAGAACCGCACCGGCGCGCCCGAGTTCGTCGGCGTGGGCGCCCAGCGCAGCGGCACGACGTGGTGGTTCGAGCTGCTGCTCAGCCACCCGCAGATCCGCGCGCCGAGGGGGCGGCGCAAGGAGCTGCACTTCTTCGACCGCTTCGGGGCGGAGGAGATGACGGAGGCCCACGTGGCCGAGTACGCCGAACTGTTCCGGCGCCGGCGCGGCGAGATCTGCGGGGAGTGGACGCCGCGCTACATGGGCGACGTGTGGGCGCTGCGGCTGATCAAGCGCGCCGCGCCGGACGCGAGGATCCTCGTCCTGCTGCGCGACCCGATCGAGCGCTACCGCTCCGGCATCCTGCACCGCGCCCAGCGCGGCGCCTACCGGCGGCCGGAGCTGATCGCCTCCGACGCGATCGAGCGCGGCCGCTACGGGACGCAGATGAACCGCATCCGCGAGATCTTCACGCCCGAGCAGGTGCTCGTCCTCCAGTACGAGCGCTGCGTGCTGGACCCCGTCGGCGAGTACCGCCGCACGCTCGCGCACCTTGGGGTCGACGACCACGTCCCCGACGACGTCGCCAGCCTGCGCGGGCAGTCGATGGCGTCGGGGAAGACGCCGCTGTGGCCCGACCTCGTCGAGGGCCTGCGCCTCACCTTCGACCCCGAGGTCGCGCTGCTCAAGGAGCTCGTCCCCGACCTCGACCTCGACCTCTGGCCCACCGTTGCCCGCTAGGACCGGACCCCCCGACTTCATCGGCGTCGGCACCTACCTGGCCGGCACCGAGTGGTGGATGCGCAACCTCACCAAGCACCCGCGCATCCGCGGCCCGCGGGGCCGGCGCTTCGACCTCTACTTCTTCGAGGAGTTCTGCGCGCGGCCGATGACGGACGCGGACGTGGCGAGCTACTACACGCGCTTCCGCCGCCGCCCCGGACAGATCGCCGGCGAGTTCTCCAACCGCTACTCCTACGACGTCTGGGCGCCGCCGCTGATCCAGCGCGCCGCCCCCGACGCCAAGCTGCTGATGATCCTGCGCGACCCCGTCGGGATCTACGAGCGCAGCCTCGCCTACCGCCGCGGCAAGCGCCGCCAGTGGCACAAGTACCGCCAGCGCCACGACCCGGTCTACATGGCCGAGGAGGTCCATCGCGGCCGCTTCGGCTCCCAGCTGCGCACGCTCACGCAGTACTACGACCGCGAGCGCATCCTCGTCCTCCAGCTCGAGCAGCTGCTGCGCGACCCCGTCGGCGAGTTCAAGCGGACGCTGCGCTTCCTCGAGGTCGACGACGACTTCGTCCCCCGCGCGTTGCGGACCAAGCCGCCGCGCACCGACGACTCGCCCGTCGAGCACGCCCGGCTGCTGCGCCCCTTCGGGCTGCCGCCGAGCGTCAACTTCCAGCCGCTGCGCCGCGCGCTCAGCCGTCCCGTCCCCGTCCCGACCCCGCTGTGGCCGGACATGGAGGCGTCGCTGCGCGCCGAGCTCGAGCCGGAGGTCAGGGCGATGCTCACCTTCGACGTCGGTTTCGACTTGAGCCTGTGGCCGTACTTCGCGCATCTGGGATGATCGGTCGCCCATGACCCTGCGCCAGACGAAGATCGTCGCCACCCTCGGCCCCGCCACCGAGGCGCCGGAGACGCTCGACGCGGTGGTGGCGGCGGGCGTCGACGTCGTGCGCATCAACTGCTCGCACGGGACGGCGGACGAGCAGCGCGCGCGCTGCGCCGGCGCGCGCGCGGCGGCAGGTCGGTCCGGCCGCCCGCTCGGCGTCCTCTTCGACCTGCAGGGACCGAAGCTGCGCCTCTCGGCCGGCACCGAGACGCGCCTGATCGCCGCCGGCGACGCGGTCACCTTCGCCGGTACCGCGCAGGCCGCGCGGCCGGGCGACGTGGTGGTCGACTTCCCCGATTTCGTCAGCCTCGTCACGGAGCGCTCCCAGATCGTCATCGGCGACGGGCTGCCGCGCTTCGCCGTCGAGGACATCGCCGACGGCCGCGTCCGTGCCCGCGCGCTCAACGCCGGTCCCCTGTCCTCGCGCAAGGGCTTCAACGTCACCTACGCCCGGCCGAACCTCCCGGCGCTGACCGACAAGGACATCGCCGACCTGGCCCTGGCCGCTGAGTGCGAGGCGGACTTCGTGGCGCTCAGCTTCGTGCGCAGCGCCGCCGACGTCGCCGACCTCACCCAGCGCCTGCGCGACCACGGCAGCCGCGCCCGCACGATCGCCAAGATCGAGAAGGTCGAGGCCTACGAGCAGCTCGACGAGATCATCAGCGTCGCCGACGGGATCATGATCGCGCGCGGCGACTACGGCGTCGAGGCCGGCGTCGCCCGCGTCCCGCTCATGCAGAAGGACGCCATCTACCGCGCCACGCAGCGCGGCAAGACGGTGATCACGGCGACGCAGATGCTCGAGTCGATGATCCACGCGCCCGAGCCGACCCGCGCCGAGGCGGCCGACGTCGCCAACGCGGTGATCGACGGCACCAGCGCGGTGATGCTGTCGGCGGAGACCGGGGTGGGCGAGTTCCCGGTCGACTCGGTGCGCGCCATGGCCGAGATCGCGCACGCCGCCGAGGCCTCGCCGGTCATCCACGGCCGCTGCCGGATCGAGGACCACGACACGGCCGCCGCCTCCGTCCTGCACTCGGCCGTGCTGCTCGCCGACGACCTCGACGTTGCCGCCCTCGTCATCCCCAGCGCGACCGGCGGCGGGGCGCGGGCGTGCTCGAAGTACCGCCCCGCGCGCCCGATCGTCGCGCTCGTCCACGACGAGCAGGTCGGCAACCAGCTCGCGCTCGAGTGGGGCGTGGTCGTCGGCCGCATGAAGATCGCCGAGAGCGTCGACGACCTGATCGAGGACGCGCTCGTGTGCGCGCAGGCGGTGGCCGAACTGCCCAGCGGCGCCAGCGTCGTCCTCACCGCGGGCCGCCGCACCGGAACCCCCGGCGCGACGAGCCTGATCATGGTCCGAGAAGTGCCCTAGCCACCGCGGTCACCAGCAGGGCGAGGAGCAGATGCAGGACGGCGTGGCGGCGGTTCTCGAGCGCCCAGCCGCTGAAGGAGGTCAGCGCGCCGAGGAAGCCCGTGCCGATCAGCATGCGAGCGTCGCCGGTGACGCCGGAGATGGCGCCGAGCACGGCGCACCCGATCAGGTTGACGACCAGCAGCGTGCTGCGGCGCTCGATCGTGTCGCGCAGCACCGCGCCGAGGCCGCCCAGCAGCGCGATGCCGACCCAGACCATCACGCCGCCAGCCGCTTCCCGGCCAGCACGGCCAGCCAGCCGAGCAGGGCGCTGGCCGCGAGGTAGGCGACGGCGTCGAGCGTCCCGAGCTCGAGCGCCTCGAGCTGGAGCGTCGAGAACGTGGTCAGGCCGCCGCAGAAGCCCGTCCCCAGCAGCGGCCGGCGCTCCGGCAGCGCCACCACCACGTAGCCGAGCAGCGCCGCCCCGATCACGTTGACCAGGAGCGTCGCCCACGGGGAGCCGATCCCCTCCGCGACGCCGGCGCGGGCGAGTGTCCCGGCCGCCCCGCCGGCGTAGACGGCGACCAGCCGGCGGCTCAGGCGCGCGCCTCGTTGGCCTTGAAGTAGCGCACCATGTGCTCCACGTAGGTGGTGAAGCGCGGCGGCGCGAGGTCGTGGGGGCCGAGCACGTCGACCGCGCGGCGCGTGTCGAAGGCGACGGCGTGGTTGAGATAGGCGATCGACTCGCGCGGCGCGCCGCCGAACAGGGTGCGCATCCGCCCCGAGCGCA
>CAXTBB010000064.1:13899-16951 GCA_964242305.1 uncultured Solirubrobacteraceae bacterium
AGCTTCGGCGGGATCTTGCCCTTGGGCGCGCGGCCGGCGTAGGCCTGCGAGAGCGTCGCCAGCAGCTCGGAGGACGTCACCGGCTCCGGGTCGACCAGGTGCAGCGTCTCCCCCTCGGCCTCGGGCAGGAACGCGGCCGCGGCGATCGCGGCGACCACGAAGTCGACCGGGACGACGTTGAACGGCGCCGACGACGCGCCGAACTGCATCACCGGCCGACCGTAGCGCTCGGACACCGCGATCGTGCGCAGCAGGTAGTACGGGCCGTCGAACTTCTCCGTCTCCCCCGTCTGCGAGTCGCCCACCACGATGGCCGGGCGCAGGATGGTGGTGGGGACGCGGTCCATCAGCTCGCGCACCCACACCTCGGCCTGGAACTTCGTCGCCTCGTAGTGGTTCTTGAAGCCCTGGCCGAGCGCCAGCTCGTGCTCGTAGACGACGCCGTGCCGGTCGCCGGCGACGTAGGCGGTGCTGACGTAGGCGAGGCGCTCGAGGTTCGTCGCGGCCAGGCACAGCTCGAGCACGTTGCCCGTCCCCTCGACGTTGACGCGCTGGGCGAGCGCGTCGGGGACGGCGAGGTCGTAGATCGCGGCGAGGTGGAAGACGTGGGTGACCGAGCCGGTCAGCCGGTCCCAGGCGGCGCCGTCGAGGCCGAGGCGGCGCTGGGTGATGTCGCCGGCGACGACCTCGACGCCGTCGATGCCGAGCCCGCGGGCCGCGTCGAGCATGCGCGGCTCGACCAGGGCGACGACGTCGTGGCCCTCGCTCAGGAGGGTGCGGACGAGGCGCCGGCCGATGAAGCCGGGGAACCCCGTGACGAGGGCGGTCGCCACTTAGGCGCGCTCGAGGACGACGACCGGGATCTGGCGGTCCGTCTTGGCCTGGTACTCGTCGTAGGCGGGCCACTCCCCGACCATGACCTGCCATAGGCGGTCGCGCTCATCGCCCTCCGCGTCGCGCGCGGTCGCCGCGAAACGGTCGCCCTTGACCTGCACCTCGACCTCGGGGTCGTCGCGCAGGTTCAGGTACCAGGCGGGGTGCTCGGGCGCGCCGCCCTTGGAGGCGACGATCACCTGCGCGTCGCCGTCGGGCGCGAAGATCAGCGGCATGATCCGCGGCTGCCCCGACTTGCGGCCGGTGGTGGTCAGCAGCAGGCACTGCGTGCCGCGCCACGCGTACCCGCGCTCGCCGTCCGTGTCGATGTAGGCCTGCACGTGCTCCTGGCCGAACAGCTCGTCTTCGCTCATGGGCGGCAGCCTAAACTCAGTGCTATGCCCGACACGCGCACCTCCCCCTTCGGCGACAGTTTCGCGGAGACACGAGCCGGCGCCATCTCCACCCAGCAACTGCTCGGGCAGGTGATGTTCCTGGTCGCCATCGCGATCGGCTTCCTCGCCATCGGCAGCTACGTCGGCCGCGACCTCGCGTTCGGCACCGCGCGCATCTGCTCCTTCGCCGGCTTCGGCATGCTGATCGCCGCCTCCTTCGCGGGCAAGACGCTGCGGGTCGGCCCGATCGCGATGGCGTGGCTGTTCGGCATCGCGCTGATGATCGGCCTCGGCCTTGGCCCGGTGCTCAGCTACTACGCGTCGGCCGACAGCACCGCACTGACGCAGGCCGCGGGCGGCACCGCCCTGATCGTGCTCGGCGCCGGCGCCGGCGGCTTCATGCTCTCCAAGGACCTCGCGAGCTGGATGCGCCCGCTGTCCATGGTCGTCTTCGGGCTCGTGATCGTCTCGCTGGTGATCGTGCTCGCCGGGGGCGGCGGCAACCCGATCCTCTCGCTGGCGATCGGCGGCATCTCCGCCGTCCTGATCGTGGTCGACTTCAACTACCTGCGCAAGCACGGCGGCGAGGACGACGCGATCTGGCTCGCCACCGGCATCTTCGTCTCCATCGTCAACATCTTCCTCTCGCTGCTGAACCTGTTCGGCAACCGCTAGTTACAAATCATGCAAGGCCGGGAAGCACCGGCCGGCATGTACGGAATCGGGATGGTGCGGGAGCAGGCGCGCGGCCTGACCTCTGATCAGCGCAACGCCTTCGTCGCCAGCTGGCTGGGCTGGGCGATGGATGCCTTCGACTACTTCCTGCTCGTCTTCGTCCTCACGGACGTGGCCAAGGACTTCGACACGTCCAAGACGCACGTGGCGATCGCGACGACGCTCACGCTGGCCGCCCGGCCGCTCGGCGCGGCCTTCTTCGGCTACTGGGCCGACCGCAAGGGCCGGCGCATCCCGCTGCTGTGCTGCGTGCTCTTCTACTCGACGGTCGGCTTCCTGACCGCGTTCTCGCCGTCGCTGACCGTGCTGCTGGTCATGCGCGCGCTGTACGGGTTCGGCATGGGCGGCGAATGGGGCCTGGGCGCCTCGCTGGCGATGGAGAAGATCCCCGTCGAGAAGCGCGGCTTCTTCTCCGGCGTCCTCCAGCAGGGCTACCCGATCGGCTACTTCTTCGCGGCGCTGGCCTTCTTCGCGATCACGCCGACGTTCGGCTGGCGCGGCCTGTTCGTGGCCGCCGCGCTGCCCGCCGTGCTGGCGCTCTTCATCCGCATGCGCGTGCAGGAGTCCGAGGTGTGGCAGGCCTCGCACGAACGCCAGCAGCAGACGCACGTCGGCTTCCGCGACGTGTTCCTCAAGAAGGACGTGC
This sequence comes from uncultured Solirubrobacteraceae bacterium, assembly GCA_964242305.1. GTDB lineage: Bacteria > Actinomycetota > Thermoleophilia > Solirubrobacterales > Solirubrobacteraceae > DATLGB01. Next base: position 16,549 of record CAXTBB010000064.1, read on the forward strand.
TCAAGCGCTTCGCCTATCTGATCCTGCTCATGGGGGCCTTCAACTTCATGTCGCACGGGACCCAGGACTTCTTCCCGACCTTCCTGGAGGACGACTTCGGCGCGTCCAGCACCACGACGGTGATCGTCGCCCTGATCTACAACGCCGGCGCGATCCTCGGCGGCATGTACTTCGGCGCGCTCTCGCAGCACTTCGGGCGCCGCAAGACGATCATCCTGTGCGCGGTCCTGGCGCTGCCGGTCGTGCCGCTGTTCGCGCTGTCGCCGACGCTGGGCACGATCACGATCGGCGCGTTTCTGATGCAGCTCTTCGTCCAGGGCGCCTGGGGCGTCATCCCCGCGCACCTGTCCGAGCTGTCGCCCGACGAGGTCCGCGGCTTCTACCCCGGCGTGACCTACCAGCT
>CAXTBB010000065.1:0-16802 GCA_964242305.1 uncultured Solirubrobacteraceae bacterium
GACGGTGAAGGCGACGATCGGCTCGCGCACCACGAGCAAGAAGACCAAGCTCAAGGGCTGATTTCTGCGCATCGCGTTGCCAGGGCGCCCTCTGGCTGATACTTTGCGCAGCATGACCGGCCCGATGCTGCGCAATTCACCACCGGCGCTCCGCCAAGCCGCCGAAGATCACCTTTGGCTGCACTTCACCCGGATGTCCTCCGCGAAGGGCGAGGGACTCCCGATCATCGTGAGCGGCGACGGGTGTTACCTGACGGATGTCGACGGCAAGCGCTACCTCGACGGACTGGCCGGCCTGTTCGCCGTCCAGATCGGCTACTCGTACGGCGAGGAGATCGGCGAGGCCGCGCTGGAGCAGATGAAGGAGCTCCCCTTCTACACCAACTGGAGCTACGCCCACCCGCGCTCGATCGAGCTCGCGCAGGAGATCGCCGAGCTCGCCCCGGGCGACCTCAACCGCGTCTTCTTCGTCTCGGGCGGCTCGGAGGCCGTCGAGTCGGCCTGGAAGCTCGCCCGCCAGTGGCACCACGCCAACGGCGAGCGGCGCTGGAAGGCCGTCAGCCGCAACGTGGCCTACCACGGCACCACGATGGGCGCGCTGTCCATCAACGGGATCGGCGCGCTGCGCACGCCGTTCGAGCCGCTCGTCCCCGAGGTCGGCCACTGCCGCAACACCAACCGCTACCACCGGCCGGAGGGGGAGACGGAGGAGGAGTTCACGGCCTTCCTGCTCGACGACCTCCTGCACACGCTGGAGGCGCTCGACCCGACCACGGTCGCCATGGTGATCATGGAGCCGGTCCAGAACGCCGGCGGCGTCTTCGCCCCGCCGAAGGGCTACTTCCAGGGCGTCCGCCAGATCTGCGACGACCACGGCATCCTGCTCTGCTGCGACGAGGTCATCAACGGCTATGGCCGGCTCGGCGCCTGGTTCGGCTCGGAGAAGTACGACATCCGCCCGGACATGATCACGTGCGCCAAGGGCCTCTCCTCGGCCTACGCGCCGATCGGCGCGGTCATCGCCACCGACCGCATGATGGAGCCCTTCGCGACCGGGACCAACATGTTCAGCCACGGCGTGACCTTCGGCGGCCATCCCGTCATGTGCGCGATCGCCCTGAAGAACCTCGAGATCATGAAGCGCGAGGGCATCGTCGAGCATGTCGCCGAGACTGGCCCGGACTTCATCGCCAAGCTCAACGAGCTGCGCGAGCTGCCGATCGTCGGCGACGTCCGCGGCGAGGGCTTCTTCGCCGCGCTCGAGCTCGTGCGCGACAAGGAGACCAAGGCAGGCTTCTCCGACGAGGAGTCCGAGATGGTGTTGCGCGACTTCCTGTCGCCGCGCCTGATGCAGAAGGGCCTGATCTGCCGCGCCGACGACCGCGGCGACCCGGTCGTGCAGCTGTCGCCGCCGCTCGTCGCCGAGCAGGAGCAGTTCGACGAGATGACCGACATCCTGGGCACGGCCCTGGAGGAGGCGTGGGCGAAGCTCAACTGACGCGTCCGGCGGCGGTCGTCCTCGATGACCTGGACGATCGCCTGATCGCCGCGTTGCGGGAGAACGGCCGGGCGCCCTTCCGGCGCCTGGCCGACCGGCTCGGCGTCTCCGAGGCGACGCTGCGCAACCGCTACGCGCGGCTGGTCGACGGCAACGTCCTGGCGGTGACGGCGGTGACCAACCCGATGGCGCTCGGCTACGACGCCACGGCGATGCTCGGCCTGTCCGTCCACGGGCCGCCGGAGCCGGTCGCCGACGAGCTCAGCACGTGGGAGGAGGCGGTCTACGTGGTCGTCGTCGCCGGCCGCTTCGACCTGATCGTGGAGGTGGTGGCGAAGGACCGGCGCGAGCTGCTGGGGATCATGAACCGCATCCGCGCCCTCGAGGGCGTGACGGCGTCGGAGACGTTCCTGTACCTCGACCTGCGCAAGTACGACTTCGGCACCGCTTAGATGTCGATGCGGTGATCAACGGCGACACCTCGTTCTGGTGGGCGGACATCGGCGCGCCCGCCCGTCGCCCGGCGCTCGACGGGCGCCTGGAGTGCGACGTCGCCATCGTCGGCGGCGGCTACACGGGGCTGTGGACGGCGTGGTACCTCAAGCGGGCGTCGCCCGCGCTCCGCGTCGTCGTGCTCGAGAAGCAGTTCTGCGGGTTCGGCGCGAGCGGGCGCAACGGGGGCTGGCTGAGCGGGCTGCTCGCCGGGTCGCGGGAGCGCTGGGCCGCCGAGTTCGGCCGCGACGCCGTCGTGCAAGCGCAGCGGGAGATGTTCGCCTCGGTCACCGAGGTGGCCCGCTTCTGCACGGAAGAAGGCGTGGACTGCGACCTCGTCGTCGGCGGTTCGCTCGACGTAGCGCGGTCCCAGCCGGCCCTCGCGCGGCTGCGGGAGCGGCTGGCCTGGCAGCGGTCGTGGGGGTTCGGGGAGGAGGACTGGCGGGAGACCGGCGTCGCCGACCTCGTCGACGTCGAGGGCGCCCGCGGCGGCGTCTTCACCCCGCACTGCGCCCGCGTGCACCCGGCCAAGCTCGTCCGCGGCCTCGCCGGCGCCTGCGAGCGCATCGGCGTCGAGATCTACGAGGACACGCCGTGGCCGGCTGACGTCACGTCGCGATGGACGGTGCTGGCCACGGAGGGCTACTCGCACGCCCTGACGCCGCGCCGGCTGATCCCGATGAACTCGTCGATGATCGTGACCGCGCCCCTCGGCGACCGGAGGTGGCAGGACGGCATGACTCTGAGAGATGCCGCACACACCTTCGTCTACCTCCAGCGCACCGCCGACGGCCGCATCGCCATCGGCGGCCGCGGCAAGCCGTACCGCTACGGCTCGAGGACCGACGTCAACGGGGAGATCCACCGGGCCACCGTCGCGGAGCTGACCCGGAGGGTGCGGCAGATGTTCGGGATCGACCCGCAGATCGACCACGCCTGGGGCGGCGTCCTCGGCGTATCGAGGGACTGGTGCCCGGCCGTCACGGTCACCGGCCACGTCGCCACCGCCGGCGGCTACGTCGGCGACGGCGTCTCCACCGCCAACCTCGCCGGCCGCACGTTGCGGGATCTCATCCTCGGTGAGGACAGCTCCCTGACACGCGCGCCGTGGGCCCGCCACGCCCCCAAGAAATGGGAGCCGGAACCCCTCCGCTACGTGGGTGTGCACGCGGTCTACGGGCTCTACAGAGCGGCGGACGCCGTCGAGGAGCGCACGCAGCGACCGTCGCGGCTGGCGACCCTGGCCGACCGCATCGCTGGCCGCTAGTCGGCCTCTTTATGGAACCCAGCGGGTAGGCTCACCCGTCTGCCTGGCGGCCGGGGGCCCGGACGGATCCGGTCGTCGCTGTTCAGGCACGGAACGCGATGAGCACCGCCGTAACCGACACCCGCGCCCTGCGGTCCTCCGACCGCGTCCCCACGCTGCCCGAGAAGGCACGCGAACGACCGTGGCTGCCCTACGCCGCGGTGCTCGGCCTCGGCGCGCTGATCATCCTCGCCGGCCTCGGCCGCTCGAGCCTGTTCATCGACGAGACGTTCAGCTGGAACGCGTCCAGCCACGGCATCGCCGGGATCAAGGACGCCGTCCAGCAGGCGGAGGTCACGCCGCCGCTGTACTACGTGATCCTGCACGTCTGGATCGCCCTCACCGGGGCGGACTCCGAGCTGGCGCTGCGGCTGCCCTCGGCCTTCGCGGGCATCGCCCTGATCGGCGCCGTCAGCTGGCTGGGGACGCTGGTCGCCGGGCGCCAGGCGGGCGTCCTCGCCGGCCTGCTGGCCGCGCTCAGCCCGCTGGCGCTGCAGTACGCGCAGGAGGTCCGCGCCTATGTCTTCGTGATGCTGGCGGTGACGATCGCGGCCGCCGCGACGATCCGATTGACCCAGGAGCCGGCGCAGCGGCGCTGGCTCGCGCTGGCCGTCGGCGCCGCCGCGACCTCCGTCCTGCTGCACTACACGGCCCTGCTCGTGCTGCTGCCGCTCTCGCTGTGGCTGCTCACCCAGCGCCAGGTCCCGCTGCCGGCGCGGCTCGCCGTCGGCGCCGCCGCGCTGATCCCGTTCCTGATCCTGCTGCCGCTGCTGCAGACCCAGCTCGCCGCCGGCCACCACAACGCCCAGGCGGACGCGTACGCGAAGATCACCTCGATCGGGCTGCTGCGGCTGTTCGCGACGCCGTTCGACGGCCGCGCGCTGGGCGGGATGGCGCTGACCTACGAGCTCGGGCTGATCGCGCTGGCCGACGCGGTCGCCCTGCTCGCCTTCGCCGACCGCTTCCGCAAGCTCCCCGCCCGCTGGATGCTGGTCGGCGCCTGCGTCCTGCCGCTGGTCGTGGTGCTGCTGGTCAGCTCCTTCATGCAGCCGCTCGCACTCACCCGCTACACGGCCGTCGCGTCGCCGTTCATGCTGGTGGTCCTGGCCACCGTCGCCCTGCGCGTACCGAAGCCGCTGGGCCGCACGCTGATGGTGCTCGCCGTGCTGGCCGGGCTGATCGGCGTCGCCGCCGCGCAGACGCCGCACGGCCAGTGGCCCGACACCCGCTCGGCGTTCGCGATGGCCGGACAGAAGTGGCGGCACGGCGACGTCGTCGTCGGCCTCGAGAACATGGCCTTCGAGGACGCCATGGACTTCTACGAGCGCGAGCTGCCCGCCGGCGCGCCGACGCCGAAGGGCTACTTCTCCGCTCAGGACGCCCTGCGCTCGCCGGCCGCCCGCCGCGCTCTGGACCGCGGCCACCGGGTCCTGATCGTGTCCTCTCCGCCCGTCGACTACACCCAGCTGCGCACCGCCGCCGGCGGAGAGCGCGCGACCGTCGCGTCCGAGCACCACTTCGGCGGCAGCTACCCCGTCCAGCTGGACGTCGTCCGTGGCCGGTAGCGACCAGCGCTTCCCCGGCTACGTCGACCCGCGCCGCGTCCAGGTCGCGCGGATCGCCGCGCTCGTCGCCATGGCCGGCGGCGTCTACTACCTGACCTGGCGGGCGTTCCAGCTCGACGAGGTCGGGCCGATCGGCTGGCTGTTCTTCGTCGCCGAGTTCCTGACCTTCGGGACGCTGGCGAGCGCCGTCCCGCTGATGTGGACGCCGCGGCCGCGCCGCTGGGCGCCGCCGCCGCGCGGCACGCTCGACGTGCTCATCACCGTCTGCGGCGAGGACGTCGAGATGGTCGAGGCGACGCTCCAGGCCGCGCTCGACATCGACTACCCGCACACCACCTACCTGTGCAACGACGGGCGCCTGGCCCGGATGGACGGCTGGGAGGACATCGAGGCGCTGGCCCATCGCTACGGCGTCCCCTGCTTCACGCGCATCGACGGCGCCCGCGGCAAGGCAGGCAACCTCAACCACGCCCTGCGTCACACGCGCGGCGAGTTCGTCGCCGTCATCGACGCCGACCACCTCGCCCGGCCCGACCTCGGCGACGACCTGCTCGGCCACTTCCATCCGCGCGTCGCCTTCGTCGCCACCCGCCAGGACTTCCGCATCGACGCCTACGACTGGCTGGGCAACACGGAGGCGTTCTTCTACGGCGTCATCCAGCCCGCCAAGGACGCCGACAACGCCGCCTTCAGCTGCGGCAACGGCGTCATCTACCGGCGCGAGGCGATCGACGACATCGGCGGCTTCAGCGAGTGGAACCTCGTCGAGGATCTCCACACGAGCTACCAGCTGCACGCCCGCGGCTGGCAGAGCGTGTACGTCCCGCGTCCCGTCACCACCGGGACCGCGCCGGGCACCGCCGCCGAGCTCGCCGCCCAGCGCCTGCGCTGGGCCACCGACAGCCTGCGCCTGTTCTTCTACGACAGCCCGTTCCGCAAGCAGGGGCTCACCACGCGTCAGCGTTTGCACTACGCGCAGACCACCGGCGTCTACTACCTGACGACGTCCTTCCAGATGCTCTACCTGATCAGCCCGCCCCTGTCGCTGCTGCTCGGCGTGCGGGTGCTCGGGCACACCTCGACGCCCAACTACCTGCTGCACGTGGCCGCCTTCGGCGTCCCGCTGATGGGCATGCTGATCGCGTTCGCGGGCTGGCGCGGCGCCTTGCGGCTGATCCAGATGCAGTCGTTCCTGGCGCCCGTCTTCGCGCTGGCGGCGTGGCGGGCGGCGCGCATGTCGCCCAAGCGCCGCGCCAAGGCCTTCAGCGGCGTCACCCGCAAGTCCCACCAGGCGACGGTCAACCACATCACCCTCGTCCAGCACGCGCTGTTCGCGCTGCTGCTGATCTCCGTCGGCGTCGAGCTGGGGACCAGCGACAGCATCGAGTGGGCGGCGGTCGGCTGGGCCCTGGCCATGGCCGCCTCGCTCGGCACCCAGAACAGCATGCTCTCGCTCAAGTGGGACACCGCGCAGTCGACGCGCATCGCCTTCACCGCCCCCGTCGCGGTCGGCGCCGTCGTCGCGCTCTTGGCCATCTGGTCGCCGTTCCCGGGCGCCTCTCCGCTGCAGCTCGCGTCCGCCACCGTGCCGGTCACGGGCCAGGCGAGCTCGGAGGCGGCCCCGCGCCCGCTGCCGCCGCGCCGCAAGCTGCTGCCGCCCAAGCGCGGCGCCTACCTCGGCGTCTACGAGCCCGCGGTCGCCTTCGCGAGCCGCTACGGCATCTCCACGCGCCGCTACGGGAGCACCCGCCTTCGCATCCTGCACCGCTTCCAGCAGTGGTGGGGCAAGGACCGCTACCTGAGCCTCGACTGGGCCAACGAGGTCACCGCGAAGGGCGCCGTCCCCATGATCACCTGGGAGCCGTGGCGTAAGCCGAAGAACTCGGTCACGCAGGGGACCCAGCACCCCGGGCTGCTGGACGACATCGCCAACGGCAAGTACGACCGCTTCCTGAACCGCTGGGGCCGCGACGCCGCCCGCCTGCGTCACCCGCTGATCATCCGCTTCATGCACGAGATGAACGGGTCCTGGTACCCGTGGCAGGCCAACGGCAACGGCAACACGCCGGCCGACTACAAGCGCGCCTTCCGCCACGTGCACCGCATCTTCGACGCGCACGGCGCCACCAACGTCTCGTGGGTGTTCTCGACGGACACGCTGGCCGGCGGCCAGCCGACCTCCCTGGCCGAGATGAAGCGCTACTACCCGGGAAACCAGTACGTCGACTGGGTCGGCCTCTCGGGCTTCAACTGGGGCCCGGAGAGCCCGTGGACGACCGAGCGCGGCTTCCGCGACACCTTCGCGCCGTCCGTGGACCAGATCGAGGGGTTCCACAAGCCGGTCATGCTCTCCGAGATCGGGTCGAGCATCCACTCGGACGACCAGGCCGCCTGGCTGCGCACGGCGCTGTCCGACATCCGCCGCATGCCCGCGGTCAAGGCCGTGGTGTGGTTCGACGCCGACACCCCCGACGCGAACTTCCGGCTCAGCCAGGCCACCCGGCGCACGCTCAGCCGCGACGGGCGCCAGGCGCGCCTGAGCCGCCCGCTGCGCACCGAGCGCGCTCCGGACTAGCCGGCCTTGAAGGCGGAGGCGACCGGCAGCGCGCGCCAGTCCTCCTCCTTGTCCTGGTCGAACCAGACCAGGGCCTTGAGGCGCGGCATCGTGCGGGCGGTCTTCCACATGTCCTTGACCCAGGCGGCCTTGTCGCCGCCGGTGGGGGCGGAGCCGACCTCGGCGAACCAGATCGGCTGCGAGCCGAGCTTGGTCAGGCGCCGGTAGGCGTCGCCGAAGACCTGGCCGAAGGACTGCCATCCGCCGAAGTCCGCGTGCTCGGAGCCCCAGTTGTAGCCGTCCAGGGAGAGGACGTCGACGTAGTCGGCACCGGGGTAGTAGGCCTCCAGCGGGGCGGCGCCGGCGGAGCTGCTCGGCAGCGGGCACCACACGAACTTGACGTTGGTCGCGCCGTGGGCGGCGAAGACGTCGTGCAGGTGGCGCCACGCCTTGATGTAGAGGGCCGGCGTGTTGTCGCCGACCGTCGCGCCCCACGGGTACCAGTCGCCGTTCATCTCGTGCATCGGCCGCAGGTAGACCTCCGAGCCGGTCGCCGCCAGCGCGTCCGCCCAGGAGGCGATGTAGCGGTCGAAGGCGCCGTCGGCGATCTTGCGCAGGCGGAACTGCGGCTGGTCGGCGCCCTGGCTCGGATCCCACGGCTCCCAGGTCAGCAGCGGGGTGCGCCCGGACCCGGTGACCGCACCGACCACGTCGGCGTGGAAGTCGGCGGCCCAGCTGCCGGGGGTCCAGCTCTGGTACCAGTTGACGATGTCGATGTGGCGGCCGAGGCGGCTCTGCAGTGCGTCCACGGAGGCGACGTCGCCGTCGTAGGGCGCGCCGTCGGTGAAGACGCCGAACTTCGGGTCGCCCGTGCTGGTGGCGGCGTTGGCGGTGGTGCCGGCGGGCTTCACGATGCCGGGCGCCTTGACGACGGTGCGGTGCTTGGCCTTGCCATGGGTCCAGCGAGCGACCTTGCGGTGCTTGTCGTGGCCATGGTGACGATGCGAGCGCGCGGACGCGTCGGCGGGCATGGAGCAGATGAGGAGCAGGGCGAGCGCCGCGAGAAGCGCTGCCGCCGGGAACTTGGGACGGGCGGGCACCCTCTTCCGATCGGGACGGGGGCGGATGCGTCCCGCACGGCCGGCCGATTTCTGGACGGGTGTCCAGACGCCGCTATGGACGTTCGTACGAGTTGTTCAGCGCAAGCCGGGGCGGGTACACCGGTGGCATGGGAGAGGCCCCCGAGTCGCCGACGGATGTCTCGGCCGGCGGCTGGAAGGACACCTTCAAGCGGGCCGTCGCCGAGTTCCGCGCCGACGACATGATGACCACGGCGGCCGGGCTGACCTACTACGCCGTCCTCTCCGTCTTCCCGGCCATGCTCGCCTTCGTGGCGCTGCTGGGCGTCGCCGGCCAGTACCCGCAGACCTCTGACGCGGTGCTCGACGTGGTCGGCCGCATCGGCCCCGCCAGCGCGGTGGACACCCTGCGCGGGACGATCGAGGGCGTGGTCAAGAACTCCGGTGGCGCCGGTGCGCTGCTGGGGGTCGGCCTGCTCGGCGCGATCTGGTCGGCGTCCGGCTACGTCGGCGCGTTCTTCAAGGCCGCCAACACGATCTACGAGGTCGAGGAGGGCCGGCCCTTCGTCAAGCTCAAGCCGCTCCAGCTCGGGCTCACCGTCGTCTTCCTGGTCGTCTCCGCGCTGGCCGCGGTCGTGTTCGTGGCCAGCGGCAGCGTCGCGCGCTCGGTCTTCGACGTGATCGGCCTCGGCTCCACGGCCGTGGACGTCTGGGCCTACGCGAAGTTCCCGGTCCTCGCGCTGATCGTGATCGCCATGATCGCGCTGCTGTACTGGGCGGCGCCCAACGTCGAGCAGCCCAAGTTCAGGTGGCTGACCCCCGGCGGCGGGGTCGGGCTGCTGGTCCTGCTGCTGGCCTCGGCGCTGTTCGCCTTCTACGTGGCCAACTTCGGCTCCTACAACAAGACCTACGGCACGCTCGCGTTCGTGCCATTGTTCCTGACCTGGCTGTGGATCGCGAACCTGGCACTGCTGTTCGGCGCCGAGGTGGACGCGGAGCTGGCCCGCAGCCGCCAGATCGAGGCCGGCATGCGCCCGGTCGACAAGGAGCCCTTCCTGCCCGTGCGCGAGGAGCCGGAGCCGCCCAAGGACGGCGCCGCGCTGGCACGCCAGGAGGCCACCGCTGCACTATCGACGAGGGAGGAGTAGGGCATGGCTGACGAGGAGACGCAGGTCGAGGAGTCCGAGGAGGACGCTCAGAAGGAGGACCAGTCGGGGTCCGAGCGGGAGACGATGGACTCCGACGCGGTCAACAAGCAGATGGAGGAGGTCGAGGAGAACCCGCCCCAGAAGCTCGAGGACTGGCCGGACGGCCCCGCCAAGTACCGCACGATCGGCGGCGGCGACGCCAGCGAGTCCTGGGAGGAGGGCCCGACCGCCAAGCTCGGCCCGTCCGACGTCCGCTACTACGAGGACGGCCGGGTGACCGTCAAGGGCCAGGAGGTCGACAACCCGGAGGACTTCAAGGGCGACCCCATCCCGGGCGGCCCGACCGACCCCGACGCACCCGACGACCCCTCCGGCATCGAGGACGCGGACAAGGCCGAGGGTGGCGCCGAGGGCGCGGACGCGGACGGCGGCGGCGACGAGTCGCGCTCCGGCGACACCAAGCCCGACGCCGACGAGGAGGACGCCTAGAGACGCAGCCCGGCGCGTGACCTCGCCGGGTCGCCCGGCGAGGACGCCTAGCGCAGACGCACCTTGCGCGTCACCGTCAGCGGGTCGCCCAGGCTCGGCACGGCGGTGACGCTCACGGTCAGCGTCGCGCGCTCGACGCCGCGCAGCCGGCGGCGCCCCGCCTTCGACAGGCGCAGGCGCGTGGTGCGGGTGGCGCGTGTCCGATAGGTGACGGTCCGTGGCCGGACAAGCTCCCGGCCGGCGAGCGTCAGCCGGATGCGCACGGCGGCGGCGCGGCTCGGCGTCACGGTCACGGCGAGGCGGTGCGTGCGCCGCAGTCGCCGCAGCCGGGTCTTCGCGACCGTGACGCGCAGCTTCATCGCCTTGACGGCCGGCGTCGGGGTCGGCGTCGGCGTCGCGGTCGCGGTCGGCGTGGCGGTCGGCTCGGGGGAGGCGCCGGGGCCAGGGCCCGGGCAGTCGTCGGCGGTCGCCGGAGCGTCGGCGCCCACGCGCACGAAGCGCGCCTTCGACGGCGTCCCGTTCGCGTTCAGCAGGAACAGCATGTAGTAGCCGGGCGGGGCGAGGTCGGCGCTCGCCGGCGCGGTCAGCTTCAGGCCGCACGCCGTCTTCTCGGGCGCCGCCAGGGGCACGACGCGCTGGCTCATGTCGCTGTCGTGCGTCGACGCGCCGGGCGCGACGAGCACGGCCCGGCTCACGGCGTCGGTGGTGTCCACGAAGAAGGCGTTGCCGTAGCCGACCGCGTCGGGCGCGCCGGTGATCGCGGGGCGCGCGGCGGGCTCGCCGTCGGCGTCGAACAGGTAGGGCGGGGACCACATCTCGGCGGTGTCCGTCCGCGCGCCGGTGCCGGGGCCGCCAGGGCCGTTGATGTCGTCGCCCGCCGACATCACGCGACCGTCGGGCAGCAGCAGCGCCGTCGAGTGATAGGTCCGGCCCTCCGCCTGGGCGTTGCCCTTCGTGAAGGCGTTCGTAAGCGGGTCGAAGAGGTCGACGGAGCGCTGCGCGTCGGTGAACGACCAGCGGTAGTACTGCGTGGGGAGCTCCCCGGAGCCACCGCCGATCACGGCAACCTTGCCGTCCGGCAGTTGCACGGCGTTGGCGAAGGCGCGGGGAGTGTGCATGGCCGGCCCCGCGATCCAGGCGCCGCCGGGATTCGCGTCGTCGAACACGGTGGTGGTCGACACGGACGGGAAGTTGCCGTTGCCGGACGTGTGGTCGTCGCGATCCGATCCGCCGAAGAGCATCACCTTCGCCGTCCCTGGCAGCAGCACCGCCGCGGCCCAGTCGCGCCAGGTCGGGAGGTCCGGGATGTCCTCCCAGCGCGCGTCGTCGGCGCCCGCCGCGGGCGGGAAGAAGCGCCAGGTGTCCTGTTTGCGCGGCCCGGCGACGAGGGCGTGCCCCGACGGCATCCAGAACAGGTGCGGGTACTGGCCGGGGATGGGTGCGTAGGTCTTGCCCGGCTCCGCGCCCGGCACCTGGCCGTCGTCCTGGAGCTTGAGCTGGAAGTTCTCCAACTCCTGCAGCTCGCCGTTGGGGGAGAAGACCTCGATCCGGGTGACGATCCGGTAGCTGTCGTCGGCGTCGCCCGTCTTCGGGGCGCCGCTCATGATCATCGTGCGGCCGTCGGGCAGCTCCAGCTGGGTCGGGTACCAGCGACCCTGGCGCATCCGCATCTGCGCCGACCAGGTCTCCGTGACGGGATCGAACACGTAGACCGTGTTGAGGCCCTCGTTCTTGACCTTGGTCGGGTCGCCGACGTCGCCGCCGGTGACCAGGACACGGCCGTCGGGCAGCGTCGAGGCCCCCGCGCAGAAGATCTGGGCCGGCCGGCCCGTGTCCGGGTTGATCGGCGGGGTGACCTGCTTGGACTTGCCCGTGGCGGGGTCGAAGACGTACGCGTCGGCGAAGTCGTCATTCGCGTCCCAGGCCGGCGTGACCTGCGTCGTGCCGTCGGGCGCCTTGACGTTCGGTCGGTAGGGATAGGCGAAGTACAGGACCTTGCCCGTGTGCAGCAGGATCGAGTTGATCGCGACGATCGGGAGGCCGACGCCCGGCGCCCACACGCCGCCGACGTCCGGAGCGGCGATGCTGTTGTCGGCGACGGGATCGGCGCGGCGCGCGGCGGGGGTGCGCAGGGCGCGCAGAGCCACCACGCGTTGCTGCGCGTGCGCGGCGGCATGGGTGGCTCCGAGCAACTCCGTCTCGATCGTCCGGACCCGCCGTTCGACGTGCCGCGCCTGCCGGTCGTGGCCCGCGGCAGCCGTCAAAGTGGGGAACAGCGCGGAGCGCCCGTGGCCTGCGGCCGGAGCGCTCAAAACGAGCGCAAAGAGCGCCCCGAGCGACAGGGGTCGCCAGGACATCAGGTAGGAAGATAGAGGTTCGACCCGTCTGAAAAACGGGGTGACTGGGTACTCGCGGTGCGTCCGGCACCCGCCGGACGGGGCGCTACATTGCCCGCTCGGTCGGGGGCAGACGATCGCGTCGCTCCCGTGACAGCCCACCTGACCAGAGGTCTGACGCTGCCATGAACACTCCCCAACGCATCTTCACACGACTCCTCCTCGCCGTTCTCCTCGTCGGAGCGGTCACCGCGTCCCCAGCGGTGGCCAAGCGGCCCAAGGTCACCTTCGGGGCCTGGACACCGGGGTCCCCATTCGGCGGCAAGCTCGGCGCCACGCGGGCGCTCCAGCGCTCGCTCGGCCGTCGGGTCAGCATCGTCAGCTGGTACCAGGAGTGGGGGGACGACGCCACCCATTTCAACTACAACGTCACCCAGGCCGTGCGCGCCATCCGGCGGTCGCACCGCACGCCGATGCTGACCTGGGAGCCGATCCGCGACAACGCGTGGGACGCCTACTCCAACGACGCGATCGCCAGCGGCGCCTACGACGACTACATCCGCTCGTGGGCGTCCGGCGTGGCCCGGCTGCGCACCCCCGTGTACGTCCGCCTCGCTCACGAGATGAACGGCAACTGGTACGCCTGGGGCGGCCCGGTCAACAACAACTCGCCCGACTCCTTCAAGCGGATGTGGACGCACGTCGTCGACGTCTCACGCTCGGTCGGCGCCACCAACATCAAGTGGGTGTGGTCGCCGCTCGCCGAGGACGTCCCCAACGAGGGCCCGAACCACCTCGAGAACTACTACCCGGGGCGCGGCTACGTCGACGTGCTGGCCATCGATGGGTACAACTGGGGCGGCAGCACGCCGCAGTTCGGCGGCTGGCGCACCTTCAGGTCCATCTTCAAGAAGGCGATGAGGCGCGTCGCCCGCCTCGGTCCCCAGCCCGTCTGGATCGCCGAGGTCGGCTCCGCCTCCGACGGGGGCAGCAAGTCGCGCTGGGTGCGCAACATGTTCCGCACCGCCCGCAAGTGGAAGCGGCTCAAGGCGATCGTCTGGTACAACCAGGACAAGGAGCGGGACTGGTCCACGGCCAGCGCGGCTTCGGCGTTTCGAGTCCGCTAGTCAGTGATCGGCGACGAACCCGTCTTCGGGTTCGATCGGGAGGCCCTGCCCGTGCCAGGCGTCGATGCCGCCCGTGAGCGAGTAGGCCTCGTAGCCGGCGCGGCGGAAGGCGTTGGCGGCCATGCCCGACCGGGCGCCGAGGCGGCAGTAGAAGAGGACCGGGGTGCCGCGGTCGAGGCTGTCGGCCTGCGAGGCGAGGCGCTCGAGCTCGACGTGGCGGGCGCCCTCCAGGCGGCCCGCCTCGACCTCGTAGGGCTCGCGCACGTCGACGAGCTGGACGGACCCCGCGCGGATGAGCTCGGCCGCCCGCTCGGGGGAAACCTCGATGTTCTCGTCGTCGAAGGCGCCCATCTAATGAAGGAGCATAACTCCGCTCGGAGTGGGTACTCTGCCCGTCAGTCGAAGTCCAACTGGCCGAATTCGTGCACGTCAGGGTGTGCGGAACGGGGGAACCAGTGGGCACCTGTCGAAGGGTGTCCCGGGGCGAATCGCCGGCGTGTGCCGGTGTAGCGCGATCTTTCCGCGCGAGCCCGTCAGCTAACCCCGTAGGCGCTCGAAAGAAGGGGTCGGTTTGTCGAAGGTTCGTGGTGTGGTTGTCGTGCTGGCGCTCATGGTGTGCGCCGTTCCCGCGACCGCCGACGCCCGCTCCTTCGGATCGCGCACCCTGGCCCGGGGCGCCTCCGGCTCCGACGTCCGCACCCTGCAGTCCCTGTTGACCCAGGCGGGCTACCGGACGATGGTCGACGGCCAGTTCGGGCGCAGCACCGTCCGCAGCGTGCGCTCCTGGGAGGGCGACGCCGACCGCAAGGTCGACGGCCGCGTGAGCCGCTCGGACGCCAAGCAACTGCGCAGCGACGCCGCCGAGTCCAGCACCGACGCCGAGGATCCCGTCGAGGACGACGTCGTCGAGGACGACGACGAGGCCGCTCAGCTGGCCAATCCCGCCGCGTCCGGCGGCGCCGGCTACGTCCACACCACGAAGGCGACGCTCAACGACGACGGCACCGCCACCGCCCCGTCCGACGCGCCGCAGGCGGTCAAGGACATCATCGCCGCCGGCAACCAGATCTTCGACATGCCGTACAAGTACGGCGGCGGCCACGGCAAGTGGAAGGACTCGGGCTACGACTGCTCGGGCTCCGTCTCCTTCGCCCTGCACGGCGCCGACCTGCTCAAGCAGGCGCTGGACTCGACGAGCTTCGAGTCCTGGGGCGGGTCCGGCCCCGGCACCTGGGTGACCATCTACGCCAACTCCGGCCACGCCTACATGGTCGTCGCCGGTCTGCGCTACGACACGAGCGGCGCCTCCTCGCGCGGCGGATCGCGCTGGACGGACGAGATGCGCGCCCCGGACGGCTACGTCGTCCGCCACCCGCCGGGCCTCTAGATCGCGTCTACTCTGGAGCGGTGCGCCGACTGGCACCGCTTCTCCTCCTCGCCGCGCTGATCGCCGGTTGCGGCTCCGACGACGGCGGGCTCAACTACAACCTGCGCACGCCGCCGCCCTACGTCGGCGGCCTCTCGGTCGCGCCCAAGGGCCAAGTGCCCGTGGACCGCAAGATGAGCAAGTCCGACGCGGCCCACTACAAGACCGTCATCGCCAACTGGGCGGACGCGGTCCGTCGCGGCGACGTCAACACCGCCGCCGCCTTCTTCGACCTCCCCGCCATCGTCTACCAGCCCGGCCACACGGCGCTGCAGGTCAACACGCCCCAGATCGCCGCCGCCTTCAACGCCTCACTGCCCTGCGGCGCCAAGCTGCTCGGGACCAACCCGGACGGCCGCTACGTCGTCGGCACCTTCGTCCTGGTCAGCGTGGGCAAGGCCAAGTGCGCCAGCGAGGGCGACCTGGCCCGCGTCGGCTTCGTGTTCGGCGACAAGCGCCACCCGCGCCGCTTCACCGAGTGGTGGCAGGTCGGCGACCAGCCGGACGCCAAGACGGGCCCGGCCAAGCGGCCGTCGGCCCTCACGCCGGCCACCGTCTCCGACTTCTCTTAGCAGCCGGTGATCAGCGGGCGCCTGGGCGTGCTTGAGGATCGCAACGGCGGCAGACGTGCCGATGCTCATCTCGCCGGGGTACCCGATTAGGCTCCGATCCATGACCACCGCCCCTGTCGACACGCAGTACGACCTGACCCCGGAGCAGATCGACTTCCGCGACACGATCCGGCAGATGGTCCGCGAGCGCGTGGCGCCGCGGGCGGCGGAGATCGACGCCAAGGCCGAGTACCCGTGGGACCTGCGCAAGCTCTTCGCGGAGCTTGACCTGTTCGGATTGCCGATCGCGGAGGAGTACGGCGGGACGGGGACCGGGACGCTGATGCTCAACGTCGCCATCGAGGAGGTCTCCAAGGCATGCGCGTCGTCGGGCCTGATGCTGGCCGCGCACGAGCTCTCGACGCTGCCGATCAAGCTGTTCGGCTCCGACGAGCTCAAACAGCGGGTGCTGCCGCGGTGCGCGACGGGGGAGTGGACGGGTGCCTTCGCGCTGTCCGAGCCCGACGCGGGCTCCGATCCGGGCGGCATGCGCACCACCGCGCGCCTGGACGGCGACGAGTGGGTCATCAACGGCACCAAGAACTGGATCACCAACTCCTCCGTCGCCGCCTTCTACATCGTCTTCGCCGTCACCGACCGGGAGAACCGCCGCATCACCGCGTTCCTGGTCGAGTCCGACCGACCGGGGTTCAGCATTGGCAAGCTCGAGCACAAGATGGGCATCAAGGGCTCGCCGACCGGCTCGCCGGTGCTCGAGGACGTCCGCGTGCCGCCCGAGAACGTCATCGGCGAGGTCGGGCGCGGTCTCTCGGTCGCGCTGGGGACGCTGGACCACTCGCGGCTGGGCGTCGGCGCCCAGGCCGTCGGCATCGCCCAGGGCGCCACGGACTACGCGGTCGCCTACGCCAAGGAGCGCGTGCAGTTCAAGAAGCCGATCTTCGAGTTCCAGATGATCCAGGCCAAGCTCGCCGAGATGGAGACCCGCACCGCCGCCGCGCGCGAGCTGCTCTACCGCGCCTCCGTCAAGGTCGACCGCAACGACCGCGACAAGGGCAAGTACTCGGCGATGGCCAAGGTCTTCGCAGGGGACACGGCGATGGCGGTGACGATCGAGGCGGTCCAGGTCCTGGGCGGCTACGGGTACGTGACCGAGTACCCCGTCGAGCGGATGATGCGCGACGCCAAGATCACGCAGATCTACGAGGGCACC
>CAXTBB010000066.1:0-16119 GCA_964242305.1 uncultured Solirubrobacteraceae bacterium
GTCGGCCACTTCCTCGAGCACTCCGACCCGGTCCACAATGTCTCGATCATCTCGCGCGGCCAGGCCCTGGGCTACACGATCTCGATGCCGACGGAGGACAAGTTCCTCACCACCCGCGCCGCGCTGCTGGACACGATGGCGATGACGCTGGGCGGCCGCGCGGCCGAGGAGATCGTCTTCGACGAGATCACCACCGGCGCGTCCAACGACCTCGAGAAGGTCACGGCGACCGCCAAGCAGATGGTCATGCGCTTCGGCATGAGCGACAAGCTCGGCCCGCGCGTGTTCGGCCACGACCACGGCCAGCCGTTCCTGGGCCGCGAGTTCTCCTCCGAGCCCGACTACTCCGACGAGATCGCCCGCGAGATCGACGACGAGATCCGCCGCATCGTCGAGGGCGCCCACCAGTCGGCGAAGGACATCCTCAACGGGCGCCGGGACAGCCTGAAGTCGATCTCCGAGCTGCTGCTCAAGCGCGAGACGATCGAGCGCGACGAGTTCGTCGCACTGCTCGACGGCAAGTCCGAGGAAGAGGTCTTCGGGCCCGACGAGCCCAAGGGCGGCACCCCCGAGCTGACGCCGGGCGCCGACCGCCCGGCCCCGCGGCCGCTGCCGCGCCCGGGCTTCGCGCTGCCCGAGAAGCCCGACCTCGCGTAGTCCCGGCGGGGCCGATGGGCCCACGTCGCTCAAGGAAACCGGCGTGTTGGCCGTTCTCACATAGAGAGTGCCCACGACCCGTGCCGCCCGTGTCGCAACGCTTGCCGGTCTCGCCTGGCTGATCCTCTATGAGGTCGCCGTCGTGGCCCATCTCGGCCTGGGCCCGCTGGACGACCGCGGCGTCCACGACGTGCTCCTCGTCATCGCCAGCGCCCTGTGCCTGGGCGGGGCCCTGCGCCACCGCGGGACGGAGCGCATCGCCTGGCTGCTGCTGGCGGCCGGCGTGGCCAGCTGGACCGGTGGCGAGATCTACTACACGGTGGTCCTGTGGACGGACCCCAGCCCGCCGGTGCCCTCGCCGGCCGACGCCGGCTACCTGCTGTTCCCGCTGTTCGCGACCGCGGGCTTCGCCGTCCTCGCACGCGTCCATCACGTCGACCGCTCGGCCATCGTCCGGGTCGACGGTGCCATCGCCGCGCTCGCCGTCGGGGCACTGTGCGCGGCCATCGTGCTCGAGGCGGTCGGCAACGCCGGCGCGGTCGCGCTCTCCTATCCGCTCACCGACCTCGTCCTGCTCGGCATGCTGGTGGGCACGCTGACCCGCCGCCACTGGACCGTCGACCGGACCTGGCTGCTGCTGATCGCCGGGGTGATGCTGTTCTTCCTGGCCGACTCGCTGTACACGGTCAAGATCGCCAACGGCACCTACACGGCCGGTGGCTACTTCGACGCCGGCTGGTGGGCGGGCCTGTTCGCGATCGGGGTCGCGGCGCAGCAACGCCGCCCGAAGACCGCGGTCGTCCAGCGCAGCGCCGAGTCCGTGGTGATGGCCGGGCCGCTGCTGACCGGAGCGGTCGGGATCGGCGTGCTCGTCTACTCGGCCGTCGAGCCGCTCAACCTGCTCGCCGTGTCCCTGGCCGGCGCGGCGCTGATCGGCGTCATGCTGCGCCTCGGGCTCACCTTCCGCCAGAGCGCCGCCGTTCTGCGCGCGTCGCGCTCGGAGGCACTCAGCGATGCGCTCACCGGACTGGGCAACCGCCGCGGCCTCGAGCGCGCGCTGATCCGCACCCTGGCCGACGACCACCCGGAGGCGTGGGCGTTGGGGACCTTCGACCTCAACGGCTTCAAGACCTACAACGACACCTTCGGCCACCCCGCCGGGGACGGGCTGCTCGTGCGGATGGGAGAGCTGCTGACGCGCGCGGTCGGCGACAACGGCACCGCCTATCGGATGGGCGGGGACGAGTTCTGCGTCCTCATGCGGATCGCCCAGGAGGACCTCGACGCCGAGCTCGAACGCCTGCGCGAAGTCCTCTTCGAGCGCGCCGAGGGCTTCGACGTCACCAGCGCGGCCGGCGGCGTCCGGCTCGGCGGCGCGATCAGCGACGCCTCGACGGCGCTGCGCATCGCTGACCAGCGCATGTACGCGGAGAAGGCCGGCGGCCGGCTGTCGGCACCGCGCCAGAGCGCCGAGGTGCTCAAGCGCGCGCTGACCGAGCACGGTGGCATCGACGGGATGGCCGAGGACGCCGGCCCGCTGGCGGCGGTGATCGCGCGCCGGCTGGGGATGCCGCCCGCCGAGGTCCAGGACGTCCGCCTCGCCACCGAGCTGCGCGACGTCGGCCTGATCGCCGTCCCCGACGACGTGCTCGCCTCGCCCGGTCCGCTCAGCTCCGAGCAGTGGGCGGTGCTGCAGCGCCACACCCTGCTGGGCGAGCGCATCATCGCCGCGGCGCCCGCGCTGAGCTCGGTCTCCCGGCTGGTGCGCTCCAGCCACGAGCACTACGACGGGACCGGCTACCCCGACGCCCTCAGCGGCGAGGACATCCCGCGCGGCGCCCGCGTCGTCACCGTCGTCGACGCCTTCGACGCCCAGCTGCGCCCGCGCCCCCACGCCGACCCGCGCACGCCGGTCGAGGCGATCGCGGAGTTGCAGCGCTGCTCGGGCACCATCTTCGACCCCGTCGTCGTGGCCGCCCTGATCGAGGTCGTCGGCGACCTCGAGCGCACCGGCTGGGCGCAGCTGGCTAGCCCAGCCGAAGCCTGATCCCGGACGGGTCCCGGACCACGCCGTCTTCGGCGCCGGCCCGCTCGGCGACGGCAGCGCGGGCGTCGGCGTCCGCATAGACGAGCGTGGCGCTGACGAGGGTGGCGTGGTCGGCGGGCGCAGGCGGCGCGCCGCGGCTCTCCCACACGTTGCCCCCGATGTGGTGGTGGTAGCCGCCGCTGGCGTAGAAGCCGGCCGAGCCGGGGAGCAGGGCCATCACGTCGAGGCCGATGACGTCGCGGTAGAAGACGGTGGACGCGTTGACGTCGGCGACCCGCAGGTGGACGTGGCCCATGGCGGTCCCAGCCGCCAGGCCGGTGAACGCGTCGCCCTCGCGAGCCGCCAGCAGGTCGTCCGTGTCCAGCGGCATCGTGGTCATCAGCTCGGCGACGCGGCCGTCCCACTGCGCCCGCGGTCGGTCGGCGTAGATCTCGATGCCGTGGTGGTCGGGATCGCGCAGGTACAGGGCCTCGCTGACGATGTGGTCCGACAGGCCGGTGAGGGGGACGCGGTCGCGCGCGGCGTGGGCGAGCCAGGCGGCCAGCGACGGGCGGTCGGGGACGAGCAGGGCGAAGTGGAACAGGCCCGCGTAGCCGTCGGCGGGCCGCGCGCCGGCCACCTCCGTGAGCACGAGCAGATCCTCGCCGCCGGCGCCCAGGCGGGCGGTGTCGCCGTCGCGGGCGTGCACCTGCAGTCCGATCGACCGCTCGTAGTAGGCCAGCGAACGGTCGAGGTCGGCGACCGTGAGATGAACCGCCCCCATCCGCATCTCCACTAGCCTATGTGCGGTCAGCGACGTTCGCTGACGAGGTTCTGGTTGCTCTCAGGGCGATTCGAGTCTCACCGCCCTACATAAGGAGCACCAATGCAGTCCTCTCCGACATTCGCCGATCTCGGCGTGTCCGCACCCGTGGTGCGCGCGCTGGACGCGCGCGGCTACGCCACACCCTTTGCCGTCCAGACGATGGTCATCCCCGACGCGCTCGCCGAGCGCGACATCCTCGTGAAGTCCCCGACCGGCTCGGGCAAGACGCTCGCCTTCGGCGTCCCGCTCGTCGACCTGTGCGAGGCCGGCGGCCTGCCGTCCGTCCTCATCCTCGCCCCGACCCGCGAGCTCGCCTCGCAGATCGTCGAGGAGCTGCGCGCCATCGCCAAGGCGCGCTCGGTCAACGTCGTCGCCGTCTACGGCGGCGTCGCGATCTCCCCGCAGATCAAGGCGATCAAGTCCGCCGACATCGTGGTGGCCACGCCCGGCCGCCTGATCGACCTGATGGACCGTCGCGCCATCCGCCTGGACGCCATCGAGGCGCTCGTCCTCGACGAGGCCGACCGCATGCTCGACATGGGCTTCAAGCCCGCCGTCGACCGCATCGTCAACCAGACCCCCAAGGCGCGCCAGACGATGCTCTTCTCGGCCACGCTGGAGGGCGAGGTCGGCCGCATCGCCCGCGACTACACCCACGACGCCGTCCGCCACGAGCACGCTCCGACGGTCGAGTCCAAGGGC
The DNA here is from genome assembly GCA_964242305.1 of uncultured Solirubrobacteraceae bacterium. GTDB lineage: Bacteria > Actinomycetota > Thermoleophilia > Solirubrobacterales > Solirubrobacteraceae > DATLGB01. Next base: position 4,212 of record CAXTBB010000066.1, read on the forward strand.
AAGATCGAGCACCGCTTCGTGCAGCTCGCCCACGACGCCAAGAGCGACGCGCTCGTCGACCTGCTCGGGGACGCCGACCGCGGCCGCACGCTGGTCTTCGTGCGCACCAAGCGCGGCGCCGACCGGCTGGCCAAGCGGCTCGCCAAGAACTCGGTGCCCGCCGTCGCCATGCACGGCGACAAGTCCCAGGGCCAGCGCGAGCGCGCGCTGTCGAGCTTCGAGTCGGGCAAGGTCCCGACGCTGATCGCCACCGACGTGGCGGCCCGCGGCATCGACGTCGCCGGCATCACGCACGTCATCAACTACGACATGCCGGGCGCCGCGGAGGACTACGTGCACCGCGTCGGCCGCACCGCGCGCGCCGGCAACACCGGCGTCGGGATCACCTTCGTGGTCGCCGACCAGGCCAAGGACGCCATCAAGATGTACGGCGGGCTCGGTCTGAAGACGGAGCTGGCCGCGGCCGGACTCGTCGCCCCCGAGCGCCCCGGCGGCCAGAAGTCATCCCGCCCGCCCCGTCGCCGCCGGAGGTAGTCTCGCGGCCGTGTTCGAGATCATGGGCGTGGTCAACGTCACGCCCGACTCGTTCTCGGACGGCGGCGAGTACCTCGACGCGGCACGCGCCGTCGCCCATGGCCTCGAGCTGATCGCCGAGGGCGCTGATCTGCTCGACGTGGGCGGGGAATCGACCCGTCCCGGCGCCGAGCCGGTGTCCGAGGCCGAGGAGCTGCGCCGTGTCGTCCCCGTGATCGAGGGACTGGGGGGCGCGCGCGTGTCGGTCGACACGTCCAAGCGCGCGGTCGCCGCGGCCGCGCTGGCCGCAGGCGCCACCTACGTCAACGACGTCACCGCCTTCCGCGCCGAGCCGGAGCTGGCGGGGCTGGTGGCGGAGTCCGGCGCCGACTGCTGCCTCACCCACATGCTCGGCGAGCCGCGCACCATGCAGGACGACCCCCGCTATGGCGACGTCGTGTCCGAGGTCAAGGCCTTCCTGGAGGAGCGGCTGGCCTTCGCGGTCGCCGAGGGGATCGCGGAGGAGCGGGTTCAGCTCGACCCCGGCATCGGCTTCGGCAAGACCGCCGCGCACAACCTCGAGCTGCTGCGGCGCGTCGACGAGCTGGTGGCGATCGGGCGGCCCGTCGTCGTCGGCGTCTCGCGCAAGGCGTTCCTCGGGCGCCTGACCGATCGTGCGGTCGCGGCCGACCGCGTCTACGGGACCGTCGCCGCCAACGTCCTCGCCTTCGAGCGCGGCGCGCAGGTCTTCCGGGTCCACGACGTCGCCGCCACCCGCGATGCCTTGTTAGTGGCCGCTGCTACGTTGCGGCGGCTTGAGTCGATACCGACACACATCAATCCCGGTAACTGAAAGGTGTCGGTATGGATAGGGGAGATCCCGATTTCGACCTCGACGACGATGACGACGAGGAGGGGCCGGAGGTCGGCGCCACCGTCGAGATCGTCGGCCTGTCGCTGTACACCCACCACGGCGTGTCGGACGCGGAGCGCGAGATCGGCCAGCGCCTGGTCTTCGACGTCCGCTTCGACGTCGGCGAGGTCGACGCGCTGGTCACCGATCGCGTCGAGGACACCGTCGACTACGGCAAGGTCTGCGAGGAGATCGCGCTCATCGCCCAGCAGCGGCCCTACAGGACGCTCGAGCGCCTGTGTGCGGTCGTGGCCGACCGCCTCGCCTCCAAGTTCGGGGCCGAGTCCGTCTCCGTGAAGGCGGCCAAGCCCGAGCCGCCGATCGCCCTGCCGGTCGAGGCCGTCTCCGTCGAGGTCTGGCGCGAGGAATGATCGCGGAGCATCGGTGACGCGCGTCCGCCTCACGGCGACCGAGCGCCGCGAGCAGATCGTCGAGGCCTCCCTCCGTCACTTCGCCGAGGGCGGGCTGCACGGCACGTCGACGGAGGCGATCGCGGAGGACATAAACCTCTCCCAGCCGTACCTGTTCCGGCTGTTCGGGACCAAGCGCGAGCTGTTCCTGGCCTGCTGCGAGGCCTGCATCGACCGGACGCTGGCCGCCTTCGTGGAGGCCTGCGTGGGCGACACGCCCGAGGAGCGGCTGCAGAGCATGGGCCACGCCTACCGGGACGTGCTCGCCGACGAGGCGCTGCTGGGCTTCCAGCTGCAGATGTACGCGGCTGCGGGCGGTGACCCGGTCATCGCCGAGCGCGCCCGCGGCCTCTATCAGCGGCTGATCGACGAGATCGCCAGGCTGTCCGGCGCCGATCTGGAGCTCGTCTACGCCTTCTTCGGCAAGGGCATGCTCCTCAACGTGGCCACCACGCTCGGCCTCGAGCAGGTCGTCACCGCCTTCAAGCCGGCGTGAGCGAATTCGACGACGACACCGCGCTCGCTCCCGCCGGCGATGGTCTCTGGCGCGGGGTCGTCCCGCCGACGTGGTCGATCGGCTTCGGGACCAACGGCGGCTTCCCCGCCGCCCTGGCCGCCCGCGCCGCCGAGCTGGCCACGGATGCCCCGCCACGCTCGCTGACCCTGCACTACCTGGCGCCGCCGGCCGAGGCGCCCATCGACGTGCACACGGAGGTCGTGCGGGCCGGGCGGTCGACGTCGTTCGTGCGCCTGACCCTCACCCAGGCGGACGCGCCCGTGGTGGTCGCTCAGGCGGTGTGCGGCGCCTGGTACGCCGACGCGCCGAGCTGGTCGGACTGGCAGGCGCCGGAGCTGCCACCGCTCCAGGACTGCATCCGCGTCGACCCGACCCGGACCGGCGTCCCCGCGCTGCTCAGCCGCTGGGACATGCGCGTGGCGGAGGCCGACCCCGACGTCCGGCCGGTCCAGGTGGCCGGCTACCTGCGCACCGCCCAGCCGCACGCCGCCGACCACCCCGTGCTGGCCGCGGCCACCGACGCGTTCATGCCGCCCGCGATCTTCCGCACGCCGGGGCAGGTCCGCGTCCCCACGCTCGAGCTGACCATCCACTTCCGCGGGGAGCTGCCCGCCGGCGAGCATCCGTGGCTGCGCTGCGCGTTCGTCTCACGGGTGGCGGCCGGCGGGGTGGTCGAGGAGGACGGCGAGCTGTGGTCGGAGGACGGGCGGCTGCTCGCCCAGTCCCGGCAGCTGGCGCTCGTGAGGGCGATCAGGGATGCCGGAGGCGACCCGGAGCGAGGGACGTGATAGAGGTCGTAACCGGTCGCCGCAGGCGGGCCCCCAGGCGGTCTCCGTGATCGGGTACCTCGGGCTCGGCTCCAACGTCGGCGACCGCCGCGCGCACCTGACGGCCGCCGTCGCGGCGCTGCCGGCCCACGGGGTCGAGGTGATCGCCTCGTCGTCGCTGTACGAGACGGAGCCGATGGGCGACGTCACCGATCAGCCCGAGTTCTTCAACGCCTGCCTGCGCGTCGCCACCGACCTCGGGCCGCTGGAGCTGCTCGACGTCTGCAAGGCGGTCGAGCGCGAGCGGGGCCGCGCGGCGGCCGGCGAGCCCGGCTACGTCCGCCACGGCCCGCGGCCGCTGGACGTCGACGTCCTGCTGCTCGGCGACACCGTCTTCACGGGCGACCGGCTGTCGCTGCCGCACCCCGAGGTCGGCTCGCGCCGGTTCGTGCTCGTCCCGCTGCTGGAGCTCGCTCCCGACCTGGTCGTGCCCGGCCGCGGACGGGCGCAGGCCCTGCTGGACGCGCTGGGGGATGTCGGTTCCGTGACACGCTCCGAGCCGCCGCTGATGGTCTAATCCCCTTGAGTGAAGCTGCCGATCGTCGTCCTGCTGGCGCTGTGCCTGGTCCCCGCCCCGGCCCTCGCCGCCCCCGACGACATCGCCTGCGTCGGCGTCGACCGGCCCGACTGCACGCTTCGACCGGACACGCTCGAGGACGCCCTGGCCTCCGGCGCGCACCTCGTCCACCTCGGCCCCGGGCCGTTCACCGGCACGTTCGCCACCGCTGACCCGGTCGAGCTCGCGGGCACCGACGGGACCGTGATCCGCTCGCCGCTGGCGCTCACCGGCACCAGCGCCGCCGTCCACAACGTCCGCGTGGAGGGCCGGCTCGACGCGGGCCCGGACACGACGCTCACGCTCGACGACGACGACCTCGCGCGCGTCGTCCTCGACCACGCCACCACCACCGGGCGCGGGCTGACGATCACGGGGCGGCTCGTCGCCGACGGCGGGACCGCGACGCTGTCCTCCAGCGTGTTGGGTGCCGACGACCCCGTGGCGGTCAGCGCGGGCGCGACGGTGGCGACCAGCTTCAGCGCCCACGCGCCCGACGACGACGTCCAGTCGACGGACCGAGCCGACGCCCCCGACGATCCCCGGTCCCCGGTCGTCGACAAGGGCGACCCCGCGCCGCTCGCCCCGTTCGAGCCCTTCGAGGACGCCGCGGGCCTGCCGCGCATCGCCGGCGGCCGGCGTGACATCGGCGCCTACGAGTCGCAGCCGTCCCCCGTCCCGATGCCGCCCTCCTCCGTCCTCACCAACGGGGGCGCCGAGGACGGGCTGACGGGGTGGACCGGTGGCTTCGTGTCGGAGGCCTACGGCAGCCCGTTCCTGCCCACGGCCCTGACCGGCCAGGCGCTCGGCGGCGGCGCGCGCTTCTTCAGCGCCGCCACGGACCCGGCGCCGACGCTGTCCCAGCGCATCGACGTCGCCAGCGCGGCCGCGTCCATCGACGCCGGCCTGGGGACCGCGACGCTGTCGGGCCTCCTCGGCGGTTACGGCGCCGACGCCGACGCGCTCAGCGTCCGCGCCGTCTTCAAGGACCCCGAGAACCGCGAGCTGGGCGCCCTCACGCTGGGGACGGTCGGGACCGCGGAGCGGTTCAACGACACCACGCTGCTGCGCCGCGAGGCGGGCGGCGCGATCCCGGCCCGCACGCGCGCGATCGACGTCATGCTGCACGGGGAGCGCAACGCGGGGGCCTACACGGACGCCTACGCGGACAACCTCGCGCTCGTCCTCTCCGTGCCCGGCGTCCCCGGGAAGACCGGGATCGACCAGCCGCCCGTCCCCGGCCTGAAGCCGTTCACGGGGGTCAGCGTCCTCACCGCCCAGCCGCGGTTCTCCTCCAAGGGCGGCGCCCGGGTGCTGCTCGCCTGCGCGTCGGCGACGGTGACGTCGTGCAGCGGCTCCTTGGAGCTGCGGGCGACGCTGCCGGGCCAGACGACCGCCCAGCGCATCGCCCGCTACGCGACCTTCACCGTCGGCCACGGGGTGTCCCGGCACTACGTCGTCCGGCTGCTGGCCGCGGGTCGCAAGCGCATCCTGCGGATGCGGCAGCTGCCGGCGACGCTGATCGCCGTCGCCCGCGACGGCCAGGGCCTGCAACGGCGCACCACGATCCCGGTGACCCTCAAGCTCCCCGGCCGCGCGGCTAGATAAAGGGGTCAGGTCCCGGCATCGGACACGTGTCCGATGCCGGGACCTGACCCCTTTAGGCTGGCGGCGTGCTTCTCGTCGTCGACGTCGGCAACACCCAGACGCACTTCGGGGCCTACGACGGCGACCGGCTGATCGAGCACTGGCGCTTCGCCACCGTGCGGGAGTCCACCGCCGACGAGCTCGGCGCCGCGCTGCGCAACCTGCTCGCGCTGCGCGCCCTCGGCTTCGAGGACATCGACGCGTCCATCGTCTCCTCCACCGTCCCCGCGCTGCGCCCGGAGTGGCAGGCGATGGCGCGCCTGTACCTCGGCCACGAGATGCCCGTGGTGGGGCCCGGCATCAAGACGGGGATGCCGATCCGCATCGACAACCCGCGCGAGCTAGGCGCCGACCGGCTCGTCAACGCCGTCGCCGCCTACGACGCGCTGGGCGGCCCGTGCGTGTCCGTCGACCTCGGCACCGCGCTCACCTTCGACATCGTCTCCGAGGACGGCGCCTACCTGGGCGGCATCATCGCGCCGGGCGTGGAGATCTCCATGGAGGCGCTGACCTCACGGGCGGCGGCGATCGGCAAAATCGACCTCGAGCCGCCCAAGACGCTGATCGGCAAGGGGACCGTGGACGCGATCCGGTCGGGTGTCGTCTACGGCTTCGCGGCGCAGGTCGACGGCATCGTCGAACGCCTGCGCGTGGAGCTGGGGGAGGAGCTCGGCACGATCGCCACGGGCGGGCTGGCCGGCGCGATCGTGCCCTTCTGCGAGACGATCGACGTGATCGACGACGAGCTCACGCTGAAGGGGCTGCGTCTGATCTGGCAGCGGAGTCGCTCGTAGGCCGGCGCGGCTCGACGAAGATCTTCGCCGCCTGCGGCACGGCCTCGAAGATCCGCTCCTCGACCAGGCGGATGGCCGCCTCCACGCCGTCCGTGTCGAGACCGTCCTCGAAGGCGATCTCGACGTTGACGAGCACCTCCTCCGGCCCGACGTGCATGGTGAGCAGATCGCGGATCTGGTCGACCTCGTCGACGGAGTCGATCGCCGTGCGGATCCGCGCGCGGACCTCGGGGGTGGCGGACTCGCCGAGCAGCAGGTCGCGCGACTCGCGCGCCAGTGCGCCGGCGACCACGATCAGGATGAGGCCGACGGCGACCGCGCCGGCGGCGTCGAAGCGGGCGTCGTCGGTGATGTGGGCGAGGATCAGCGCGGCGATGGCGGCCGCGATCCCGCTCAGCGCGGCGGTGTCCTCGAAGACGACGGTCAGCGTCTCCGGGTCCTTCGCGCGCCGCAGGCCGGAGTAGAACGAGCGCCGCCCGCGGTCGCGGTTGAAGGACCGCAGGGCGACGCGCAGCGCGGAGCCCTCGAAGGCCGCCGCCAGCAGCAGGACGACCAGGCTCAGCCAGAGGTCCGGCGTCTCCTCGCGGTGCAGCAGGCCCTGGACGCCGCGGCCGATGGAGACCAGGCCGCCGACGCTGAACAACGTCAGGGCGACCACGAAGGTCCAGAAGAAGCGCTCCTTGCCGTGTCCGAAGGGGTGGTCGTCGTCGGCGGGCCGGGTCGAGCGGCGCATGCCGAGCAGCAGCAGCAGCTGGTTGCCGGTGTCGGCGATCGAGTGGATGCCCTCGGCGAGCATGGCCGTCGAGCCGGAGATGACGGCGGCGACCAGCTTGGTGACGGCGATGGCCCCGTTCGCGGTCAGCGCGGCGAGGACGCTCTTGCGGCTGTCGCTATTCATCGTCGAGGAGGTGCGGGAGCTCGGTCATGTCCGTGAAGACGACGTCGGCGTCGAGCTCCTCGCCGAAGCCGAGCACGCGCATGCCGGCCGCCCGCCCGGCCTCCACCCCGGCGGGGGAGTCCTCGACCACCACGCAGTCCGAAGGCGGGAAGCCCTCCTTGGCCGCGGCGTGCAGGAAGAGGTCGGGCGCCGGCTTGCCGCGGGTGACCTCCGTGGCGGAGTAGATGCGGCCCTCGAAGCGCTCGTAGAGCCCGGTCATGCCGAGCGTCATGCGCATCTTCTCGTGGTCGCCGCTGGACGCCACGCACGTCGCGATCTCCGCGTCGTAGAGGGCGTCGAGCGCCTCCTCGATCCCGGCGACCGGCTCGAGGTGCGCCCAGAACTCCGCGTCGCGGCGGGCGTCGTAGAGCTCGCCGAAGTCGTGCGGCAGCGGCTCGGCGCCGAGCAGCTGCTGGGTGCGGGCGAGCATGTGCGCGCGGGAGCGGCCCATGTACTCGGCCATCGTCTCCTCGAGGCTCAGCTCGACGCCGACCTCGGCCAGCACCTCGCGCAGCACCTGGTTGGCCAGGATCTCGGAGTCCACCAGCACGCCGTCGCAGTCGAAGATCACGAGCACAGACCGCCGTACGCTAGGTGCCGTGCGCCTGACGGATCCCTGGACGCTGGGCGGCCTGCCCGTCCCCAACCGCGTCGTCCTCGCCCCGCTGGCGGGGATCGGCAACTGGTTCGTGCGCCTGCAGGCGCGGCGCTTCGGCGCGGGTCTGGTGGTCTCGGAGATGGTGTCGTCCCACGCCATCCACTACGGGAACCGGCGCACTCTGGACGAGCTGCTGCGCATCGACCCACGCGAGCGCGACGCGGGGGTGGGTGGGCCCGTCTCCATCCAGCTGTTCGGCCACGACCCGGAGGTGATGCGCTCCGCCGCCGCGACGGTGGCCGAGGCAGGCGCCGACCTGATCGACCTCAACATGGGCTGTCCCGTCCCCAAGGTGATGAAGACGGGCGCGGGCGCGGCGCTCCCCAACGACCCCGCGCGCGCGGTGGCGATCGCCGAGGCGGCCGCGGAGGGGAGCGGGCTGCCCGTCACGGTCAAGCTGCGCGCCGAGGGCGTCCCGGCCGCGCGGGCGCTGGTCGAGAGCGGCGCGGTCGCCGGCATCACCTTCCATCCGCGCACCGTGAAGGTCCGCCACGCCGGCGTGCCCGACTACGACCTCGCCGCCGAGCTGGTGCAGACGCTGGGAAGCGTCCCCGTGATCATTTCCGGCGGCATGGACGGCGCCGACCACATCCGCTGGGTCTTCGAGCACACGGGCTGCGCGGCGGTCATGCTCGCCCGCGGCGCGCTCGGCAACCCGTGGCTGTTCGAGCAGGTGCTGGGGACGCGGGAGGGCGAGCCGGACGCCGAGGAGGTCGTGCGCGAGTGGCTGTGGGTGCTCGACCGCGCCGTCGAGCACCTCGGCGAGGACCGGGCGGCGAGCTACCTGAAGAAGTTCCACCCGTGGTACGTCGACCGGCTCGGAGCGGACAAGGAGACGCAGAATGCCCTGCAAAGGGAGGGTTCTGTGACCAAGCAACGTGCCTTGGTGGAGGCGCTTGCACCGGTGCTATCCTCCCCGACCGCCTGAACCCGCCCTCGCGGGTTCTCCGTCTCTCTAAGGACCACCATGCAGAAGGACGTCATCCTCACCCCTGATGGGCTCGAGAAGCTCAAGCAGGAGATCGAGCATCTGTCCGGCGACAAGCGCCGCGAAGTCGCCGAGCGCATCAAGGAAGCACGCGAGTTCGGGGACATCTCCGAGAACTCCGAGTACGACGACGCCAAGAACGAGCAGATGATGCTCGAGGCGCGGATCGCCACCCTGGAGGAGAAGCTGCGGTCGGCGACGGTCATCGACGCGTCCGAGCTCGACAACGACGTCGTGCGCGTCGGCGCCACCGTCAACGTCTCCGAAGGCGCCAAGAAGGACGTCTTCATGATCGTCGGCTCCACGGAGGCGGACCCCTCCGCCGACCCGAAGCGCCTCTCCAACGAGTCGCCCATCGGCAAGGCCCTGCTCGGCCACAAGAAGGGCGACACCGTCGACGTGACGCTGCCCTCCGGCAAGACCCGCCAGCTCAAGATCTCCAAGATCGCTGTCTGACCCGCTCGTTGAGACACGGCGGGCCAAGCTCGCCGAGTTGCGCGAGCAGGGTGTCGAGCCGTTCCCCCATTCCTTTCCCGGCGTGGTCCCGATCGCGGAGATCGCCGAGGGAGCGGTGCGGATCGCCGGCCGGCTGGCCGCCCGGCGCGGGGGCGGCAAGGCGATGTTCCTCGACCTGGTCGACCGCTCCGGGAGGATGCAGCTGCGGGCGGTCAAGGAGGAGCTCGGCGAGGCGTCCTACGCGCGGCTGAAGAAGCAGATCGACCTCGGGGACCTCCTCGGGATCGACGGAGAGCCGTTCGTCACCGACACGGGACAGCCGACCGTGCGGGTCACCGGCTGGACCCTGCTGGCCAAGGCGCTGCGGCCGCCGCCGGAGAAGTTCCACGGGGTCAAGGACACCGAGGTCCGCTACCGCCAGCGCGAGCTCGACCTGATGGCCAACGAGGAGTCCCGCGCCCTCTTCCTGGAGCGCTCGCGGATCATCTCGGCGATCCGTCGCTTCCTGGACGCGGACGGGTTCGTCGAGGTGGAGACGCCAGTCCTGCAGCCGCTCTACGGCGGGGCGGCGGCGCGGCCCTTCACCACGCACTACAACGCGCTCGATCAGACGATGTACCTGCGCATCGCGACCGAGCTCTACCTCAAGCGCTGCATCGTCGGCGGGCTCGAGCGCGTCTACGAGATCGGCAAGAACTTCCGCAACGAGGGGCTGTCGCGCAAGCACCTCCCCGAGTTCACCGTGATCGAGTGGTACGAGGCCTACGCGGACTACACAGACGTCGCCGAGCGGTTCGAGCGCCTCGTCCACGCGGTCTCGGGCGACGACCGGTTCGCGCCGCCCTGGCGCCGGGACACGTTCGCCGGTGCGATCGCGGCGCAGACGGGGGTCGACATCCTCACCGCGCGGGACTTCGAGTCGCTGAAGGAGGCGGTGGTGAAGGCCGGGCTCCCCGTCCCGGAGCACGAGACCACGTGGGCGCTGCTCGTCGACCATCTCCTCTCGAAGTACGTCGAGCCGGAGCTGGTCGAGCCGACCTTCCTCTTCGACTACCCCCTCGAGCTGTCCCCGTTCGCCAAGAAGCACCGCTCCGAGCCCGGCCTGGTCGAGCGCTTCGAGGCCTACGCGGGCGGCATGGAGATCGCCAACGCGTTCACGGAGCTCAACGACCCCGACGACCAGCGCGAGCGCTTCGAGCAGCAGCGCGCCTTCGCGGCCGCCGGCGACGAGGAGGCACAGCCGTTCGACGAGGCGTTCCTCACCGCCTTGGAGCACGGGATGCCCCCCACGGGCGGCATCGGCTTCGGCATCGACCGCCTGGCCATGCTCCTGACCGGCCGCGACACGGTCCGCGAGGTCGTCCTCTTCCCCGCTTTGCGTACCGACTGATCCTGCCGATACGGTTCGCAGATGGACCTGGAACCGGGCGAGCAGATCATCTTCGAGGGGCACCCGTCGTGGCGCTCCATCCTGGGCTTCTACCTCAAGGGCCTGGTGGTCGTGGCCGTGGTCGTCGTGATCGTGCTGCTGGTCACCGACGTCGGGCCCGCCGTTGGCGCGGGCGTCGCCGCGCTGCTGATCGTCGTGCTGGTCGGCTACGTGCAGCGGCTGTTCACCACGTACACCATCTCCAACCACCGCCTGCACATCCGCCGGGGCATCGTCTCCCGCGAGGAGCAGCAGACCTCGATCACCCGCGTGCAGAACGTCAACACCGACCAATCGGTGCTCCAGCGGCTGCTCCAGATCGGGACGGTCGACTTCGACACGGCGGCGGGCGGCGACTACGACTTCAAGTTCTCCGGCGTGGCCGATCCGCGCGAGGTGGTCGAGGCGGTCCACCGAGCCCAGCGGGAGGCCGACGCGATGAGCCGCCCGAACGGGTAGAATGAGCTATGGCGATAAGCCTTCCCCCGACCCGGAGCCCGCGTTCAGCCCCTGAGGCGGAGCGCGCTGGTGCCGAGGGTGCGGGGGTTTTGTGTTTTCGGGACCACGCAACGACTAAGCGCTGACCCAGCAGGAAGGTTTCACACCCATGTTCGAGCGATTCACAGAGCGAGCCCGCCAGGTGGTCGTCCTCGCCCAGGAGGAAGCTCGCACGCTCAAGCACAACTACATCGGCACCGAGCACATCCTGCTCGGGCTGTTGCGCGAGGAAGAGGGTCTGGCGGCCCGTGTCCTCGAGTCGCTCGACATCACGGTCGAGCGGGTGCGTGCCCAGGTGGTGCGCATCGTCGGCTCCGGCGAAGAGGTCACCTCCGGGCAGATCCCGTTCACGCCGCGCGCGAAGAAGGTGCTGGAGCTGGCGCTCCGCGAGGCCCTGAGCCTCGGTCACAACTACATCGGCACCGAGCACATCCTGCTCGGTCTCGTGCGGGAGAACGAGGGCGTCGCCGCCCGCATCCTGCTCGACTTCGACGCCGACAGCGAGAAGATCCGCAACGAGGTCATCCGCATGCTGTCCGGCCCGGGCGGCCGGCGCGGCGGGTCGCAGAGTTCCGGCTCCGGCGCGGGGACGGGCTCCGGCGCGAGCGCGCAGGGGGAGGGCAAGAAGTCGAGCAAGCTGCTCGACCAGTTCGGCCGCAACCTGACCAAGCTCGCCTCCGAGGGCAAGCTGGACCCCGTGGTCGGCCGCGAGACCGAGATCGAGCGGATCATGCAGATCCTCTCGCGCCGCACCAAGAACAACCC
>CAXTBB010000067.1:0-16002 GCA_964242305.1 uncultured Solirubrobacteraceae bacterium
CGGCGCGGGCGCCGTTGGTCAGCCACATCTTCGAGCCGTCGAGCACGTAGTCGTCACCGTCGCGGACGGCCTTGCTGGTGATGGCGGCGACGTCCGAGCCGCAGCCCGGCTCGCTCATCGAAAAGCCACCGCGGATCTCGCCGGTAGCCATCCGCGGGAGGAAGCGCTCCTTCTGGTCGTCCGAGCCGAACTTCATCAGCAGGTAGGACCCGATGAAGTGGGTGTTGACGACGCCGGAGATGGAGATCCAGCCGCGCGAGAGCTCCTCCACGATCATCGTGTACGTCGTCAGGTCGAGCCCCATCCCGCCGTACTCCTCGGGGATCGTGACCCCGAACAGCCCCAGCTCCTTCATCTGGTCGACGATCGGCGCCGGGAACTCGTCGGCCGCGTCGTAGTGCTCGGCGTTGGGAAGGATCTGCTCGTCGACGAACTGGCGGACCATCTCGATGATCGCGCGCTGGTCGTCGTCCTGCTCGTAGAAAGCTCGGGTAGACACGGCCATAGGCTGTTCACTTTACGATGCGCCGCCTCCTGCTCCTCGCATTCGCCACCTTCGCGCTGCTCCCAGTGGACGCGCAGGCCATCGTCGGCGGGAGTCCGGCGCCCGACGGCCGCTATCCGTTCACCGCCAACGTGTCGATCGGCGGCGTGGCGGGGTGCTCCGGGAGCCTGGTCACGCCGACCTGGGTCATCACCGCCGGGCACTGCGCGTCGATGACGGGCATCGCCGGCGTCCCCCTTCCCCTGGCCATGCCGGCCAGCTCGTTCACGGTCACCGTCGGGACCGTCAACGCCGACGGGACGGGCGGCGAGACGCACTCGGTGAAGTCCGTGCACGTCGATCCGAACTACGCGGCCACAAACGGCACGGGCTCGGACGTCTCCCTGCTCGAGCTGTCCGAGCCGGCGAAGGTCACCCCCGTGCACATCGCCGCCCCGAGCGAGAAGGGGCTGTGGGAGCCGGGCGACGTGCTCACCATCGCCGGCTTCGGGGTCACCAAGGAGGACGGCGACGCGCCCGACCGCCTCCAGGCCGCCGAGGTGCCGCGGGTGGCCGACGCGACCTGCGCCGCCGACTACTCCGACACGACCCCCGTGGCCGGCGACGCCTTCGATCCCAAGACGGCCATCTGCGCCGGCCTGCCCGAGGGCGGCCGCGACACCTGCCAGGGGGACTCGGGCGGCCCGATCCTGGCACCGCTGGGCAGCGGCTTCCGGCTGATCGGCGCCACCAGCTACGGCGAGGGGTGCGCGCGCGAGGGCAAGCCGGGCGTCTACGCGCGCCTGGCCGAGGGGTCCGTCAAGGACTTCGTCGCCGGGCTCGCCCCCGACGCGTACGCGAAGGACACCGACCCGCTGCCGGGATCGCCGCCGGGCGAGCCAGGACCGATTCGCGCCACCTGTGCGGGGCGCGCCGGGCTGACCATCCGGGTCCGCCGTGGCCGCGCGACGCTGTTCGTCGCCGGCAAGCGCGTCGCCCGTCGCCGCGGGCCGGTCACCTTCCGCCTGGCCAAGCGGCTCCCGCGCGCCGGGACCACGAAGGTGCGCGTCGTCGTCCGCCGCGCCGGCCACGCCAAGCGCACCCTCCGCCGCAGCTACGCGAGTTGCCACCGGGTCTAGGCCCGTGGCACCGCAGACGCGCTACACGACCACCCGGGACGGGCGCCACCTCGCCTGGTCGACGCTCGGCGACGGCCCGATCGACCTCCTCTACGTCCCCCAGTCGATCTCGGCGATGGAGCACCTCTGGGAGCACCCGACCGTCGCCGAGTTCTTCGAGCGGCTCGCCTCCTTCGCGCGGCTGATCATCTTCGACCGGCGCGGCTCGGGGATGTCCGAGCGCCTGCCTCAGCCGGCGCCGCTCGAGGAGCAGATGGACGACATCCACGCGGTCATGGACGCCGCCGGATCCGAGCGCGCGGCGATCATGGCCATCTACGAGGGCGGGCCGATGGCGATGCTGTTCGCCGCCACCGCCCCCGAGCGCGTCGGCGCGCTGATGCTGTACGCGTCGATGGCGCGGACCATGTGGGCGCCCGACTACGACTGGGCCCGGACCGCCGAGGTGCGCGCCGCCGGGATGGACCGCCTGGAGGCCGAGTGGGGCCACGGCGAGATGCTCTCGAAGCAGTGGGCGCCCAACTACGCGGACGACCCGCGGCTCGGCGCGTGGATGAGCCGCCTGCAGCGCCTGGCCATGGACCCCAGCTACGCGCGCAAGATGATCGCGGCGAACGGGTCGATCGACGTCCGCGAGGTCCTTCCGTCCATCCAGGCGCCGACGCTGGTCATGCACCGTCGCCAGGACGCCGGCTTCGCCTTCCGTCACAGCGAGTACCTGGCCGAGCACATCCCCAACGCCCGCCTGGTCGCACTCGAGGGCGATGACTCGCTCCCGTTCCTGGGCGACAGGGAGGCGGTCCTCGGGGAGATCGAGGAGTTCCTCACCGGCGCGCGCGCGGCACGCGACGCCGACCGCGTGCTGGCCACCGTGCTGTTCACGGACATCTGCGGCTCCACCGAGCGCGCGGCCGAGCTGGGCGACGCGCGCTGGCGGGCGCTGCTCGAGCAGCACGACCGCGTGGTCCGCGCGCAGCTCGCGCGCCACCGCGGGCGCCCGATCAAGTCGGTCGGGGACGGCTGGCTGGCCACCTTCGACGGCCCGGCCCGAGCGATCCGCGCGGCCCGCGGGATCGCCGCGGACGTCCGCGCCCTCGGCCTCGAGGTCCGCGCCGGGCTGCACACGGGCGAGTGCGAGGTCATGGGCGACGACGTCGGCGGCCTCGCCGTCCACATCGCCGCGCGGGTGATGGCCGGCGCCGACCCCGGCGAGGTGCGCGTCTCCAACACCGTCAAGGACCTCGTCGTCGGCTCGGGGCTGCGCTTCGACGACCGCGGGGAGACGGAGCTGCGCGGCGTCCCGGGCGCCTGGCGGCTGTGGGCCGTGGCGTGACCGCGCCGCGCCCGAGGCGGGGCGAGACCGTGAACTTCTGGAGCGACGTCGTCACGCGAAACGACCCGGCCGCCCGCGCGCTCGTCGAACTCGACCGTGCGGGGACCCGCCGCGAGTGGACCTTCGCACAGGTCGCGCGCGCCTCCGCCACCATGGCCGCGCACATCGCCGAGCGCGGCGTCAGGCGCGGCGACGTCGTCCTCACGCTGATCGGCAACCAGCCCGACTGGGTCGTGGCCATGACGGCCTGCTTCCGCCAGGGCTACGTCGTCCTGCCCTGCAACGAGCAGCTGCGCGCGAAGGATCTGCGCGCCCGGCTCGACATCACGCGCCCCGCCCTCGTCGTGGCCGACGATCGCAACGAGGCCGTCCTGCGAGAGGCGGGCTGGGACGGGCCGACGATCTGGGGCCCCGGCGTCATGGGCTGGCCGCTGGCCGAGCCCCCGCCGCCGGCCGACCTCGCCCCCGACGACCCGTGCCTGATCACCTTCACCTCCGGGACGGCCGGCGAGCCCAAGGCCGTCGTCCACGGGCAGCGCTACCTCCCGGGCCAGGCCCTCCAGGCCGACACCTGGCTGGCGCCCGAGCCGGGCGCGCTGGTCTGGTGCACGGCCGCGTCGGGCTGGTCGAAGTCCGCCCGCAACGTCTTCATCGCGCCGTGGCTGCGCGGCGCTGCCGCCCTCCTGCACGACGCGCGCTTCGACCCCGCCGAGCGCCTGGAGATCGTCGAGCGCGAGGCCGTCGACGTCCTCTGCATGGCGCCGACCGAGTACCGGGTGATGGCCAAGCGCGTCGACCTGCGCCCGCTCCCCGCGCTGACCGGCCTCGTCGCCGCCGGCGAGGCGCTCAACCCCGAGGTCCTGCGGGCCTGGCACGAGGCCACCGGCGTGTGGATCCGCGACGGCTACGGGCAGACGGAGACAGGACAGCTGACCGGCCACCCGCCCGGCCGCGCCCCGGTCCCCGGCTCCATGGGCCGCCCCCTCGCCGGCATCGACCTGATCGTCGACGACGGAGAGCTCGTCCTCCGCGACCCGACCACCGACCCCACGTTCTTCCTCGGCTACTTGGACCCACGCCATGAGGCCGGCCGGGGATCCCCCTCGCCGGTGATCCCGCTTGCGGCAGGCGAGGGGGATCCTCGCCCGGCCCCCTCTCACGGAGCGTCGCGTCACAGAGAGTGGCGGACGGGCGACCGGGTCACGCAGGACGAGGACGGCTACCTGTTCTTCGAAGGCCGAACCGACGACGTGATCATCTCGAGCGGCTACCGCATAGGCCCCTTCGAGGTCGAATCAGCGCTGGTCGCCCACGAGGCAGTCGCGGAGGCGGCGGTTGTCGCCGCGCCCGACGAGGAGCGCGGCTCGGTGGTCCGCGCCGTCGTCGTCCTCCGCGAGCAGTTCACCCCGTCGGAAGAGCTAGCCCGGGCGTTGCAAGACCACGTCAAGCAGGTCACCGCCCCGTACAAGTACCCGCGCGTCGTCGACTTCGCCGACGCCCTGCCCAAGACTACGTCCGGCAAGGTGCGGCGCGCCGTCCTCCGCGGCGAGTAGCGCCATCGCGTTGTCGAGCGTCTGCATAGACGCCGACGCGCGTCTTGGAGTACGTGTCCCCCACGCCCAGCTCGCGGCCGAACTCGCGCAGGAGGTCGTCGGCGGGGTCGCCCGTCGGGACGTCGGCGACGCCGAGCATCCGCTCCGCGGTGTCGTAGTGCGGGGCGAGCTCGGCGCCCCAGTCGGCCGACAGCCCCGCCCACTGCGGGTCGTCATAGAAGCGCCGTGGGGCGCGGTGGAGCGTGTTCGCGTAGCCGAGCGAGCCGCCGCCGACGCCGGCGCCGCTGCCGACGAAGACGTCCTTGAAGACGGTCAGCCGGAGGATCACGCTGCCCCCGAAGCCGGACCCGATGACCAGCCAGTCGTGGTCGTGCACGACCGGCACGCGACACGAAGATGACGCCGGTGTCATCTTTGGCGTTCATCCAACCGAAAGTTTTTCCTGAGCATTCCGTTAGAGCTTTCAGTGACTGCGTCGACCATCTACGCACCGGTCGCCGCCCCCAGCACCTACGACCACACGCTCGAGCGACTGGGAACGGCGATCCGCATCGGCCTCCTGGTGCCGGGGGACCGCCTGCCGCCTGAGCGCGAGCTCGCCGACCACCTCGGCATCTCGCGCTCCACGCTGCGCCAGGCGCTGGCGACGCTGACCGAGTCCGGCCACCTGATCGCCGTCCGCGGCCGCGCCGGCGGCACCTTCGTCGCCGAGGCGCCGCCCGTCGCCTCCTCCGCGCCCTACCCGCTCGAGCACTCCCGCGCGATGCTCGACTGGCGCACGGCCCTCGAGCTGGGGACGGTCCAGCTGGCGGCCGAGCGGGCGACGCCCGACCAGCGCGCCGCCCTGGCCAACGCCGCCGCGACCCGCTCCAACGGCGAGGACTGGGCGACGTTCCGGCGCTGGGACGCCGCCTTCCACGTCCTCGTCGCCGAGGCCGCCAACAGCAGGCGAGTGGTCGCGGCGACCGTCCGCGTGCAGGGCGAGATGTCCGACCTGCTGACGTTCTTGGCGCCCGAGCCGTCCGGCCGCGCCGCCGTCGCCGAGCAGCACCGGCAGGTGGCGCAGGCGGTGGCCCGCGGGGACGCGCAGGGCGCCCGCGAGGCGATGCGCTGTCACCTCGAGAGCACCGCCCAGCTGCTCGACGAGCACCTGGCGGCTAGCGAATGACGTCGACGCCGTAGCCGGCGTCCGCCAACGTCCCCATGACCCCGTCCGCGTGCGCACGGCCGCGGGTCTCCAGGACCATCTCGACGGCCGTCTCACGCACGTGCAGGTCGACGCCCTCGCGGACGTGGGAGACGTCGACGAGATTGGCGCCGGTGGTGGCGACGGCCTCCAGCAGGCGGGCGAGGCCGCCGGGGCGGTCGGGGATGCGGGTGAGCAGGACGAGGCGGCGACCGGAGACGGATTCGTGGCGGCGGGCGACGCTGGCCAGTAGCCCGGCGTCGACGTTGCCGCCGGAGAGGATGGCGACGGTGGTCCCGGTGCGGGCGGGCGCCGTCCGGCCCGACAGCAGCGCGGCGACGCCGACCGCTCCAGCACCCTCGACGACGAGTTTCGCCCGTTCCAGCAGGAGGAACATCGCCTCGGCGATCTCGTCCTCGCTGACGGTCACCAGCCCGTCGAGGTAGCGGTCCAGCAGCGGCTGGGTGACGTCGCCGGGATGCTTGATGGCGATGCCGTCGGCGATGGTGGGCCGGGCGCCGGTGGCCGCGTCCGCGCGGACGCCGACGACCTCCACGCCATGGCCGGCGAGCGCGATCGCCACGCCGGAGGCCAGCCCGCCCCCGCCGACGGGGACGACGACCTTGGCCAGGTCCTCGACGTCCTCGAGCAGCTCGAGGCCGACGGAGCCCTGGCCGGCGACGATGTCCGGGTCGTCGTAGGGGTGCACGAAGGCGCGGCCGTGCTCGTCGCCGTACGCGATCGCCGTGGTCAGGCAGTCGGCCAGGCGGTCGCCGCCGCGGTGGACCGTCCCGCCCTGCGCGACGATCGCCTCCTCTTTGGCGATGGGGGCGTCCTGGGGGACGAAGACGTCGCACGGGACGCCGCGGGCGGCGGCCGCGGCGGCGAGGCCCTGACCGTGATTGCCCGCGCTCGCGCACACGACGCCGTTGCCGCAGGCGTCACCGAGCGCGGCCAGCTTCGCCGCCGCGCCGCGGACCTTGAAGGAGCCGGTGCGCTGGAGGTTCTCGGCCTTCAGCACGATGGTCGCGTCGAGGCGCTCGGAGAGCGTGCGCGTCGTCAGGATCGGCGTGCGCCGCGCGATCGTCGCGACGGCCGGACGGGCCGCCTCGATGTCACTCAGGCAGGGCGACGACGGCATCGATCTCCACCCGCGCGCCCTTGGGCAACGCGCCGACCTGGTAGGCGACGCGGGCCGGCGGGTCGCTGGCGAAGAACTCGGCGTAGACCTCGTTGACGTCCCCGAAGTCGCCCATGTTGGTGAGCAGCACCGTGCACTTCACGGCCTGAGCGAGCTCCGTGCCGGCGGCGGCGGCGATGGTGGCGAGGTTCTCCAGGCACTGGCGGGCCTGGTCCGCGGCGGTCGTCCCCGTGAGCTCGTTCGTCTTCGGGTCGAGCGGGATCTGGCCGGAGATGAACAGCAGGCCGCCGGCCTTGACGGCGTGCGAGTACGGGCCGACGGCGTCCGGCGCACCTGACGCGGTGATTGTCTCCCTCATCGCGCGGACGCTAGAGGATGCTGAGGTAGCGGTCGAGCTCCCACTGCGTGACCTGCACGCGGTAGTCCTCCCACTCGGAGCGCTTGATCTCGACGTAGCGGTTGAAGACGTGCTCGCCCAGCGCGCGGAGACACAGCTCGGACTCGGAGGTCAGCTCGATCGCCTCGCCGAGCGTCTCCGGGAGCTGCTCGATGCCGAGGCGGCGGCGCTCGTCCGGGGTCAGGTGGTAGAGGTTCTTCTCCATCGGCTCGGGGAGCTCGTAGCCCTTCTCGATGCCCTCGAGGCCGGCGTGCAGCAGGACCGCGAAGGTCAGGTACGGGTTGCAGGCGGGGTCGGGGCAGCGCAGCTCCATCCGGGTCGCGTTCTCCTTGCCCGGGTGGTAGAGCGGGACGCGCACGAGTGCCGAGCGGTTGCGCCGGCTCCAGGCGCTGTAGACCGGTGCCTCGTAACCGGGGACAAGCCGCTTGTAGGAGTTCACCCACTGGGCGAAGATGGAGCAGATCTCGCGGGCGTGGCGGAGCTGGCCGGCGATGAACGCCTTGCCGATGTCGGAGAGGTAGTAGGGGTCGTGCTCGTCGAAGAAGGCGTTCTTGCCGTCCTTGAAGAGGGACATGTGGGTGTGCATGCCCGAGCCGTTCTCGCCGAACAGCGGCTTGGGCATGAAGGTCGCGTGCCAGCCGTACTTGAGCGCGTACTCCTTGACCGTGATGCGGTAGGTCATGCAGTCGTCGGCCATCTTCAGCGCGTCGGCGTAGCGGATGTCGATCTCGTGCTGGGACGGGCCGACCTCGTGGTGGGAGTACTCGACGTGGATGCCGAGCTGCTCGAGGGCGAGGACCGTGTCGCGGCGGACGTCGGAGCCGGCGTCGAGCGTGGTGAGGTCGAAGTAGCCGCCCTCGTCGAGGACCTCCGTCGACTTCGGGCTGCGGAAGTAGAAGTACTCGAGCTCGGGGCCGACGTTGAAGGAGTCGAAGCCCATGGCGCGCATGCGGTCCTCGGCCCGGCGCAGCACGTGGCGGGGGTCGCCCTCGTAGGGGGCGCGCTCGGGCGTCTGGATGTCGGCGAACATGCGCGCGACGCCGTTGTCCCCCTCGGTGCGCCAGGGCAGGAGGTTGAACGTGCTCGCGTCCGGGACCGCGATCATGTCCGACTCCTCGATCGGGTTGAACCCGGTGATGGAGGAGCCGTCGAAGCCCATGCCGCCCTCGAAGGCGTCGTCGAGCTCGGCGGCGTTGATGCTGAACGACTTCAGCCGCCCGAGGATGTCGGTGAACCAGAGGCGGATGAAGCGGATCCCCTGGTCTTCGACGAAGGCCTTGACCTCGTCGTTGGTGCGCGGCATGTCGGTCACCGCGCGGAGCCTAACCGCGCGGGGGTGTCACGCGCTTGGCCTCGCGGACAATCAGGCGAGGTAGTCGAGCGCCCAACGGCGAAGCTCGCGGAAGGCGGGCGCGAGATCGCGGCCCATGCCGGTGAGCGCGTACTCGACGCGGGCGGGCGCCTCCGGGTGGACCTGGCGCTCGACGATGCCGCGCGCCTCGAGCTCCTTCATGCGCTCGGAGAGGAGGCGGTCGGACAGCTGCGGGACGGCCTGGCCGACTTCGGAGAAGCGCATCGGCTCGGTGTGCTCGAGCAGGACGTAGACGATGGCGCCCGACCAGCGCTTGCCGATCAGCTCGACCGCCTCGTGCAGATAGGGGCAGCACTCGCCGGGCGGGGCGAGGGTGGCGACGGCGGTGCGCTTCCGGGGGGCGGGCATGGCTTACGTGAGGTAAGGATACCGGAGGGGGCCCACCTCCGGTGACCCTTTACGACTCTCATCGGGCGATCGGGGCCCGGTCACCTCCGGCACCCCTTCGCTGGGGCGCTAGTGGGAGGTCAGCACCGCGAGCAGGATGAGCAGGAAGCCCATCGCGCAGGTCCACGACGCGATCCGCTCGGGGCGGTGGGCGATGCGCTCGTCGATCGTGCGCGGGGCGCGGCGGGTGACGGCGAAGCTCTCCGGCCGACCGGTGATGGTGACGGTGCGACGGCCGTCGGGGACGGGCTCGAGGTAGCGGTCCTCAGGGGTGGCCGGTGCGGTCTCGGCGTCGTCGGGGCGGACGGGGTGCTCGTCCGTCCCGCGTAGCTGCGGCGGGGGCTCGGCGCGCTCGAAGCGACGCCCCGGTGTGGCGGCCATGAACAGGTCGTCGCCGCCCCAGTCGGGGGCGCTGCGTTCGGTCTGCTGTTCGTGGTCGTAGAAACCCGCGATGGCGAGCTCAGGGTGACTCATGCGTCGGACAACTCCTTGGGACGTTGACGGCCCTCGGCCTGCTTCGGTACCCCGGTCCCCCAACCGGTAGGCATCGGCAAGGGTACCTACCGGAGGCGGCGATGGGGGTTTCGTGCGCGCCACGAAGCGGGCGCCCCAGCGCGCCTACTCGCGCGCGCGCGGGCTCGCGGCGCGGCGCCGGCACGGAGCGTGCGCGCGGCGCGGCGCGGCGCGAAATCTTGGCGGGCGGCTACTTGCCCTTCTGGCCGACCGCGACAGACACGAAGTTGGCGACGTCCTGCGCGTCCTCGCCTGTCACCAGCTCGCGCGCCATCGCGCCGTTGCCACGCGCGCGGCCGTTCTTGATGGCGTCCAGGACGAGCCCCTTCGTCGGCCGCAGGTTGTCGAGGTTCGGTCCCACCAGGGCGACCGCGTTGGCCGCCTTCAGCGAGTGGCACACGCTGCAGAACTGGTGGAACAGCTCGCGGCCGTGCTCCTGGGCGTTGGTCAGGTGGTTGATGTCCGCCCCTGGGACGGATCGGCTGTCGTCGTCGCGACCGAAGCTCGACGCGATCGGCACTCCGGCCCCGAAGCCGAGCAGGACGATCGCGAACGCCACGTACCAGTACGCGCGGCCCCCACGGGCGGTGTTGACCTTCGGCGGCGCGCCGCCGCGGCCGGAGCGGATGCCCACGACCACGAGCCCGATCGCCACCAGGACCCAGAACAGAACGAAGACGAGAACGGCCATGCGCGGCGGAACCCTACCCGCTCGCGCGGCAGCGCGACACCAGGGCGCCGCAGCGTGGCGCGCGCCTCCCCGCTGCGCGCCCGGCGTCCGCGGGGCGGGTCACCGGCGGCGCCCCTGGGCGAAGCTCTGGACGGGCGGGGCGACGGCGGCGAAGTCGCGCGCGTCGTTGCCCGCCGGCGCGGCGCCGCCTCTCCCCCCGCCCGCGGCCGCCACCGCCGGCAGCCACGGCTCGGGCGGCTCGGCGTCGGCCAGCGCGTCCGGCGAATGACCGTCCGAGACCAGCAGCGGGATGACCGCGGCTGCGGGCCCGATGCGGCTGGCGTCGAGGGGACGGATCGAGTCCACGACGATGTTGATCGCTCCGGCCGCCTTCGGATGCTTCTCCAGGCGCCCCTCGGCGAACACCAGCGGCTCCCCCCGGACCACGAGCCGGTCGCGGTCGTAGGTCGCCGGTGGGACGACGAGGTTGATCGTGCCGTGCTCGTCCTCGAGCAGCATGAACACGATCCCGTTGGCCGTCGCCGGTCGCTGGCGCGCCACCACCAGGCCGCCGATCCGGACCCGCTGGCCGTGGCGCAGCCGCTCCAGGTCGGCTGCGGTGACCACGTCCGCGGGCAGATCCTCCCGCACGAGCGCCATCGGGTGCGCCCCGGCGGTCACCCCCGTGGTCGCGTAGTCGGCCACCATCCGCTCCCACGCCTCCAGCGGCTTGAGGTCGGGCGCCTCCGGCAGGTCGAGCGGCAGCGCGAGCTGGTCCCCCTCCTTCACCCGCTGCGCCGGCGCCGCGACCCCCAGCTGCCACAGCGCCTGGCGGCGGTAGTCCTGGCGGTGGGCGGGGTTCGCGGCCGCGCCGGTGATGGAGTCGCACGCGCCCGACCAGGCCAGCACCGACAGCGCCGGCCGCCCCGCCCCGGCCCGCGAGGCCAGCTCGCCCAGCGACCGGTACGGCCCGCGCGCCTCCCGCTCGGCGACGACGGCGGCGACCTCGTCCGCCCGCGCCCCGTTCAGGTACCCCAGGCCGATCCGGATCCGCGGTGGTCCACCCAGGGACGCGCCGACGCCGCCCGGCACGCCGTCGCCACCCCGCACGCCGACGCCACCCGGCACGCCGTCGCCGTCGCCGTCGCCGTCCGGCACGGCGGCATCCTTCAGGGGCGTGACGCCAGGCACGGCCTCGTCGCCCCACGCCGCCGCGCCGGCCGACTCGACGTGGCACAGCACCTTGGAGGCGTTGACGTCCGGCGGGAGGATCTCGATCCCCGTGCGCTGGCACTCGTGGATCAGCGTGTCCGACGGGTAGAAGCCCATCGGCTGCTCGTTGAGCAGGGCGCAGGTGAACTCGGGCTTGTAGTGCACGCGCAGCCAGGTGGACTGGTAGGCGAGCAGGCCGAAAGCAGCGCCGTGGGCCTTGGGGAAGCCGAAGCCCGAGAAGCCGGCGATCATGGTGAAGACGCGTTCGGCGGTCTCCCGGTCGGCGCCGTGCGTGGCCGCCGCGCCGGCGACGAAGCGCTCGTGATGGGCCTCCATCGCCGCCGCCGAGCGCTTGCGGCTCATCGCCCGCCGCAGCCCCTCCGCCTCCCCCGGGGTGAAGCCGGCAAATGCCTGCGCCACCTCGATCACCTGGTCCTGGAAGATGATCGTCCCCAGCGTGTCCTTGAGCACCTCCTCCAGCGACGGGTGGTCGTAGGGGATCTGGTAGTCGGGGTTCGCGCGCAGCTTCTGCTTGCGGTCGATGTACGGGTTGACGGCGCCGCCGACGATCGGGCCCGGCCGCACGATCGCCACCTGGACGGTGAGGTCGTCCAGCGTCTCCGGCTTCGTGCGCAGGAGCGACTGCATCTGCGCGCGGCTCTCGATCTGGAAGACGCCCATCGTGTCCGCCCTCTGGATCGCCTCGTAGGTCGGCGTGTCGTCGAACGGGATGCGGCTGAGATCGATCCGCTCGCGCCGCGTGCGCGCGATCTCCTCCACCGCCCGCTCGACCGCCGACAGCATCCCCAGACCCAGCAGGTCGATCTTCAGGAACCCCGCGTCCGCGCACGAGTCCTTGTCCCAGTGGCACATCTGGCGCCCGACCATGGCGGCGGGGACGAGCGGGACGCAGTCGATCAGTGGCCGGGTCGCCACGATCATCCCGCCCGGGTGCTGGGAGAGATGGCGTGGCAGCCCGTACGCCTCCCCCGCCAGGTGAGACAGCCAGCCCCAGCGGCCCTGCAGCGGGCCGGACGCGGTGGCCGCCGCTTCGCCGGCCGCGGTGGCCGCCGCTTCGCCGGCCGCGGAGGCGCCGGCCGGACCGGTCAGGGCCGCCGCGGAGGCGCCGGCCTGGCCGGCGGCGGGCGCCCACCCCTTGTCGCCGGTGTCCGGCGCCCATTCGAAGTTGCGCGCGTCCCCGCCGCGATCGCGGGTGGGCTTGCCGTCGCCGGGCGGCGCCGCGCCACCGGGGATGCGCGCGGCCACGCGCGCGGCCCCGGCGTCACCCGCCGCCGCGCGCGCCTTCGCGGTGAGCCGCTCGCTCGCGGCGTGGTGGCGGTCGTCCTCGAAGGAGCGCGCGGCGGCGGACGCGCGCGTGGCCGCCTCCCGCGCCGCGCGCGCCTCCCGCGACTGCGTGTCGCCGTAGGCGTCATGGAAGTGCCCGATGCCCGGATCCTGGGCGCCGACCGCAGCCCCGAAGGGCACGCGCGGTGACGGCGGGTCGTGGGCGCTGGCGGCGGCGCGGATCGCGGCACCCGACGAGCCGGCCTGCTCGGCGGCGGCCAGCATCGGCTCCGTCAGCACGGCGAGGGCGGTGCCGGAGTTGCCGTTGACGGCGATCTTCGACAGGGCGGGGTCAGGGCCGCCGTTGCGGTTGGTGGCCACGCCGAGCGCGGCGCGGTTGGCGGCGCCCGCCGCCGCGGTCCACGGCGGCGGGCCCGCGGGCGAGGGACCCCCGTCGTCGGGCGGCAGTGGCACGGACGCCGCCGCCGCCGCGCGCGCGGAATGGGTCCCCTCCGCTGCCTCGGCCGCCGCGCCGAGCGCGAGGTTGACGTCCTCCTCGACGGACTGCGCCCACGGCTCGGCCACACGGGCGACGCGCTCGATCTCCCCCGGCGGCAGGCCGAGCGCCTTGCCGATCTCGCGGATCGCCCCGCGGGAGCGGTACGTCGGGAACGCCGCGACCAGCGCGGCCCGGTCCCGGCCGTAGCGATCGTGCACGCGCGGGATCAGCTGCTCGCGGATGTCGCGCGGGAAGTCGAGGTCGATGTCCGGCAGCGCGGTCAGATCCTCGTTGAGGAAGCGGCCGAGGAAGAGCTCGTTCTCGATCGGGTCGATGTGCGAGAGGCCGGTGAGGTAGCAGACGATGGACGACACGGACGACCCGCGGCCGCGCCCCGGCGGCAGCAGGGCGCGTGCCGTGTCCGGCCCCCGCACCTCGGCCGCCACCGTGCGCGCGAGCTCGAGCAGCTCCCAGTGCAGGATGAAGAACCCCGACAGACCGAGTGAGCGGATCACCCGCAGCTCTTCGTCCAGGCGGCCCAGCGCGTCGGTCCGCCGGGGATGGCCGACCGGGTAGCGGCCGTCGAACCGGTCCGCGCACAGCACCGCCAGCTCGTGGTCGGCGTCGTCGTTCTCCGCGCCCGGATAGCGGTAGCCGAGGTCGCTGGTCAGGTCGAACCGCAACCGCTCGGCCAGCCGCAGCGTCTCCCGCACCGCGTCGGGATGGTCGGCGAAGCGCGCCACCATCGCCCGCGGCGACGCGAGCACGTGGGAGTGGTTGCCGCGGCGCACCGGCTCCGACGCGTCCAGCGTCGCGTGCTCGCGGATGGAGACGAACGCGTCCTGCAGCCGCGCGCGGTCGCGCGAGTGCGCGTGCACGTTGCCCGTCGCCACGCACGGCACCCCCAGCCGCCGCGCCACGCCCTCCAGGCCGCGGTTGAGCGCGCGGTCATGGCGCAGGAACGGGCGCTGCAGCTCGATCCGCAATCCATCGGGCCCGAACGCCCCCAGCAGCCGCCGCAGCGTCGGCTCGTCCCGCACCCCCTGGCGAGCGCATCCACTGAGACAGACAAGCCCCTCCGCGCGCGCGAGCACCTCCTCCAGCGGCACGGACGGCGGGACGATCACGCGCCCGCCGTCGGGCGCGCGCGTGTCTCGATGCGCGCGTGTGAGGAGCCGGCACAGGTTGCTCCAGCCGCGCGCCGTCTCCACCAGCAGCGTCAGGTGGCGTACGCCGTGAGGATCGGTGACGTCCACCTCCGCCCCGTGAATGGCCTGCAGCCCCAGCGACTGGCACGCCTGCGCGTGCTCCATCGAGCCGAAGACGCCGTTGTGGTCGGTCAGGGCCAGCGCGCCGTAGCCGAGCCGCTCCGCCGCGCCGACCAGTTCGTCCGGCAGCGACGTGCCGTCCAGGAACGAGAAGGCGGAGTGGGCGTGGAGCTCGACGTACATCTGTGCGAACACACGTTCGCACAAGCGTCGGACGTCAACTCTTCTTCAGGCGCTTCCGGAGACCGGGAAGGTCCAGCTCCGGACGTTCGGGAAACTGCGGCTCGAGGTCGCGCAGGGTCTCCAGCAGCAGTTGGGAGACCGCCCACATCCGGTACCACTTGTGGTCGCTCGGAACGACGAACCAGGGGGCGACGTCCGTGTTGCAGCGTTCCATCGCCTCCCCGTAGGCGAGCTGGAAGCCGTCCCAGCGCTCGCGGTCCTCGATGTCGGACTCGGCGAACTTCCAGCGCTTGTCGACGCGGTCGAGGCGACGCAGCTGGCGGTCGAGCTGGTAGTCGCGGCTGATGTGCAAGAAGATCTTGATGATCGTGCAGCCGTCGTCGGCCAGCTGGCGCTCGAACGCGTTGATCTCCTCGAAACGGGACTGCCACACGGACTCCGGCACCAGCTCGCGCACGCGGACGGCGACGACGTCCTCGTAGTGGGAGCGGTCGAAGACGCCGATGTGCCCCGGCTCGGGCAGCGCCTTGCGGATCCGCCACAGGAAGTGGTGCTCGAGCTCCTCCTTCGTAGGCGCTCCGAAGCCGGTGATGTCCATCCACTTCGGGTTCATCCCGCCCATGCCGCGCTTGATGGCACCGTCCTTGCCCGACGCGTCCATCCCCTGGAGGACGACCAGCACGCGGCGGCGCGAGTCCTCGACGGCCGCCTCGGCCACCAGCCGCTCCTGCAGGTCGGCCAGCTCGTCGCCCGTCTCGTGGCGGCTGTCGCGCGCCGCCTCCTTGCCGCCCTTCGCGGCGCCGGGGGTCGCGGCGGTGTCGATCTCCGCCAGGTCGACGGGCCCCGGCGGGAGGCCGAGCTTCGCGCGGATCGATCCCATCCGCGGAGCCTACGCCTCCGGCCGGGTGAGCTGCTCCTCACCCGTCCGCTCACCCTTTGCTCACCCCGAGATCACCCTGATGTCTCACCCCAGGTTCATCCCCCCGGGATGACGCGCGATCGACAGCGGAGACCGATCATCTGTGTACGAACTTGAAGCACTTTCCGGGGACGGACTGGGGTACGTAGCACCGGAACGACTGAGGGGCCTGGCGGGGCCCCTCAGTCATTTAAGCCCTCTGCGCCCACCAGGTGCCGGAGTCGAGGTCGCGGAAGACGACGGTGCTGCGGCCGTCGGCGGTCACCACCTCCCAGTAGCGGCGACGCAGCGGCGCGTCCGTCCACCAGCGGTCCTCGATCAGCCACGACTCGCTGACGGCGTCGACCGCGCGGCCGTCGATCGTCAGCGGCCGGCCGCGGGGGCCGATCCGCACGCGCGCGGGCTGGGGGGCGTTGAGGCGCTTCACGTCTCCCAGGGGGTCAGGGCGAGGCGACGCTCGGG
>CAXTBB010000068.1:0-15956 GCA_964242305.1 uncultured Solirubrobacteraceae bacterium
GGTCTCGCCCGGCGTCCCGTAGATGAGGTCGAGCGAGACGTGCTCGAAGCCGGCCCGGCGGGCGGCCCGCGCCGCGCGCTCGGCGGCGCCCGGCGTGTGCGCGCGCTCGAGCGTGGCGAGCACATGGGCGCGGGCGCTCTGCATGCCGATGGAGACCCGGGTGACGCCGGCCGCGCGCAGTGCCGACAGCGCACGCTCGTCCACCGTCTCCGGGTTCGCCTCGATCGTGATCTCCGCGCCGGGGACCGGGTTCAGGGCGGTGATGATCCGGCCGATGTCGGCGGGATCGAGCAGCGTCGGCGTCCCGCCCCCGATGAAGACGGTGTCGGGACGGCGGCCGGGCATCAGCGCGATCTCGGCGACCGCCGTGGCCACGTAGCCGGCCGGCTCGTCGCCCTTGGGCACGTAGGTGTTGAAGTCGCAGTAGCCGCACACGCTGCGGCACCAGGGGACGTGGACGTAGACGCCGAAGGGCACGGCTACGTTCTACCGGTCATGCTCGAACGCGACGTCGCTCCCGGCATCCACCGCGTCGAGGACGCGTACACGAACTGGTACCTGGTCGAGGCCGACGAGGGGCGCGGCGTCACCATCGTGGACTGCGGGCTGCCCGCCTCGTGGAACCGGCTCCCCGGCCACTTGCAGGCGATCGGCCGCGGTCGCGAGGACGTCGAGGCGGTCGTCCTCACCCACGCCCACCCGGATCACATCGGGTTCGCCGAGTCCATCCGCACGGAGTGGGACGTCCACGTCTGGCTGAACGAGCGCGACCGCTCGCTGAGCCGCCACCCGTTCCGCTACGAGACCGAGCACTCCGTGGCCCGCCACCGCAACCTGCACGTCCTCAAGGTCGCGGTCGCCATGGCCCGCGACGGCGCGCTGGGCACCCTGGCGATCGGCGACGTGCGCGCGTTCGGCGGCGCGGAGGGCGAGCTCGACCTCCCCGGCCGCCCGCGCGTCGTCTTCACCCCCGGCCACACCCACGGCCACAGCGCGTTCGCGTTCCCAGGCCGGGACGCGATCATCGTCGGCGACGCGCTGGCCACGCTCGAGCCGTACACCGGCCGCAGCGGCCCGCGGCTGGTCTCCGGCGCCGCCAACGCCGACAACGTCAGCGCGATGGCGTCGCTGCAACGCATCGCCGAGACGGACGCGCAGACCGTGCTCGTCGGTCACGGCCCGCCGTGGACGGGCGGCGCGCAGGCGGCGGTCGACCGTGCGCGCGAGCACGCGGCTGCGTAATGTCCTCGGCGATGGACAATGTCGAGCGCCTCGCCCACCTCGCCGTCACGGTCGGCGCCAACGTCCAGCCGGGCCAGATCGTCGCGGTGGCCTGCACGCCCGGCAAGGAGGCGTTCGCGCGCGCCGTCGCCGTGGAGGCCTACAAGGCGGGCGCGAAGTTCGTCGACGTCGGCTGGTTCGATCCGTGGGTCAAGCGCGCGCGAATCGAGTTCGCGCCGGAGGACACCCTGGAGTTCGTCCCCGCCTGGTACGGCCAGCGCGCGCTCGGCCTGGGTGACGAGCGCGCGGCCCGCATCGCCTTCTCTGGCCCCGTCGCGCCCGGCCTGCTCAGCGATCTCGACCCGGTCCGCGCCGGCCGCGACAAGCTGCCCGCGGTCAAGGAGAACTCGAAGGTCCTGTCGGAGTCGACCACCAACTGGACCGTCCTGCCCGCGCCGACCGAGGTGTGGGCGGAGCTCGTCTATCCCGACCTCGCGCCGGACGCCGCGCTGGCCAAGCTCTGGGACGACGTGGTGCACGTCCTGCGGCTGGACGAGGACGACCCCGCCGCCGCCTGGACGGCGCGCAAGGACGAGCTGGTGTCCTCGGCCGGGCGGCTGACCGAGCGCGGCTTCGACGCCCTGCACTACGAGGGGCCCGGGACGGACCTCACCATCGGCCTGCTGCCCGACCACCGGTGGCTCTCCGGCGGGATGGAGACCGTGGACGGCGTCTTCCACATGGCCAACCTGCCCACGGAGGAGACCTTCACCTCCCCCGATCCGCAGCGTGCGGACGGCGTCGTCGCCTCCACGAAGCCGCTCGTCCTGATCGACGGGACGGTCGTCCGCGACCTGGTCGTCCGCTTCGAGGGCGGCCGCGTCGTCGAGCTGACCGCCTCCTCCGCGCAGGACACGCTGCGCACGATCGTCGCCACCGACGACGGGTCCGCCCGGCTCGGGGAGTGCGCGCTGGTCGACGCGTCCGGCCGCATCGGGCCGCTCGGCACCGTCTTCTACGACACCCTGCTCGACGAGAACGCCGCCTCGCACCTCGCTGTCGGCGTCGGCTTCCCCGAGACGGTCGGCCACGACGTGCGCCCCCGCGTCAACGACTCCGAGATCCACATCGACTTCATGATCGGCTCCCCGGAGCTGACCGTCACCGGCGTCGCCGCCGACGGCACGCGCACCCCCGTGCTCGCCGGCGGCCACTGGCAGATCTGACCCGTCGCTACCCTCCCCGGCTGTCCCGGAGAGGTGCCGGAGCGGCTGAACGGGCACGATTGGAAATCGTGTGACGGCAGAGATGTCGTCCGAGGGTTCGAATCCCTCTCTCTCCGCTCGCGTCGCGCGCCGTCAGCGCAGCGAGGCCTGGGCGCCCGCGGCGAGCAGCAGCTTGCGCGGGGCGGACACGGTGGCGCGGCCGGGCGCGTAGCCGTCGCGCTCGATCTGGCGGAGGATCTCGCGGTACATGACGGCGGCGGCGCGGATGGCGGCGCGGCCGCGGCGCAGGTGCCCGATGCCGGCGATGCCCTCGTCGTAGAGGACGTCGGCGCGGACGATGTGGCGGCGGATCACAGCAGCGCGGTCGTCGGCGTCGAGGTCGGGCAGGTAGGTCCGGCCGGCGGCGCGGTCCTCGTCGACGTCGCGGAGGATGTTGGTCCGCTGCATCGCGCAGCCGAGCGCGGCGGCGGCTGCGTCCGCGTCGGCGTCGGTCCCGAGCACGGCGGCCATGACGACGCCGACCGTGCCGGCGACCCGATAGCAGTAGGTCTCGAGGTCGGCCTCGGTGCGGATCGGCACGTCGTCGAGGTCGTGGTGCATGCCGCGGCAGAAGTCGGCGAGCGCGTGCCGGGGGAGGGGGACGCGCGCGTCGATCTCGGCCAGCACGTCGGCCTCCCGCGAGTCCGGGGATCCACCGCCGGCCCAGCGCTCGACGGCGAGCACGGCGCTGCGGGCGCGCGGGTCCTGGTGGTCGACCAGGTCGTCGAGCGTGCGGAAGACGAGGTAGAGGCGGAAGACGTCGTCGCGGACGTCGCGCGGGAGCAGCCGGGCGGCCAGGCCGAACGTGCGCGAGACCGTGCGCGTGGTGCGCCGCGCCTCGGTGAGCAGCGGGTCAGACCGCCGCATAGGCGGGGCGGCGGTCGGCGAGGACGAGCCCGGCGGTGACCTCGGCGCCGAGCACGACTCCCGGGATCCCGGCGCCCGGGTGGGTGCCCGCGCCGACGTGGTAGAGGCCGGCGACGCGATCGTCGCGGTTGTGCTGGCGGAAGTAGGCGGACTGGTGCAGGGTCGGCTCGGGGCCGAACGCGTTGCCCTCCAGCGCGCCGAGGCGGTCGCGGAAGTCGGCCGGCGTCATCTGGCGCTCGAAGACGATCGCCGCGCGCAGGCCGTCGAGCCCGTAGGTCCGCTCGAGGTGGTCGAGCAGCCAGTCGCGCAGGTCGCGCTGCTGCCCGATCAGGTTGGGGACCGGCAGCAGGACGCACAGCGAGTCGCCGCCGGGCGGGGCCATCGCGGCCTCCGTGCGCGCGGGCGCGTGGATGTAGACCGAGCACGTCTCCGGCAGGCGGCCGCGGCGGGTGACGTCGCGGACGAAGCCCTTGTAGCCGCTGCCGACGAGCAGGTGGTGGTGGCGCAGCCGCTCGTAGCGGCGGTTCAGGCCGAGGTAGAGCAGGAAGCAGGACATGGTCGGGCGCAGGCGCCGCACGGGCGCCTTCGCGCCGAGCAGCTCGTGGACGCGCAGCGCGTCCGCGTTGGAGACGACGACGTCGGCGGCCACGCGCTCGCCGCCGCGCGTGACGACGCCGGTGACGCGGCCGCCGGCGGTCTCGATCCGTTCCACCGGGTCCCCGCAGCGGACGTCGAGCGCGCGCGCCATCGCCTCGATGACGCTGTAGACGCCGCCGTCGGCGTACCAGACCCCGTCGAGGAACTGGAGGTAGACGAGCGCACCGTAGATCGCCGGCACGCGGTGCGGGTCGCCGCCGATGAACAGCGAGTGGAAGCTCATCGCCTCGCGGATGCGCGGGTGCTCGAAGTGGCGGGCGACCATGCGGCTGAGCGGCAGCGCGGCGCCGAGGCGGACCATGCGCGGGACGAAGCGGGCCAGCTCGGCCGGCGTCTGGAACGCGCGCCGGCCGGCGCCGAGGATGCCGTCCTCGTAGATCGGGCGTAGCGCCTCCATGAACGGCTCGAACGCGCGGGCGTCCTTCGCGCTGAAGCGGGCGATCTCGTCCGGCATCCCGGCCCGGTCGGTGAAGTCCAGATGGCGCTCCTCGGCCTCCCAGTTGAGCCGGTAGAAGGGGTCCAGGCGGCGCAGCGCAACCTCGCCGTGGAAGTCCAGCCCGCCCGCGGCGAACGCCTCCTCGAGCACCCACGGCATCGTGATCAGCGACGGTCCCGTGTCGAAGGTGAAGCCCTGCTCGCGGATGCGCCCGGCGCGGCCGCCGGGCGTGCCGGCGCCTTCCAGGACGCAGACGTCGTAGCCCGCGCCCTGCAGGCGCAGCGCGGCGGCCAGTCCGCCGAGGCCGGCGCCGATGATGACCGCGCGGCTCACGCGAGGAAATCGGGGCCGAGGGCGGCCGCGCTCGCGGCGCCCGTCGCCCAGGTGGCGATGCGCAGCTGGCGCAGGACCAGGGCGACGGCGTCGTCGGCCCGGTCCTCGCGTGCGGCGAGCAGGAAGGGGCGCGCGACGGCGGCGAGGTCGGCACCCAGGCACAGGCACTTGGCCACCGCGACGCCGTCGCCGACCCCGCCGGAGGCGATCAGCGGGACGCCGGGGGCCACGGCCAGGGCGCGGGCGGTGGGGACGCCCCAGTCGGCGAACGCGGCGGCGACGGCGCCGGTCGCCGCGTCGCGGCGACCCTCCACCAGCGCCCAGTTGGTGCCGCCCGCCCCGCCGACCTCGATCGCGGCGGCCCCGGCGGCGGCCAGCGCGACGACGTCCTCCGGGTCCATGCCGAAGCCGACCTCCTTGACCAGCACAGGGATCGGGGCCAGCGCGGCCACCGTCGCGGTGATGCGGTCGAGCACGTCGCCGAAGAACGGCTGGCCCTCCGGCTGGACTGCCTCCTGGATCGGGTTGAGGTGCACGGACAGGCCGTCGGCGCCGGTCAGCTCGACGAGCCGCACGGCGGCGGCCGGCTCCAGCCCGACTGCGCCCAGGTTGGCGAAGAGCAGCGGCGGGCGGGCGTCGCCGACGTAGGTGTCGATCAGCGTCGGATCCTCCAGCAGGGCGCGGCCCGACCCGAGCGCCATCGGCACGCCGTGCCGTTCGGCCGCCGCCGCCAGGGTCGCGTTGATGGCGCCGGCCTCGGCGGTCCCGCCCGTCATCGCCCCGATCATCAGCGGCGCGCCGAGCGTTCGCCCGAGGAAGGTCGTCTCCAGGCTGACGGCGTCGAGGTCGCGTCCGGGCAGCGCGCGGTGGCGCAGCCGGACGGCGTCGAGCCCGGTTGGGCTGGTGTGCAGGACGCCCGGACCGGCGGCGGCGCGCAGATGGTCGGCCTTCCGGTCGGCGATCACACACGGCGTACGGGCGTCACCCGCGGCGGCGATGATGTCGACGTGCAGATCGTGCTCGGAGCGGGGTTGGCGGGGCTGAGCCTGGCCGTCGCGCTGGTCCGGGAGGGCGTGCGCGAGCCGATCGTCGTCGTCGACCGCCGCACCGCGTTCGGCCGCGACCGCACCTGGTGCACCTGGGCCGCGCCCGACACGCCCTTCCTCGAGCTCGCCACCCACCGCTGGGAGACCTGGGCGGTGTGCACGGAGGCCGGCACCGCGCTGGCGACCTCGCGCACCCGTCCCTACGTCCACATCCCCAGCGACGTCTTCTACGCCGCCGCCCTCGATGAGCTGCGCGCCGCGCCCAACGTCGAGCTGCGCCTCGGCGAGACCGTCCTCGAGGTCGGCGACGGCTGGGCCCGCACCGACGCCGGCAACCTCACCGGCCTCGTCCACGACGGCCTCGCGGGACTCGGGGGACAGTCCCCTCAGTCCCACCCGCCGGACTCAAGGGACAGTCCCCTCAGTCCCGCGGCGCTCTGGCAGACGTTCCTGGGCTGGGAGGTGGAGACGGAGGCGGCGGTGTTCGATCCGGGGGTGGCGACGCTGATGGACTACCGGACGCCGCAGCATCCGGGCGGGGTCCACTTCGTCTACACGCTCCCGTTCTCGCCGACGCGGGCGCTCGTCGAGCACACGACGTTCGCGCGCGAGGCGGTCGCCACGGAGGATCGCGAGGCAGCGCTGCGCGCGCATCTGCCCGGCGCCTTCGAGATCGTCCGCAAGGAGCGGGGGCGGCTGCCGATGTCCGCGGAGCCGGTGCCCGCGCTGCGCTCACCGCGGACCACGGCGATCGGGATCGCCGGCGGCGCGCTGCGGGCGTCGAGCGGCTACGCGTTCTCGCGCGTGCAGGCGCACGCGCGCGCGATCGCGCGCGCCGTCGCGAACGGGACGCCGCTGCCGGCCCGCGCCGGGTCGCGCCGCCGCGGCGCGCTGGACGCCGTCTTCCTGTCCGCGCTGGCCGCCGATCCCGGCGCCTTCCCGGAGCACTTCCGAGCGTTGGTCGACCGCGTTCCCGCCGACGCGTTCGCCCGCTTCATGTCCGACCACTCGACCCCGGCCGACGAGGCCCGCGTGATGGCGTCGCTGCCCGTCGCCCCCTTCGCCCGCGCGAGCCTGCGCGCTGCGGTCAGCCGGTGGGGAAGCGGTTGACCGCGTGGTCCCCCAGCGCCCACAGGTGCTGGACGGCGTAGGCGCGGTAGGGGCGCCAGCGGTCGGGATCGGCCACTCCGAGCGTCTTCAGGGCGGCGACGACGCCGAGGTCGGAGGCGACGTACGCGTCGCGGTCGCCAAGGGCGCGCATGCCGATCGTCTCCGCCGTCCACGGGCCGATCCCAGGGAGGGCGAGCAGCGCCGCGCGATCGTGCAGGTCGAGCCCGTCGGCGAGCGCGGCGGCCAGCCCGAGCAGCGTGCGCCGGCGCGCGTGGGGGAGGCGCAGCGTCTCGGGGTCCACGGACGCGACCGCCGCCGCGGTCGGGAACAGGTGGGTGAGGGCGCCGTCGGGATCGTCGATCGGCTCGCCGGCGTCGCGGACCAGGCGCGCCGCGTGCGTCGCGGCCGCGGCGGTGGAGACCTGCTGGCCGAGCACCGCCCGCAGCGCCATCTCCTCCGGGGCGAGCGTGCGCGGCACGCGGCGGCCCGGAGCGAGGGCGACACGCGGTGCCAGGAGCGGGTCGGCGGCGAGGACCGCGTCGATGGCGACGGGATCCGCGTCGAGGTCGAGCAGGAACCGGCACGCGTCGGCCGCCGCGTCCGGTCCGCGCATCTCGACGTGGTCGCCGCGCCACGCGACCGCCACGATGGCCGGTCCGTCCGGCGTTCGCAGCGTGCGCCGGTACCAGCCGTCCCGCCACTCCTCCACACCCGGCACCGCCGTCGCGGCCAGGTGCCCGAACAGGTTGTCGGGCAGCAGCGGCGGGGTGAAGTCCAGGCGCACCGGGTCAGAGTGGCAGGCTCGTCTTTCCAGACGACGTCGCCGCGGGTATCGTCAGCCCATGACCGAACTGACCGGTGGGTGCGGCTGTGGCGCCGTCCGCTTCGAGATCTCCGAGCCGCTCGTCGGTGCCGCCTACTGCCACTGCACGCGCTGCCAGCACCGGTCGGGGACGGCCGCCCAGGCGTCGGCCCGTGTCGCGCCGGGCGCCTTCACCATCACCCAGGGCGACGATCACGTCGGCACCTGGCAGCCCGGCGGCGGCTTCGACAAGTGCTTCTGCACCCAGTGCGGGTCGGCGGTGTTCGCGCGCAACCCGGAGGACGACGACCAGGTGATCGTCCGCATGGGCGCCATCGACGGCGACCCCGGCGTCCGTCCCCAGGCACGCCAGTTCGTCGCCTACGCGGCGCCCTGGGAGCCGATCCCCGACGACGGCCTTCCGCGCTACGACGAGCGGCTGCCCGCCTGACGCGATGGTCGATCGCTCGCTCACCGTCGCGCTGGACTGGCTGGGGGAGGGCCGGCGGGTGATCGCGGCGACGCTGGTCGAGAGCCTCGGGTCGGCGCCGCTCGAGCCGGGCGCGCAGATGCTCGTCGACGACAGCGGTCGCATCGAGGGCTCGGTCACCGGCGGCTGCGTCGAGGGCGCGCTGGTCGAGGAGGCGCACGGGATCCTCGCGGGCGCGCCGCCGCGGGTCGCGACCTATGGGATCAGCGACGAGCAGGCGGTCGGCGTTGGCCTCATGTGCGGCGGGACGGTGCGCGTGTTCGTGGCCGAGCTGCACGCCGCCGACGTGCTGGCCACGGTGCGCGAGGCGATCGCCGCCGAGCAGCCCGTCGCGCTGGCCACGCTCCTCGACGGCCCGGCCGCGGGATCGTTGATGGCGGTGCTGGAGGATCGCTGCGCCGGCGCGCTCGACCACACCGACCTGCTCGACACGAGCGTCGCCCGCGACGCGCGCGGCTTCCTCGACGAGGGCCGATCCGCGATCCGCCGCTACAGCGCGAAGGGGGAGACGATGGGGTCCGACCTGCGGGTGGCGATCCGCGCGTTCGCGACGCCTCCGCGCATGGTGATCTTCGGCGCGATCGACTTCTCGGCCGCGCTCGCCGCCGCCGCCACGGAGATCGGCTACCGGGTGACCATCGTCGACGCGCGCGCGGCCTTCGCCCAGAGCGCGCGCTTCGCCGAGCACGCCGAGGTCGTCGTCGCCTGGCCGCAGGAGTACCTGGACGAGGTCGAGCTCGGCCCGCGCGACGCGATCCTCGTCTTCACCCACGACCCGAAGTTCGACGAGCCGGCGCTGCTCGGCGCGCTGGGGACGGGGGCCGGCTACATCGGCGCGCTCGGCTCCCGCCGCACCCACGAGGACCGCGCGGAGCGCCTGCGCGCGGCCGGCGCCACCGAGCTCTCGCGGATCTCGTCACCGTGCGGGCTCGACGTCGGCGCCCGTACGCCCGCCGAGACCGCCGTCGCCGTGCTCGCCGAGATCCTCGCGCTGCGCGCCGGCCGCGAGGGCGGACGCCTGATCGAGGGCGAGGGTCCGATCCACTCGCGCGCGACGACCGTCGGCTAGCGGCGCGCGACGAGCCACGCCGCCGCGGCGTGCTCCCAGCCAGGCGTGCGCTCGTCGAAGTGCGCCGTCTCGGCCGCCGTGAAGACGACGGCCGCACGCCGCGACACCTGCGCGCCCGCGCCGCCGGCGAGCATCACGCCGACGCCGCTGTCGCCGAAGTCGACCTCCTCCGCCACCGTCACGTGCGCGCGCAGCGCCTCGTAGAACGCGCGCGGCGCGGCGGGCAGGTCGGGCGGCGCGTCGGGCAGCACGCCGGAAGCGTACGGTGGGCCGCGATGGATCCTCTCCCGGACGGCTTCGCCGCCACCCGCGCCGCACTGCACGCCGTCGCCGAGCAGCGCGTCATGCCCCCGCGCCGCGAGGCCGCCGGCCGCCTCGACCTGCGCGCCACCCCCGGCGGCTTCGGCACGCCCGTCTTCGACTACGACCGCGAGGTCCGCACGGACGGCGCCGAGCTCGTCGTCACCGGCCGCGGCACCGAGACCCGCGAGCCTCTCGGGGACGTCGACGAGGCCGCCGCCCGCTGGCTCGGGCGCTTCTTCGCCGTCGCCCTGCACACCCTCACCGAACTCGGGCGCGACCTGCCCCGCGAGTACGCGCCCAGCGCGCCCAAGCTCTGGCCCGAGCACTTCGATTACGCCATCGACGCCGGTCTGGTCCGCGCCAACTACGGCTTCTCCCCCGGCGACGAGGCCATCCCCGAGCCCTATCTCTACGTCGGCCCCTGGGAGCCGGCCTCGCTCGAGACCGCCCCCTTCGCCGACGTCCGCGACCCGCTCGCCTGGTTCCGCGAGCACGTCACCGCGCTCCACGCCTAATCGCCGAGTGTGCCGGGGTCGGCGGGGACGTCGACCGCGAGCTCGCGCAGGGCGGCCAGCGGGACGAAGTCCAGCGCGCGTTCGCTCGTGGCGGCGAGGACGACGAAGGCGGCGCTCCCGTCCTCGTAGGCGCGCAGCCAGTTCGGGGCGGTGACGCACCAGCGGTCGCCGGGCTCGAGACCGGGGAAGCCGAACGCGGGCATCGGCGTGCTGAGGTCGTTGCCGATCTCCTGCTGGTGCGCGAGGAAGTCCGCGGTCACCACCGCGCAGATCAGGTGGGTGCTGACGCCGTTCGGATCCGGCCGGCAGCATCCGTCGCGGTAGTAGCCGGTCATCGGCTCGGTCCCGCAGGCCTCGAGCGGCCCGCCCAGCACGTTGCGGTCGGCGATGGCGGCGATCGTCCGGGCTACGACGGAGACGGGGGCGGCGGCAAGGAGGGGGAGGAGTAGTCGGCCAGGCCGGCGCCGCTGCCTTCGTCCTCCATCACGCCGAGGTCTTCGACCTCCGCGAGCGCGATGATGTGGCGGGCGCCGACGGCGACGTAGTCGCGAGACTCGGTGGGGGAACCGTCGACCGGCACGATCTCGGCGTCCGTGAGGGCGAAGAAGCCGGCGTCGTGACCGTTGAGGTAGTCGGTGACGCGGCTGCGGTAGCCCTCCGTCGGGAGCTGGAGGGTGCCCGAGATGCGCACGCGCGCCGTCTCGATCTGCACCCGGATCCGTCGGACCGACATGGTGGCGACCCTATACGTTCCTCGCCGGTGAGCATGGACTACCGGCCCGCATTCGCGCCCTACCTGGACGGCCTGCGGACCCGCGCCGGCGGCCTCGACCTGTTCGACGCCCACACCCACGTCGGCCACCACGACCCCGACGGCTACGCGCAGGACGCGGACCAGCTGCTCGGCCGTCTGGAGGAGTGCGACGCGCGCGGCCTGGTCTTCCCGATGCACGAGCCGGACGGCTACCTCGACGGCGCCGCCAACGACGAGGTCGTCGCCGCGGCGCTGGCCCACCCCGACCGCCTGGCCGCCCTGTGCCGGGTGGACCCGAACGCGGGCGAGCCGGCGCTGGCGGAGGCGCGGCGCGCACTCGACGCCGGCGCCAGCGGCATCAAGCTGCATCCGCGCGGCGAGGCGTTCACGCTTGGACACCCGATCGTCGAACGGCTGGTCGCCGAGGCCCACGACCGCGGCGCGCCGGTGCTCATCCACGCCGGCCGCGGCATCCCCGCGCTCGGCCGGGACGCGGTCCGCCTCGCGCGCGCCTACCCGGGCGCGAAGCTGATCCTCGCCCACGCCGCCATCTCCGACCTCTCCTGGCTGTGGCGGGTCCTGCCCGAGGTCACGAACGTCTACGTCGACACCAGCTGGTGGAACCCCGCCGACGTGATCGCGCTCTACACGCAGGCGCCGCCGGGTCAGGTCCTGTGGGCCAGCGACTCGCCCTACGGCCTCCCGCTCGTCGCCGCCGTGCAGGGCCTCCGCTGCGCGGTCCAGTCCGGCCTGACTCCGGACCAGATCCGCGCGACGGCCGGTGGCCAGCTGGCACGGATCCTGGACGGACACCCGCCGCTGGACCTCGGGCCCGCGCCGCACCGGACGCTGCCGCTGGACCCGACGCTCGACCGGGTCGTCACCCACCTGTGCACGACGATCGGCCGCGTCTTCGCCCAGGCCGACGGGTCGGAGACGCTCGCGCTGGCCCGGCTCGCCTGCGCCGTGGATCAGGACGACGAGGTCGCCCCCGTCTGCACCGCCACCCTCGAGCTGCTCGACCTGTACCAGTCCACGCTCGCCCCGCCGCCGCCCGGGCAGGCGTTCCCGGAGGCGCTGCGCTACCTGGTCGGCGCGGTGTACGTCGCTCGCACGCCCAGCGCCGGCATTCCCTGACGGTCGAGCGAGAGTCGCGCGCCGGCCAGCGCGGCGGGGACGCCGAACCCGAGCGGGGCGGGCGCGGATGTCGTGGGCAGCGGCTCGATGCGCCGCACCCGCTCGCCATCGTCGACGACGAGCGTCCCCGCGACCACGCCCGGCACGCGCAGCAGCGCCAGGTCGCGGCCGACGGCGATCAGCTCGCCCGCAACCACCCGGCGCCGGCCGAGCAGGACCCACGACGCCAGCGCCGCAACCCCGAACGCCATCCCGGAGAGCAGCAGCCCGGCACGGGCCGGATCGGACCCGCGGAACACGAGGTCGGTGCCGGCGGCGACGCCGACGCCGGCCAGCAGCCCGGCCTGCAGCGCCGCCTCCAGCGCGGCCATGACCCGGCCGCGCATCACGTCGGGGGTCGTCTCCTGCAGCAGCGTCTCGTAGGCGACCGTCCCCGTCGCGTTGCCGATGCCGGCCGGTAGCCACAACAGCGCCACCGGGGCGAGCACGGGGGAGAAGGACGCGAGCACGACCGCGCCGGCCACGACCGCCACGCTGCCCGTCAGCAGCGCGGAGTGCCCGAAGCGCCGGTCGGCCGCCCCCGCGATCAGCGACCCGATGATCATCCCGCCGCCCCATATGGCCCCCAGCGTCCCCAAGCCCGTGGCGCCCGCGTCCAACGAGTCCAGCGCGAAGAGCGGTTCCAGTGGTGACTTGATGCCGGCGGCCAGGGTGATCAGCGTGACCACCCCGATGACCCGTCGCGCGGTCGGGTCGCCGCGCACGTAGCGGAAGCCCTCGGCGAGGCCGTCGATCAGCCGCTCGGTGGCGGTGAAGATCAGCCCCGGCACCGGCGTCCGTGCGATCAGGATGCCCGAGAAGACGAACGACGCCGCGTTGAGCGAGAAGCCCCAGGAGACGCCCAGCTGGTCGACCAGGAAGCCGCCCAGCGGGAAGCCGATCATCACCGCCAGCGACTGCGTGAGTCCGACGAGCCCGTTGGCCGCCGCCAGGTGCTCGCGCGCGACCAGGTTGGGGATGACGGCCAGGAACGCGGGCTGGAACAGCGCGTTGCCGACGCCGAGCAGCAGCGACACCACATAGACGTGCGCGAGCGTGGGCGTGTCCCCGATCAGCAGCGACGCCACGGCGGCCGCGCGCAGGACGTCCGTCCCCACCATCAGCCACTTGCGCGAGA
Organism: uncultured Solirubrobacteraceae bacterium; assembly: GCA_964242305.1. Classification (GTDB taxonomy): domain Bacteria; phylum Actinomycetota; class Thermoleophilia; order Solirubrobacterales; family Solirubrobacteraceae; genus DATLGB01. The sequence goes on from CAXTBB010000068.1 coordinate 13,183, forward strand.
AGCGGTCGATGAACGGGCCGCCGACGAGGCCGACCAGCACTCCCGGACCGATCTGGGCGACCAGCAGCAGCGCCAGGTCCGATGCCCGCGCCTGCCCGCCGACCAGCGCCGCGTAGACGGCGGGCGGGAACACCCAGTCGCCGATGCCGGAGATCGCCTGGGCGAACCACAGCCGGCGGAAGACCGGGTTGTCGCGCAGGATCTCGACCCGGTCCATGGCCCGCCAGCCGCGCGCGGCGACGCGGTCCAGCAGCGGCGCGATCCGGGTGCGGCAGACGCGGTGCAGGAGCACGAATGCGCCCGCCAGCAGCACGAGGTCCCCGACGGAGAAGACGTTGGCCAAGGGCGACCCCGCCGGGAGGGCGAAGACGTCGCCCAGGAACCACAGGTGCGGGTCCGGGAGCGGCGCGGAGTTGGTGAACTCGCCCGGGACCTCGAGGATGCCGGCGGTCTGGAGCGCCTGCGGATTGGCCGGCATCACCCCGTTGTTGGCGGCGATCGCCAGCAGGTTGAGCAGGCCGCCGAACGCGAGCAGCGGCAGGCCGGGCACGCTCAGGTTGGCGGCCACGAATGCGAGGATCAGCCCGTAGCTGGCCAGGTGCGCGAGCGCGTGGAGATCCTGATCGCCGGTCGGGAAGAGGCGTAGAATGACGAACTGCATCGCGACCGCGGCGACCCCCGCCCAGCGCCTGCGAAAGCGAATGGTCGACAGATGTCCGACGCGACCACCCAGGAGTGGCACCGTCGCCACCAACAGGGTGAGCGCCCCCAGCAGTAACACGCGCGTACGTATCGGCAGCAATCGCCGCGCACTTGAGCGTCCATTCGTTTGTGTCCGACATCGGACATGCCGACACGAAAACGCTCAAGCGATCCCGACCTTCTGCCGAAGCCGCGCGTATGAAGCCCGGTATGAAGCCCAAGATCTTTCGCGCACTGATGGCCGTCGCCATGCTCGCCGCCGTCCTGCAGGCGTTCGGCGCCGCCATCAAGTGGTAGGGAATTGAATCGCTTCCGCGCCTTCGTCGCAGCCATCGCGCTGCTGGGGACGGTGCTGCTCGGCGTCACGCTGGCGACGGACACCGCGGACCTCCACACCCAGCCGCTGCTGCTGTGGGTGCTCGTCGGCTGCGTGATCGGCGGCGAGCTGTTCCCCGTCTCCTTCGTGCTGCGCGGCCACGAGGGCGAGCTGGCCCCATCGACGGCGTTCGCCTTCGCGCTGATGATCGCCTTCGGCCCGGGCGCAGCGATCCCGGCGCTGGCCGTGGCGACGCTGATCGGCGACCTGCTCATCGACCGCAAGCCGTTCTACCGGGCCGCCTTCAACGTCGGCCAGTACTCGATCGCGCTGTTCATGACCGGCCTGCTGATGGGAGCGATCACGCCCGTCCCGCGCGAGCCGCTGGCCTCCTTCTACGGCACCGACCTCCCCGGCCTACTGCTGTGCGGCGCCGTCTTCTACTTCCTCAACGCGCTGGCCGTCTCCACGGTGATCGCGCTGCGCAACGGCCTCCCGGTCGTCCGCTACTTCGCCTCGGACTTCCTGCTGCGCTCCTCCACAGCCGGCTTCGCGCTCGGCCTCGCGCCGCTGATCGTGATCATCGGAGAGTTCTCGGTGGGGATGCTGCCGCTGGTCGCGCTGCCGCTGATCGCCATCCACCGCAACACCCGCCAGGCGCTGCTCAACGAGCACCAGGCGCTGCACGACACGCTCACCGGCCTCCCCAACCGCGCGCTCTTCCACGACCGCGTCCACCAGGCGATCGAGTCGGCGCGCCGGAGCACCAGCGAGTGCGCGGTGATGGTGATGGACCTCGACCACTTCAAGGAGATCAACGACACGCTCGGCCACTACCACGGCGACCGCCTGCTCCAGCTGGTCGGCCAGCGCCTGTCGAGCTCGCTGCGCGCCGAGGACACGGTGGCCCGCCTGGGTGGCGACGAGTTCGCGATCCTGCTCCCGGGCGTTCGCGACGCCGAGCACGTCGCCGAGGTCGCCCGCAAGCTGCTCGAGTCGCTCGGGCGCTCCTTCGAGATCGACGGGCTGTCGCTCGAGGTGGGCGGCTCGGTCGGCATCGCCTGCTACCCCGAGCACGGCGAGGACGGCGAGACGCTGCTCCAGCGCGCCGACATCGCCATGTACGTGGCCAAGGGCGCCCACGGCACCGGCGCGCGCCTGTACGCGAAGGAGCAGGACGGGCACTCCGTGCAGCGGCTGGCGCTGGCCGGCGAGCTGCGCCGCGCGATCGAGACCAGCGAGCTGGTCCTGCACTACCAGCCCAAGGTCGACGTGGCCACGGGGCGCGTGGTCGGGGCGGAGGCGCTGTGCCGCTGGCAGCACCCGTCGCTGGGGCTGATCATGCCGGCCGACTTCGTCCCCATGGCCGAGCACACCGGCCTGATCACGCCGCTGACCAAGCACGTGCTCGACCTCGCCCTCGAGCAGATCGCCACCTGGCGCGACCAGGGCAAGCACCTCAGCGTCGCGGTCAACCTGAGCGCGCGCTCGTTCCTGGATTCCCAGCTGCTGGAGGAGGAGCTGCCGGCACTGCTGCACGAGAAGGCGATCGACCCGGCGCTGCTCGAGCTCGAGATCACCGAGTCGATGATCGTGGGCGACCCGCAGCGCGCCCGCGGCGTCCTGGAGGGCCTCAACGAGCTCGGCGTCACCGTCGCCATCGACGACTTCGGCACCGGCTACTCGTCGCTCGCCTACCTGCGCGACCTGCCCGTCGACGAGATCAAGATCGACCGCTCCTTCGTGCTCGAGATGA
>CAXTBB010000069.1:0-14910 GCA_964242305.1 uncultured Solirubrobacteraceae bacterium
CTGCAAGATCCAGGTCGGCGGCCGCCTCGGCGGCGCCGAGATGGCCCGCACCGAGTCCTACTCGGACGGCCGCGTCCCGCTGCACACCATCCGCGCGGACATCGACTACGGCTTCTACGAGGCCCGCACGACCTTCGGCCGCATCGGCGTGAAGGTGTGGATCAACAAGGGCGAGATCATGCCCGCCGGCTACACCGGTGCCGACCTCACCTCCCTGGAGGAGCCCGCGCAGGCCGGCCCGGACGACCGCAACCGCGGCGGCCGTGACAACCGTGGCCGTGGCGGCCGCGACAACCGCGGTGGCCAGGGTGGCCGCGGCGGCGGCGGTGGCGGCTTCGGTGGCGGCGGCGGCGGTCAGGGCGGACGCGGCGGCGGTCAGGGTGGCCGTGGCGGCGGTGGCCAGGGTGGCCGCGGCGGTGGCCGTGGCGGGCGCAACGACCGTCCCGACCTCTCCGGGGGGATCAGTCGGTAATGCTCGCTCCCAAGCGCGTCAAGCATCGCAAGCAGCACCGTGGCCGTCGCGGCGGGCTGACCCGTGCCCAGCCGACCGTGCAGTTCGGCGACTACGGCCTGAAGGCCCTCGAGGCCGGCTGGATCACCAACCGCCAGCTCGAGGCCGCTCGTATCGCCATGACCCGCAAGATCAAGCGTGGCGGCAAGGTGTGGATCAACATCTACCCTGACAAGCCGGTGACCAAGAAGCCCGCCGAGACCCGCATGGGCTCCGGCAAGGGCAACCCGGAAGGGTGGGTCGCCGTCGTCAAGCCCGGCCGCGTGATGTTCGAGCTGGCCGGCGTGGACGAGACCCTGGCGCGCGAGGCCATCCGCCTCGCCGGCCGCAAGCTTCCCATCAAGACCAAGTTCGTCCTCCGCGAGGACGGCCAGTGATGACTTCGAAAGAACTCCGAGACCTCGACGACACCAAGCTGGAAGAGCACGTCGCGACCGCGCGTCGCGACCTCTTCGGGCTGCGCATGCAGCACGCGACCGGTGAGCTCGAGAACACCGCCCGCCTGACCACGGTCAAGCGGGACCTCGCGCGTGCCCTGACGGTCGCCCGCCAGCGCGGCCTCGACCTCCACGCGCACACGACTTCCTAGGAACCTGAATGAGCGACGATCCCGAAACCACCCCTGACGTCCGGGAAACCCCTGAGGCTCCTGTCGAGGAGACTGCGGCGCCCGACGCCCCGGCTCCCGAGCCTGAGCAGGTCCTGAGCCCCAAGGAGCGCAAGCAGAGGCGCCGCAACGCCGCGGTCGCCAAGCGCGGCCCGCGCCGTGCCCGCACCCAGGAGGAGCGCGACGCCGAGCGCAAGCGCAAGGCCGACCAGCGCCGCCGCTACCGCGCTCGCAGCAAGGCCAAGGGCGCCGAGAAGCCCAAGGGCGAGGCCCCCGAGCCCGCACCCAAGGCGACCGGCATGCAGAAGGAGCGGACCGGCATCGTCCTGTCCGACAAGGCCGACAAGACCATCACGGTCCGCATCGACGTCGCCCGCCGTCACCGCCGGTACAAGAAGACCATCCGGTCCTCGACCACCCTGCACGTCCACGACGAGCGCAACGAGGCCAGCGCCGGGGACACCGTTCGCGTCGTCGAGGCCCGTCCGCTGAGCCGCCTGAAGCGCTGGCGCCTCGTGGAGATCCTGGAGCGCGCCCGATGATCCAGAACGAGACGCGCCTGCGCGTGGCCGACAACACCGGCGCGCGCGAGCTGCTCTGCATCCGCGTCATGGGCGGGTCCCGTCGCCGCTACGCCGGCGTCGGGGACGTCATCGTCGCCACCGTCAAGACCGCGACCCCGCAGGGCACGGTCAAGAAGGGCGAGGTCGTCAAGGCCGTCGTCGTCCGCACCCGCAAGGAGTTCGGGCGCGACGACGGGACGTACATCTCCTTCGACGAGAACGCCGCCGTGATCATCGACGCCGCCGGCCAGCCGCGCGGCACGCGCATCTTCGGCCCGGTCGCCCGCGAGCTGCGCGACGGCGGCTACATGCGCATCGTCTCCCTGGCCCCGGAGGTGCTGTGACCATGGCTTCCCACCGACTCCGCATCCGGACCGACGACACCGTGGTGGTGATCTCCGGCAAGGACAAGGGCAAGACCGGCAAGGTCCTGCGCGTCGACAGCAAGCGCGAGCGCGTGTTCGTCGAGGGCGTCAACATCGTCAAGCGCCACCAGGCGCCGACGGCCGCGCGCCCGAACGCCCAGGCCGGCGTCATCGAGAAGGAGGGCCCGGTCCACATCTCCAACGTGGCCATCGCCGAGAAGGACGGCAAGCCCACCCGCATCCGCATGCAGCGGCGCGAGGACGGCACCCGCATGCGCGTCACCAAGAAGAGCGGGACGGAGCTCGACTGACATGGCTCAAGCACGACTGAAGACCCGGTACAACGAGGAGCTGCGTGGCCAGCTGAAGGAGCACTTCGGCTACAGCTCGATCATGCAGGTCCCGCGCATCACCAAGATCACGCTCAACATGGGCGTCGGCGAGGCCGAGCAGGATCGCGGCATGTTCGAGAACGCCCAGCAGCAGCTGGCGACGATCGCCGGGCAGAAGCCCAACACGCGCCGCGCGAAGAAGTCCGTCGCGCAGTTCAAGGTCCGCGAGGGCATGCCCGTCGGCCTGTCCGTGACGCTGCGCGACAACCGCGCGTACGAGTTCCTGGACCGGCTGACGTCGGTGGCGATCCCGCGCATCCGCGACTTCCGTGGCCTGAACCCGCGGTCCTTCGACGGCCGGGGGAACTACTCCATGGGCGTCAAGGAGCAGATCATCTTCCCGGAGATCGACTACGACGCCATCGACATGGTCCGCGGCCTCGACGTCACCATCACCACGACCGCGCAGACGGACGCCGAGGCGTTCGCCCTGCTCGACCTGTTCGGAATGCCCTTCGCCCGCGACGGGCGTCCCGGGCACTTCGCATCCCTCAGAGACACCGAAACCGTCCCCGCTTAGGAGCACTGAAGCCAACCATGGCGAAGACATCGCAATGGGTGCGCCAGCAGCGCCCCGCCAAGTACAAGACCCGCGAGTACACCCGCTGCCGCCGCTGTGGCCGGCCGCGCGCCGTGTACCGGAAGTTCGGCCTGTGCCGCATCTGCCTGCGCGAGCTGGCGCACGAGGGCATGGTCCCCGGCATGACGAAGTCGAGCTGGTAGCGCCATGAGCATGACTGACCCGGTCGCCGACTTCCTGACCCGCATCCGCAACGGGATCACCGCCGCCCACGAGGAGGTCGAGATCCCCTCGTCCAAGCTCAAGGTGGAGCTGGCGCGCATCCTCGCCGAGCAGGGCTACATCCGCTCCTACGCGACCAAGCCGTCCGAGCGCGGCGCGTCGGAGACCCTCGTGGTCGAGCTCAAGTACACCGAGGCTCGCGTCTCGGTGATCTCCGGGCTCAAGCGCGTGTCCCGTCCCGGCCGCCGCACCTACGTGGACTCCAAGCACATCCCGAAGGTCCTGGGCGGCATGGGCACCACGATCCTGACCACCTCCAACGGTGTGATGACCGGTCACGACGCGCGCAAGGCGGGCGTCGGCGGCGAGATCGTCGCGCAGGTCTGGTAGGTCGCCGTGTCCCGAATCGGCAAGAAGCCCATCCCGGTCCCGACCGGCGTCACCGTCACGGTCGACCCCGAGGTCGTCCGCGTGGCCGGCCCTCGCGGCGACCTCGCCGAGGGCAAGTCGCGCGACATCGGCGTCGTCGTGGAGGGCGAGGAGATCCTCGTCACGCGTCCGACCGACCGCGCCGAGCACCGCGCCCTGCACGGGCTGACGCGCTCCTTGGTCGCCAACATGGTCGAGGGCGTCACCTCCGGCTTCGCCAAGACGCTGGAGATCCAGGGCGTCGGCTACCGCGCCCAGCTCAAGGGGTCAGACCTCGAGCTCGCGCTCGGCTACTCGCACCCGGTCAAGATCCCCGCTCCCAAGGGGATCGAGTTCGAGGTGCCGTTGCCCACGCGCGTGATCATCAAGGGCAACTCCAAGCAGCAGGTCGGCGAGACCGCCGCCATCATCCGCAAGCAGCGGCCCCCGGAGCCCTACAAGGGCAAGGGCATCCGCTACGAGGGCGAGCACGTCGCCCGGAAGGTCGGGAAGCGCGCATGAGCGTTCGTTCCAAGCAGTCCATCCGTCTCAAGCGGCGCCGCCGCGTGCGGGCCAAGGTGTCCGGCACGGCCGAGCGGCCGCGCATCGCAGTGCACCGCTCCAACCGGGGCGTGGCGGCGCAGCTCATCGACGACGCCGCCGGCCGCACGCTGGCCGCCGTGTCGTGGACCGAGGCCGACCTCAAGTCGCTCGGCAAGATGGAGCAGGCCAAGCGCGCGGGCGAGGTTCTCGCCGAGCGCGCGAAGGCGGCCGGGGTGGAGGCCGTGGTCTTCGACCGCGGCGGATACCAGTACCACGGGCGCGTCAAGGCGCTCGCCGACGGTGCCCGCGAGGGCGGGCTGGCCTTCTAGGCTCCGGGGTTCGTCATGGCTGCACCAGACAGATCAGTTCCGAGCACCGGCCTGGACCTCCAGGAGCGCGTGGTCGAGATCAACCGCGTCGCGAAGGTCGTCAAGGGCGGCCGCCGCTTCTCCTTCACCGCGCTCGTCGTGGTCGGGGACGAGGCCGGCATCGTCGGCATCGGCTACGGCAAGGCCAACGAGGTCCCGCTGGCGATCCAGAAGGGCGTCGAGCGCGCGAAGAAGAACCTCTTCCGCGTCCCGCGCCACGGGTCGACCATCACCCACCAGGTGACGGGCATCTTCGGCGCCGGCCGCGTCCTGCTCAAGCCCGCCTCGCCCGGTACCGGCGTCATCGCCGGCGGTGGGGTGCGCGCCGTGCTCGAGCTCGCCGGCATCCACGACATCCTCTCCAAGTCGCTCGGCACGCAGAACCCGATCAACCTCGTCAAGGCCACAGAGGCCGGGCTGCGCGACCTGCGCAAGCCGGAGGAGATCGCCGCCCTGCGCGGCCTGTCCATCGACCAGGTCCTGGGGCTGGCGTCGAAGGAGGAGCGGGAGTCCGAGACGATCACCGCCGACGACGCCCCCGAGGCTGAGCCGGCCGCGGTCGAGGAGCCCGTCGAGGCATGATCATCACCCAGGTCAAGTCCGCCAATGGCACCGACAAGGCGCAGCGTGCGACGCTGGAGTCGCTGGGCCTGCGCGGCATCGGCAAGAGCGTCGAGAAGCCCGACTCCCCGCAGCTGCGCGGGATGGTCCACCGCGTCCGCCATCTCGTCGAGGTCTCCGATGAATCCTGAAGACGTCTCCCTCCACAACCTGCAGCCCGCCGAGGGCGCGCGCAAGGATCGCAAGCGGGTCGGTCGCGGGCACGGCTCGGGCATGGGCAAGACCTCCGGCCGCGGGCACAAGGGCTACGGCTCGCGCTCGGGCGCCAAGGACCGCGCGCGCTTCGAGGGCGGCCAGAACCCGCTGCACATGCGGATGCGCAAGCTGCGCGGCCCGAACAAGAAGATGTCGATGCCGTTCGAGCCGTTCCGGACGCATACCCAGCCCGTGAACCTGGACGACCTGGAGGCGCGGTTCGACGCCGGCGCCGAGATCACGCCCGACGCGCTGAAGGCCGCCGGCCTCGCCACGCGCCGTGACGTCCCGGTCAAGATCCTCGGTCGCGGCGAGCTGTCGAAGTCGCTGACGGTCTCCGCCCACGCGTTCTCGAAGTCCGCCCGCGCGGCGATCGAGTCCGCCGGCGGCACTGCGACGACGCTCTAGCCTCACCGTGACGTCGTCCGGAGGTTCGAACTTGTGAGAACCGAAGGCCGAAACCCGTAATGCTCTCGACGATCCTGAACTCCTTCAAGGTGCCGGAGATCCGGCGCAAGCTGCTGTTCACGGCGGTGCTGCTGGCCCTGTACCGCCTCGGCGCGTTCATCCCCGTCCCGGGCGTGGACACCGACGCGGTGAAGGCGTCCCAGAACCAGTTCTCCAACGGCGGGATCCTCAACCTGCTCAACACGTTCACCGGCGGCGGCCTCAGCCGGGTGGCGCTGTTCGCGCTGGGGATCATGCCGTACATCACGGCCTCGATCATCCTGCAGCTGCTGACGGTCGTCTCCCCGTCGCTGGAGAAGCTGCAGAAGGAGGGCGAGGTCGGCCAGGCGCGCATCACGCAGTACACGCGCTACCTCACCGTCGCCCTCGCCGCCGCACAGTCGGTCGGCTACGTCTTCCTGTTCAAGAGCCAGGGCGGCTCGGCCAACCCGCTGATCCCGAACTTCAGCATCGGCAACGTCCTGCTGATCGTCATCTGCCTCACCACGGGCTGCGTGCTGCTCATGTGGATGGGTGAGCTCGTGACCCAGCGCGGCATCGGCAACGGCATCTCGCTGATGATCTTCGCGTCGATCGCGTCGCGCCTGCCCAACGGCATCCACGCCTGGTACACGAACTCCGACAAGGTCTTCGTCGTGATCATGCCGTTCCTGGCGCTGGGGGTGATCGCCGCGATCGTGTTCATCCAGGAGGGACAGCGGCGCATCCCGGTTCAGTACGCCAAGCGCGTGATCGGCCGTCGCATGTCCGGCGGCGGGCAGACCTACCTGCCGCTGCGCGTGAACATGGCCGGCGTCATCCCGGTCATCTTCGCCGCGTCAATCATGGCCTTCCCGCCCACGATCGGCCAGCTGATCCCGAGCCTCAAGGGCCTCGCCACCTTCTTCAACCCCAGCGGCTGGCAGTACATCGTGGGGGAGACGATCTTCATCGTCCTGTTCACGTACTTCTACACCGCGGTCACCTTCAACCCGGTCGACCAGGCCGAGAACCTGCGCAAGTACGGCGGCTTCATCCCCGGGGTGCGCCCCGGCCGGCCGACGGCCGAGTTCCTGGACCGCATCCTCGCGCGCCTCACGTTCCCGGGCGCGCTGTACCTGGCCGCGGTCGCCGCGCTGCCGACCATTCTGATCAACCAGACGTCCGCCAACTTCTTCTTCGGCGGCACGTCGATCCTCATCGTCGTCGGCGTCGCGCTCGACACGATGAAGCAACTCGAGGCCCAGTTGATGATGCGCAACTACGAGGGATTCCTGAAGTAGCTGCCCTGACGCTCGGCTTCCTGCAGGCCGACGGCGCGGACCTCTACTGGCAGGAGGGCCGCCCGGACGGGACCACCGCGCTCGTGCGGTGGCGGGACGGGGTCTTCGAGGACGTGGCGCCGTCGGTGCGCTCGCGCGTGTACGAGTACGGTGGCCGCGCCTTCGCGGTCCGCGACGGTCGCGTCACCGTCGAGGCCGACGGGTCCACCGGGGACCACTTCCTCACCGCCGATCACGACCTCTTCACTGTCGTCGAGGACGGTGACTCCGCGGCGATCGCCCGCAACGGCGCGGTCGTCCGGTCGGAACGGGACTTCTACGCCGCACCGCGGGTGTCGGACGACGGGCGGCTCGCGTACCTCTGCTGGGACGCGCCGGACATGCCCTGGGACGCGGCGGAGCTGTGGGTCGACGGTGCGCACGTCGCCGGCGGGAACGGCGTCTCGGCGATGCAGCCCGGCTGGCTCTCCGACGGCTCCCTGGTGTGGATCGACGACCGCACCGGCTGGTGGAACCTCTACCGCGACGGGCACCCGATCCACCCTCTCGATGCCGAAGTCGGCTACCCGGCGTGGCAACTGGGCTTCCAGAACTGGTGCGAGCTCGCGGACCGCCGCCTCGCCTACACGGCCCGCCACGGCGGCTTCGACCACCTCTTCATCGACGGCCAGAAGGTCGATCAACCCTTCACCGAGCTCCAGTTCCTCGTCCCCTTCAAGGACGGCATCGCCTCCATCGCGGGCGGCCCGTCCGACCCACCCTCCCTCATCGCCATTGAACCCGGGGGCGCGCACGAAGTGCTCCGGGCCGGGCTCACCATCGATCTGGGCGAGGTCACCCGCCCCGAGCACATCTCGTTCGGCGGGGCCCACGCCCTCCTCTACGCCCCGGGCCCCGTCGATGCGCTCGTCGTCCGCTGCCACGGCGGCCCGACCGCGCACGCCTCGAGCGCGTTCGACCCCGAGGTCCAGTTCTTCACGAGCCGCGGCTTCGCGGTCGCCGACGTCAACTACCGCGGCTCGACCGGCTACGGCCGCGCGTTCCGCGACTCCCTCAAGGGGCAGTGGGGCGTCGCCGACGTCGAGGACTGCGTCGCGTGCGTGGAGCACCTCAATCCCAGCCGGGCGATCATCCGCGGCTCGAGCGCCGGCGGCTACACCACGCTGCGGGCGCTGACGACGACCGACGCATTCCGGGCGGGGTCGTGCCGGTACGGCATCGGCGACCTCGTCGCGCTCAACGCCGCCACCCACCGCTTCGAGGCCCACTACACCGACTGGCTCATCGGGACGGACCCGGCGCTCCTGCGCGAGCGCTCGCCGGTCGAGCACCTCGACGGCTTCAACGCGCCGGTGATCCTCTTCCAGGGCCTCGACGACAAGGTCGTCCCACCCGCGCAGGCTCGAGCCATGGCTGCCGCGCTGGAGGCCAAGGGCCTCGACCACGAGCTGCATCTCTACGAGGGCGAGGGCCACGGGTTCCGCCGCGCCGCGACCCGGCAGGCCGTGCTGGAGGCCGAACTCGCCTTCTTTAGGCGGGCGATAGGCTCTCCCGCCTCGTGAGCGCGCTCAACCTCATCCTCATCGGACCGCCCGGCGCCGGCAAGGGCACCCAGGCCGAGCACATCAAAGAGGACTTCGACCTCCCGTACCTCGCCACGGGGGACATGATGCGCGCCGCGCGCAAGGAGGACTCCGACCTCGGCCGCAAGATCGACAAGATCATCAACGAGGGCGGCCTGGTCGACGACGACATCGTCTGCAAGGTCCTGATCGAGCGCATCGAGCAGGAGGGCCAGGACGGGTTCCTGCTCGACGGCTTCCCGCGCACGCAGAACCAGGCCGACATCCTCGACGCCGCCCTCGACAAGCGCGGCCACGAGCTGACCGCCGTCCTGCTCATCGAGGCGCCGGACGAGACGATCGTCACGCGCATGAGCGGCCGCCGCCAGTGCCCGGACGGCCACGTCTACCACCTCGAGTTCAACCCGCCGCAGGAGGAGGGCGTCTGCGACATCGACGGCAAGCCACTCGAGCAGCGCGACGACGACAAGCCGGAGACGGTGTCCAAGCGGCTGGCCACCTACCACGAGCAGACGGAGCCGCTGGTCGAGCGCTACGACGACGAGGGCCTGCTGCGCCGCTTCGACGGCACCCAGCCGCCCGAGGACGTCCACACCCACATCCGCAAGACGATCAAGACCCTCCAGCGCGAATCCGACGTCTGACCCCTTTAGGTGCAGAGGGCGACGAAGCGGATGAGGTAGCCGGTGGCGTCGGCGGCGGAGAGGCGGGTGAGGCGGTCGGCCGCCGCCCGGCCCGCGATCGCGTCGCTGGCGATGCCGGCCTGCCGCTCGGCCTCGAGGGACTGGGCGATGACGGTCACCACGGGGGCGACGGGCGCGTCCAGCTGGCGGCAGTCGGCGCCGAGACCGGAGCGGAGGTCGTCCAGCACCGCGACGAGTCGTGCCTGCCGGCGGCGGAAGGCGGCGCCCAGCGGGGCGTAGCAGGACGGGCCGGCGGCGGCCGCCGCGCAGGCGTCGAGCGCCGATGTGTACGTGGCGAACGCGCCGCCCCACGCCGCCGACGCCGCGCGCAGCCGCTGACCCGAGGCGACGGGCTCGATCGCCTGTCGCGCCGGACCCAGCGAGCGGGCGCGCAGCACGAGCCAGCCGTCGTGATAGGCGACCGGCACGTGGGTGGCCAGCTGCGCGTCGACGTAGCGCGAGACGGCGGCGAAGCCGCTGTTGGCGATCGCGCCCGTCCCGCCCAGCACGTCGGCGACCACGTAGTCGGTGGACCCCGTCGACGGGCTGATCTCCGCCGCGAGCTTGCGATGCGCGAGGCGGTCGATGACGTTGTCCTGCGCGGCCACCGAGACGCCGTCGGGCACCGCCGCGACGGCGCGCCGGGCGCCCGCGACGAAGGCCGGCGTCCGGTAGCGCTCGGGCTTGACGAGCTCGACCACGCCGCGGTCGAGGTGGACGCTGACGGCGAGGTTGAGCGCGAGCACGACCGCCATCAGCACGAGCGCCGGCCGGCGCAGCACCGCCAGCGGGCGCGGCGCGATGCGCAGCAGGGTGGCCGCCCCGTCGGCGGTGCCGATGAAGAGCAGTGCCGCGATCGCGAGCGTGTAGTGGAAGTCCGTCACCCAGTAGGTCGGGGTGGCCGACAGGAAGCGCTGGGCGAGCAGCGGCACCATCAGCAGCGCCGTCCGTGAGAGCAGCGCCAGGCCCAGGAAGGGGACGAACAGGTACAGCAGCGTGTGGCGCTTGACGGCCGGGTGCAGCAGCGTGTCCACGACCAGGCCGGGGTGGGTGACCGCATGCAGCAGCGCCGCCGCCGGTCCGTCCCCGAAGGCCGGATAGTTGAAGTACGCGTAGGCGCCCGTCGGCGCGTAGTGCGGGATCAGCAGCTTGACGACCAGCACGTACCAGGCCACGCCGGCGGCGGCGGTCAACGCGGCCGCCCGCCACTGGCGCAGCGTGAGCAGGTAGAGGCCGAGGAAGACGACCACGATCGACTGGTCCTCCTTGACGCACAGCAGCGCGAGCACCAGCCCGGCGTAGAGCCGCCAGCGCCGCCGGTCGACCGCCAGCAGCAGCGAGGCGAGCAGCACCGGCGCGAAGGCGAGCTCGTGGAAGTCGATGTCGAGCGCCGACTGCACGCCCCAGAACACGAGGTAGGCGAGCGCGAGCAGCGCGGCGGGCGCGCGTCCGAGGCGGTCGCGCGCGTACAGGAAGATCGGGACCGCGGCGGCGGCGAGGGCGACCGCCTGCGCGAGCAGCAGCATCCGCGGGTCGCTCCAGATCCAGTACAGCGGCGCCAGCAGCATGAGGATCGGGGAGAAGTGGTCGCCCCAGATGGTGTCCAGCCCGCGGATGGTGTTCTGCGGCGCCTCGAAGCGGGAGTAGTGCCAGACCGTCTGGTCGAAGATGCCGAGGTCGAAACCGGCCGTCTCGAACTGGTGGAAGCGCAGCAGCGAGAAGACCGCGTAGGCGGCCGCCGCCGCCAGCACCGGAAGTCCCCACCTAAACTGGATCGCGTGATCGTAAAGAAGTCACCCGCCGAGATCGACGCGATGGCGGCCGCCGGCGTCATCCACACGAAGGTGCTGGACCTGCTCTCGCGCAAGATCCGCCCCGGGGTGACCACGAAGGAGCTCGACCAGGCCGCCGAGAAGCTGATCCGCAGCCACGGGGCGACGCCGTCCTTCAAGGGCTACCGCGGCTTCCAGGGCTCCATCTGCGCGTCGCCGAACCACATGGTCGTCCACGGCATCCCCGGTGCTTACAAGCTCAAGCGCGGCGACGTGTTGAGCGTCGACGTCGGGGTGACCAAGGACGGCTGGGTCGCCGACGGCGCCATCACCTTCCCGGTCGGAGACATCAGCCCGGTCGGCGCGAAGCTGCTCGACACGACGCGAGAGTCGCTGTTCCTCGCCGTCGAGCAGTGCGTCCCCGGCAACCACCTCGGGGACATCGGGCACGCCGTCCAGGCCCACGTCGAGGGCGCGGGCTTCTCCGTCATCCGCTCGCTGGTCGGCCACGGCATCGGCCGCTCCATGCACGAGGAGCCGCAGATCCCCAACTACGGGACGCCCGGCCGCGGGCCGCGCCTGGAGGAGGGCATGGTCCTGGCGATCGAGCCGATGACCACCGCCGGCCGCCACCAGGTCCGGATGGGCGACGACGGCTGGGCCATCTACGCCCAGGACGGGTCGCTGACCGCCCACTTCGAGTTCACCGTCGCCATCACCGCCGACGGCCCCCGCATCCTGACGCCATGGCATGAGACGGTCATGGCGGCCGTCGCCTAGCTCCCGCCAAGCGACCGCCAAGCGGCCCGGCGCAATCTGCCGGGCATGACCTCCACCACCCTCACGGACCCCCTCGCGCCGCTGGCGGCGCGCCTCGACGGCACGCTGGCCCGTCCCGGCGAGCCCGGCTACGAGCTCGCCCTCCCCTGGAACCGCTCCGTGGCGATGACCCCGCGCGCGGTGATCGCCGCCGCGTCGGCCCAGGACGTCGTCGAGACCGTCCGCTTCGCCGGCGACCACGGCCTGCGCGTCGCCGTCCAGCGCACGGGCCACGGCGCCTCCCCGCTCGACAACGGCGGCGACGACGTGATCCTGATCCACACGGGCGGGCTCGACGCCGTCGTGGTCGACCCGCAGGCGCGCGTCGCCCGCGTCGGCGGCGGTGCCGTCTGGCAGCAGGTGATGGACGCGGCCGCCGCCCACGGCCTGATGGCGCTGTGCGGCTCGTCGCCCGGCGTCGGCGTCGCCGGCTTCGTGACGGGCGGGGGCGTCGGGCCGCTGGTCCGCACCTACGGCCTGACCTCCGACCGCGTGCGTTCCTTCGACGTCGTCACGGGCGAGGGCCGCCTGGTCCGCGCGTCCGCCGACGAGTGCGCGGAGCTGTTCTGGGGCCTGCGCGGCGGCAAGAACCGGCTCGGGATCGTCGTGAGCCTGGAGCTCGAGCTGATCGAGCTCGCGGAACTGCACGGCGGCGCGCTGTGTTTCGACGGCGCGGACGCGGAGGCGATCGTGCGCACGTGGGCGGCGTGGTCCGCCGACCTCCCCGAGGACGTCGACAGCTCCCTGGCGATCATGCAGCTGCCGCCGCTGCCGAGCGTCCCGCCCCCGCTGGCCGGCCGCCTCACCGTCGCGGTCCGCTACGCCAGCCCGTCGCCGGGCGACCGGCTCGGCCCGCTGCGGGCGGTGGCCACGCCGCTGATCGACACGGTCGGCCCGATGGCGCCGGCCTCGATGGGTGCCATCCACAACGACCCCGTCGATCCCATGCCCAGCCACGAGGGGACGGCGCTGCTGCGCGAGCTGCCGGACGCCGCCGTCGACGCGCTGCTGGCGCACGCGCTCGACGGCTCGCCCCAGGTGATCGTGGAGCTGCGCCGCCTCGGCGGGGCGCTGGCGCGGCCGGCTGCGACGGCGAGCGCCTTCTGCCACCGCGACGTTGCGTACAACCTGCTCACGATCGGCATCCCGTCCCCGGGCGTGCCCGAGCACGCGGCCGCGCTCACGGCAGCACTCGCCCCGTGGTCCACGGGCAGCGCCATGCCGAACTTCGCTCGCGGCGCGGAGTCCTGCTACGACGAGCACACCCGCGTGTGGCTCTCCGCGCTCGCCGACCGCCACGACCCGGCCGGCGTCCTGCGCGTGGGCGCCGCCGTCCGCAACGCCTGACGTAGGCTGGCGCCGCCGTGGCCGACGACGCGATCTCCTACCGCCTCCTCGGGCCGCTGACCGCGGTCCGGGGCAGCGGGGAGGTCGTCGAGCTCGGGCCGCCCAAGCAGCGCGCCACGCTCGCCCTGCTGCTGCTCAACCGCGGCCGGGTCGTCTCCACGGACCGCCTGATCGACTCCGTCTGGGGGGACGCCGCTCCGCCCAGCGCCGTCGCCAGCCTGCAGGCCTACATCTCCAACCTGCGGCGGGTCCTGCGCACGGACGCGCAGAGCGCCTCCCCGATCGTCCGCCAGGCGCCCGGCTACATCCTCGACGTCCCCGCGGAGGACCTCGACGTGGCCGGCTTCGAGGCCGCCGTCGCCACGGCGCGCGAAGCCGCCGAGCAGCAGCGCTGGCCCGAGGCGCTGACGGGAGCCGAGGACGCCCTGGGGCGCTGGCGCGGCGAGCTGCTGGCCGACCTGGCCGACGAGCCGTGGGTGCGCGGCGAGGCGGGCAGCCTCGAGGAGCTGCGCACGGAGGCCCGCGAGCTGCGCGTCAGCGCGCTGCTGGCGGCCAACCGGACCTCGCCCGCGCTGGTCGCCGTCCAGGAGCTGCGCGCCGCCGACCCCTTGCGCGACCGCGGCTGCTGGCTGCACATGCTCGTCCTGCACCGGGCGGGGCGGACGCTGGACGCGCTCGAGCTCTACCGCACCCACGCCGCCCACCTCAGCGAGGAGCTCGGCCTCGAGCCCGACCCGGACCTGCGCGAGCTGGAGGGGGCGATCCTGCGCCACGACCCGGCCCTCGCCGCCTGGCCGCGCTCGCCGGCCTGGACGGGGGCCACCGAGCTTCCGGCGCCCGCACCAGTTGCGGCCGCCGAGCCCGCCCCGCCGGAACGCACCCTGGTCGGGCGCGAGCGCGAGACGGACCGCCTCGACGGCATCCTCGCCGACGCCGCGACCCGCCGTGCCCGCTGGCTGGTCCTGACAGGCGCCGCCGGGATCGGCAAGTCCCGCCTCGCCGAGGCGCTCGCGGCCCGTGCTCGCGCGACCGGCGGGCGGGAGGCGTGGGCCCGCTGCTCGGAGGAGGGCGCGCCGTCGTGGTGGGCGGTCCGCCAGCTCGTGCGCGCGCTCGGCGAGGACCCGGACGCGGTGCTGGCCACCCCGCCCGACGCCGACGCCGACGCGACGCGCTTCGCCCTCTACGAGCGCGTCGCCACCGTGCTGCAGACGGCCGCCGCCGCCCGGCCGCCGCTGGTGGTCGTCGTGGACGACGTGCAGTGGATCGACCGCACCTCCGCCCTGTGCCTGGCCTACCTGGCCGGCGTGCTGCGCGACGCGCCCGTGGCCGTCGTGCTCACCCTCCGCGACGGGGAGGCCCGCGCGACCGCCGACCCGCTGCTGGCCGGGCTCGCGCGGGCGGAGGGCTACGGGCAGCTGGCCGTCGGGCCGCTGGCCGCGACCGCGGTGGGCGAGCTGGCCGCCCGGGTCGCCGGCCGCGCGCTGGATCAGGAGGAGATCGACGCGCTGGCGGCGCGCACGGGCGGCAACCCGCTGTTCGTCTCCGAGTACGCCCGCCTGGACCCGGCCGCCAGCGAGGCGCCGCTCGCCGTGCGGGCGGTGATGGAGCGTCGCCTCGCCGGCCTCGACCCGGAGCTGCTCGACCTGCTGGGCGTGGCAGCG
>CAXTBB010000070.1:0-13175 GCA_964242305.1 uncultured Solirubrobacteraceae bacterium
CGAGGGCGAGAAGTACGCCGGGCTGCGCATCCTCCGCTAGTGCCGCGCTCCAAGCTCGTCCTCGCGGTCGTCGACGCGATGAAGCCGGCGATGCTCGAACGGGCGATCTCGACCGGCAAGGCGCCGGCGATGGCGGCGCTGATGGAGCGCGGGCACTACCGCTCGGACTGCGTCGCCGCCTACCCGTCCGTGACCCCCGTGTGCGCGGCGTCGATCGCCACCGGGACGGGCCCGGAGCGTCACGGCATCCCGTCGATGAACTGGTACCACCGCGCCGACGAGCGCTACGTCGAGTACGGGACGAGCTTCGGCGCGTCGCGCGCGTTCGGCCTGCGCCGGTCGCTCACGGACACGATCTACAACATGAACGGCGAACACCTGAGCGCGGAGACGCCGACGGTGTTCGAGTCACTCGACGACGCCGACGTGCGCACCGCCGGGACGACGTACCTGATGTACCGGGGCCGCCACGAGCACAAGCCCAACGACGAGACGGCGCTGGCCCGGATCGCCACGCAGGTGTTCCGCAAGCCCGTTCTCGGGCCACGCGAGTTCTTCTACGCTGACCTCTTCTCGTCCCGGCGGACCGGCTGCAAGGCGACTTTAGGTATGCCAGGACTACGTGACCGACACTCTGGGTGCGTCGGCGCGTTCCTGATGGAGCACGATCTCTTCGACTTCCTGCTGCTCTCCTTGCCTGACAACGACACGTACTCGCACCGCAACGGCCCGTCCGCCCAGGTCACCTCGCTAGTCGAGGCTGATCGCCAGCTCGAGCGCCTCTTCCACGCCGCCGGCGGTCCCGACGCGTTCCTGGACGACCACGCCGTGATCGTGTGCTCGGACCACTCGCAGTCCAAGGTCGAGGCGGAGATCGACCTGTTCGCCGCCTTCGAGGGCTTCGACGTGCTGCCACCGGACGGGGCCAAGCCGGCCGAGCGCGAGATCGCGCTGTGCCCGGCCTCGCGGTCGGCGCAGATCTACCTGCTCGATCAGGACGCCGGCGACGAGCTGCGCGAGCGCGCCGTCCGCACCGCGCTGGCGCTCGAGGGGGTTGACATAGTCATGCACCGCACCGACCACCCGGACGGCGAGGCGATCGTCCGCACCGGCCGCGGCGAGCTGCGTTTCCGTCCCGGCGGCGACCTCACCGACCTGCGCGGCGAGCGCTGGAGCGTCGAGGGCGACCTCGACGCGCTCGAGCTCGACACGGGCGACGACGTCGTGCGCTCGGCGACCTACCCCGATGCGCTCGGCCGCATCTGGTCGGCGCTGCGCTGCCGCCAGTCCGCGCAGCTGCTGCTGTCGGCCAAGCCCGGCTACGAGTTCACTGACTGGGGCGGCGGCTACCACGTCGCCGGCGGCTCGCACGGCTCGCTGCACGCCAACGACTCCCACGGCGTCCTGCTGTGGGCGGGCGGGCATCTGCCGGCCGCCGACAGCCGCGAGCAGTGGGCGCTGCGCGACGTCACGCCGATGACACTCGCCCACTTCGGGGTGACCGCATGACGACCGCCGCCGCCGTCCGCGCCCTGCGCAACCCGCGCCACTGGTACCAGCTGCTGCGCTTCTGCGCCGTCGGCGGATCCGGCTACGTGGTCAACCTCGCCGTCTTCGACGCCTTTCTCCAGCTCGGCACCGGCCACCGGGAGGCTGCGGTCGCCGCCTTCCTGGTCGCGGTGACCAACAACTTCTTCTGGAACCGCCGCTGGACGTTCGCCGACTCACGCGGGCGCCATGCCGGCTTCCAGGCCGTGCGCTTCCTGGTCGTCTCCCTGATCGCGTTCCTCTTCTCGCTGGTCCTGCTGGAGCTGCTGATCTCGGTCGGCAACGTCGCCGAGCTGACCGCGCAGGCGATCGCCATCGTCTCGGCGACTCCGCTGAGCTTCCTCGGCAACCGCCTCTGGAGCTTCCGCTAGTGGCGCCGAAGGCGTCGAGAGCGTTCCTGTGCTTTCCGGCGGCGAAGCCGCTCGGAGGAGCGAGGCACTGAGACTCGCCGTGGTCGCCGCGCTGGTCCTGCTGGCCACCGCGGCGCCCGCGTCGGCGCAGGGGACGGCGGGCTCCGCGCCCGAGCGCACCGAGCTCGGGTTGCGCGCGGTGTCGCCCGCGTTCCCGGTGCCGGGCCGGCGCCTGGAGCCGCGCACCGTGATCGCGACCGCCCGCGCGGTCCCGAAGATCGCCCGCGTGCTCGCCCGGCACCCGCGCGCGACCGCACAACCCTACGTCCGCGATCCGCACCAATGGCAGATCGCGTTCGTGGACCGTGGGGACGAGGTCGCGCAGGTGCGGGTCGACGACCGGACGGGCCGCGTGCTCGAAGCCTGGACCGGCATCCAGGTCCACTGGACGATGGCCCGTGGCTACCCGGGTGCGTTCGGCCGGGAGGCCGCGTCCCTGCCCGTCTGGCTCGGCGGGCTGCTGCTCTTCCTGCTCCCGTTCCTGCGCCCGCCGTGGCGCATGCTCCACCTCGACCTGCTCGTGCTGTGCTCGCTGTCGGTCTCGCTGGCCGCGTTCAGCGATGGCGACGTGCGCCTCAGCGTCCCGCTCGCCTACCCGCCCCTGCTGTACCTGCTCGGTCGCCTGCTCCACCTGGCCCGCCGGCGCGGGCCGCCCGTCGAACTGCGCCTGGTCGCTCCGCGGCTGCTCGGCGCCGGGATCGTCTTCCTGCTCGGCTTCCGCATCGCCCTGCAGATCACCGACTCGAACGTGATCGACGTCGGCTACGCGGGTGTGATCGGCGCCGACAAGCTCGCTCACCTGCGCGACCTCTACGGCTCCTTCCCGATCGACAACCCGCACGGCGACACCTACGGCCCGCTCGCCTACCTCGCCTACGTCCCCTTCGAGCTCGTCTTTCCCTGGCACGGGACCTGGAACGACCTCCCCGCCGCCCACGCCGCCGCCACCGCCTTCGACCTCGCCTGCGCCGGCGGGCTGTATCTCGTCGGCGGCCGGCTGCTGGCGTACCTGTGGCTGGCGTGCCCCTTCACCCTGTACGTGGCCAACTCCGGCGCCAACGACGCGCTCGTCGGCGCGCTCGTCCTGGCGGCCGTCGCCCGTCGCAGCGGGGCGTTCGCCGCGGCGGCCGGGATGGTCAAGTTCGCCCCGCTGGTGCTGCTGCCGCTCCTAGCGCGTCGCTGGCGCGGGGCGGCGCTCGTGCTGCTCGCCAGCGCGGCGCTCATCCTGCTCACGGACGCGGGCTTCGCCGACTTCTGGCGCCGGGCGATTCGCTTCCAGCTCGACCGCGAGAGCCCGTTCAGCGTCTGGGGCCTCTACGACCTCGGGGCCCTGCAGCTCGTCGCCCAGATCGTGGTGGCCGCGCTGGCGCTGGCGGCCGCTCGGGTGAAACACAGCGATCGCTACGCGCTGGCCGCCGCGATTCTGCTCGCCGCGCAGCTGACCGCGGGTCATTGGTTCTACCTCTACCTGGGCTGGGTGCTCCCGATCATGCTCGTCGCGCTGACGCGGCCCTACGTCAGCGGCCGGAGCACCGGCTCGATCGACTCCGCCCGGGCGGGTGGGCCAGGTTCGCAGCGGATCAGCACGGCGTTGAGCCACGGGTCGTCCGTCGCCGTCCCGTAGCGGGTCGGCATGTGCGAGCGCAGCCGCGTGATCGAGTCCTCCTTGGTCACCCCGATGACGCCGCCGCGCGCGCCCGTCATGCCGACGTCGGTGATGTAGGCGGTCCCGCCGGGGAGGACGCGGGCGTCGTTGGTGGGGACGTGGGTGTGCGTGCCCACCACGACGGTGACCCGGCCGTCCAGATGCCAGCCCATCGCCACCTTCTCGCTGGTCGCCTCCGCGTGGACGTCGACCAGCACGAGGTCGGCGCCGGCCACCTCGGCGAGCGCCGACTCGATCTCCACGAACGCCGACCGGGCCACGCTCTGCATGAACAGGTTCCCGCTCAGGCTCACGACTCCGAGCGACGTGCCGCCGCGCTCGACGATGCACGTGCCGTGGCCGGGCTGGGAGGGCAGGAAGTTGTACGGCCGGACGATGCGCGGCTCCTCGTCGAGGTAGCCGTAGACCTCCGAATGGCGGTAGGTGTGGTTGCCGAGCGTTATGGCGTCGGCCCCGGCGGCGAAGATCTCCTTGGCCGTCTTGGCCGTGATCCCGATGCCGCCCGCCGCGTTCTCCCCGTTGACCACGACGAAGTCCAGTGACAGCTCCTCGCGCAGGGCGGGGAGGAGCGCGCGTAGCGTGTGCCGTCCAGGCGCAGCCACGACGTCCCCCACGAAGAGGATGCTGGTCGGCACGCCGGAGACGCTACTCAGACGATGAGCGACGAGGAACACACGGCACCGCAGGACATCGAGCCGCTGGCCGATCCGCCGGAGGATCCGCCGCACCCGACCGTCGCGCCGGTCGTCGTCCCGCGCTGGGTCCAGCTGGTCGCCCTGCCCCTCGCGGTGCTGGGCGGCTACCAGCTCGTGCAGGCGGCCGGGCCCGTCCTGCTGCTGTTCGTCATCGCCGGCCTGATCGCGCTGCTGCTCAACCCGTTCGTGACGCTGGTGCGCCGCACGGGCCTGCCCCGCGGCCTGTCCGTGCTGGTCGTGTTCCTCGTCCTCATCACGGGCCTGACCGGCATCGGCATCCTCGTGTCCAACCCGATCGCCGACCAGGTCTCCTCCATCCAGGACAACGTGCCCGGCTACGTCGACGACGCCAACAACGCGCTCGCCGACCTGCAGGACTTCTTCGACGACAAGGGCATCGACATCCAGATCACCAAGCAGGGCCAGACGGCGCTGGAGACGATCGGGAACCGGCTCACGCAGGGCTCGGGCAGCATCGTCCGCTTCACCCGCGACGTGCTCACCCGGCTCGTCGAGGCGTCGCTGGCGCTGTTCCTGGTGATCGTCCTGACCGTCTACCTGCTGCTCTACGGCGAACGCATCGGTTCGCTGGTCCGCCGCGTGCTCCCCCGCGGCGACGGGACGCCCGAGGACGACTTCCCCACCCGCATCCAGCAGGCGGTGCTCGGCTACGTCCGCGGCCAGCTGCTGTTCTCGCTGATCATGGGGACGAGCTGCGGCGTCATGCTGTTCGTCCTCGGCTCGGTGGGCATCTTCCCGGACGGCAAGACCTACGCGCTCGCCTTCGGCGCCTTCTACGGCTTCGCGGAGCTGATCCCGTACGTCGGGCCGGCCATCGGCGGCCTGCCCGCAGGCCTGGCGGCGCTGCTCGGGCCCGACCCGATCGACGCGCTGTGGCTCCTGATCGCCTTCACCGCGCTGCAGCAGCTCGAGGGCCACGTGGTCGCGCCCAACGTGTTCGCGCAGGCGCTGCGCATCAACCCGATCCTGGTCATCTTCGCCCTGCTCATGGGCGGTCAGATCTACGGCGTCGTCGGTGCGTTCATCGCGCTGCCGATCGCGGCGATGCTGCGGGAGACGGTGCTCTACTTCCGCCGCCACCTGACGCTCGAGCCCTGGCCGACCGCCGCCCTGGCCGGGGCGGCGACGGGGATAGAGATCAGCTCGGCGGCGCGCTGCCCGGAGTGCGGCGCCCGGGTGCAGGGCGGCGACGTCGTCTGCGTCGCGTGCGGGACGGAGCTGCCCGACGACGCTGCCCGCACCGCGGCTGCCTCCTCGGCACCGAACTAACGTCGGGTCCGATGGAAGCCCTGCGGGTCGAGGCGGTCAGCAAGCACTACGGCGCCCGCAAGGCGGTCGACGGCGTCTCGTTCACCGCCGCCCCCGGCGAGCGGCTGGCCATCATCGGGCCGAACGGCGCCGGCAAGACGACGCTGCTGCAGATGCTCGCCGGCGCGCTGGCGCCGACCAGCGGGACCGTCGTGACCGACTCCGCGATCGGCTGGGTCCCCCAGCAGGCGGCGGTCTACGGGAAGCTGTCCGTGGCCGAGAACCTCAGGCTGTTCGCCCGGCTGGAGTCGGTCGAGGACGTCGACGCCGCGGTCGACCGCTGGCTCCACCAGACGCGCCTGCGCGAGCGCGCGCGCGAGGAGGTCGGCAAGCTCTCCGGCGGCAACAAGCAGCGGCTCAACATCGCGGTCGGCCTGCTCTCCGAGCCGCCCATCGTCCTGCTCGACGAGCCCTCGTCGTCGCTCGACCCTCGCCAGCGTGAGGTGCTGTGGGAGTTCGTCGGCGGCCTCGCCGATCGCGGCACGACCGTCATCTACTCGACGCACAACGTCGGGGAGGCCGAGCACTACGCCGACCGCGTGCTCGTGCTGGCCGACGGCGAGCTGCTCTTCACCGGCACGCCGGCCGAGCTGGGCGCGGGCGCCGACCACTTCGAAGCCGCCTTCGTGACGTTCCTGCACGACAAGGGCCATTAGGTGCTCCCGGTGCGCTGGCTGCTGCTCAAGGACCTGCAGATCCTGCGCCGCTCGCCGCTGCTGGTGGCGACCGTCGTCCTGTACCCGGTGATCCTCGCGTTGATCGTCGGCATCGCCTTCAACGCCGGTCCCGGCAAGCCGAAGGTCGCCTTCCTCAACGAGGTGCCCAAAGCGAAGAACGTGGTGTCGATCGGCGGTGAGCGCATCGACACGAGCAAGTACGCCAGCGAGATCTTCCAGTCGATCGACCCCATCCCGGTCAAGACCCGCGCGCAGGCGCGCGCGGCGGTGTCGTCGGGCCGCGCGCTGGCGGCGCTGATCGTCCCCAGCGACATCACCGAGCGGCTGCAGTCGACCGCCGGCCTCGGCACCGCCGAGCCGCCCCAGGTCGAGGTCCTCTACAACGCCGACAACGCGCTCAAGGTCCGCTCGGTGCGCTCGACCATCAACGCCGAGCTCGGGCGCGCGAACATCGTCCTCTCCAAGAAGCTCACCGCGATCGCGGCCAACTACATCGACCTGATCGTGACGGGCGGGAACCTGACGCTGCTCGGACAGAAGATCAACATCCTCGGGCTGCGCAACGCGCAGGGGATCATCGAGGCGACGCTGGGGCGGATCGGCAAGAACGACCCGCTGCGCCCGCCGCTGGAGAACGTTGCGCGCTTCGCCCGGCTGGCCTCGGACAACCTCGACGTCTCCAAGCCGATCCTCGCCTCCATCGGCCAGCCCATCCGTGTCAAGCAGACGGTGGTCAAGGGCAAGTCGTCGTCGCTGGACTCGCTGGTGGCGCCGCTCACCGTGACCGTCGCGCTGACCTTCGTGACCCTGCTCCTGGCCGCGGGCATGCTCGCCCTCGAGCGCGAGGAGAACGCCTTCGGCAGGCTCGTCCGTGGGCTCGTCTCCCGGCTCGGGCTGGTGGTCGAGAAGGTCGCCCTGGCCGCGCTGTGCGCGTTCGCGGTCTGCCTGCTGATGCTGCTCGTCCTCGCGGCGTTCGTCGACCTCGACTGGGGCCGCGCGCTGTGGTGGATCCCCGCTCTCGCCGCCGGCGCGCTCGGCTTCGCCGGGCTCGGGGTCGCCGTCGGCTGCCTGGCCCGCGAGGTGCGCTCCGCCTCCCTGATCGTCTTCGCGCTGTCCCTCCCGATGGCCGCGCTCGCGCTCGTCCCCAGCGGCGCCACGGGCGACGTCCTCTACAAGGTCGTCCAGGTCGTGAACTTCGCGCTGCCGTTCAAGTGGGCGCTGCAGTGCCTGGACGCGGCCATCAACGACGCCGACCCGTCTCTGCTGGTCCCGGCGCTGCACCTGCTCGGCCTCACGGCTGCCTTCGTCGCCGTCGCGCGGCTGGCCATCCGCCGCTTCTAAGGGTCAAATGAGGGCAAATGCCCGATGTCGGGAGCCCGCCTCAGGGTCACCCTGAAGTCATGTTTGGACCCACCAAGACCATCACCGCCAACGCCACGCTCGTCCTCCGCCGCGCCACCGCTGCCGACGCCGGCGCCATCATTACCCTCGCCCACCTCGACTCCGCCCGCGTCCCGACCGGCGACGTCCTGCTCGCCGAGGTCGGCGAGGAGACCTGGGCCGCCGTCTCGCTGGACGACTTCCACGCCGTCGCCGACCCGTTCCGCCCCGCCGGCGACGTCGTCTTCACGCTGCTCGAGCGCGCTCGCCAGCTGCGCAAGGAGTCCTAACCTCATAGAGGTGCCGCCGGCCTTCCCTGCCACACGCATGCGCCGCCTGCGCCGGACCGGCGTGCTGCGCGACCTGGTCCGGGAGACGACCCTCGCGCCGCGGCACCTGATCTACCCGCTCTTCGTGCACATGACCCCGCCCCACCCGCCCCGGGCCCCGATCGGCTCCATGCCGGGCATCGAGCGCCTCAGCATCGACGAGGCGGTGCGCGAGGCGGGCGAGTGCGCCGCGCTGGGCATCCCCGGCGTGCTGCTCTTCGGGCTGCCGGCGTCCAAGGACGAGGAGGGCTCCGGCGCGTGGGACGACGAGGGCGTCGTCCAGCTCGCCACCCGGGCCATCAAGGCCGCCCACCCCGAGCTGCTCGTCGTCACCGATCTGTGCCTGTGCGAGTACACGAGCCACGGGCACTGCGGCGTCCTGCAGGGGGACACCGTGGACAACGACCAGACGCTCGAGCTGCTCGCCCGCACCGCGATCGCCCAGGCCGAGGCCGGCGCGGACCTGATCGCCCCCAGCGACATGATGGACGGGCGCATCGGCCACCTGCGCGCCGCGCTCGACGACGACGGCTGGACGGACACGCCGATCATGGCCTACAGCGCGAAGTTCGCCTCCGCCTTCTACGGCCCGTTCCGCGAGGCGGCCGACTCCGCCCCGTCGCGTGGCGACCGGCGCGGCTACCAGATGGATCCGGCCAACGCCGACGAGGCCGTGCGCGAGGTCCTGCTCGACGTCGCC
Source organism: uncultured Solirubrobacteraceae bacterium (assembly GCA_964242305.1). GTDB lineage: Bacteria > Actinomycetota > Thermoleophilia > Solirubrobacterales > Solirubrobacteraceae > DATLGB01. The sequence continues at coordinate 8,735 of CAXTBB010000070.1, forward strand.
GAGGGCGCCGACATCGTCATGGTCAAGCCCGCCCTCCCGTACCTGGATGTAGTCCGGCGCGTGAAGGAGCGAACCGAGATGCCGGTGGCTGCGTACAACGTGAGTGGGGAGTACGCCATGATCAAGGCCGCCGCGCAGGCCGGCTACCTCGATGAGCGCGCCGCCGTGCTCGAGGCCCTCACGGGCATCCGCCGCGCGGGCGCCGACATCGTCATCACGTATCACGCAAAGGATGTGGCCAGATGGCTGATCTGACGTCGCCGCAAGGCGCGAACTTGAGAGCGCCGGCGGCGAAACCCAAATACCGAAGCCGCAAGGACGGGTCCGCCGTCCCGCTCGACGACACCGACAAGAAGCTGCTCAACCTGCTCCAGGGCCACTTCCCGATCGCCCAGCGCCCGTTCGCCGCCGTCGCCGAGATTGCGGGCCTGTCCGAGGACGAGGTGCTCGAGCGCGCGAGCTACCTGCTCGACAAGCGCATCATCCGCGAGATCACCCCGATCTTCGACACGCGCGCGCTCGGCTACGAGTCGATGCTGGTCGCCGCGAAGGTCGACGCCGAGCATCCCCACCGCCCGGCCCAGGTCATCAACTCCCACCCTGGCGTCACCCACAACTACCTGCGCAACCACGACTTCAACCTGTGGTTCACGCTCGCGGTCGAGCCGGGCTCGCCGCTGGGGATGCAGGGGACGCTCGAGGTCCTGCGCGAGAAGACCGGCGCCGAGTCGATCCGCCAGCTGCCCACCCTCAAGCTTTTCAAGATCCGCATGGACCTCGAGATGGTCGAGGGGACGGAGGCGCTGTCGAAGGCCGTCGCCGCCCAGGAGCCGCTGGAGCTCGACCCGATCGAGGTGACCGACGAGGACCGCGCGACCATCCTGGCGACGCAGGGCCCGATGCAGGCGGTCCCCGAGCCGTTCGCGCCCGCCGCCGAGCGCCTCGGCGTCTCCCAGGACGAGGTCTTCGCCCGCCTCGAGTCGCTCAAGGAGCGCAAGGCGCTGCGCCGCGTCGCCGCCATCCTCTACCACCGCCGCGCCGGCTTCTCCGCCAACGGCATGGGCGTGTGGCAGGTGCCGCCCGACCAGATCCTCGACTTCGGTCGCCGCATGGCGGCCACCCGCGGCATCAGCCACTGCTACGAGCGCCCCACCTACGCCGACTGGCCCTACGCGCTGTTCACCATGGCCCACGGCCGGTCCAAGGAGGAGTGCGACGCGATCCTGGACTCGATCAGCGAGGCGACCGGCATCACCGAGCGCGCCACGCTGTACTCGAGCACGGAGTTCAAGAAGGTGCGGATGCTCTACTTCACGGACGCCTTCCGGGAGTGGGAGCGCGAGCACGCAGGTGTCTAGCGGCCACCGGCACCACCCACCGGCCCCGAACCCGGGCGCCGATCACCGCCTGGCGGCGTCCTCGCCCCTCGATGTGCCGGAGGCACACCTTCGGGACTGCGTCCTGGCCAGCCGGCGCCGGCATCCCGGCTTCGCGACCGCCGGGCGGCGCCAGTGACCGCCTCGCTGACCGACACGCGGTCGGCGGCGCTGTATGAGCGCGCGGTGAAGGTCCTGCCGGGCGGGGTCAACTCCCCGGTCAGGGCCATGGGAGCGATCGGCCGCGACTTCCCGATCTTCGTGGAACGCGCCGAGGGCGCGGAGCTAACCGACGTGGACGGCAACCGCTACGTCGACTACGTCTGCTCGTGGGGGCCGCTCATCCACGGGCATGCCCACCCGGCGATCCTGGCGGCGATCAGCGAGGCGGCGGCGGCCGGCACCACCTTCGGCGCGCCGACCGAGCGCGAGGTCGCGCTCGCGGAGACCGTGGCCGCGCGCGTCCCGGGCGTGGACATGCTGCGGATGACGTCGAGCGGGACGGAGGCGGCGATGAGCACGATCCGCCTCGCGCGCGCCGCGACCGGCCGCGAGAAGCTGCTCAAGTTCGCCGGCGCCTACCACGGGCACGTCGACGGACTGCTGGCCGAGGCGGGCTCCGGCCTGGCCACGGCCGCGCTGCCGGCGTCCCCCGGCGTCCCCGCGGCCGCCACCGCCAACACGATCATCGTGCCCTGGAACGACGTCGCCGCGGTGAAGGCGGCGCTCGCCGAGCACGAGTTCGCTGCGCTGCTGTGCGAGCCCTACCCGGCCAACATGGGCCTCGTCCCGCCCCAGCCCGAGTTCCTGGAGATCCTGCGCGCGGGCGCGACCGGCAACGGCGCGCTGCTGGTCTTCGACGAGGTCATCTCGGGCTTCCGGGTCGCGCCCGGCGGCGCCCAGGAGCTCACGGGCGTCATCCCCGACCTCACGGTGATGGGGAAGATCGTCGGCGGCGGCCTGCCCGCGGCGGCCTACGGCGGCTCCGTCGAGCTGATGGAGCACATCGCGCCGGCCGGCGACGTCTACCAGGCCGGGACGCTGAGCGGGAACCCGCTGGCCACGGCGGCCGCGCTCGCGTCCCTGGAGATGCTCGACGACGAGGCGTATTCGCGTCTCAGCGCCACCACCGCCACGCTCGCCGAAGGATTGCGGAAGGCGGCTGGCGGCATCCCCGTCCAGGTCTGTCACACGACGGGCCTGCTCACCGTCTTCTTCAGTGAGACGCCCGTGACCGACTATGCCTCCGCCCAGGCCTGCGACCTCGACGCCCACGCGCGCTGGTGCCGCGCCCTGCTCGCGCGCGGCGTGTACCCGCCCCCGTCGCAGTTCGAGGCCTGGTTCCCGTCGCTGGCCCACACGCCCGAGCACGTCGCGCGCACCCTCGAGGTCGCCGCCGCGGCGTTCGCGGAGGCGGCGTGAGCACGCTGGCCGAGCGCCTGCGCGCGGAGGGCGGTCTGCTGGCGAGCGTCACCGTCGACGCCGGCGTCCCGTTCACCGCGGTCGAGGCGATCCGCGAGGGGGAGCGCACGCACTACGGCGAGGGACGCGTCCTGCGCACGGACGACGCCGACCTGGCCCTGCTCGCCGGCGACCACCTCTACGCAGCCGGACTGGCCGACCTCGCCGACCGCGGGGACCTCGACGGCGTCCGCCGGCTGGCCGCCGTGATCGCCCGCTGCGCCCAGGCGCACGCCGAGGGTCGGCCCGCTGACGCGGCCGCCGCCTGGGCGACGGTGTGATCGCGCGCCAGCGTAAGCTGACCGGGCGCCGACGGACGCTCCCCAGGCCGTACTATTCCCGGCGGCGGATCAACCGTCCCTAAGGACCAATGGCTTCTTCACGAGATCGAAAGACCCCGAAGTCCAAGTACACCGCGGACCGCCACATCCCCGGCGCGTTCGAGGGCGAGACCGTCACCCGGCGCCGTCTGATGGTCGGCGTCGTGCACGGCAGCGGCGCGCTCGCCGCCATGGGCTTCACCCTTCCGGTGCTTGGCTTCGCGGCCGGCACTCCGCTGTTCGAGCGGCCCGCGGCGGTCTGGACGGCGGTCGGCAAGCCGTCCGAGTTCCCCAAGGACACCTACGTCCCGAAGGTCGTTACGATGGTCCAGGGCGTCGGCGAGATCGGCAAGACGACCGCCTACGTCCGCGCCCGCAACGACTCGCTGGACTCCCAGATCCAGTTCCCGGACAAGGTCAACTTCATCGCCATCTCGACCCGCTGCATGCACCTGGGCTGCCCCGTCCGCTACGTGGACGCGGCCAAGCGCTTCATCTGCCCGTGCCACGGCGGCGTCTACGACTTCACGGGCAAGGTCGTCGGCGGTCCGCCGGTGCGGCCGCTGGACCGCTTCCACCTGCGCATCCGCGACGGCCAGCTCGAAGTCGGTCCCCGCTTCTCCGTCAACAGCCAGTTCGAGGTGCACGAGCACTATCGCGATCCCGGCGAGGATCTCGATGGCGTCGGCCAGTTCCTCTATCCCGGACGTCCTTCGACCCCCCTCGAGAAGTAGATGCCGATCCCGAAGCTCCCCCTTCCGCTCCCTCCCGTCCCGGACAAGCTCCGGCCGACGCCCAAGCGGCCCGGCTCCGAGCCGACCCGCAAGCCGCTCGAGCAGGTCAAGGAGGCGGGGATCTCCGCCGCCGACTGGGTCGACGAGCGCACCTCGCTGTCGGGCGGCTTGCGCTGGACGCTGTTCCGCAAGGTGCCCAAGGGGACCAACTGGTTCTACACCCTGGGCTCGGCGTGCATGTTCGCCTTCCTCTCCCAGGCCGTCACCGGCGTCTTCCTGGCCATGTACTACCGGCCGGACGCGGCGGGCGGGGCCTACGAGTCCATCCGCTACCTGACCAACGAGGTCTTCCTCGGCGAGTTCGTGCGCGGGATGCACAAGTGGGGCTCGACCGTCATGGTCATCCTCGTCTTCCTGCACATGGCGAGGACGTTCTTCTTCGGCGCCTACAAGTACCCGCGCGAGCTCAACTGGGTCATCGGCGTGGTGCTGCTCATCCTCACGATGACGATGTCCTTCACGGGCTACCTGCTGCCGTTCGACCAGCGCT
>CAXTBB010000071.1:0-12808 GCA_964242305.1 uncultured Solirubrobacteraceae bacterium
GCGCACGCCGGCCTCGCGGGTGTACTCGCGCACGACGAGCTCCAGCGTGGCCTCGTCGACGGACACCTCGTCCTCGCGCAGCCCGTTGCGCTCGCGCTGGCGCTGCACGAGGTAGTCCCTGGCGATCGCCACCTTCTCGGCGACCGTGTAGCCGTCGAAGCGGATGACCTCCATGCGGTCCAGCAGCGGCGCGGGGATCGTGTCGGCCTGGTTGGCCGTCGCGATGAACACGACCTGGGAGAGGTCGAGCTCCACGTCGAGGTAGTGGTCGCGGAACGTCGAGTTCTGGGCCGGGTCGAGGACCTCGAGCAGGGCCGCGCTGGGGTCGCCGCGCCAGTCGGCGCCGACCTTGTCGACCTCGTCGAGCAGGATCACCGGGTTCATCGTCCCGGCGTCGCGCAGCGCGCGGACCAGGCGGCCCGGGAGCGCGCCGACGTACGTGCGCCGGTGCCCGCGGATCTCCGCCTCGTCGCGCACGCCGCCCAGCGACATGCGGACGAACTCGCGTCCGGTCGCGCGGGCGATGGACTCGCCGATGGAGGTCTTGCCGGTGCCGGGCGGGCCGATCAGGGTGAGGATCGTGCGGGTCTTGTTGTCGGCCTCGATGCCGCGCTCCGTGCGCAGCTTGGCGACCGCGATCGACTCGACGATGCGCTCCTTGACGTCCTCCAGGCCGGCGTGATCGGCGTCGAGGACCTCACGCGCGACGATCGGGTCCAGGCGCTCCTGCGAGCGCTCCTTCCACGGCACTTGCAGCAGCCAGTCGAGGTAGGTCCGGATCGTGCCGGCCTCCCCGCCCTGCTCGCCGAGGCGCTCGAGGCGGCCGAGCTCCTTGTCGGCCTGCTCGCGGACGTGCTCGGGCATGCCCGCCTCGTCGATCTTGGTCCGGTACTCCTCGACCACGGACGCGTCGTCGTCGCCGAGCTCGCGGCGGATGGAGTCCATCTGCCGGCGCAGGATGTACTCGCGCTGCTGCTTGTCGGCGCCCGACTGCACGTCCTCGCGGATGCGGCGGCGGATCTGCAGCTCGGCCAGGCGCTCGCGCTGGATCTCGACGGCGCGGGCGAGGCGCTCGGTCACGTCGAGCAGCCCGAGCACGCCGACCTTCTCCTCGAAGGTCGTCTCCGGCGAGTAGCCGATGGTGTCGGCGAGGGCGCCCGGCTCGCGGATCGCACGCAGGAACTCGCCGACGCGGGAGTCGGCGCCGCGGACCTCGAGGATCTCCTCGACGACCGCGCGGTACTCGCGCTCGAGCTCGCGCGTGCGGCCGTCGACGGGGACGTCGTCGACCGATTCTGTCACCTCGACGCGCAGGCGACCCTGGGCGTCGGAGGACCCGGCGCCGACCACACCGCGGGCGACGCCCGACAGCGTGTAGGCGCGGCCGCCGCCCGGCATGCGGACGGAGTCCGTCACCTGGGCGATCGTGCCGACGGGGGCGTACTCGCCGTTGTGGCGAGGCACGAGCAGGACCTGCTCCTCGCCCGCCGCGTCGACGGGGAGGGTGACGTCCATGGTGGGGAAGACGACGGTGTCGTCGAGTGGGATGAGGAGGAGAGTGGAAGGCATGCGCTTTCTGCTTACGGATAGTAGGTCACTATCGATCTGCAAGCATTCTAGCGGTTGCGCATGCAACCACTCCTCCTCCTCGGCGGTCAGCCCTTGGTCACCGTCCAGTTGGAGGCGCCGAGGCAGGAGATCGGCCGGATGAAGCCGGTCTCCGGGTCGTTGTCGAAGGTCGAGTACCAGACCGAGTCGTACCCCTTGCTCTCGCCGGTCGGGCTGAGCTTGCCGCGGTAGGTGAACGAGTCGCCGCTGGCGGACGCCTTGTGGTCGAAGGAGCCGTCGGCGCCGATCAGGGCGGGGAAGCCGGCGCCGGTCTGCATGGTGCGCATGACGAACTTGCCGTTCTGCGTGCAGTAGGCGTTCAGCGGCTGGCTGATGGCGGTGATGACGCCGTTCTTGACCACGATCACCAGCGGACCCTTGCCGCGATAGGTGCCGTCGAAGCCCTTGGCGCCGCCGCGGATGACCTTGACCGGCACGGTCTTGGTCACCGGGCCGTCCTTGCCCTTGAGCTTGGCGACGATGGTGGCCTTCAGCGAGCCGGACTTCAGGATCCGCTTGCGCGCCTTCTTGTCGATGGCCAGGGAGAAGTCCGAGGAGGACGAGTAGTCGAAGTCGCCCGCGCGGGTCGGCTTGAAGAGCTTGTTGCCGACCTTCAGGCGGACGGTGCCGCCGAGCGCCTGGTGGGTCTCGTTGCGGGCGTAGACCTCGACCGTCCTGCCGTCGGGGCTGATCACCGAACGCGCATCGAAGGACAAGCCGGAGGGGAACTGCTTGACGCCCGGGTCATCCGGGCCGTCGCTCGAGCCGCCCGAGCCTGACGTGTCGTTGCCGCTCGGCGCCGGGCTGGGCGAGGGCGTCGGCGCGGGCGGGTCGGCCGCGTCGACGGACAGGTTGAGGTCGTAGGAGACCGCGTCGCCGGGCGAGCCCGTCTCGCCCTCGTCGAAGATGTGGTCGGCCGCGAAGATCGTGGCCGCGCCGGGGGTGGCGTCCACCGTGCCGGAGTGCAGGTCGAGGGCGATGAACTGGTCGCCGGCCGGGACGGGGAGGTTCGCCTCCACGGTCTGACGTCCGGCGGCGACGTACGAATAGCCGGTCGAGGCGTCGGAGGTGACCGTGCCGTCGGCGTTGCGCCGCATCAGGCGGAGGCCGATCTGGGCGTTGTCGCTGAACGTGCCGGTGTAGGACGTGATGACCTTGCCGGCGGGCGCCTGCACCTGCGTGGTCAGCGTGCAGGGCTGCTGCAGCCCGCTGTCGTCGTTGGTGCACTGGATCGGGTCCGCGTGGGCCGCCGCCGGGAAGGCCAGCGCAGCGAGAAGGGGGAGGACGGTCTTCTTCATGGACCGAAGCCTGAGCCGCCTGGCGTGGGGGCGCATCGTCCGAGCGGACGGTCGCGCGTCGTCCTCGATGACGATTAGAGAGCGAGCGCGTCGGCGAAGGCGTCCACGTCCACGCCCTTGTCGGCGCAGACCCCGAAGGAGACACGGCCGTCGTAGGACATCACCCCGACGTTCAGGCGCTGGTTGCCGGGGTTGAGGGGAACGGCCGGGTAGACCTCGCGCAGCGGTTGCCCGTTCATGTAGAAGGTCTGCTGCGGGCCGGGGACGTTGGAGACGACGAGGTTCATCGCCCGCACGCCGCCCATCGCCCGCGCCATCGCCGTGGCCACCAGCGGGGGCATGATGCCGGTCGCGCCGACCATGATCGCGCCGGCGCGCACGGCGGCCGAGTCCTTCAGCGCGCGCATGTCGGCGCCGATCGTGCTGACCCGGGCGGCGAAGTCCGGCTCGTGGGTGGGGAGCTCGACGAAGACGGTCGAGATGCGGTTGCCGGCCGCGTCGTCGCCCTCGCGGCGCACGGACACGGGCACGAGCGCGACCGGCGGGCGGCCGACGTCGCCGAGGAACTCGCGCAGCGCGCCGGCGACCACGCTCAGGATCGCGTCGTTGACGCTGCCGCCGGCCGCCTTCCCCGCCGCCTTGAGGGCGGCCAGGTCGCCGCTGCGCATCGCGTAGGACCGGTTGGGGGAGAGCGGGCGGTTGAGCTCGGTCATCGGCGCCTGCGGCCGCTGGCGGGCCAGCTCGGCGATCAGCTCGGTGCCGCGCAGCAGCTCGTCGGCGACGCCGAGCGGGTCGCGGGCGCGCTGCAGCGACTCGCGCATCAGCCGCGTGCCCAGCCCGGCCGCGGTGCTGGCCAGGTGCCTGCGGCGGTCGAACGCCTGTGGGGTCCAGTCCGCCGCCGCCTCGATCGGCAGCGGCTCGGGCGTCGGGTCGAGCAGGATGATGCCGACGCCGAGCGCCGCTATCCCGTCGACCAGGGCGTGGTGCATCTTTGGCAGCAGCGCAACCCGTCCGTCCTCGAGCCCGTCGATGACGTGCAGCTCCCACAGCGGGCGGTCGCGGTGCAGCCGGGTGGCCATCTCCCGCGCGACGTAGGCGGCCAGGTTCCCGTCGGGCAACCGCGCGTGGCGGACGTGCCACTCGAGGTCGAAGCCGTCGTCGTCCACCCACACCGGGTTGGTCAGCGGGCCGAGGGGATCGGCCAGGCGCTGGCGGTAGCGGGGGAGGAGGTGCAGGCGCTCGCGCACCCGGCCGAGCACCGCCTCGTACGTCGTCCCCGGGCCGGCGTCGAAGATCATGGCGCCGGCCACGGCCATGTTGATCGGGCCCTGCTCGGCGGTCAGGGCCCCGCGGTCCGCCGGCGACAGCGGCTCAGACAAGGCCCTTCTTCTTGGCCGCCCGCACGGTCTGCATGAGCACGGCGCGGCTGTCGTGCTTGGGCGCCCAGCGCAGCTTGGCCTTCGCCTTGCCCGTGTCCATCACCACCGACGTCTTGAACGCGTTGATCCAGTACGCCTCGGCGGGGAGCAGGGGGACGCGCGAGACGATGCCGGCGGCAAGGCCGGCCGCGAAGCGCGGGACGGGGACCGTCTGCCACCCGAGCGCGTGCGCGAAGTCGCTCACGCTCAGCTCGCCGTCGCCGGCCAGGTTGTAGACGCCGGGCTCGCCACGCCCGAGCGTCGCGGCCAGCAGCGCCCTGGCGACGTCGTCGGTGTGCACGAGCTGGAAGCGGACGCCGGGGTCGGGGACGACGGCGGTCGGCAGCCGGCGGACCAGGCCGGGGATCAGCTCGAGCATGAACAGCGCGTCGGCGCCGGCCACGATCGACGGGCGGAAGACGTAGGCGTTCGGATGCTCGATGACCGCCTCGAGCTCCGCCTTCTGCGCCGAGTAGTAGTGGCCGTCGCTACCGCGCGCCGGGGTGTCCTCGGTCAGCGGCAGCTCGTTGTCGGAGTGGAAGCCGTAGGCGGCCACGGAGCTCGTGTAGACGAGGCGGTCGCACTGCTTGGCCGCCTCGAAGACGTTGCGCGATCCCTCCAGGTTCACCCGCCGCGTCTCCTCGGGCGAGCCGACGATCACGAACGCGAGGTGGACGGCGACGTCGGCCTCGGCGAAGAGCGCGTCGAGCGCCTCCGGGTCGAGGATGTCGCCCTGGCGGTACTGCACCTTCTCTGAGAGGTCCAGCGACGCCGGGTCGAAGGGGCGGCGGGCCATGCCGAGGACCTTGCCGACGTCCTTGTGGCCGTCGAGCGCGCGCAGGAAGGAGCGGCCGATGTCGCCCGTCGGGCCGGTGACGGCGACGGTCAGGCCCGGCATCACTTGGGCGCCATGCGAATGGCGCCGTCGAGGCGGATCGTGTCCCCGTTGAGCATCGGGTTCTCGACGATGGAGACGGCGAGGCGGCCGTACTCGTCGGGGTCGCCGAGGCGGGCGGGGTGGGGGACCATCGCGCCGAGCGCCTGGCGGTTCTCCTCCGGCAGGCCTGCCAGCAGCGGGGTGTCGAACAGGCCGGGGGCGATAGTGACGACGCGGATCAGCTCGCGGGACAGATCGCGTGCGGCCGGGAGCGTCATCCCGACGACCCCGCCCTTGGAGGCCGAGTAGGCGAGCTGGCCGATCTGCCCGTCGAACGCGGCCACGGACGCCGTGTTGATGCACACGCCGCGCTCGCCGCCGGCGTCGGGCGCGGCCGTCTCGATCATCTTCTGCGCGGCCAGGCGCAGGACGTTGAAGGTGCCGATCAGGTTGACCCCGATCACCGTCTCGAACGGTTGCAGGTGGTGCGGGCCGTGCTTGCCGGCCGTCCGCTGGGCCCAGCCGATGCCCGCGCAGTTGACCGAGATGCGCAGCGCGCCGCCCTCGGCGGCAACGTCGACGGCGGCCTGGACGGACTCCTCGTCGGTGACGTCGGTGAGCGCGAACCGCGCGCCGGTCCCCTCCGCGAACTGGCGGCCCAGCTCCTCGTTGCGGTCGGCGACGGTGACGGTGGCGCCGGCGGCGATCAGCCGGCGAGCGGTCGCGGCGCCCAGGCCCGAGGCCCCGCCCGCGACGATGGCGTGTGCTCCCTCGATCTGCATCGTGCGGGACTATCCCAGGGGTGGCGAGGCCTCGTCGCCTGACCCTTGCCGGCCGAGCCGGGCCCCCCTGCGTATCCGATAGCGCAGGAAGAGCTCGTCTCCGTGTCGGAGGACGTGGAGCAGCTCGGCGGCGACCGGTGGGTCGAGCGCATCGCCCTTGAGCAGGCGCAGGCCGTCGCCCCCGCTCAGCGACGGGTCGAGGGTGACGAACAGCTCGTCGACGAGGCCGTCGGCGATCAGCCCGCGGTTGAGGCCCGGCCCGCCCTCGCAGAGGATGCGGTCGACCCCGCGCGCCCGGAACGCCGCGAACGCCTCGGCCGCCGTCTCGGCGGGGACGACCTCCACGCGCGCGCGCACGTGCGACGGCGCTTCCGCCGGGCCGGCCACGATCACCGGTTGCTCGGGGCAATCGAACAGCGGCGCGTCCCAGGCGACGTCGCCCGAGCGGGTGATCACGAGCATGGTCGGGTCGGGCGCCAGGCCGCGGGCGGCCCGCGCCGCCCGCCGCTCCTCCGTCGCCGCCAGCCGCCCGTAGTGCTCCGCGCGCAGCGTGCCCGTCCCGGCCAGCACGCCGTCCACGATCCCCCGCAGGGCGAAGAACATCGCCGTGTCGCCGCCGCCGCCCAGAGCGGTCGAGCCGCCGTCGCGGGTCACCCGCCCGTCCAGTGAGGCGACCATGTTCAGCAGCGTCCGCGGCCCGTCGGGGACGGTGACGATCGCGTCCGCCGCCGCCGGCTCGCCGGGTGGGTGGAGGCGCTCGAACACCGCGGGCACGATAGGCTCGCGCCGGATGGACTTTTCGCAGCTGCGCAGGGGGGAGATCGCCGCCGCGATCGGGGGGATCGTGTTGGTCATCGCGGTCTTCCTCCCGGCTTACTCGCCGTCGAGCAACCCGAACGCGACCGTCGCGGGCGGCAGCAGCTCGGCGTCGATCTGGGACGCGAACAAGATCAGCCGCATCCTGCTGCTGCTGGCCGCCATCGCCCCGATCGTCCTGCTCTACATCGTCATCCGTCAGCACGAGCTGTCCTGGCCGCGTGGTGAGCTGACCGCCGTCATCGGCCTGGTCGCCTCCACGCTGCTGTTCTGGAACGGCGTCATCCAGCGCCCCGGCCAGCCGAGCGGCCAGATCGGCCTGTCGATCGGCTGGTACCTCGCCTTCCTCGGCGCGGTCGCCATCGCCATCGGCGGCGCCGTCCGCGCCGCCCAGTCCGAACGTCGCCGCAAGCCACCCGGAGTCCTGTAGATGCCGATGGTCCCCGATCGCAACCTCGCGCTGGAGCTCGTGCGCGTGACCGAAGCCGCCGCGCTCCAGGCCGCCCGCTGGGTCGGCCGGGGGGACAAGATCGCCGCCGACCAGGCCGCGGTCGACGGCATGCACGCCGTCCTCGGCACCATCCGCATGGACGGCGTCGTGGTGATCGGCGAGGGGGAGAAGGACGAGGCCCCGATGCTCCACAACGGCGAGCACGTCGGCGACGGCTCGGAGCCGAAGGTCGACATCGCGGTCGATCCGCTGGAGGGCACCCGCCTGTGCGCGCTCGGCATGCCGAGCGCGCTGGCCGTCATCGCCCTGTCCGGTGAGGGGACGATGTTCGACCCCGGCCCGTGCGTCTACATGGAGAAGATGGCCGGGCGCGAGGAGATCGCCGACCTGCTCGACCTCGACCGCGACCTCGGCGAGACGGTCGGCCTGATCGCCGAGCGCCGCGAAGTCGACATCGGCGACGTCATCGCCGTCGTGCTCGACCGCGAGCGCCACCAAAAGGGCATCGACGCCATCCGCGGCGCCGGCGCCCGCGTGCGCCTGATCACCGACGGCGACGTGTCCGGCGCGCTGCTGGCGGTATCCGAGCGCTCACCGGTCGACCTGCTGTGGGGCATCGGCGGGACCCCGGAGGGCGTCATCTCCGCGTGCGCGACCAAGTGCATGGGCGGCGCGCTCGTCGGCCGGCTGTGGCCACGTGACGACGAGGAGCGCACCGCGGCGCTCGACGCCGGCTACGACCTCGACCGCGTGCTCACCCACGACGACCTCGTCACGGGTGACAACGCGTTCTTCTCGGCCACCGGCGTCACCGACGGCGACGTCCTCCAGGGCGTCCGCTACCAGGGCGCCCGCGGCGCGACGACCGAGTCGCTGGTGACGCGGTCGCGCTCCGGCACGGTCCGGCGCATCCACTCCCGCCACGACCGCACCAAGCTCCGCGCCCTCACCGGCACCGCGAACGCCTAGCGGCGTCGCCAGAACATCAGGGCGGTGAACCAGCCGAGGGCGAAGAAGCTCGCGGCGAGGGGGATCACGACGCGCCACGGCGTCGACCCGACGTTGACGTCCTCCGGCGGCGGCGTGGGCGCGCCCTCCTCGGCGAAGCGCCCGACGGCCGACTCCTCCAGCTCCAGGCGGGCGAGCCGGAGCAGGAAGCCGTGCGTGACGACCACGTGGATGCGCGACTGCGTGTTGACGTAGAACCACTTGAAGGGCCGGGCCAGCGCCGGGTAGAAGCTCGCCACCTCGACCTCGACGTGCAGGCGGACATAGCCCTTGTGGTCGGACGGGCGGCGGCGGACGTCGATCTCCAGGTAGCCCTCGTCCTTGCGGCCGACGAGCAGGCCGTCGCGGATCTTCCACTGCACGATGCCGCGGTCGTCGGAGAGGTCGTAGTCCGGCGGGCGGAAGCGCAGCAGGACGAACGGCCGCGTAATGAAGACGACGGCACGCTCGTCATCGGAGTAGTGGACACGGATGAGGCCGAGGGTGACCCGCGAGAGGAACCACCAGTACGTGCGCGCGAGGCGCTCGAGTGACGCGGCGCCCCACAGCTTCGCGAGCTCGTCCTCCGGCAGGTCGACGTCGGCGGCCTGGATGGAGCGGACGGCACCGCTCGCGTCCATCGTCGTGTGGTCCTCGGGGTCGGCGATGACGGCGTTGGCGACGCGCCGCTCCTTCTGGCGGTTGAGCAGCTTCATGCCATGGCGGCCCGGACGGCGGCGTCGAAGCCGAGCGGGTCGTCGTTGATGCCGGGCGGCGGCGGCTCCGTCACCACCATCTCCTCGCCGAGCCCCTCCACCAGCGGCTGGATCAGCCCGAGCGACACCGGCGTCACCATCGCGACCCAGTACGAGGAGAGCTTCGGGGTGAAGAACGGGACCTTGATCAAGGGGCGGTGGCGGACGCCGGCGATCGATGCATACCGCGCCATCATGTCACGGTACGTCAGGACGTCCGCGCCGCCGAGCTGCACCTCGGCGGGGACGTCGTCGGTCTCCGCGACGGCGATCAGCGTCTTCACGGTGTCCGAGATGGACACCGGCTGGGTCTTCGTCTCCACCCAGCGGGGCGCGATCATGGCCGGGAGGTGGTCGACCAGGCCGCGGACGATCTCGAAGCTGGCGCTGCCCGGGCCGACGATCATCGCCGCGCGCACGTGGATCAGCTCGGGTCCGTGCCGGGCCAGCGTCTTGGCGGTTTCGGCGCGCGAGGCGAGGTGCGCCGAGGCGCCCTCCAGCCCGCCCAGGTACACGATCCGGCGCACGCCGGCCTCCTTGGCCGCCGTGGCGAAGGTCTGGGCGGCGGTGCGGTCGCGCTCGGCGAAATCGGACGCGGACGGACCCATGCTGTGGATGAGGTAGAAGGCCGTGCCGATGTCCTTCAGCGCCTCCGTGATGCCGTCGCCGCTGAACGCGTCGCCCTGGGCGGCCTCGACCCCCTCGGGGAAGCGGTGAGCCTGCGGGTTGCGGCTCAGCGCGCGGGCGGGGTGGCCGGCGTCGACGAGGCCCTGAAGCAGGTGGGAGCCGACGTAGCCCGAAGCTCCGGTCACCAACATGCGGGGACGATCCATGACCGTCCGGTACCCGTAGATGTGGCTGAGAACCCATGAGAGGACTGCCAATTCGAGACGTGGCGCGCCGGACCGGTCTCGCCGCTGGAACCATCCGCATGTGGGAACAGCGGTACGGCTTCCCCGAGCCGCAGCGCTCCGAGTCGGGCTACCGGCTGTACTCGGAGGAGCAGGTGGAGACGCTCAGCCACGCGGTCGAGTTGCGGCGCAGCGGGATGTCGGTCCCGTCCGCGCTGGAGTCCGCCCGCGCCCAGCGCCGGAACGCCCAGCCGACCATCTTCGGCGCCGTCCCGCACGAGGGCCGGTCGCGGCCGCTGCGCAAGCGCACGCTCGTCGCGCTCTCGCGGGCGATCGAGGACCAGACGATGGCCAGCGCGTCGCGGCCCCTGGTCATGGGCTCCTTCCAGCACGAGCGTCACTACCGCCACGTCGAGCACCGCTACCGGCGGATGGCGCAGATGGCCGACCTCGCGGTGGTCTTCGCCGACTTCGAGCGCACGCGCCCGCCCACGCCGGGGACCCCGGTGGAGGTCGACGTGGAGGCGGATGCGGCGATCGGGCACGAGTGGGCGGTCGTCGTCGACGCGCCGGGCTTCTCCGCCTGCCTCACCGCATGGGAGCCGCCGGTGGCGTCGCCGCCGAAGAACGAGCTCGACCGGGTCTTCGAGGCCTACTGGACGCTGGATCCCTCCGTGGTCCGCGCGGCGTCGCGGTCCGGGGCCGCCTGCGCCCGGGAGGCGGGCGCGCCCGTGGCCGACGACATCGACGTCCTGCTGCGCGACCGGCCGCTGGCCCCCGACGCGGCCAGCACCGCGCTCGAGGCGCTCACCGCGCGCATGGTCGCCTACCTCGAGTCAGCCTGAGCGGATCAGGCGGCCGACGGTGCCCGTCGCGGCGAAGCCGATCTGCTGCGCGGCCGCGTAGGTGAGGTCCCACTTGGCGCCGTTGGCGAACGGCCCGCGGTCGACGACCGGCGCGGTGATCGTCCGGCCCTTGTAGAGGAAGGTGACCATCGTCCCGCACGGCAGCGACTTATGGGCGACCCCGACGAGCGTCTTTGACATCTTCAGCTTGCAGGCGGTCTTTCGCCCGTAGAAGCCGGGGCCGTACCAGGTCGCCTTCGCGGGCGTGTAGAGGGTGATGGCGAGCTCGGGGGCTGCGGATGCGGCACTCGCGTCCGCAGGCGCGTCGACCCGCGCGCGCACGCGGGTTGCGCCAGCCCGGTCGGGCTTCCAGCGCGCGGTGAACGTCCCGTCGTCGGCGACGGGGGCGTGCGCGATGGGCGACCAGCCGTTCTCCAGCTCGTCGAAGCGCTCGATGGTGACGAACGCCCCCGCGCGGGCCCGGCCGGTGAAGGTCTTGCGGCGCCCGACCAACCCGCCGGTGCGGGTGGAGACGGAGACGCCGCCCTGCACGGCCGTCGCGACGGCGGGCGCGCCGGGGAGGGCTTCGGCCCCGCCGGACTGGGCGTGCGCGGCGGGCGCGACCACGAGGGCGAGCAGGAGCAGGGGAGGGACGAAGCGGGCTCTCATAACGGGTGCTCGTGCGTGCCTGCGAGGTGAGCTGACGGGCTCGCGACGGCCTTCCAGTCGCTACGACCGCAGCAGCGGTCGACTCGCCCCAACAACGTGGGTCCCCCGTCCGCCGGTGTTCGAGCCACCCCGGCGGTTCGGCATGGCGAAGCATACCCATCCGGGGCGCCACCCGAAACTGAACGCTGGCGTCTTTCTAAGGCTTCGGGAGGCGGTCGACGGCGCGCTTGAGCACCTGTCCGCCGATGGAGAGCCCGACCTGCGCGAGCTCGCCCGCCGCCTGCACGACCGTCGTGACCAGCTCGGTCCCGCTCGGCTGCTTGTCCGGTGCCGTCGCGACGACGCGCTTGGCCGCCGCATTCTTGGCCGGCGCCGCGAGGTTCTTCGAGGCCGAGCGCACCGGCTTGGGCCGCGGCGCGGCGCCCTCGGCGATGGGCGTGGCGGCGAGCTTGGCCTTCGCCGTCGTCGCCTTCGTGGTGTCCGCCTTCTTGGCCGCGCGCTTGGTCGCCTTGGCGGCGGCGGCGGCGGCCTCGCTCGCCTTCGCGGGCGTCGCGCGGGCGCGGGTCCCCTCGGCGGCCTTGGCCGTCGTGGCAGCGCCGTCGCGGTGGCGCGCGCCCATCCGGTTGGGGCGCGTCGCGGGAAGGGAGGCGAGCACGCTGTCGGCGCCGTCCCTCGCAGGCTTGCGCTTGGCCTTCTTGCTCCCCTTCTCCGCCATCTCGGCGAAGTCTAAGGGAACTCGGCACTCTTGATACGGAAGTTCTTAGCATCGACAATCGTTGAAGGAAACACCGGGCGAAAGTCGTTGAAGTTCCCTTGAGGAAGCGCCTAGACTGCCCGCCACCAAGCCGGTCGGAGGAAGAGTCACACGTGTCTGTCGTCGAACTGCAGGAGCTCGAGGAAGTCAAAGGCCTTCTCATGAAGGGTCAGGCCGTCGGCGTGCTCACCCACGCCGAGGTCCAGACGGCCGTGGCCGAGCTCGACATGGACGAGTCGGACATGGAGGAGCTGCACGGCTATCTCGAGCGATCCGAGATCGAGCTCGTCGAGGAGATCGACCCCGCCCACACGGCCACGCAGGAGGAGCGCGCGGTCGACAAGAAGTCGCGTCGCAAGAAGGCCACCGGCCTCGACCTGCGCGCCGACATGACGACGGACTCGCTGCAGCTGTTCCTCAAGGACATCGGCAAGGTCCGCCTGCTCACCGCGCAGGAGGAGGTCGACCTCGCGCGCCGCATCGAGCGCGGCGACCTCGACGCCAAGCAGAAGATGGTCGAGTCCAACCTCCGCCTCGTCGTCTCGATCGCCAAGAACTACCGCAACCAGGGCCTGCCGTTCCTGGACCTCATCCAAGAGGGCACCTTGGGGTTGGTCCGTGCGGCCGAGAAGTTCGACTACCGCAAGGGCTTCAAGTTCTCCACCTACGCGACCTGGTGGATCCGCCAGGCGATCGC
>CAXTBB010000072.1:0-12628 GCA_964242305.1 uncultured Solirubrobacteraceae bacterium
GGAGCGCTTCCTGCCGCGCATGGCGACGGGCGAGATCCGCGCCGCCTTCTCGCTGAGCGAGCCCGAGCTCGGGTCCGACGTCCAGGCCATCAAGACCTCCGGCGTCAAGAACGACGACGGCAACTGGGAGATCAACGGACAGAAGATGTGGGTGACGAACGGCCTCATGTCCGGCCTCGTCTTCCTGCTCGCCCGCACCGACCGCGACTCCGCCAAGCCCCACCAGGGCATGACCTGCTTCATCTGCGAGAAGGAGCCCGGGGTCGGCGAGAACACCGGCAAGTACAAGGGCCTCAACGTCCCGCCCAAGATCAAGAAGATGGGCTACAAGGGCGTCGAGTCCACCGAGCTCGTCTACGACGGCTACCTGTGTCCGCCCGAGAACGTCCTCGGCGGCGAGGAGAACGGCCTCAACAAGGGCTTCCCGCAGATGATGGACGCGCTCGAGGTCGGCCGCGTGAACGTCGCCGCCCGCGGCGTCGGCATCGCCCAGCGCGCGCTGGAGCTCGCCCTGCGCTACTCGCAGGAGCGCAAGACCTTCGGCAAGCCGATCGCCGAGCACCAGGCGATCCAGTTCAAGCTCGCCGACATGGCCACCAAGATCGAGGCCGCCCGCCTCGTGACGCTCAAGGCCGCCCGCATGAAGGACGCCGGCGAGCGCTCGGACCTCGAGGCCGGCATGGCCAAGCTGCTCGCCTCGGAGACCGGCAAGGAGTGCGTGGAGGACTGCTTCCGCATCCACGGCGGCTACGGCTATTCCAAGGAGTACGAGATCGAGCGCCTCTACCGCGACGCCCCGCTGCTGCTGATCGGCGAGGGCACGTCGGAGATCCAGCGCATGGTCATCGGCAAGAAGCTGCTGCAACGGCACAAGATTTGACCTCGAGCGACACCAAGCACCTCGTCGAGAAGGCGGTCACGGACTTCCAGAAGCTGGTCCCGGCGCTCGCCAAGCTCAAGCTCGTCGCCGAGCTCGAGCTGCGCGGGCGCGGCGACGTCCAGCTCTACCGGGTCGAGCTGTCGGGCAACGGCCCGCCGAAGGTGACCAAGGACATCGCCTCGGACGCCAAGGTCCGCGTCTCCATCCCGCGCTCGCACTTCAACGAGCTCGTCGAGCACCCCGGCCTGCGCTTCTGGCGCGAGGCCTTCGAGTCCGGCCACGCCCGCGCCATCGGGCCGCCGGAGATGCTCAAGCTGATCGCCCAGGTCGTGCAGAAGCAGGAGGAGCGCGACCGCTCCAAGCGCGCCCGCGGTCAGGGGCGCCGGCTCACCGCCTCCTGAGGGGGCGTCAGTCGGCGGAGGCGCCGGAGCGGGCGACGCGGAGGGCGTACTTGGACGGCTGGGCGGCGACGACGGGGTTGTCGATCTCGCCGAGGCGGTCGATGAGCTTGATCCACTGGCGCGGCTTGAGGACGGAGGCGGCCTGCTT
Organism: uncultured Solirubrobacteraceae bacterium; assembly: GCA_964242305.1. Lineage (GTDB taxonomy): Bacteria > Actinomycetota > Thermoleophilia > Solirubrobacterales > Solirubrobacteraceae > DATLGB01. The sequence continues at coordinate 1,430 of CAXTBB010000072.1, forward strand.
GGAGGCGGCGCCGCTGGTGCCGTAGAGCGGGTGGAAGCCGACGTGGATGTGGTCCGCGTGGTCGGGGAGGGCGAGCGTGTTGTCGGCGTCCTTGAAGGTCATCAGGGAGATGATCTGGTGCGGCTTCATCGTGCCCTGGAGGGTGAGGAGGCGCTCGATGGTCATCTCGGTGATGGAGCCGGGGCCCTGGTGGCCGGCGATGGGGATGCCGTTGACGGCGGCGATGTCGACCGCGTTGCCGGAGGAGTGCTCGGAGACGTTGCCCGACGAGGTCAGGTAGCCGTGGCCGCAGCGCAGGGAGGAGACGGTGGGCTTGAGGCCGGAGGCGGACAGGAACTCGAGGGTGGCGAGGATGCGGCGGTCGACGAGGCCGAGGCGGATGTCGTCGCGGCCGCACTGGTAGATGTCGATGCGCGGGTTGGCGAGGACGTGCTCGGTCAGGGCGGCCTTGCTCATGAGCAGGATCTGGCCGACCGTGGGCTGCTCGGCGTCCGGGCCGACCAGCGGGTTCTTGCCGGCGGCGCGGTAGAGCGCGGTGGTCTCGAGCAGCTTCCAGCCGTCGAGGATCGGCTTCGGGTCGATCTGCGGGGCGCCGCGGCCGGCGGGCCGGATCGCGAAGCGGAGGTGCGGGGCCACGCTGGGGGAGGTGCGGCCGATGCGGCCGAGGATGGTGCCGCTGATGATGCGGGCGCCCTTGCGCATCTTGCGGGGGACGTAGTCGCGCGGGTTGAGCTTGAGCGCGGCGTCGGCGGCGGGCGTGTAGTCGTCGGCGGCAAGCTGGACGTCGCCGCCGGCGGCGCGGGCCCGCGGGCGCTTCGGGTTCGCGAACAGCCGGTCCTTGGAGATGATCGCATCCCCACCCACCGCGGCGGCGACCGCTGCGGGCGGGTGGGCGGCGACGCGCTGCTTGGCGGGCGGCTTGGCCGTGTGGTGGGCGGCCGTCTTGGCCGTGGACGAGGCGGCGACCTTCGGCTTCGGATCGGCGCTGGGGAGCTTGAGCTCGCGCCGGATCTGCTTCTTGGTGACCGTGCGCTCGCGCGGGGCCGGGTAGGTCTTGGCGACGGAGCCGAGGTGGCTGTAGGTGAAGGAGTTGCCGAAGGAGTCGCGCAGCCGGATCCAGCGGCCGTCCGTGTCGTTCTTGCCGAAGCCGGTGATGCGGCCGTCGTTGACGGCGATCACGGGGGAGCCCTTCTTGGCGAAGATGTCGATGTCGTGGCGGGCGTCGTCGCTCTCGACCGGCACGGCGGCGTTGCCCTGCTTGATGCGCTTGGTCTTCGTGTTGACCTGCCCGGCGTAGCGCGAGGAGGCGTCGACCGGGAACCGCGCCTGGGTCAGCCCGGTCAGCGAACCGACGAAGTCGGCCGGCAGGCCGCCGATGGTGCGGGCGCGCAGGAGGACGGAGTCGACGTACCAGTCGGCGTGGTTGTAGGCGAAGATCCCGCGGCGCAGGTCCTTGTCTGCGCCTGCGGCCTTGAGGTAGCGGGCGGCGGCGAAGATCGCGTCGACCGGGTTGAACGGGTCCTTGACGCCGTCGCGGTTTGCGTCGACGCCGTACTGCTTCCAGGTCGCGGGCATGAACTGCATCCAGCCCAGCGCGCCGGCGGAGGAGACGTTGAGGTTGCGCCCGTAGTCCGTCTCGATCTCGTTGATCGCGGCGAGCACCTCCCAGCGGATGCCGTACTCCGTGCCCGCGGCCTGGTAGATGGGGAGCAGGAAGGGCGGGATCCGGAACTTGTCGATGAAGAAGTTCGGGACGCCGATGGGAGCGGCGCCGGGGATGGCGACCGAGAGGGCGGGGTTGGAGACGGTCGGGGTGCCGTCGGCGGCGACCGGGTCGGCGGGCTTGTCCTGGGCCTGACGATGGGCGCGGGCGGCCCGCTCACGGTCGAGCCGGGCACACTCTCTAGCTATAGTCGAGGGTGAGAGCTTGTGACCGTTCCGGCGTCGGGGGACGTCGGGGCAGCCCGTGATCGTCTTGGCGACCTCGTCGTCTTCCTGCGCCTCCTGGCCCACGGCCTCGGGCGCGGCGTCTGCGTCGGCGTCCGGCGTGGCGGTCGGGGAGGGCTGGGCGGTCGGCGTGGCCTCGGGGGAGGCGACGGGGGACGGCACGGCGGTCTGGGTGGGCGTCTCCGTCGCGGTCTGCGTGGGAATGGCGGTGGCCGATTGCGTCGGCACGGCCGTCGCCGTCACCGTTGGCACCGTCGTGGGGGTCGGCGTGGCGGTGGGGGTCGGCGTGGCCGGATCGACCGTGGGCGTGGGGTCTTGCGCGAGCGCGCCCACGGGAATGAGCAGCGCGACGTACACGCCGGTGGCGACCAAGGCCTTTTGCAGGATGCGCAGCAGCACGTCCCGTCAGAAATCGGCACCCCGGAGGCCGCGCTTGAGCAAGGAACGTGCCAGGCCTATGTCACCTGACCCGCGCACGCGTCCGCCCCGAACGAACTCAGGCTCGACCTGAGCCTTAGATCTGTTCCCGCGGGCACCAGTACGTCGTCCGACCGCCGATCGTGGCCCGCTCCAGCGCCGCTCCGCAGCGCGGGCAGTGCCCCCCGCGCCGCCGGTAGCGGACGAACCTCCCCGTGTGGACGCCGCCACGGTCGATGGCGTCCTTGATCGCGCGCCGAAGGTTGCGGTGCAGCCGGTCGACCTCGACCCTCGACAGCTCGCCCGCCGGCCGCCGGGGGGACAGCTTGGCCTGCCACAGGACCTGGTCGGCGAGCAGGTTCCCGATGCCGGCCACGTGCCCCTGGTCGAGCAGCTTGGCCTTCAGCGGCGCCGTCCCCTTCGCCACGCGGTCGCGGAACTGCGCCGCGCCGATCTCCCCGGCGTCGGGCCCGACGTGGGAGAAGTCGGGGTTGAGCACGGCCCGGCCGAGCCGGCGCTTGTCGCGCAGGGCCAGGCGGCCGCCGCCCTCGAACTCGATCGCGAAGCGGTCCCAGTGATTGGGGCCGGGCGCACGGTTGACGAGGATGTGGCCGGACATGCCCAGGTGCAGGCCGAGGACCGGGCCGTCCCCGTCGTCGCTCTCGACCCACAGGAACTTCCCGCGGCGGTGCGCCGAGGTCAGGGTCCGCCCGTGGAAGGCGCTGTCGAGCTCGCCGGGCGAATGGGGACGGCAGACGTAGGTGTCGGCGTCGTCGACGGTCTCGATGGTGCGGCCGAGCGCCTTCTCGATCTGCTGACGGGCGCGTTCGGCCTCGGGCAGCTCGGGCATCGGCCGAGCCTACGGCGCCCTAGGCGGTGACGTGCGCCACGATCCAGCGCCCGTCGGCGGCGCGCCGGACGAGGCCGGAGGTGCTGAGGCGCGTGAGCGCGGTGGTCACGCTCGGGCGGCGGGCACCGACCATCGGCGCCAGCACGGAGTGGGTGAGGAACGACGGCAGGGCGATGCCGTCGGGTGTCACGACGCCCCAGCGGTCGGCCAGCACCCGGAACGTCGCCACCAGCCGGTCGTCGGCCGAGGACCACTGGGCGAGCACGAGCTGGCGCGCGACCGTGTTGGTGCGCGTCGTCGCGGCGGTGAGCAGGGCGGTCAGCAGCTCGGGGAACGCGCCGGCTTCGGCGATCGCGCGCGCGTCGAGGACAGCCAGCCGGGTGTCGGCGACGGCGCGCCAGGTGACGTCGCTGCCGGACTCGGTGGCGGGCTGGATCAGGTCGCCGGCGCCCAGCAGCTCGGCGCCCTCCCGGTGGCCGACGACCACGCGGCGCAGCACGGCGCCGTCCACGATCACGAAGCCGCCCGTGGCCTGGAAGTCGGCCGCGTCGCTCGCGGCATGCCACGCCCCACGCCGCACGGCGATGGTCGACGCCCGCGCGGCGACCCGGGCACGCTCGGCGCGCTCGGGATCCACGACCTCGACGTCCTGGACGACGTCGATCAGCGAGACGGGGGCCGGGAGCAACCGGCCGCGGCCGGTGGCGCGCGGCTTGGCGCGGCCGGAGAGGGGTTTTGAGGGCATGGAGGAGGGGCGGGCGGGTGTGCTGATTCGCCGGCTGCCGGCCACGTCACGCGGAGCGTGCCATCCCTGCCTCCTGCTGACCTGGAGTCTAGTCGCGCTGACGGGGAGTCAGCAGCGACTCACTCGAGCGTTTCGCCCGAGTACTTCTTGAGGATCTTGACGGTGCCCGCGGGCGTGGCGTCGATGCACAGCCGGCAGAGCACGCACTCGTCGAGGTTCGTCTCGACGATGGCCAGCGTGCCGTCGTCGGCCTGCGCGTAGATGTCGACCGGGCAGACCTCGGTCAGCTTGGCGGCGAGCTGCGGGTCCGACGAGACGCTCTCGTCGACCTGCACCTCGATGAACACTCCGTCGGCCACTTAGATCCGCTCCTTCACGAGGTCGGGGATGTCCTCGATGCGCTCCGCGACGACGATGCCGGCCTCGGCGAGGCGAGCGATCTTCTCCGTCGCGGTGTCCTCCTTGCCCTCCACGATGGTGCCGGCGTGGCCGAAGCTCATGCCGGGCATCTCGTCCATGAACCGGCCGGCCATGAAGGCGACGATCGGCAGCCGCGAGTTGTGCTCCGTCACCCAGTCGGCGAGCTGCTTCTCCATCCGCCCGCCGGGCTCCGTGTAGATGACGATCGCCTGCGTCTCCTCGTCGGCCTCGAAGAGCGGCATCAGCTCCGCGTAGGTCTGGCCGATGATGGCGTCGCCGCCGATCGAGACGGCGGTCGACTGGCCCAGCCCGGCGGCCTTCAGCGTCGAGCTCATCTCGGTGGTCATGCCGCCGGAGCGCGAGATGACGCCGACCGAGCCCGGCGCGTAGGCCTGCGCGGCGTTCTTGGCCGGGCCGCCGATGCCACCCATCTTGATGACGTCGGGGACGATGATCCCGAGGCAGTTGGGGCCGATGATGCGCGCGCCGGTCTCGTTGGCGCGCTCGACCATCTGGGCCACGTCGGCGCGCGGGATGCGCTCCGTGACGATGACGATCAGCGAGATGCCGTTGTCGAGCGCCTCGAGCACCGCGTCCTTGGTGAACGCGGGCGGGACCGTGACGACGGAGCCGTCGATCGGCCCGCCGTGGGCCTCGACGGCCTGCGCGACGGTGTCGAACACGGGGACGCCGTGAACCTCGCGGCCCAGCCGGCCCGGCGTGACGCCGCCGACGACCTTGGCGCCGGCGCCGTAGTCCAGGCACTCGCGGGTCAGATTGACGGCCTCGCGGCCGGTGATGCCCTGGACGATGAAGGTCGTCTCGGCGTTCAGCAGGATGCTCACTTCGCGCCCTCCACGGCCCGACGGGCCGCCTCGTTCAAGCTGACCGAGCGGTCCGCGTAGGGGACGCCGTAGGCCTCGAGGATCTTGAAGCCCTCCTCCTCCCACGCACCCGGGATGCGGAAGATGGCGATCTTCTCGCTCGGATCGTGGCCGAGCTCCAGGCAGGCCTTGATGACGCCGCGCGCGACGATGTCCACCCGCGTGTTGGACACGATCGACATCATCACGGCGATCTTGTCCACCCCCGGCTTGCTCAGCACCAGCTTGGCCAGGTCCTTCGCCTTGCGCACGGACGGGTTGCCGCCGATCTCGCAGTAGTTGGCCGGCTTGCCGCCGTGGTTGCGAACCGCGTCGAAGAGCGTCAGCGACCCGCCGCCGGCGCCGATGACCAGGCCGAGGTCGCCGTCGAACTCGGTCACGTTGCCGGCCACGCCGCGGTGGTCCTGGGCGTCGACCGCCTCGCCGGCGAGCTCGAACTCGGTCGCCTCGCGGGCCTGGCGCGTCTCCTCGTCGCCGACGCCGAGCTCCTTGAGCAGCGCCTTCTGGCGACCGCGCGCCTCGTTCTCCATGTCCATGTGCGCGTCCAGCGCCACGAACGTCCCGTCCGTGAGCTTGCCGAGCGGGTTGATCTCCGCCAGCGTCATGTCGTAATCCAGGAACAATGCTGCCAGTTTCGTGATTATTGGGATGAGCTGGTTGAGCTCGGACCCCGTCACCCCGACGGAGGCGACCAGCTCCTTGGCCATGAACGGGCTGAAGGGCCGGGTGGTCTGGAAGTGGCGGCGCCCGACGCGATCGGGCTGCTCCTCGGCGACCTGCTCGATGTCGATGCCGCCGACGTCGGAGAAGATCATCACCGGCTGCTTGTTCGTGCCGTCCCAGACGACGCCCGCGTAGTACTCCTGCGCGACGTCGGCCCGCGTGTCGACCATCACGCCGCGCGGCATGTGGCCGTTGATCTCCAGGGCCAGGACCGTCTCGGCGTGCCCGGCGGCCTCGTCGGCGGAGTCGGCGAACTGCACGCCGCCCGCCTTCATCCGCCCGCCCGTGAGGACCTGGGACTTGATGACGGTCGGCCCGCCGATGTCCGTGGCGATCGCGCGCGCCTCGTCGGCGGTGGTCGCGAACCCGAACTGGGTCGTGGGTATCCCCGCGCGGCGGACGATCTCGCGGGACTCGTATTCGAAGAAGCGCATGGAAGGCGCGGAAGCCTATTGGCTCAGCGGCGGTATTCCGCCAGCGGCATGCCGAAGTGCTCGTCCTCGGACTCGGCGTGCAGCGTCCAGCCCTCGCGCTCGTAGAACCGCCGGGCGCGGGCGTGCCGGGCGGGCGTGAAGAGCCGCGCAGGGCGGCCGGCCAGGAAGCGGAGGGCCTCGGCGTGGAGGGCGACGGCGAGGCCGGTGCCCCACGCCGGCGGGCGCAGGAAGAGGTGGCGCAGGCGGATCGGCTCGCCCGCGACGGGGACGACGTGCACGTGGCCGGCGCCCTCGGCCATCACCGTGAGGCAGTCCGCCCGCGCGATCTCCTCCCGGAAGCGCTGGAGCTGCGCCGACTCGTCGGGCGGGTCCCAGCTCGCCGGCGCGAACGCGCGGTAGCCCTCGAAGGCGTCGATCACCGTGTCGAGCAGCGCCTCCGCGTCGGCGACTTCAGCGCTTCGCAGGCTCCAAGCCATAGGCCTCGGCGAGCTCGGGGTCCTTCTCGGCCAGCATCTCGGCGAGGTCGACCATCACCTTGGACTGCTTCCAGGTGGCGTCGTCCTGCATCTTGCCGTCGAGCATGTGCACGCCGGCACCGTCCGGGATCGCCTCGATCACGCGCTGGGCGAACTTGACCTCGTCGGGGTCGGGCGAGAAGACCTTCTTGGCGATGTCGATCTGCGCGGGGTGCAGCGACCAGGCGCCGACGCAGCCGAGCAGGAAGGCGGAGCGGAACTGCGCCTCGCAGCCCTCGACGTCCTTGATGTCGCCGAAGGGGCCGTAGAAGGGCAACGCGCCGACCGCCGTGCACGCGTCGACCATGCGCGCGATGGAGTAGTGCCACGGGTCCTGCTGGTAGGACGGACGCGTCTCCCCCTCGGCGACCGGGTCGGCCAGCGTGCGGTAGCCGGGGTGCCCGCCGCCGACGCGCGTGGTCTTCATGCGGCGGCTGGCGGCGAGGTCGGCGGGCCCGAAGGACATGCCCTGCATGCGCGGCGATGCAGAGGCGATCTCCTCGAGGTTGGCGACCCCCTGCGCGGTCTCCAGCAGCGCGTGGATGAGGATGGGACGCTCCACGCCGCCCTTGGCCTCGAGCTGGGCGAGCAGCCGGTCGACGTAGTGGATGTCCCAGGCGCCCTCGACCTTCGGGACCATGACGACGTCGAGCTGGTTGCCGATCTCCGTGACCAGCGTCGTCAGGTCGTCCAGCACCCAGGGGGACTCGAGGGCGTTCACGCGGGTCCACAGCTGGGTCAGACCGAGGTCGTTGTTGCGCGCGAAGTCCACCAGGCCCGCCCGCGCGCCCTCCTTGCGCTCCACCGGCACCGCGTCCTCGAGGTTGCCCAGGAGGATGTCGACCTTCGCGATCGTGTCGACGGCCTTGGCGGCCATCTTCTCGTTGGAGAAGTCGACGAAGTGGATCATCCGCGAGGGGAGGACGGGGATCTCGCGCACCGGCTCGGGCGCGTCGATCGCCAGCGGCTTGAAGAAGTCACGGGGATTGCGCATACGAACAGAGACCCTATTTCGCCCGCCGGTCCTCGCAAGCTCGGACCTCCGGGCGACGTAACATCTCGCCGCCTATGACCGACTTCACGACAGATCAGGCCGAGCGCGAGAGCACCGGCGGCCACCCCTACGGGCGCTACCTCGAGGAGTTCGGGGTCGGCGACGTCTACAGGCACTGGCCGGCCAACACGGTCACCGAGTCAGACGACCACCTCTTCTGCCTCATCACGATGAACCACCACCCGCTGCACCTCAACGACGTGTACGCGGCGGCGTCCCAGCAGGGCCGCAACGTGGTGGTCGGGCCGCTCGTCTACTCGCTCGCGCTCGGCATGAGCGTCTCCGACGTCTCCGGCAAGGCGATCGCCAACCTGGCCACGGAGGAGCTCAAGCACCCCGCCCCCGTCTTCCACGGCGACACGCTGTTCGTGGAGTCCGAGGTGCTCGAGAAGCGCGAGTCGCAGTCAAAGCCCGACCGCGGCACCGTCAAGGTCCACACGCGCGTCTTCAACCAGGACGGGACGCTCGTCGCCGAGTTCAAGCGCCTCGTGCTCGTGCCCCGCAAGGAAGCCGGACCCCCGGTCAGCTCGTAGCGAGGAAGGAGATGCCGAGCCCGGACAGGTGGACGACTCCACGGCTATCGCGGCGGTAGGTCGCCGGCGCGAACCCCTCCCCGAAGTTCACCCACGTGTTGTTGGCATGCGCGCCGTAGCCGGCGCGAAGGGTGGGATTCGGATAGGCGCCATCGAGGTCGCCGCCGGCTGCGCCGGGGGCGCCGGGGCGCCGGGCGTCCCAGCGGGTCCGCGCACGCTCAAGCCATCGGCGAGCTTGTCCTCCGTCACCGCCTCGTCCTTGAGTTGCTTCGTCCCGACGCTGTGCTCCGGGAGCTTGACCGCGGCGTAGTCGGCGGCCCGGCCCAGGCCAAGAAGCTCCTGATCGGCTCCAAGCAGATCAAGGACAAGTCGATCGCGGCGAAGGACCTCAAGCCGTCGCTGGTCAAGCAGCTGCAGGCGACCCCGGACAAGAGCATCACGACCGCCAAGCTCGCCGACGACAGCGTCACGTCCGCCAAGCTCGCCGACGGCGCGGTCACGGACGCCAAGCTCGCCGACAACGCCGTCACCGGCAAGGCGATCCGCATCGGGACGCTGGACGCCAAGGACATCGGCGGCTTCGCCGGCTCCGCGCCGATCACGCTGGCCGCAGAGGGGGCCTGCACCGCGGGGACGAGCACGTCGCTGACGCCAGGACCTCTCCAACGACGCCACCTTCCCGGGCGCCGTCACCGTCACGGCGCGGCCGGCGTCCGCCAACACGATCCGGGTCACCGCCTGCGGCGCGGCGCCGCCGGCCGGCGAGGTCGTCCTCCGCTACGTGACGATCGACGTCGCGTAGCCGGGCGCGGCGGTTAGTCACTGAACGCACAAGGGCAGGTCAGGGGCATGAGACGCCCATCGCCCGCCCTCGCCGTCGCCCTCCTGGCCCTGTTCGTCGCCCTCGGCGGCCCGGCCGAGGCCAAGAAGCTCCTGATCGGCTCCAAGCAGATCAAGGACGGTTCGATCCGGGCCAAGGACCTCGGGGGATCGCTCATCAAGGGCCTCCGGGCGACGCCGGACAAGAGCATCACCTCCGCCAAGATCGCGGATGGGACCATCAAGGCCGACGACCTCGCCACGGGTGCGGTCACGGCGCCGAAGCTCGCCGGCTTCGCAGGCAGCGCGAAGGTCACCTTCGCCGCCCTGCCCTCGGGGTGCACCGGCGGCACCACCGACAAGCTGACGCCGCTGATCGCCGGCGCCGATCTCGGCAAGGACGTGATCGTCGTCACCCCGCCGGGTGACTTCCCGGGCGGGGTGTCGGTCACCGCGCGTCCGGCCGGTCCGGACACGTTCTCCGTGACGGCCTGCGGCCCGGCGGCACCGGGCGGGGACTTCACCCTCCGCTACGCGGCGATCGACGTCGCGTAGCCCGGGGCGCTGTCGTGGTCGGGCCCGATCCGCTCCGGCCGCTCGGCGACCGCGGCGGCCGTGAGCAGCCAGCCGGCCACCGCGTAGAGCGGCGGCATGTCGAAGACGACGGCGCCGGCCAGCGTCAGCCCCGCGGCCTCGAGCGCCCGGCCGACGCGGGCGTCGTGCGCGCGGCGCCCGCAGGCGCTGAGGATGCCGACGCGGCAGATGCCGTGGCCGGACTTGGCCCGCAGGTGGACGAGGAAGGCGACGGCGAAGACGGCGAGGCCGGGGACCACGAAGACCCCGCCGAAGGGGACCGTCACCGCGAGCAGGCCCATGCTGATCCCGTACAGGCGCCAGGCCAGCTCCGGCTCGCCCGGGCGTTCGGCGCCGCCCGAGGAGATGCCGGCGGCGAACACGAGGTACAGCGTCGTGACGGCGTAGGTGGCCGGCGCCCCGACGAACATTGCCACGGAAATCAGTGCAGCGAGTGGGAGGGCGCCGTCCAGCAGCGCCCGGCGTGGGGCGTTCATCCCTGCCATATGTGTGACTAGTCATCGGCTCCGGGGTTTAATCCGATAGGGACAAAAGGCCGACGTGGACATTCGTCGGCCGTAGAGTCTCTCGACCCCCCGAATGACCTTTGAGGAGCCACCGAAAGTGACCGACGCCCCGACGAACCACGCCAAGCTCACGCAATGGGTCGATGAGATCGCTGCGCTGACGCAGCCCGCGGACATCCATTGGTGCGACGGTTCGGCGGAGGAGTATGACCGGCTCTGTCAGGCGCTCGTCGACGCGGGGACGTTCGAGAAGCTCTCGGACGCCAAGCGTCCCAACTCGTACCTGGCGCTCTCGGATCCGAGCGACGTGGCGCGCGTCGAGGACCGCACCTACATCTGCTCGGAGAACGAGCACGACGCCGGCGCGACCAACAACTGGACCGACCCGGGGGAGATGCGCGAGACGCTCAACGGGCTCTTCGAGGGCTGCATGCAGGGCCGGACGATGTACGTCGTCCCGTTCTCCATGGGCCCGCTCGGCTCGCCGATCGCCGAGGTCGGCATCGAGCTGACCGACTCCGCCTACGTCGCCGTCTCCATGCGCATCATGACCCGCATGGGCAAGGGCGCCCTGGACGTGCTCGGCGAGGACGGCGACTTCGTCCCCTGCCTGCACACCGTCGGCGCGCCGCTGGCCGAGGGCGAGCAGACGTCCGCGTGGCCGTGCAACGACACCAAGTACATCGTCCACTTCCCCGAGACGCGCGAGATCTGGTCCTACGGCTCGGGCTACGGCGGCAACGCGCTGCTGGGCAAGA
>CAXTBB010000073.1:0-12230 GCA_964242305.1 uncultured Solirubrobacteraceae bacterium
GCCGTCATCTCGGTCGGCGACGCGATCAACGAGCCGCGCTACCCGTCGCTGAAGGCGATCATGGGCGCCAAGAAGAAGCCGGTCGACAAGGTCACCGTCGGTGACATCGGGCTCGACGCGAGCCAGGTCGGCGAGGAGGGCTCCAAGGCCCGCTGGTTCGAGTCCCACGACCCGCCCGCGAAGGCCGCCGGCGAGATCATCGAGGACGAGGACACCAACGAGACGGTCGAGCGCATCGTCGCTTGGTTGGACGAAAGGAAGCTCATCTAGCCATGGCCGACATCCTGGTCTACGCCCTCCACTACGAGGGCGCCATCAACAAGAACTCGCTCGGCGCCGTGTCCGAGGCGGCCAAGCTCGCCTCCGAGATCGGTGGCGAGGCGCACGCCGTCGTCGTCGGCGAGGGCATCTCCGACGACCTGGCCGGCTCGCTGGGCGCCTACGGGGCATCCAAGGTCTTCCGCGTCGAGGGCCCCGAGGGCCTCGCCCAGCCGGTCGTGGACGCGATGGCGAAGATCATCGACGACCACGGGCATTCCTACGCCATCTTCGGCGGCGGCCTGCTCGGCTTCGAGATCGGCGCCGGCCTGGCCGCCCGCAAGGGCGCGGGCGTGGTCATGGAGGTCACCGACGTCAAGGTCGACGGCGACAAGCTCGTCTCCGTGCGCCCGGTGCTCGGCGACTCGTCGCTCTCCCAGGTCCGCTACGAGGGGGACCTCGGGATCGTCATCGGGCGCCTGAACGCGTTCGAGGCCAAGGAGAATGAGCCGCCCACCCCCGCCACGGTGGAGGACGTCACGGTCGAGTTCAACGGCTTCTCGACGTCCGCGAAGATGGTCCAGCGCGGCGAGCAGCGCGGCGCCGACGTCAACATCGAGGACGCCTCCGTGCTCATCGCCGGCGGCCGCGGCCTCGGCAAGGCCGAGGGCTTCGAGGCCCTGGAGGAGCTGGCCAGCGCCATGGGCGGCGCCGTCGCCGCCACGCGCGCCGTGGTCGACGCGGGCTGGTTCCCCTACGCCGGGCAGATCGGCCAGACGGGCAAGACCGTCGCGCCGAAGCTCTATCTGGCGGCGGGGATCTCCGGCGCCATCCAGCACAAGGTGGGCATGCAGTCCTCCGAGAACATCGTGGCGATCAACAAGGACGCGAACGCCCCGATCTTCGAGTTCTCCGACCTCGGCATCGTCGGCGATCTGAACAAGATCGTCCCGAAGCTGACCGAAGCCGTCAAGGCGAAGAAGGGCTAGACGACGATGGCCTCATCCAACGGAAACGGCAAGCACAAGTACGCGCCGATCGACTTCTCCCCGAACGTCGATTCGCGGGCGGAGTTCATCAAGCGCGAGGTCGACCCGGAGGACGAGGTCATCGAGGTGGGCGTGGCGATCGTCGGCGGCGGGACCGCCGGCCTCGCCACCGCCAACCGCCTGCTCCAGCTGCTGGGGGACGACCCCGAGCTCATGGAGTCCCTCGGCGAGGTCCCCGTCGCCGTCATCGAGAAGGCCAAGACGTGCGGCGGGCACAACCTGTCCGGCGCCGTCATGCGACCTGGGCCCCTCGAACAGCTGTTTCCCGATCTCAGCCGAGAGGACTGGCGCGAGAAGGGGTTCGCCTACGGCGAGGTCACCAAGGAGGCCGTCTACCTGACGCCGACCAAGAAGACCAAGATCAAGCTGCTGCCGGTGCCGCCGAACTTCCGCAACCACGGCAACGAGGTCGTGTCCGTCTCCGCCCTGGCCCGCTACCAGCAGGAGCAGGCCGAGGAGGGCGGCGCCTACGTCCTCACCGAGACGTCGGCCACGCAGCTGCTCGTCGAGGACGGCGTCGTCCGCGGTGTGCGGACGGGCGACAAGGGCCGCGGCAAGGACGGCGAGCCGCTGGGCAACTTCGAGCCCGGCACGGACGTCGTGGCCAAGCACACCGTGCTGGCCGAGGGCTGCTGGGGGCACCTGACCGGCGCCGCCATCAAGGAGTTCGACCTCGCCAAGGGCCGGGAGCCGCAGGTGTGGGAGCTCGGCGTCAAGGAGGTCTGGAAGGTCGCCAAGCCGCTCGACCGCGTGATCCACACCGTCGGCCCGTGGCCGCTGAAGCTGTCACCCAAGTACGGGCAGATCGGCGGCACCTGGATCTACCCGATGAAGAACAACAAGGGCGAGGACCTCGTGTCCATCGGCGTCGTGGTCGACCTCGACTGGAAGGACGCGACCACCTCCCCGCACGATCTGCTCCAGCTGTTCAAGACGCATCCGCTCGTCCGCGGCATCCTCGAGGGCGGCGAGCGCGTGGCCTGGGGCGCGAAGGCGCTGCCGGGCGGCGGCTACTGGTCGATGCCCAAGCCGTCCATGCCGGGCGCGCTGCTCGCCGGCGACGCCGGGGGCATGGTCGACACCATCGCGCTCAAGGGCGTCCACCACTGCATCCAGGCGGGCATCCACGCGGGCGAGGCCATCTACGACGCGCTCAAGAAGGGCTCGACGGACCTGACCGCCTACGAGCAGATGATCGAGGACGGACCGATCGGCAAGGAGCTCTACCCGGCGCGCAACGCGCGGCAGCCGATGGCCTCCAAGGGCTTCATCAAGGGTGCGCCGCTCTCCAACCTGGCGGTGGCCTCGAAGGGCCGGCTCCCGTTCGGCAAGCTGTCCTGGCACCGCGACGACGCGGCCGAGATGTTCATCGGCAACACGCGCGACCAGTATCCCAAGCCGGACGGCAAGTACTTCTTCGACAAGCTGTCCTCGGTGTTCATCACGGGCAACGCGACGCGCGACGACGCGCCCAACCACATCCGCCTGCAGAAGCACGTCCCGCGCGAGATCGCGGAGACGTGGAAGTGGATGTGCCCGGCCGGCGTGTACGAGATCCCCGACGACGCGCCCGAGGAGGGCCCCGTCGACGTGGTCGTCAACTACACCAACTGCGTCCAGTGCGGCGCCATCACCGCCAAGGGTGGCCGCCTGACGACGCCCGAGGGCGGCGACGGGCCGCTCTACCAGATCACCTAGGGACCGTGTGACGTCGGCCGGAGGTCCGAGCTTGCGAGGGCCGAAGGCCGAAACTCCCTATTGACGCGCGTGTTGCTAGTCATCGTGCGCGCGCTCGTCCTCCTCGGCTTCCTGTTGCTCGTGCCGGCCACCGCGGCCGATGCGAGCACGGCGGCGTCCAAGCACGCCAAGGCGACGCTGGTCGGCTGCGACACGACGGCGGACACGGCGCTGTTCCGCGGGGCGATCACCACCTACGGGAAGGCCGCGACGCTGCAACTGCGCTTCACCCTGCAGGCGCGGGTGTCGGGCGGCGGCGGCTTCAAGCGGGTGGTGGCGCCCACCTTCGACACCTGGCTCTCCTACACCCCCGGCAAGCGCACGTACGTCTACGACAAGACGGTCGAGAACCTCGAGGACGGCGCGGCCTACCGCGCGGTGGTCCGCTTCCGCTGGCGCGACGCCGACGGTGACGTGATCGCCCGCGCGACCAAGGCGACCGCGGCCTGCACCCAGCCCGACGACCGGCCCAACCTGAAGGTGACCGACGTGACCGTCACGCCGGGGACGACCCCGGCGACGCGGACCTACGTCGTCAAGCTGGTCAACCGAGGCCGGTCGCCGGCGCCGGTGTTCGCCACCGGGCTGACCGTCAACGCAGTGGCGCTCCCCGATCAGCTCACGGCGGCACCGCTCCTCGCCGGCGCCTCCACCACCGTCTCCTTCATCGGGCCGCGCTGCGACGCCGGCTCGACGCTGACCGCCACCGCCGACAGCGGCGCGACCGTCGACGAGCGCAACGAGACCGACAACGTGCTCGCCGTCGCGTGCCCGGCGGGCCGCCGGCGTAACGGTCGAGCCGCTCCCTAGACTGAGCGGTCCTATGCAGACCGAGATCCACCCCGAGTACGTCGAAGCCCACGTGCGCTGCACGTGCGGAAACGAGTTCACGACGCGCTCCACCAAGCCCGAGATCAACGTCGAGATCTGCTCCAACTGCCATCCCTTCTACACCGGCAGGCAGAAGCTCGTCGACACGGGCGGACGCGTCGAGCGCTTCCAGCGTCGCGCCGCCAAGCGCGCGGCCGCGGCAAAGCGCTGACCGAAGCACCTCTCCAATCACGTGATGCCCCCGTGGGCGGCCAGGCCGTCCTCGAGGGCGTCATGATGCGTGGGGTCTCCAACTGGGCCGTCGCCGTGCGCCGGCCGGTCGCCGCCGACCTCAACGAGGACGGCGAGCTCGACCCCGAGCGCGGCGCCCACGGCGACATCGCGATCGAGACGTTCCCGCTCGAGTCCTGGACGAAGCGCCGCCGCGCGTACCGCTGGCCGATCATCCGCGGCGTGGTCGCCCTGGCCGAGTCGATGGCGATCGGCTTCAAGGCGCTCTCGATCGCCGCCAACGCGCAGATCCCCGAGGAGGAGGAGCCGATCTCCGGCGGGGTGTGGGCGGGGACGGTCGTCGTCGCCCTGCTGTTCGCCGTCGGCCTGTTCTTCGTCGTCCCCGTCGGGCTGACGTCGCTGATCAAGGACCAGCTGGACTCGAGCGTCCTCTTCTGGCTCGTCGAGGGCGTCGTGCGCACCACCATCTTCCTCGCCTACCTCGCGCTGCTGTCCAAGCTGCGCGACCTGCGGCGCGTGTTCGAGTACCACGGCGCCGAGCACAAGACGATCGCCTGCTACGAGGCCGCCGACGACCTGACGCCGGAGCGCGCCGCCCGGTACCCGCGGCTGCACCCGCGCTGCGGGACCTCGTTCCTGCTCATCGTGATGATCGTGGCGATCTTCGTGTTCGCCCCGATCGGGCTGCCCGCCTGGTACCTGCTGCTGGCCACCCGCATCCTGGGCGTCCCGCTGATCGCCGGCATCTCCTTCGAGATCATCAAGTTCGCGGGACGCAACCGCCAGCGCGGCTGGGTGCAGACGGTGATGTGGCCGGGCCTGCAGCTGCAGAGGCTGACCACCCGCGAGCCCGATCACGAGCAGCTCGCCGTCGCCATCGCCGCCCTGCAGGCGGTTCTCGATCGGGAGGACCCGCGTGCGGCCGGCGCCGACGACCGGGTCGGCATGGAAGTCGTGGCCTGACCGCAGGCTGACCGGGCGGCTTGAGCCGTTCCGCTCCGGGGTCGATACCCCACCTATGAGCGTCGTCGCCTCGCTGTCTCCCCCTGCCCGCGCCGGGGTGCGCGGCGCGTGTGGCGCGCTGGTGCTGCTGTGGCTGGCCTACGCCGTCCAGGTGCTGGCCGGGCTCGGGGGAGACGCGTTCTTCGCGAAGTGGATCTACCTCGTCGGGATGGTCGGCGCCACGGCCGTCACGGCGGCCCGGGCCGTCCTGGTCCGCGGCGACCGGCTCGCCTGGAGCCTGCTCGCCGCCGGGCTCGGCGCGTGGACCGGCGGCGACCTCCTGTGGGCGTTCCACTTCAACGCGGCGGCGCACGTCCCGACCCCGAGCCTCGCCGACGTGAGCTACTACCTCGACTACCCGCTGACGCTCGCCGGCCTAGGTCTGCTGATGCGCGCCCATCTGAACACGCCGCGCCTCGCGTTCTGGCTCGACGGCGCGATCGTGGGGCTCTCGGCGGCGGCGACGATCGCGGTGATCGTGTTCGAGCGCATCACCCAGACCGCGACGGGGGACGTCGCGTCCGTCGTCACCACGGTCGGCTACCCCGTGCTCGACCTCGCCGTGCTGTGCCTGGCCATCCTCGCCATCGGGTTCACCGGCTGGCGCCCGGGCCGCGCCTGGGCCCTGTTCTGCGGCTACCTCGTGGTGGTGGTCGTGGCCGATGCGCTCTACAGCTACGCGGAGGCGACGGGCGGCGCGGCCGCCGGCATCATCGCCACCCTGTGGCCGGGCGCCGCCCTGCTGCTGGCCCTGGCGGCGTGGCAGGACTGGTCCGGGACGCGCGCCGTCAACGACGGGAGCGGGACGGTGGTCGTCCCGGCGGCGGGGGCGATCGTCGCGCTCGTCGTGCTCGTGGTGGCCGGGCTGACGCCGAAGGCGCTCAGCGCCGTCGCGGTCGGGCTGGCCGGGGCCGCCCTCGCGGCGGTGATCGCGCGCGGCCGGCTGGCCTTCCAGGAGAACCGGGAGCTGCTGGCCCGGTCCCGCGGCGACGCGGTCACCGACGCCCTCACCGGCCTGCGCAACCGCCGTGGGCTCCTGGAGGATCTCGATGACGTGCTGGCGGCGGGCGACGGGCGCCGGCTCGTGTTCTGCGATCTCGACGGCTTCAAGCTCTACAACGACACCTTCGGCCATCTCGCCGGCGACGCGCTGCTGGCGCGGCTCGGCGCGCGGCTGACCGCGGCCGTCGACGGCGGCGGGGTCGCCTACCGCCTGGGCGGCGACGAGTTCTGCGTGCTCCTGGAACCCGGGGCGTCGTTCGACAGCGTCCGCGCGGCGCTCAGCGAATCGGGAGAGGGGTTCGTCATCGGCGCGTCGACGGGCATCGTCAGCCTCCCCACGGAGGCCACCACCGCGGCCCGTGCGCTCCAGCTCGCCGACGAGCGCATGTACGTGGACAAGACCACCCGGCGGCCGTCGGCCAAGCGCCACGCGCGCGACCTCCTCGTGCAGATCCTGGCCGAGCGCGCGCCGGCGCTGTCCGACCACACCCGCGAGGTGGCGGGCTACGCCGTCGCCGTCGGCCGGACGCTCGGGCTCGACGGCGAGACCCTGGACGAGCTGGCGCGCGCCGCCGAGCTGCACGACG
Source organism: uncultured Solirubrobacteraceae bacterium (assembly GCA_964242305.1). GTDB lineage: Bacteria > Actinomycetota > Thermoleophilia > Solirubrobacterales > Solirubrobacteraceae > DATLGB01. The sequence continues at coordinate 6,698 of CAXTBB010000073.1, forward strand.
TCGGCAAGGTCGCCGTCCCGGACCGGGTCCTCTATGGCACCGACCGGCTCAGCGAGTCCGACTGGCGGCTGCTGCGCGCGGCGCCGGTCGTCGGGGAGCGGATCCTCGCGTCCCATCCGGCGCTGCGCCCCGTGGCCAGGATCGTGCGCTCGACCCGCGAGCGCTGGCAGGGCGACGGCTACCCGGACGGCCTGGCCGGGACCGACATCCCGATCGGCGCGCGCGTGATCGCCGTCTGCGACGCCTACGACGCGATGCTCGCGGCGGGCCCGCACCGGCCCGCCCGGTCCCCCGCCGCGGCCCTGGACGAGCTGCGGGCGAGCGCCGGAACGGCCTTCGACCCCGAGGTCGTCGCCGCCTTCGTCGCGACGATGACCCGAGCGAGCGTCCCCCGCACTCCGGTGGCACCGTAAGCAACGCAGGGCGGGGAGCGTTCCCTCCCCATGTTCGGAAAGCCCAGCCGCAGCACCCGCAAGCATCTCGAGGCCGACGGTCGTCGCGCCACCGCCACCGTCCTCGCCATCGCCGACCGGGGCATGTCGCTGACCTCCGGCAACGGCAACCTCGTCTCCAACACGGAGGTCATCCTCAAGACGCGCCTGAGCGTGCAGCCCGAGGGTGAGCCTGCGTTCGAGGTGGAGCGCAAGTTCCGCTACGCCCAGCTGTCGATCCCGTCCGTCGGCACGCGGCTGTCCGTGCGCTACGACCCCACCGACCACGACGAGATCATGATCGAGGACCGGCCGCCCGTCGTCGACTTCGGGGGCGGCAAGCTCGATCTCGGCGCGATGCTCGACACCATCAAGTCGACCAAGGCGTCCAACCCGGGCGACCGGATGGCGATGGCCGACGCGCTCAAGCAGCAGATGGGCCTGGACGCGATGGTCGTGGCGCCCATGGCGGCCATGCCCGGGATGACCCCCGATCCGGTCGCCCAGCTCGAGCGGCTCGCGGCCCTGCACACCAGCGGCGCGCTCACCGACGCGGAGTTCGCGACGGAGAAGGCGAAGCTGCTCGCCGCCTAGCCTCGGCGAGCGATGATCGAGTCGCTCGTCGAGCAGATCGAGGCGCGCTATGCCGAGGTGCAGGCGCAGATGTCGGACCCCGAGGTGATCGGGGACCGCAACCGCCTGGCCGCGGCCGGTCGCGAGTTCAGTCACCTCGAGCCGGCCAAGCGGCTCGCCGACGAATGGCGGCGGGCGACGGACGACGAGGCGGGCGCGCGCGAGATGCTGGCCGAGAGCGAGGACCCCGAGGTCCGCGAGATGCTCTCGGCCGCGCAGGCGCGGATCGCCGAGCTGGAGGAGGAGATCCGGCTCGCGATGGTCGAGCCGGATCCCAACGACGCCAAGGACGTCATCGTCGAGATCCGCGCGGGCACGGGCGGCGACGAGGCGGGGCTGTGGGCCGGCGACCTGTTCCGGATGCTGACGCGCTACGCGGAGCGGCGCGGCTTCAAGACGGACACGCTGTCGGCTGACGAGGGCTCCTACACCTTCGAGATCGACGGCGACGGCGCCTACTCGGTCTTCAAGTTCGAGGGCGGGACCCACCGCGTGCAGCGCGTGCCGGAGACGGAGTCCCAGGGGCGCATCCACACGTCCACGGCGACGGTGGCGGTGCTGCCCGAGGCCGAGGAGGTCGACGTCACGATCGACCAGAACGACCTGCAGATCGACGTCTACCGGTCCGGCGGGCCCGGCGGGCAGTCGGTCAACACCACCGACTCGGCCGTGCGCATCACCCACAAGCCGACCGGCATCGCCGTCGCCATGCAGGACGAGAAGTCCCAGCTGCAGAACCGGGAGAAGGCGATGCGCGTGCTGCGCGCGCGCCTCTACGAGGCCGAGCTCGAGCGCCGCAACGCGGAGCTGTCCAGCGCCCGCAAGTTGCAGGTCGGCTCGGGCGCGCGGGCGGAGAAGATCCGCACGTACAACTTCCCCGAGCGGCGGGTCACCGACCACCGCGTCAAGCACACCGCGCACAACCTCGACGAGATCCTCCAGGGCGCGCTGGACGATTTCACCGGCGTGCTGCAGGCCGACGAGAAGCGCCGCGGCCTGGAGGATCAGGCATCCGGCACGTCCTGATCCACGGCGCCAACGGGACGCCCGAGTCGTGGGCGCCGCTCTTGCCGTACCTGGAGGACCCGGTCGTCGCCGACCTGCCGATCGAGGACCGCGCGGCTGGATTTGCCGACTACGCCGCGGCGGTGCCGGACGGGGATGTCGTCGTCGGGCACTCGATGGGCGGGATCACGGCGTCGCTGGTCGCCGCGTCGCGAGGGATCCCGGTGGTGTACGTCGCCGCGTTGCTGCCTGCCCCCGGCACCCTCGCGGCCCGGCTCGCCTCGCTGGTCTTCGACGACATGATCTTCGAGCGCCGCGACGGCCTCGACTTCTTCGATGAGGATGACGCCCGCCGCCGCGGCCTCGTTCCGGCGTTCCTCCGCGGGCAGGCGCCGGGTCCGTGGCGCGAGACCCTCGGCGAGCCGACGCCCGGCCGCTACATCGGCTGCCGCCGCGACCGGATCGTCTACCAGGCGACCGCCGCGACCGACTGGCTGGACTGCGGGCACGTGCCGCAGGTCGAGTGCCCCGCAGCGCTGGCGGCGCTGCTGTGATCGAGCGGCTGGACGAGGAGGTCCTCCTCGCTCATGCGCTCGGGGTCTCGCGGCTCGACCTCTTCACGCGTGACTACGAACCGCCCCCCGGGTTCGAACAGCTCATCGAAAGGAGGATGAGCGGGGAGCCGGTGGCCTACATCACCGGGACGAAGGGGTTCCGGCGACTCGAGTTGGCGGTTGATCCCCGGGTGCTGATCCCGCGGCCGGAGACGGAGCATCTCGTCGAGGCGGCGCTCGCGTTGCCGCTCGGGGCGTCGGTGGTGGACGTCGGGTGCGGGTCGGGGGCGGTGGGACTGGCGTTGAAGGACGAGCGTCCGGACCTGACGGTCGTCGGCACCGACATCTCCGAGGACGCCATCGAGGTCGCCTCCCTCAATGCCCGGCGGCTGGACCTCGACGTGCGCTTCGTGGTCGGGGATCTCCTCGCCGGCGTCGTCGCCGATGCGGTCGTCTCGAATCCGCCCTATGTGGCGACTGGGTACGAGGCGCCAGTGGAGCTCGCGTTCGAGCCCGAAGGCGCGCTCAGGGCAGGCATCGAGGGGATGGACGTGATCGCGCGGTTGGTCCCGGCGGCGCTCGCCTCCGGCGCGTCGTTCGTCGCGCTGGAGCACGGATTCGATCAGGCCGCCGCCGTCGCCGCGCTCTTCCCCTCCGAGGTGAGCCTGGCCCGCGACCTGGCCGGCCACCCCCGCGTCACCACCTGGCACGTCTAATGCATCCAGAGGATGCAAAACACGTGCAGGCCTTCGAGGAGACGATTCGGGCGGGTGGCGTCGTGCTGTTCCCGTCGGACACGGTGTATGGGCTCGCGTGCGATCCCGACGACACCGCGGCGATAGACCGCCTCTACGCCCTCAAAGGGCGCGCCCCCGCGAAGCCGGCGGCGCTCATGGTCTTCTCCTTCATTGCCCTTCCCACACTGCCGCCGCGAGCCGAGAAGCTCCTGCCCGGCCCGGTGACCCTGCTGATCCCAAGCGACAACGGCACCCTCGGCATCCGCTATCCGAAGGACACCCTCCTCGAAGGGGCGCAGGTGACCGTGATGCAGTCGAGCGCCAACCACTCAGGCGGCCCGGACGCGAGGACCGTCGACGCGGTCCCGCCCGACATCCGGGAGCAGGTCGACCTCGTCATCGACGCCGGGCCGCTCCCCGGCACGCCCTCCACGGTGATCGACCTGACCGCCGATCCCTACCGGATCGTCCGGGAAGGTGCGCTGACGGCCGCCGCGGTCGCCAGTATCTTGGACGCATGAGCCCCGACCTGCCCGCCGACTTCTTCGAGCGCCCCCTTCACGAGGTCGACCCCGAGGTGGCCGAGGCGATGGACGCCGAGCTGCGGCGCCAGCAGGCCACGCTGGAGATGATCGCGTCGGAGAACTTCGTCCCGCAGGCGATCCTCGAGGCGCAGGGCTCCGTGCTCACCAACAAGTACGCCGAGGGGTATCCGGGCCGCCGCTACTACGGCGGGTGCGAGCACATCGACGTCATCGAGCAGCTGGCCATCGACCGCGCGAAGTCCCTGTTCGGCGCCGAGCACGCCAACGTCCAGCCGCACGCCGGCGCGCAGGCCAACGCCGCCGTCTACCACGCCCTGCTCCAACCGGGCGACACGATCATGGGGCTGAGCCTCCCGCACGGCGGCCATCTCAGCCACGGCATGAAGCTCAACGTGTCCGGCCGGCTGTATGACATCGCGCCCTACGAGGTCAGCCGCGAGCTCGACTACCGGATCGACATGGACGAGGTGGAGCGGATCGCCAAGGAGCGCCGCCCGAACCTGCTTCTGGCCGGCTGGTCGGCGTACTCGCGCACGCTGGACTTCGAGCGCTTCCGCGCGATCGCCGACGAGGTCGGCGCGCTGCTGATGGTAGACATGGCCCACGTAGTCACCTCCACGGTCCACAAGACGCTCGGCGGCGCCCGCGGCGGCCTCATCCTGTGCAAGGAGGAGCACGCGAAGAAGATCAACAGCGCGGTGTTCCCCGGTCAGCAGGGCGGGCCGCTCGAGCACGTCATCGCCGGGAAGGCGATCGCGTTCCGGATCGCCGCCACGGAGGCGTTCCGCGAGCGTCAGGAGCGCACCGTCGAGGGCGCGCAGGCCGTCGCGGAGAAGCTCGTGAACACCGGGCACGGCGTCACCGTCCTCACCGGCGGCACCGACGTGCACCTCGCGCTCGTCGACCTGCGCGACTCGGAGATCGACGGCCAGCAGTCCGAGGACCGCCTGCACGACATCGGCATCACCGTCAACCGCAACGCCGTGCCGGACGACCCGCGTCCGCCCATGGTCACCAGCGGCCTGCGCGTCGGCACCAGCGCGCTGGCCACCCGCGGCCTGCAGGCGGAGGACTTCGCCGAGGTCGGCGAGATCATCTCGACCGCGCTGACGCCCGACTACGACGCCCAGCAGGACGACCTGCGCGAGCGCGTCACCGCGATCGCCGACCGCTATCCGCTCTACACGCAGCTGAAGGCGACGACGGCGGTCTGACCGCATGGTCGACGACGGACTCCGCGGCCTCCTCGTCGCCTTCGTCGTCACCACGTTGCTGACCCCGGTGGCGGGCCTGCTGGCCCGCCGCGTCGGGGTTGTGGACCGCCCGGACCGCGGCCTGGTCGCCAGCCGCACGCCGCTGCTGGGCGGCCTGGCCATCCTCGCCGGCGCGCTCATCGCGGCGCTGGTGTTCCTGCCGGACACCGGTCGCTATCACGCGATCCTCGCCGGCGCGGCGCTGATCGCCGTGGTCGGGGCCATCGACGACGCGCGCGAGCTCCCGCCGGGCGTCAAGCTCGCCGGGCAGGCCATCGCCGCCCTGATCCTCGTCCGCGGCGGCGTCAAGGTGGAGAACTTCACGCTGCCGTTCGTGCGCGGCGTCGACCTCGGTGGCGCCGGCGGGCCGCTCAC
>CAXTBB010000074.1:0-11776 GCA_964242305.1 uncultured Solirubrobacteraceae bacterium
GCTGATCGCGATCGACCGCGAGCGCTGCATCCTCTGCTACCGCTGCGTGCGCTTCAGCCAGGAGGTGTCCGAGGACTACCAGCTCGTCCTCCAGGAGCGCGGCGCGCACGCCTACGTCTCCACCTTCGACGGAACGCCGTACGTGGCCCCGTTCAGCGGCAACATCACCGAGCTGTGCCCGGTGGGCGCGCTGACCTCGTCGACCTACCGCTTCCGCGCGCGCCCGTGGGACATCGAGGGGTCGGGGACGGTCTGCACGTTGTGCCCGTCGCAGTGCAACGTCGAGCTGACCGTCCGCGACGACCGCGTCATGCGCGTCCTCGCCCGCGACCACGACGAGGTCGACGACGGCTGGCTGTGCGACAAGGGCCGCTACGCCTTCCAGTACACCCACGCCGACGAGCGCATCCGCACCCCGCTGGTGCGCGAGGGCACGAAGCTGATGCCGGCCTCGTGGGAGAAGGCCATGGCCGCGGCGAAGGCGGCGCTGAAGAAGCCGACGGCGGCGCTGGCCGGCGGGGAGAGCACCAACGAGGAGGCGTTCCTGCTGCGCCGGCTCGTCCCCGACGCAGCGATGGCGGCGCCCGCGCTTCCCGACGCGCTGTTCGCGCCCGGCCTGCAGGCGTCGGTCGCCGACCTCGAGTTCGCGCACACCGTCCTCCTGCTCGACTGCGACCCCGTCGACGACGCGACGATCTGGGACCTGCGCATCCGCAAGGGCGTGCGCCGGCGCGGCGTCCACCTGGCCGTCGCCTCCGCGCGGCCGACGGCGCTCGACGCCAACGCGGAGACCGTCGTCCGGCTCGCGCCGCGCTCGGTCGAGGCGCTGCTCGTCGCCCTCGACGCCGCGCTGTCGGGCGACGACGGCAGCCTGTCCGGCGCCGCCACCGCGGCGGGGACGAGCGCGGGCGCCGTCCGGGCGCTGGCCGAGCGTCTGAGCGCGGAGCCCGACGTCGTCATCGTCGGCGCCGAGCGGACCCTGACCGCGGCCGCGGCCACCGCGCTGCTCAACGTCGGCGCCCGCCTCGGCCTCGACGGTCGCGACGGCGCCGGCGTGCTGATCGCGCCCGCCTCCGCCAACGGCCGCGGGCTGCGCGAGGTGGGCCTGGTCGCCGGCGCGGACGCCGTGCGCGACGGCGACGCCGCCGTCCTCTACCTGCTGCACGCCGACCCGCTCCAGCTCCCCGATCGCGACGCCTGGGAGGCCCGGCTCGGCGCCGCTCAGACCGTGATCGCCCACGAGTCGGTGCTGACCGAGACCGTCCGCGAGCACGCCGACGTGGTCTTCCCCGCCGAGGCCTACCCCGAGAAGGAGGGGACGGTCACGCACCCCGACGGCCGCGTCCAGCGCCTGCGGCCCGCGATCCGCCGCGAGGGCGAGGTGCGCGCGACCTGGCGCGTGCTGGCCGAGCTCGGCGACCTGCGCGCGCCGGCCGGGTCGATCGTCTCCGGCGAGCTGTTCGCCGAGGTCTACCCGGGGCTGACGCTGGACGGGATCGGCGGCCGCGGGGCCTACCCGCAGCGCGCCGCCTCCGCCGCCTGGGAGCCGGAGGACCTGCGCGTCCCCGACGCCGCGCCGCGCGGCCTTCGGTACGCGAGCTTCCGCTCCGTGTGGGCCTCCAAGGAGGTCTCGCTGTCCCCCATCCTGCACTTCGCCCGGCCCGAGGCCGCGGTCGAGGTCTCCGTGGCCGACGCCGAGCGCCTGCACCTGCGCCACGGCGAGGAGGTCGAGGTCGTCTCCAACGGGCACACGCTGCGCGGCCCCGCCGTCATCCGCGCGTCCGTGCCGGCCGGCTCGGTGTTCGTGCCCGAGGGCGTCGAGGACGCTCCGGCCAACCTGATCACCGCTGCCACCGTCGAGCTGCGCGGGACGCGTGAGCTGGTCGGCGCGCCCGCCGCGGTCGGCGCCTCCGGCCAGCAGGCCGAGCAGGTCGCGAGCGAGACCCAGACCGAGCAGCAGCGCTCCGACGCCGGCGGGGTCGGCGGCGACGGCACGCTCCCGGCCGAGGACGCGGGGGACCTCTAGGTGCTCGCGACCGTCGGCTACTTCGAGCCCTGGTGGATCCAGATCCTCAAGGCGCTGGTCATCTTCGGCTTCTTCCTCGGCGTGCTGCCCGTCGTGATCGTCGCCGAGCGCAAGCTGCTCGGCCGCTTCCAGCACCGCTACGGGCCCAACCGCGTCGGCCCGCTCGGCTTCGGCCAGCCGCTCGCGGAGATCCTCAAGTTCGCCACCAAGGAGCCCATGCAGCCCAAGACGGCGATCGGCTTCCTGTTCGGGTTCGCCCCGGTCATCTCGATCATCACCGCCGTCGCCGCCATCGCCGTGGTGCCGTTCTCCAACACGGTCGACATCTTCGGGACGTCGGTGGGGCTGTACGGCATCGACTCGGACATCGGCATCCTGTACGCATTCGCCTTCGGCGCCATCGCCTTCTACGGGCTCATGCTCGGCGGCTGGGCGTCCGGCTCGAAGTACTCGTTCCTCGGCGCGATGCGCTCCGCCGCCCAGCTGATCTCCTACGAGGTGTCCCAGGGCCTCGCGCTGGTCGGCGTGATCATGACCGCGCAGACGCTGTCGCTGACGGAGATCGTGACCGCCCAGCAGCACGGCACGTGGTTCGTCATCCCCCAGTTCGTCGGCTTCCTCATCTTCCTGGTCGCCGGCGCCGCCGAGGCCAACCGCGCGCCCTTCGACCTCCCGGAGGCGGACGCCGAGCTCGTGCAGGGCTACATGACCGAGTACGGCGGCACGCGCATGGTCGCCTACCTGTTCGCCGAGTACCTCAACCTGCTGATCGTCTGCGCGATGGTCACCACCATCTTCCTGGGCGGCTGGCTGCTGCCCTTCGGCCTCAACCCGCCGACCTGGGTCGACCCCCTCGTCGTGATCTTCAAGATCGCGATCCTCGTCTTCTTCTTCATCTGGATCCGCGCGACCCTGCCGCGGCTGCGCTACGACCAGCTGATGAGCTTCGGCTGGAAGATCCTGCTCCCCCTGGCCACGCTGAACGCTCTCGTGACCGCCATCGTCCTGGTGATCCAATGACCCCTCCGTACGAGCCCACCGCAGACGACACGATCGTCGTCCCCCGCCCCAAGCCCGGCGCCGCCCGCGGCACCTTCCGCACCTTCGGGGAGACCCTGCGCGGGATGAAGACGACGATGGCCCGCTACGTCGAGGGACCGACGACGATCCAGTACCCGGAGGAGAAGGTCCCGGTCTACCCGCGCTTCCGCGGGCGCCACAAGCTGCACCGCTTCGACGACACCGGCCTGGAGAAGTGCGTCGGCTGCTCGCTGTGCGCCGCCGCCTGCCCGGCCGACTGCATCCGCGTCGTCGCCGCCGAGAACTCGCCCGACAACCGCGTCAGCGCCGGCGAGCGCTACGCCGCCGTCTACGAGATCAACCTCTCCCGCTGCATCTTCTGCGGCTACTGCGAGACGGCGTGCCCGTTCGACGCGATCACCATGGGCCACGACTTCGAGATGTCCGACTACAACCGCTCCGATCTCATCTTCACCAAGGAGATGCTGCTCGCCGAGCCGCTCGAGCGGACCCCGCTGCGCGCCGAGGGCGAGTAGCCCCCGCTCAGCTCGGCAGGCCGGCCGTCTGCGGCGCGGGCGCGAGCTCGCCCCGGCCGGGGTCGAACGGGGGCCAGTCCTCCGTGAGCAGGTAGTAGTAGGCGTTGGCGCGCGTGTAGTAGGCCATGGGGGTGCGCATCGCCTCGACGAAACCGGTGCGACCGGTGATGACGCCCGCGAACCACAGGCCGATGGCGACGACGAACAGCCACAGCTGCATGACGTACGCGATCACGTAGACCGGGATCATCAGCAGGAAGCGAAAGAGCGCCTTGGCGCGGCTGTAGGAGGCCTTCGGCGGCGCGATGCGGACCTGGATCGGGTACTCCGGGTGCTCGCCGCCGTCGAAGGGCGGGAAGTCGTCGACCACGATCAGGTAGTAGGCGACCAGGCGGGTGGTGAAGCGCGTCCAGCCCGCGATGAAGGCGTACAGGCCGGCCGGGTAGGTGCCGGTGATGACGATCGCGAACCAGGCGACGATCACCGCGATGGCGGCCGCGAAGCCGTAGAAGAACGCCCAGATGAAGTGCGGGATGACCATCAGGCCGCGGAAGAAGATGGTCAGCCGGTTGCGGTCCTCGGGTGGGTGCTGGTCGTAGGCGACGGGATACATGCCGCGCATCCTGCCAGCTTCAGCGGCGCTTGGGACCGTTCACCATGCGCTTGGGCAGCGGCACCGGTGAGAGCGCGTCGGCGGTGAGGCCGGCGAAGCGCCGCGGCTCGGCCTTGGCGACCAGGGTGGCGAGCTCCTCGCGCTCGCCGGGCGTCAGGTTGCTCGTCCGGCCGTGACCCTGGCGGACGAGGGCGACCAGGCGGCGGCGCTCGGCGGGGGTGAGCAGGGACAGGTGGCGCTGCGCCAGCAGGGCGACCTCGCCGAGGGCCAGGAGCTTCATGACCGGCAGCCGCTTGAGGCCGGGAATGCGGGCGACGCCGCGGCCGAGCAGCTTGGCGGTCGCCGAGGGCATCGCGTTCACGGTAGGCTCTACCCGGTACAAGCGGTTCGCAGTAGATGCCTTGAAGCACCTCCCGCGTTTCGCAGCACTCAACACAACGGAGGACAGCCATCATGGCAACCGGAACCGTCAAGTGGTTCAACAACGACAAGGGCTTCGGCTTCATCACGCCGGACGACTCGGGCAAGGACCTCTTCGTCCACCACAGCTCGATCCAGTCGAACGGCTTCCGCTCTCTCGACGAGGGCGCGAAGGTCGAGTACGAGGCGCAGGAGGGTCCCAAGGGCCCCAGCGCCGTCAACGTCGTCCAGATCTAGGACGTCGTCTCGACGCTGAACGTCATGGCCGCGGTGGGAGCCTTCGGGCTCCCACTGGCCTGAGCCGTGAGCGAGGCGGCCATCGTCGTCGAGGGCCTGGTCAAGGCCTTCGGGGAGGTGCGCGCACTCGACGGCGTCGACCTCGAGACGCAGACGGGCACGGTGCTCGGCCTGCTCGGCCCCAACGGTGCCGGCAAGACCACCGCCGTGCGCGTGATGACCACGCTGCTGGACCCCGACGCGGGCACCGTCCGCGTCGCCGGCCTGGACACCGTCAAGGACGCCACGCGGCTGCGCGAGCAGATCGGCCTCGCCGGCCAGTACGCGGCCGTGGACGAGAACCTCACCGGCCTCGAGAACCTGACCATGGTCGGGCGCCTGTACGGGTCCAAGCGCCCGGTGGCGAAGGCGCGCGGGCGCGAGCTGATCGAGCGCTTCGACCTCGTCGACGCGGCCGATCGGCCCGTGAAGACCTACTCGGGCGGCATGCGCCGGCGCCTGGACCTCGCCGCCGCGCTGGTGGCCAAGCCGCCCGTCCTCTTCCTGGACGAGCCCACCACCGGTCTGGACCCGCGCTCGCGGCTGGACCTGTGGGCCGCGATCGAGGAGCTCGTCGCCGAGGGCCGCACCGTCCTGCTCACCACGCAGTACCTCGATGAGGCCGACCGCCTCGCCGACCAGATCGCCGTCATCGACCAGGGCAAGGTGATCGCAGAGGGCACGTCGGACGAGCTCAAGGACCGCGTCGGCGGCGAGCGCCTCGAGGTGACGCTGGCCGACGCGGGCGACGCCGACCGCGCCGTGCAGGCGCTGGCCGACATGTCCGACCAGCCGCCCGGCGCCGAGGGTCCGATCGTCTCCCTGACCGCGCGCCAGCGCAACGGCACCATCGTGCAGGCGGTCGGCAAGCTCGCCGACGCGAACATCGACGTCGACGACCTGGTCATGCGCCGGCCGACCCTGGACGACGTCTTCCTGACCCTGACCGGCCACGCCGCCGAGGCCGAGGAGGCGGAGGCCACGTGAGGCGCCTCGTCAACGACACGCTGATCATCGCCGAGCGCAACCTCGTGCGGCTGCCGCGCGCGCCCGACCTGCTGCTGGCCTTCACGGTCCAGCCGATCATGTTCTTCCTGCTGTTCGTGTACGTCTTCGGCGGCGCGATCCAGACGCCCGGCTTCGACAACTACAAGGACTTCATGCTGCCCGGCATCGTCGTCCAGAACGTGGCCTTCGGCGGCTTCGTGACCGCGCTCGGGCTCAACGAGGACCTCTCGAAGGGCCTCATCGACCGCTTCCGCTCGCTGCCCATGTCGCGCGCCGCCGTGCTGGCCGGCCGGACGCTGGCCGACATCGTCACCAACCTGCTCTCGCTGATGATCATCGTCGTCACGGGGCTGATCATCGGCTTCTCCTTCCACACCAGCGCGCCCGAGGTCCTGCTCGGCGTCCTGCTGATGGTCCTGTTCGGCTACGCCTTCTCGTGGATCTTCGCGCTGCTCGGGATGCTGGTCTCCTCGCCCGAGGCCGCGAACTCCGTCGGCTTCATCGCCGTCTTCCCGCTCACCTTCATCTCGTCGGCCTTCGTCCCGACCGATTCGATGCCGGCTGGATGGAGGCGTTCGCGGACGTCAACCCGTTCACCATCGTCGTCAACGCGATGCGCGCGCTGTGGGTGGGCACGCCCGCCGGGAACAACGTGTGGGGCGCGTTCGCCTGGACGCTCGGCATGCTGGTCGTCTTCGCGCCGCTCGCGGTGCGCCGCTACCGGCTCGCCGCCGGGCGCACCTAGAAGTCGAAGAGGTCCGGCAGCTTCATCCCGAACTTCAGGTCGCCGAGGACGGTGAGCTTGCGCTGCAGGGCCAGGCGCTTGGGGCCGGCGTCGCCGTTGACGAGGCGGCGTAGATCGGTCGGGCGGACCTTGAGGGTGAGGCGCGGCTCGTGCTCCGGCGTGTCGGACGCCGCGCAGGCGCCGTCCCCGATCACGAGCTCGCGGTGGTCGTAGCCGCCGCCGGGGCGGTCCCAGAGCTTGACGTGCAGGACCGCGTCGACCTTCGGATCGCCCTTGTAGAGCGTGGCCATGTGCTCCACGAGGACGTCGATGACCCGGTCCCGCGAGACCTGGTCCTGCATCAGCTCGGCGAACGTGTCGTCGTCGAGCTCGGTGACGCGCTCGTAGACGCGGGCGGGCGGGCCGGTCAGGTCGACGCTCATGAGGCGGGACCCTAAGCCCTCAGCCCCAGGTCTTGTCGGACCGGCAGAGCCCTCCCACGATGTCGCAATAGCGCGTGACGACGCCCCAGACCGAGTGCTGCAGGAAGAACTGGCGCCCGGACTTCGACGTGCTGACGATGGTGTAGGCGCCGTTGATGTTGAAGATCGTGTAGACGGCGACCTGCCCCAGAGCCGTCCCGTAGGTGAGCCCCGTGACGGACTGCGCCATCTGCCCGGTCGCGGTCGCGTCGACGGCGTTGCAGTTGCCGTAGTTGCCCGTGAGGATGAAGCACGATTCGACGTGCTTGGCCGTGTTGGTGATGTCGGAGATGGAGCTCGTGTCCTGCGCGCGGGCGCGCGAGGACATGAAGCTCGGGATCGCGATCGCCGTCAGGATCCCGAGGACGAGGATGACGACGAGCAGCTCGGCCAGGGTGAAGCCGTCGTCTTGCCGGGCGTCGACGCGCATAGGTCTGCATCGGCCTGGGTGCGAGGCACTTGAGCCCTAGCGGCGCTGCGCGTGGCGGTGGCGGCGCGCAGCGGCGCGGTGCTGGCGGCGCGCCGCTCGGCGGGCGCGCTCGCGGGCGGCCGCCCGGCGGACCGCGCGGCGGCGCGCGACGATGCGCGGATCGATCCGGACCGACACCCGCCGGACGGCCGTGCCCCGCAGCCCCTCCGGCCCGACCGCGCTCACCCGCAGCGCCGCCGTGCCGTGCCGGCGGGGCGTCCACGTCACCGGGAACCGCCCGCGCGGCACGGTGATCGTCGTCCCGCTGACGGCGACGGTCGAGACCTTCGACACCCAGACCGTGTAGGACGCGGTGCGGTTCTGGGTGACGCGCCGCGGCGCGCGGATGACGATCCGCGGCGGCTCGTGCTCGTAGCGGGTGAAGCGCCTGGCGGTGTCGCAGTAGGTCGCACGGGACGTGCGGTCACAGAGGCCGTCCAGGAAGCCGGTCAGCAGCCGGTGGTAGCTCAGGGACGACTCGCGCCCCGCCAGCGAGTAGCGCGACCAGGCACCCGTGTCGAAGGCGCCGACCTCCTTGCGGGCGGTCCGCTCGCCGGCGGCGAACAGCCGGCTCGCGCGGGGGGACCCGGTGAGCTCGGCCACGTCGTGCAGGCCGATCAGCGACTGCAGGTAGCCGTTGAGGACGTGCAGGCCCGGGTTGAACGAGTACATGAGGTACTCGTGCCCGACCGCCACGCCGAGCGGCGGCGCGGCCGCGAAGGCGCCCAGGGCGGAGAGGGCGGTGGCCCGGTAGCGCTCGTCACCGAGCGCGTCGGCGCCGCGGGCGAGCGCCTGAGCGGCGGTCGCCTGCGTCATCGCCGAGATCCACGGCGGCGGCCCGCCCCCGAAGGAGAACTGGTACTCCCAGGCGGTGAAGTCGCCGCGGCGGGAGGAGAGCGCGACGAGCCGGTCGAGCGTCCGCCGCAACCGGCCGGGCCGGCACGCGCCCCACGCCACCGTGTGCGCCGCCGGACGGCCGACCGTCCCCAGACGCCGGTCGCGGCCCCGCCGCGAGGCCCGCGCCTGCGCCCGCAGCCGGGTCGCCGCCGCCGCGGCCTGGCACGGCTTGGCCAGCGCGTTGGCGACGCCCGCCGTGGCCAGCCCGTGGAACTGCACGCCGCGGCCCGGGAAGTACTGGAAGACGGCGGGGTCGCGGCCGAAGGTCATCCGGGTCCCCGAGGCCGGGAACGGGCGGGTGCGCCACTCGGTCACGTTGCGCTCGAGCGTCAGGAAGGCCAGCGGCATCCGTCCGGCGGTCAGGCGTCCCGTGAGCGCCAGGCCGTCCAGCGCGCCGAGGACGGCGCCGAGCTCGGCTCGTCGCGCGCCGTGCAGCCGGCCCAGGACCGTGCGCGCGCGGAGCACGTCCGCTCGCCAGCGCCGCGCGTCGGCGCCGGTGATCGCCCCGGTCAGACGCGCCCGTGCGAGAGCGCTGCGCACGTCGCTGCCGTCCGGGAGCGGCGGGCGCGCCGGCGCGACGACAAGCGAGGGCGGCGGCGCACCGTCGACGACCAGCGCCGCGCTCGCCGAGGCCGGCGCCACCAGGGCGACCACGAGCACAGCCAGGACACGTCCCACACCCACTGAACGTCCTATCGGCCTGGTTGTTGCTGTGGCTTACCTGCGGACCAGGATGGCCGTCAGGGCGCCGACGAAGGCGATCTGCCCGAACGTGGCCGCCGTCCCCAGATTGGCGGCGCCCAGCGCAGCCGCCGCCCCAGTCACGGCGGCGAACACGCCGACGAGGGTGAGAAGGTCGCGAGCCATGTCGCAGGCATCGTAGGATTGCGCGCACCAGATGGCCGAAGTCGTCTTCTTCATCGCCGCGCTCGGCGCCGTCGCCGGCGCGGTCGGGACCATCGCCTGGCGGGACCCCTTCTACTCCGTGCTCTCCCTGGTCGGGCACCTGCTCTGCCTGGCGGCGCTGTTCCTGCTGCTACGGGCGGAGTTCGTCGCCGCCGCCCAGGTCGTCGTCTACGCCGGCGCGGTGATGGTCCTGTACGTCTTCGTGTCCGCCTACGTCGGCCGCGTCGACCACGCGATCGGGCCGAACCCCGGGCCCGGCCTGAAGGGGGTGTCCTTCGCCTTCGCAGGCGCGCTGTTCGTCGAGCTGGTGATCGCGATCCTCGGGACCGGGCTGTCGGCGCTCGACACGTCGGGCTCCAGCAGCACCGACGTGCACACCTTCGGATCCCCGGCCGAGATGGGCCGCCTGCTGCTCACGAACTACCTGCTCGCCTTCGAGGTCGCCTCCTTCCTGCTGCTGGTCGCCGCCGTCGGTGCGGTCATCCTCGCCCGCCGCCGCGAGGGCCTCGAGCCCGCCGGCACGGTCAGCGTCGGCGACCTGTTCGCGAGCCCCGAGCAGGCCGGGACGATCGACGAGCACGAGGTCGGCTCGATGCTCGAGGCCGGGGGCTCGCCCAAGCGATGAGCATCAACTGGTACCTGCTCGTCTCCGCGCTCGTCTTCTCGATCGGCGCCGGCGGCATCCTCGTCCGCCGCTCCCCGCTCGTGATCCTGCTGTGCCTGGAGCTCATGCTCAACGCCGCCAACCTGGCGCTGGTCGCCTTCAGCCGCGCGCACGGCAACCAGGACGGCCAGGTCTTCGCGATCATCGTCATGGTCGTGGCCGCCTGTGAGGTCGCCGTCGGCCTCGGCCTGATCGTCGCCATCTACCGGCGCAACCTGCCCGTCGACGTCGACGAGCTGCGCGAACTCCAAGGCTGATGGCGACCTACGGCTGGCTCATCCTGCTGTTCCCGCTCGTCGGCACGCTCACCATCGGGCTGACCTGGCGCGTCCTGCCGTGGCGCGTGCACGGGATCATCGGCACGGCCGCGATCGGCGGCGCCTTCGTCTGCTCCGTGCTCGGGCTCCTCAAGCTGCAGTCGCTCCCGGAGGAGCACCGGCAGGTCGTCGGCGTCGCCTGGGACTACGCGAAGACGGTGGGGGTCGACGCGCAGCTGAGCATCCTGCTCGACCCGCTGTCGATCCTGATGTGCCTGGTCGTCACCGGCGTCTCCACGCTCATCCACCTCTACTCGACCGCCTACATGGCGTCGGACAAGGGCTACACGCGCTTCTTCGCGTACCTGAACTTCTTCGTCTTCAGCATGCTGCTGCTCGTCCTGGCCGGCAACTTCCTGCTGCTGATCGTCGGCTGGGCCTTCGTGGGCGCGGCGTCCTACCTGCTGATCTCCTTCTGGTACCGGCGCAAGACGGCCACCCAGGCGGGCATCAAGGCATTCGTCATCAACGTGGTCGGCGACGTCGGCCTCGTGCTCGGGACCTACTTCATCCTCAAGCACACGGGGACGGTCGACTTCCTGAAGACGTTCGACAAGGTCGACACGGTCTTCACCCGCAACCAGGGCGACCTCGTGGCCGGGTGCTGCCTGCTGCTGGTGGGCGCGTTCGCCAAGTCCGCCCAGGTGCCGTTCCACACCTGGCTGCCGGACGCGATGGAGGGGCCGACGCCCGTCTCCGCCCTCATCCACGCGGCCACGATGGTGACCGCCGGCGTGTACCTCATCGCGCGCATGCACCCGCTCTTCGAGCACGCGCCGGCCGCGGCCACCGTGGGCGCGATCGTCGGCGCGGTGACCCTGCTCGTGGCGGGGACGATCGGCCTGGTCGTGACCGACCTCAAGCGCGTCATCGCCTACTCGACGATGTCCCAGATCGGCTACATGATCATGGCCGTCAGCGGTGGCGCCTACGTCGCGGGCCTGTTCCACCTCATGACGCACGCCTTCTTCAAGGCGCTGCTGTTCATGGCGGCCGGCTCGATCATCGGGGCGATGGCGGGCGAGCAGAGCCTCGAGCGCATGGGCGGCTTCCGCAAGGCGATGCCCTTCACCTTCCTGTGCTTCGTCATCGGCGGCCTGTCGCTCTCGGGCATCCCGCCGTTCTCGGGCTTCTTCTCCAAGGACGAGATCCTGCTCGTCCTGGGCGAGCAGGGCGGCTGGAAGTGGGCGCTGTACGTCGCGGGCTATGTCGGCGCGTTCCTCACCGCGGTCTACACCTGGCGCATGATCTTCCGGGCCTTCTTCGGCGAGGAGGTGCACCAGGCGCGGGTGCTGCGCGAGACCGGGCACCTCTTCCACGCCGAGACCCACACCAACCCCGCCACGGGCGAGGAGGAGGACACCGAGGTCGGCTTCCCCGGCGCCGAGCACCACATTGCCGAGCAGAACCTCGCGATG
>CAXTBB010000075.1:0-11640 GCA_964242305.1 uncultured Solirubrobacteraceae bacterium
GGTCGACAAGGTCGGCGCCGACTGGCGCGGCGATCCGTCGTCGGCGCTGCTCGAGGTCCTCGACCCCGCGCAGAACCACGCGTTCCGCGACCACTACCTCGACGTGGAGATCGACCTCTCGCAGGTGTTGTTCATCGCCACCGCCAACCAGGCCGACACCATCCCCGGCCCGCTGCTGGACCGCATGGAGGTCATCCGCTTCGACGGCTACACCGTCGCGGAGAAGGTCGCCATCGCCCGCGGCTACCTGTGGCCGCGTCAGGTCGAGCGCAACGGGTTGCGTGAGGACGAGGTGTCCGTGAGCGACGGGCTGCTGCGCACGGTGATCGCGGAGTACACCCGCGAGGCCGGCGTCCGCAACCTCGAGCGCGAGCTGGGCTCCATCCTGCGCAAGACGGCCACGAAGATCGCGTCCGCGACCGTCGAAGCGCCGGTCGAGGTCGACCTGGAGATCGTCCGGGACGCGCTCGGCCGCCAGAAGGTCTGGCAGGAGGCGGCGCTGCGCACGGCCGTCCCCGGCGTGGCCACCGGCCTCGCGGTCACGGGCACGGGCGGCGACGTCCTGTTCGTGGAGGCGACCCGGATGAGCGGCAAGGGCTCGAACCTGGTCCTCACCGGCCAGCTCGGCGACGTCATGAAGGAGTCGGCGCGGATCGCGCTGTCGTATGTCCGCGGCCACGCGGCCGAGCTCGGCATCGACGAGGACGCCTTCGAGGACACGGAGTTCCACGTCCACGTCCCCGCGGGCGCGATCCCCAAGGACGGCCCGAGCGCCGGCGTCACGATGGTGACGGCGCTGGCGTCGCTGCTGAGCGGGCGCCCGGTCAAGCACACGGTCGGCATGACCGGCGAGGTCACGCTGCAGGGCCGCGTGCTGCCGATCGGCGGCCTCAAGCAGAAGGTGCTCGCGGCGCACGCCGCGGGGCTGACCGAGGTGGTCCTCCCCGAGCGCAACCGCGGCGACCTCGACGACGTCCCCGAGGACGTCCGCGAGGCGATGACCTTCCACCCGGCGATGTCGATCGACGAAGTGCTCGATACGGCGCTGGAGCCACGTGACGTCGTCCGGAGGGAGGAGCTTGCGACGACCAGAGGCCGAAACGCATAATGGTCGCCTGAACCGGAGACGTCGCATAACGGGGCTGTTCAAGCCCTACCACCGTCCCCTGGCCATCGTGCTCGCCCTCATCGTGGTGAGCGCGGGGCTGGGGATGGTGTCGCCGTTCCTGCTGCGCGAGGTGCTCGACCAGGCGCTGCCCGAGCGCGACAAGGGCCTACTCGGCAAGCTCGTGCTGGGGATGATCGGCGTCTCCGTGGCCACGGGCGTGCTCGGGGTCGGGCAGACGTACCTGTCCAATCGGGTCGGCCAGCAGGTCATGCACGACCTGCGCTCGGCGGTCTACCGGCACCTGCAGCGGCTGTCGCTGGCCTTCTTCACCAAGACACGCACGGGCGAGGTGCAGTCGCGCATCGCCAACGACATCGGCGGCGTCCAGAACGTCGTCACGACCACGGCGACCTCCATCACGCAGAACGTGACCACGGTGATCGCCACCACGGTCGCGATGGTGGCGCTGGACTGGCGCCTGGCCGTCTTCAGCCTGGCCGTGCTGCCGTTCTTCGTCGGCGTCTCGCGGCGGGTCGGCAACCGCCGCCGCGCGCTGGCCGCCACCCGCCAGTCCGCCATGGCCGACATCTCGAGCCTCGTCCAGGAGTCCCTGTCCGTCTCCGGCATCCTGCTGTCCAAGACGATGGGGCGCTCGGCGGCGCTGGCGGACACGTTCGGCGACGAGTCGCGCAAGCTGGCTGACCTCGAGGTCTCGAGCCGGATGGCCGGGCGCTGGTCGATGGCCGCCGTGCAGACGTCCTTCGCGGTCATGCCGGCGCTGGTCTACTTCTTCGCCGGCCTGTCCCCCAACGCCGTCTCGATCGGCACCGTCGTCGCCTTCACCACGCTGCAGACGCGCCTGCTGTTCCCGATCAACTCGCTGCTCGGCGTCGGCGTCGAGGTGCAGTCGAGCATGGCGCTGTTCGACCGCATCTTCGAGTACCTCGACATGCCCGTCGACATCACGGAGGGGACGCAGACGCTGGACTGTCCGCACGGCGAGGTGGTCTTCGACGACGTCTGGTTCCGCTACTCCGACGACGTCTGGACCCTGCGCGGGATCAGCCTGACCGTCGCGCCCGGCACCAAGACCGCGATCGTCGGGGAGACCGGGTCGGGCAAGACGACGCTCGGCTACCTCGCCGCGCGGTTGTACGACCCGATCGAGGGCGCGGTGCGCGTCGACGGGACCGACATCCGCGACGTGTCCTTCGAGGCGCTGGCCGACGCGGTCGGCGTCGTCTCCCAGGAGACCTACCTCTTCCACGCGTCCGTGCGCGAGAACCTGCGCTTCGCCAAGCCCGACGCGACCGACGCGGAGGTCGAGGCCGCCGCCCGCGCCGCCCAGGTCCACGAGACGATCGCCGCCCTGCCGGCGGGCTACGAGACCGTCGTCGGCGAGCGGGGCTTCCGCTTCAGCGGCGGCGAGAAGCAGCGCATCGCCATCGCCCGCACGATCCTGCGCAACCCGCCGATCCTGGTCCTCGACGAGGCGACGTCCGCGCTCGACGTCCAGACGGAGCGCGCCGTCGAGGAGGCGCTGCGCGAGCTCGCCTCCGGCCGCACCACGATCGTCATCGCCCACCGCCTGTCCACCGTCCGCGACGCCGACCAGATCGTCGTCCTCGACTCGGGCGGGATCGCCGAGCGCGGCACTCACGAGGAGCTGCTCGCCGTTGGCGGCGCCTACGCCGCGCTGGTCGCCCGCGACTCCGGCGAGGTCAGCGCGCTGTAGCGCTCAGCCGCTCGGAGGTGCGTTACCCCCAGCCGGGAGCGACCGTCGCCTCGGTGGTGGTCTGGACGACGGTGCTGTGACGACGCCGAAAACTCAGGGGTAAAGCCCGGGGCGGTCCCCGTGGTGGCGGGCGGCGCCGTCGCGCAGGCTGCGCAGCATGATCTCCCGAACCCTTCTGGCGGCCGTCGCGGTGGCCGCCACCGCGCCCGTCGCCTCCGCCGCCAGCGTGCCGACCCACCGCTCCACGTTCAAGGTCGAGCTCAAGGGCAAGCAGACCACGAACTGGTCCTACACGCATACCGCCAACGGCGAGTGCGACGCCGACCAGTTCGGCGACGGCAAGGAGACCGTCCGCTTCCACGGCCACACGAAGGTCGTCGCGTACGAGGGCATGTCCCCCCTGCTCCTGCTCTCCACCCGCAACAAGCCGGCGTCGATGACGCTGCACGGGACAGTCACCCGCGACGGCGATCTGACGACGGGCGCGCCGATGGCGGCCGAGTACTGCCCGGACGGGGTCGGCGGCGGCGATCCGCCGACGGACTGCGGCACCCGCACGATCAGCGGCCTCAAGGTGGCGCCGTCCTACCTCTCCGGGACGCAGCGCATCCGCCTCGATCAGGTCGACTCCGGCCCCGGCGTGGACTACCTCAACTGCTTCGTCAGCGGGGTCTCCTACCCGTTCCTGCTGGACCGGTCCGGTGGCCGGCCCGTCGGTCAGAAGCTCCCCTACGCCGACCTCTTCGAGCACGGCAAGCACATCCTCATCGCCACGGGCGTCGACCGCGTCGACGACGGCGAGACCAAGTCGGAGACGCGCATCCGCTGGGTCCTCAGCCTCACCCGGGTGAAGGTCGAGGAGCTGTAGAGCGGAGCGTCATCATCGAGGAGGAGGGCGGATCGTCATGCCGGCAGCCGATCCTCGTCTCCAAGGACGGCTACGGGCTCCGAGATGGGGCTGCGCGGGACGGTCAAGCGCAGCGGGTCCCGACCGGGCTGCTCGACGAGAAGCAGAACGGCCAGCGCGTCGGCCAGCAGCTGCCCTACAAGGACCTGTTCGAGCAGGGCAAGAACATCATCATCGCCACGGGCGTCGACCGCGGCAACGGCGGCGAAGCCAAGTGGACGACCCGCGTCCGCTGGGTGCTGAGCATCCGCCGGACGAAGGTCGAGAAGCTCGGATGAGCCTCAGCGGCGCTTCACTCGCGTCACGCCGGCCGCGCGGAGGGTGACCTTCGCCGGCCGGCGGACCTTCAGCCGGAAGGTGGCCGCGGCCCCCGTGGTGAAGCGCCGGACGACCTTGCCGCGCCGGCGGACCGTGATGTGGCCGACCACGCCCGGTTTGAGACTGACCCGGATCACCAGCCGCTTGCGATGGCGGCGGACGGTGAAGCGACGGACCGGCTTGGTGACGGGCAGCGGGTTCGTGCTGTTGCCCGCCGTCGTGTTGAAGACGCCCGTGTCCTGGAAGGTCATGGTGCCGTCCTTGCCCGCGTAGCCGAGGTGGCCGAGGCCGAAGAGGTCCTCGATCGAGCGCAGGTAGCCGTAGTGGTTCATCGGCGTCTCCACGACCGTGCCCGGCTTGATGGTCGGGCTCAGCAGCACCGCGCCGATCTTGCCCCCGCCCGGGCCCATGATGCCGGGGCTCGGCGTGTTCGGCCCTGTCGGCTCGTCGCAGCAGGCGGTGTCGTCGTTGGCCGCCTCGTCGAAGGTGATGATCAGCAGGCCGTCCTGCTTGAACGCGGGCGACGCCGTGATCTTCGGGACCCACTCGCGCAGGAAGGCGTCGATGCCCTCGTAGCCGCCCTTCTGGTCGGGGTTGACGCAGGTGGCGTCGTGCCCGTCCGCGCACAGGTCCGGGGTGATGAAGCTGTAGGCGGGCGTCGTGGCCGCCGACCCGAGGTCCGTGGGCAGCTCGTCGAGGTTGACGACGTCCTTCTCGCACTGAGCCTGGTCGTCGATGATCGAGCGGAAGTACACGAACGGGTTGTGCCGGGTCGCGTACTGGTCCTTCGCCGTGGCCACCTGCGTCTTGTCCTGGGCGTTGACGGCGGGGTGGCCGCAGGTGGCGCTCTCGCGGCTGGGGTCGTCCCCCATGTCCTGCATGTAGCCGCGGTAGCGCAGGCCCTTGGCGGCGAGCTGATCGGCGACCGTCTTCATCTCCTTCGGATAGACGCAGCCCTGGCCGACCGCTTGGCCGTCCGTGCCGACGGGGCCACCGACGAAGGACTGGAAGTTCTGGCAGTCCGACTGGGTGACCACGTTCGGGGCGATCCCGGACACCATCGAGATGTAGTTGTCCAGCGACGCGTGCCCGGTGCCGTAGTAGTCGGTCAGCAGCGCGCCCTGGGCGGGCAGCTGGCGGCCGAGGTAGGGCGACCCGGCGTCGGTGCCGAAGGTCTTGTCGTAGTCCTTGTTCTCGAGGACGATCGTGAAGACGTGCCCGACCGCGGGCTGCGGCGCGGGGGCGGGTGAGGCGGCCAGGGTCGCAGCGGCGACGAGCGCGGTGAGGCTCATAGGATCACCGGAACGCTACCGCCATCGACGGACCACGCGGCGCCGGTGACGGTGGACGCGCGCTCGGAGCACAGGAAGGCGATCACGTCGGCGATCTCCCCGGGCTCGGCGAGACGGCCGAGCGGGATCTTCTCGGCCTGGGCGGCCAGCGCCTCCTCGCGGGTGATCCCCTTGGCCGCGGCAGCCTGATCGGCCAGGCCGCCGTCGGCCTCCCACAGCGGCCCGGCGACGGCCCCCGGGGTGACCGCGTTGACGAGCACCCCCGTGCCCGCGTACCGATCAGCGAAGGTCCGCGACAGCGAGAGCGCCGCCGCCTTGGTCACGCTGTAGGCGGCGTTGGTCTGCGACGGGCGCTTGCCGCTGGAGGAGGACACGGTGACGATGCGGCCCCACCCGCGCTCGGCCATCGCGGGGGCGAGCGCGCGCATGAGGCGCAGCGGCCCCATCACGTGCAGCTCCCACTGCGCCTGCCAGTCGGCGTCCGTGAGCTCGTCGAGCCCCTTCACGTAGGAGGTCCCCGCGCCGTTGACGAGGATGTCGACATCGCCGAACGCGCCCACCGCCTCGACGGCGGCGGGGTCGGTGACGTCGATGCCCGACGTGCGCGACGCGTCGTGGACGGTGACGCCGGCGGCGCGCAGGCGCTCGGCGGTCGCCGCGCCGATGCCGGACCCGCCGCCCGTGACCACCGCCGTCCGTCCCGCGATCCCGAGGTCCATCACGCCGCGTCCAGCGCCGGGCGCGGGCCGAACAGGTCGGCCACGTCGTGGTCGTAGATCTCCAGCGTGAGCCCGTCCCCGACGTTAACGCTGCGGACGGGATCCGAGCCGGCCGGCTCCACGCGCAGCCACTCGAAGCCGCCCCCCGCGGCCAGCGGCGAGTGGTCGACGAGCAGGAACGTCCGCGTTTCCGGCTGGGGCGTGTAGGCGTCGTCGATGCGGTGCAGGAAGAACGGGCACACGTCCTGCGGGGTCGCGCATCCCTCCACGGGCAACAGGGGGACCTTGAAGCGCAGCGAGCGCTCCATGGCGTAGGCGGTCTGGTAGCTGGCGTAGCCGCGGGTCAGCCCGAACGCGCGCACCGCCTCGAGGATGTTGTCCTGCGCCGGGCCGTGGGCGAACGGCGAGCGCTGCGGCGGATGCGCGACGAGGCCGTACCCGGCGCCCACGGTCAGGAAGGCCACGGCGCCGAGCGCGAGCCGCGGAGCCAGCCCGCTGCTGGCGACGGCGGCCAGCAGCGCCGGGCCGGCGATGGTCCGCCGGCCGCGAGGCCGAAGGCGACCAGCGCCACCGCCGCGGTCGTGTTCCACAGCCGCCGCGCCTGCGCCGCCAGGCCGCCGAACATGGCGATGGTGATCAGCATCGGCAGGACGGAGGACAGCTGGTCCCCGCGCGGGAGCCAGCCGACCAGCCGGGCGGCCCAGAAGCCGTCGTACCAGCCGTAGTTGCCCAGCACGATGCGCGACCCCGGGTACAGGTGCACATCGTGGGCCATCACCAGCGGGGAGACGTAGTCGGCCACTGTCTCCATCGCCCGCGCGATGTCGAGCAACAGGGCGAGCAGCAGCGGCGGTGACCGTGCCGGTCATCCGCAGCAGGACGCGCTCGCTCACGCGAGGGCCTTGCCGCAGAGCTCGGCGTGGGCGGCGACGTGCTCCGCGAAGGCGGGGAAGTCGGAGGCGTAGAGCGCCTGCGGGCCGTCGCAGAGCGCGTGCTCGGGGTCCTCGTGGACCTCGACGATGATGCCGTCGGCGCCGACCGCGGCGGCGGCGCGCGAGAGCGGCTCGACCAGCCGGCGGTCCCCGCTCGCGTGCGACGGGTCGACGACCACCGGCAGGTGCGTGTGGATCTTCAGCCACGGCACCGCGCCGAGGTCGAGGGTGAAGCGCGTGGCCGTCTCGAACGTCCGGATCCCGCGCTCGCACAGGATCACGTCCGGGTTGCCCTCCTTGAGGATGTAATCGGCCGCCATCAGCAGCTCGTCGAGGGAGGACGACAGGCCGCGCTTGAGCAGCACCGGCTTGCCGAGCTTGCCGGCCACCTCCAGCAGCGCGTAGTTCTGCATGTTGCGCGCGCCGATCTGGATGACGTCGGCGTGCTCGGCGACCGCCTCGGCGTGGAAGCCGTTGAGCAGCTCGGTGACGACGGGGAGGCCGGTGACGGCGCGCGCCTCGGCCAGGATCTCCAGGCCGGCGACGCCGAGGCCGCTGAACGCGAAGGGGGACGTGCGCGGCTTGAAGGCGCCCCCGCGCAGCATGGACGCGCCGGCGGCCGCGACCGCCTTCGCGACCCCGAGAGTCTGCTCGCGCGACTCGACCGTGCAGGGGCCGGCGATCAGCGCGAACGTCGTCCCGCCCCCGACCGCGCGGCCGTCGACGATGACGGTGGTCGGCTCGTGGTGGGCGAGCTCCGACGAGGCCAGCTTGTACGGGCGCGAGATGGGGACGACGCGGTCGACGCCGGGCATCCCCTCCAGGCCGAGCTCGCGCACGCCCTCCGGGTCCCCGATCGCGCCGATCGCGGTCGTCCGCTCCCCGGGGAGAACGAGCACGTGCACACCCACCGTCTCCAGCCGCGCGCGCACGGCCGCGACCTCCGGCTCGGAGGCCTCGGGTGTCATCACGATCATCACCTGATGACGTCTACGCGGCGGGCCATCGTCAGAGCCCCAACTCGCGGACGCCGATCTCGTCGGCGCCGAGGTGGTGCGCCAGCTCGTGGCGGACCGTGCGCAGCACCTGGGCGCGCAGCTCGTCGGGGTCGTGGCCGAAGTCGCGCAGCAGCGTGTCGCGGAAGATGACGATGCGGTCGGAGGCGACGTCGCGCGCGACCGTGCCGCCCATGTAGAGCCCGTAGGCACGGTGGCGGCGGCCCTGGTCGGAGATGATGACGGCGACGTTGCGGTCCAGCGCGGCGCGCAGGACGTCGGGCAGGTCGTCGAGCGCGTCGCGGACGAGCTCCTCGAAGTCCTCCGCGTTGTAGGGGTCGAGCTCCATGAACTCGGTCTCGTCGGGCTCGGCGGCCAGGTTGTCGCGGGCGAGGCGCTCCGTGCGGCGCACGAGCAGCTCGAACTCCGCCTCGTCGGCCGGGTGGCGGTAGTCGCCCATCCGCGTCGTGATCCAGGCGACGGCGGCACCGACGATTCCGAGCGCCCCGATGCTGGCCATCAGCCCCTGGACCAGGCGCATGGGGTAATCGGCCCGCAACCCGGTCACGGCCGTGATGACGAGCACCCCGACGCAGAGCGAGAACGAGGAGGCATAGAGGATCCGGCGCACCGTTGGCCCGCTCACGGACTCGATTCTACGTCGCCCTCAGGTTCCGCGGGTACTGTGCGGATCCATGGTTGCCCGCGCCGCGTTCGTCCTTGTCCTGCTCGCCGCCGCGCTGCCGGCGACGGCGACGGCGGCGACGCCGCGGATCGTGGGCGGGACGACCGCCTCGACGGCGGAGCTGCCCTACGCGGCCGGTCTCGAGATCGCGCTCCAGGGCGTCGGCGGGGACGAGCCCGACGCGCTCTGCGGCGGCACCCTGATCGCCGCGCGCTGGGTCGTCACCGCCGCCCACTGCCTGGTCGAGGAGCCGATCGACCCCGCGCACTCCTACGTGGTCCTCGGCGCGACGGACCTGGACACGGCGACGCCCGATCAGATCTACGGCTTCGCCGACGGCGGCGTCCCCAAGGCCTACACCGGCAGCGGCGGCTACGACGTCGGCCTGGTTCAGCTCAGCCGCCCCGCGCCCGAGCAGCAGGTCCGGCTGGCCCGCCCGTCCGACAGCGCCCTGCTCGCCGGCGGCACCCCCGCGCTCACGGCCGGCTGGGGCCTGACGGAGGACAAGGACGACGGCGGCACCCTCTCCACCAACCAGCTGCGCATGGTCGGCCTGAACCTGTACTCGGACACGGACTGCGCCAACGCCTTCGCGGCGGTGGGCCAGAGCGCCAGCGGCCTGGACTTCAGCACCGAGATCTGCGCGCTCGCGCCCAACAAGGACTCCTGCAACGGCGACTCGGGTGGTCCGTTGATCGTCGCCGACGGCTCGGGCCAGCCGACCCTGATCGGCGCGGTGTCCTTCGGCATCGGCAACGGCGACACCGCCCGCGGCAGCCGCAGCTGCAACGAAGGCCCGCCCGGCGTCTACGCGAAGATCGGCGCCAACCCGCTCAACGCCTTCATCCGTTCCGTCGTCCCGCAGGTGGAGATCGACAGCAACGTCAAGGTGCCGGTTCCGGGCGAGACGGTGACGCTGACCGCCGCGCCCAACGCGCCGGGCGGCACGGGGCGCTTCGGCGGCTATGACGCGCTGGCCTGGGACCTCAACGGGGACGGGACCTTCGCCGAGGAGCTCGACAAGCGCGTCGTGTCCGTGCCGGCCGCCGCCGGCGCGACCACCGTGTCGGTCCGCGCCACCACGACCGCCGGCGATGCCGAGGTCCGCACGCTGCGCCTGATCTCCCAGAACAAGAGCGCGCTCGCCTTCGCCAAGCGCTCCGCCAAGGTCAGGCGCGGCCGCACGGTCCGGCTGAAGGTCAACCGCATCGGCGCGGGCGCCGGCACCGTCAAGGTGACCGTCTCCGGCCACGGCGTGTCCGCGACGCCCAAGACGCTCACGATCTCCGGCGCCGAGCCATCGGTCACCGTCCGGCTGCACGCCAGGCGCGGCGCCTCGCGCAAGGTCTCCGTCCGCCTCACGTCCTTCGCCGGCGACGTGATCGCCGGCACCCACCCCAGGCTGACGCTGAAGACGCGGCGCTAGGTCGCGGTGGGGAAGTGCAGGACGGCGTCGTCGGTGCCGTCGGCGGGCCAGCGGGCGGTGACGGCCTTGCCGCGGGTGTAGAAGCGGATGCCCTCCGGGCCGTGGATGTGGTGGTCGCCGAACAGCGAGTCCTTCCAGCCGCCGAACGAGTAGAAGGCCATCGGCACCGGGATGGGGACGTTGATGCCGATCATGCCGACCTGGATCTCGTGCTGGAAGCGGCGGGCGGCGCGGCCGGACGACGTGAAGATGGCTGTGCCGTTGGCGTAGGGGTTGGCGTTGATGAGGGCGATCGCGTCGTCGAGGCTGTCGACGCGGACGACGCCGAGGACCGGTCCGAAGATCTCGTCGCGGTAGACGTCCATGGCCGGCTCGACGCCGTCGAAGAGCGTCGGGCCGAGGAAGAAGCCACCGCTGCCGGTCTGGAGCGTGCGGCCGTCGAGGACGGCGGTCGCGCCGGCGTCCACCCCGCCGGCGATGGCGCCGGCGATGCGGTCGCGCGCCTGCGCCGTGACCACCGGGCCCATGTCGGACTCCGGGTCCAGGCCCGGGCCGACGCGCAGGTCCTTCGCGCGCGCGGCGATGCGCTCCACCAGGGGATCGGCGGCGTCGCCCACCGCGACGACCACCGAAATGGCCATGCAGCGCTGCCCGGCCGAGCCGTAGCCCGCCGCCACCAGCTGGCCCGCAGCGTTGTCGAGATCGGCGTCCGGCAGCACGACGGCGTGGTTCTTGGCGCCACCGAGGGCCTGCACGCGCTTGCCGGCCGCGGTCGCGCGCTCGTGGACGTAGCGGGCGATGGGCGTCGAGCCGACGAAGGAGATCGCGGCGACGTCGTCGTGGTCCAGCAGGGCGTCGACGGCGACCTTGTCCCCGTGGACCACGTTGAAGACGCCGTCGGGCAGGCCCGCCTCGGCGTAGAGCTCGGCGACGCGGTCGGACACGGACGGGTCGCGCTCGGAGGGCTTGAGCACGAACGTGTTGCCGGTCGCGATCGCCACCGGGTGCATCCACATCGGGACCATGACCGGGAAGTTGAACGGCGTGATGCCGGCGCAGACGCCGAGCGGCTGGCGGAACGCATACGCGTCCACGCCATCGGACACCTGTTCGGAGAACTCGCCCTTGAGCAGCTGCGGGACGCCGCAGGCGAACTCGACCACCTCGAGCCCGCGGATGACCTCGCCCTTGGCGTCCTCGACGACCTTGCCGTGCTCGCTGGCGACGATGCGGGCCAGCTCGTCCGTGTGCGCGGCGATCAGCTCGCGGAACCGGAACATGACCCGCGCGCGCTTGACCACGCTGGTCTGGCTCCAGCCCTCGAAGGCGGCTTTGGCGCGCGCGACGGCGGTGTCGACGTCGGCCGGCTCGGCCAGTTTCAGCTCCCGCTGGACCTCCCCCGTGGCGGGGTCGTAGACCGGCGCCGTCCTCATAGGTAGCGGGCGATGACGAGCCGCTGGACCTCTTGGGTGCCCTCGTAGATCTGCGTGATCTTGGCGTCGCGCATCATCCGCTCGACGGGG
>CAXTBB010000076.1:0-11554 GCA_964242305.1 uncultured Solirubrobacteraceae bacterium
GTTGAGCAGGTAGCGCGTCGGGAAGTTGTCCACGCCGTCGACGATGATGTCGTAGCCCTCGATGATCTCCATGATGTTGGAGGCGTCCAGGCGGGTCTGGTACTTGACGACGTCGACGTCGGGGTTGAGGTCCTTGATGGCGCGCTCGGCGGAGTCGACCTTGGGGGTGCCGATGCCGTCGGTCGTGTGGATGACCTGGCGCTGGAGGTTGGAGAGGTCGACCACGTCGTCGTCGACGAGCCCGAGGGTGCCGACGCCGGCCGCGGCGAGGTACAGCGCGATGGGCGAGCCGAGGCCGCCGGCGCCGAGCAGCAGCACCTTCGCGTCGAGCAGCTTCTCCTGGCCCTCCTGACCGATCTCGGGGACGAGCACGTGGCGGCTGTAGCGCTCGCGCTGCTCGGGGGTCATGAAGCGGGGGGTCTCGACGGCGTAGCCGCGGTCCTTCCACAGCGTGTAGCCGCCGGTCATGGACTCCACGTGCTCGTAGCCGAGGTCCTCGGACAGCGTGCGCGCGGCGAGGGCGGAGCGGTTGCCGGAAGCGCAGTAGAGGACGACGCGCGTGTCGCGGTCGGGCGCCGCGCCCTCGATGCGCGACTCCAGGTGGCCGCGCGGGACGTGCTTGGCGCCGGGCAGGTGACCGGCGTCCCACTCGTTCTGCTCGCGGACGTCGACGAGGACGAAGCCGTTCGTGCCGGCGTCCATGGCCTCGTGGATGTCGGACGGGTCGACTTCTTCGATCTGGTTCTTGATCTGGCGGATGAGCTCCGCACCGGATGGGCTCAAGGGAAATCCCTCAACTCGGGTCGTGTTTTATTACTTCAGAAAGGATAGTGGTCTGGGGCCACGGCCTGGTGAAGCCTGCCAGGCCGGATGCCGATACGACGAGCAGAGATGCGCTCGCGCACGTTGCTCACCCAGGTCCTCGCCGTCAATGCCGTGCTGGTGGCGATCACCGCCGCCCTGGCGGCGATCTTCACCACGGCGCGGTTGCAGGAGGCAGCGTCGGTCCCCGGCGTGAGCCTGCTGATCGTCTCCGTCCTGCTGGTCATCCTGCTCAACTCGCTGCTGCTGCGCCACCGCCTGGAGCCGCTGGACCGGTTGGTGCGGACGATGAGCGAGGTCGACCTGGCCAAGCCGGGCACGCGCGCGAAGCCCGACCGCCACGCCGCCAAGGAGATCAAGTCGCTGACGGCCGGCTTCAACGGCATGCTGGGACGGCTGGAGGACGAGCGCAAGTCGGCCGGCCGGGCCGTCGTGCGCGCCCAGGAGCAGGAGCGCGCGCAGATCGCCCAGGATCTCCACGACGAGGTCAACCAGGCGCTGACCGCGATCAAGCTACGCCTGTCGGCGGCCATGCAGGACGCGCCCGAGACGCTCGTCCCCGAGCTCAAGGAGACCAAGAAGCTGGTCGACCGCGCCATGGACGAGCTGCTGCAGATCGCCCGGGCGCTGCGCCCGACCGCGCTCGACGACCACGGCCTGATCTCGGCGCTGCAATCGCAGGTGAGGGACTTCGGCGAGCGCACCGGCATCCGCACGACCTTCCACCGCCACGGCGAGCTGCGCAACATGTCCGACGAGGAGCAGCTGGTCATCTACCGCGTGACGCAGGAGTCGCTGTCCAACATCGTCCATCACGCGGGTGCGAAGACGGTCGACGTCGACCTCTCCTTCACCGGCAACACCATCCTCAAGGTGGCCGACGACGGCGGCGGCTTCGACGCCCTCGGCGCAAACCGCAACGGCAAGCTGCGCGGCCGCCCCGGCGGCCTCGGCCTCAACGGGATGCGCGAGCGCGCGCTGCTCGTCGGCGGCAACCTCACGATCTTCTCACGCCCCGGCGAGGGCACCACCGTCGAACTCACCATGGGGGCAGATTGAAGTGAACATCCTGATCGCCGACGACCACGGCATCGTCCGGGGCGGCCTGCGGCTGCTCATCGACCGCCAACCGGACATGAACGTCGTCGCGGAGGCCGAGGACGGCGTGGCCGCCTTCGAGGCCGCGCTGCGCGAGCGTCCCGACCTGTGCATCTTCGACGTCTCCATGCCCAAGCTGACCGGGCTGCAGGCGGCGCGCCAGGTCAAGGCGCACCTGCCGGAGACGCAGGTCCTGATCCTCTCCATGCACGACGACGAGCGCTACGTCTTCGACGCCCTCAAGGCGGGCGCGTCGGGCTACGTGCTCAAGCGCGACGTCGACGAGGCGCTGCTGGACGCCATCCGCGCCGTGCACCGCGGCGAGGCGTTCGTCACCGACGCCGTCGAGCGCTCCATCCTGCGCTCGTGGCAGGCGGACAGCTCGCGCGGGCCCGAGGAGCCGCTGTCCCCGCGCGAGCAGGAGGTCCTCAAGCTCATCTCGGAGGCGCACACCAACAAGGAGATCGCGTCCACGCTGCACCTGGCGGAGAAGACCGTCGAGTCGCACCGGGCCAACATCCTGCGCAAGCTCGGCATGCGCGATCGCGTCGAACTGGTCCGGTACGCGATCCGGAGGGGCTTCATCGAGGCATAGCCTCTGAGGCGTGTCGCAGCGGGTGCGCCTAGTCCTGATGGGAGTCGTCGCCCTGGCGTTCACCGGCTTCGCCGGCGCCTACCTGGCCGCCGGCCACGGCGCGCGCGCGCAGCTGACCAAGGGCGAGTTCCAGGGCTTCGTGCGGCCGGCGGGGGCGCGGGTGCCGACCTACGCGCTGCACGACCAGGACGGCAATCGCGTCACGGGCGCGCAGGGCACCGCCGTCTACGCCTTCATCTACTCCCACTGCCGCGACACCTGCCCGCTCGAGGTGCAGCAGATCCGCGGGGCACTGGCCGACCTCGGCCACAACGTGCCGGTCCTGGGCGTCTCCGTCGACCCCGCCAACGACACCCCCGCAAGCGCGAAGGCGTTCCTGATCAAGCAGTACATGACCGGCAAGATGCGCTTCCTGCTCGGCACGCGCGCCGAGCTCGAGCCGGTGTGGAAGGCGTTCGGCGTGGCCCCGCAGACCAAGGGCCGCGAGCACAGCGCGGGCGTGGTCGTCGTGGACGGCTCGGGCCGCCAGCGCGTCGGCTTCCCGGCCAGCCAGCTGACCCCGGAGGGACTCGCCGCCGACCTGCGGCGCCTCGGCGCGTGAGCCGGCTGCTGCTGGCGGCGATCGTCGTCCTCGGTGCGATCGTCGTCGCGCGCTTCACCATCTGGGCCCCGATCGACGAGCGCGCGCACTACCTCTACGTCGAGAGCATCGCCGACCACGGCCGCCTCCCCCGGCTGACCGACCTCAACACCCCCGCGGTGCAGGCCATCAGCGACCGGACCTTCCCGCAGCCGAGCCCGACGGACCCGGCCACGCTCGGGCTGGGCGGGCAGAGCTACGAGGCCTTTCAGCCGCCGCTCTACTACGGACTGGCGGCGCCGGTGTTCGCGGTCGGCGGGAACGCCAAGCAGAAGGTCTACGCCGTCCGGGTCCTTGACCTGCTGCTGTACCTGGGCGGCGTCGTGGTCCTGTGGCTGCTGGCCGGGCGCCGGCCGGAGGCGTTCGCGGCCGGGCTGCTCGTGCTCCTGTGGCCGGGCCTGCTCGTCCGCGGAGTGACCATCTCGAACGACACGCTCGGCTTTCTGCTCGCGCCCGCGTTCATGCTCGCGGCGTGGCGCGCGTCCACCGAGCGCTCGGACCGCTGGCTCGCCGCCGCCGCCATGCTGCTCGGCGCCTGCCTGCTGACGAAGCTGACGCTCGCCGTCCTCGCCCCCACGCTCCTGATCGCGGCCTGGGCCTGTCGCCGCCGCTGGCTCGTCGTGCTCCCGGCGCTGATGCTGGCGCCGTGGCTGATCGACACCCACGCGCGGTTCGGGAGCTGGACGCTCAACGCCGCCGCACGGGCGCAGCAGACGCCGTTCCTGTATCCGCACGGCCGACCCGACTGGGACCTCGGGGACCTGCCGGCCCGCTTCGCGATCCTGCTCAAGGGGGCCGTCCCCGGCGAATGGGAGGGTCAGCTGGGCGTGTGGTGGGTGGGGATCGCCGCCCGCGCGCTCGTCCTGGCGCTGCTCCTGGCGGTGCTGCTGACGGTGGGCGACCGGCGGGTGCGCTTCTTCGCCGTGCCCGTCGTCGCGGCGGCCGTGCTCGCCGTCGCGACGCTGATCGCCGGGCACTGGGACATCTTCCTGCTGCGCTACTACGCGCCGGTGCTGGCGCCGCTGGCCGTCGCGGTCGCGCTGGCCCGGACGCCGCCGCGTGCGGTCGTCATGGGCGCCGCCGTGGTCACCGGCCTGCTGTGGGTCGACCTGCTCGGCGCCTACCTGTTCACGGACGTGGGCGGGAAGCTGGGGATCTAGGAGCCTGTTGAACAGTCCGGCGCGCCTATGTCCAACAGGCTCCTAGGCCTGCGCGAGGGCGTCCTGCGCGGCGTCCTCGCGGTCCTGGGCGGCGCGGTAGGTCGCGTAGCGCATCCACCCGCCCAGGCGGCGCCAGTCCTGCAGCGCGTGCTCGGCTTCCTCGTGCGCGTCCGACCAGGCGTCGTAGTGCGCCTCGCCGGGCACGACGCGGCGCAGGACGAGCTCGCGGGTGTCCGCGACCTGGTCCAGCAGTTCCTTCAGCTCGTGTGCGCTCATCGTCTTGGTGGGATAGTCGGCTTCGCTGGGTGGACACTTGACGTGTCCTGAGCGTTACGTGGACAAACCCCCGATCGGATGTGCGTGTCAGCTCACACGGTCAGCGAGCGCATCCTGTGCGGCGCCGGCGCGGTCGTCCGCGGCCCGGAACGCTGCGTAGGCGCTCGCACCGGGCGTGCGCTGCCAGGCGTCGTAGGCCAGGTTGGCCTCGGCGATCGCGACGCTCCAGACCGCGAACCGCTCGTCGTAGGAGCGGACGAAGCGTCCACTCGGCTGGCGGGGGGTGGTCGGCGACGCGAGCATCTCGCCGATCCTTTACCCCGGGTCAGACGTCCTTACGCGAAGCCTCGGGCGATGGCTTGGCACCGGAGTCGCCCGCCGCACCCCGGAGTGCGCGCTTGTCCTTGAGGCGCACCACCCCGAGCCAGCCCATGAGGATGAAGACGGGCGCCGCGTAGGCGAGCCCGGCGAACCAGTGGCCGGCGTGGGCGTAGACAGTGGTCACGAGTTGGAGACGGACAGTAGACCCAGCCCCAGGCAGGTGAAGAGGACCATCACGACCAGCATCACGATCTGCGAGCGGACGGCGGCCTGGGCGGACCCTGACACCGCCAGCGCGCGGTCGTGGGCGAGCACCAACCCGCAGACGTGACCGATGACGAGCGCCCCGACCTGGACGTACCAGATGGCGGTCGCCGACACGACGTTGTAGTCGATCGTCGCCGCCGCCCCGCCGAACAGGTCGGCGCCGTTCCCGAGCGGATCGGACGCGAGCGGCCACAGCGACTGGAGGTTGTAGGCGAGCAGCGAGAAGTAGTGCGCGATGACGTAGGCGACGACGATCGGGATGAGCGTGTGGACGAACCGTCGCCCCCCGTCCGGTACGCGCATGCCGGCCACGCCGATCCGGTAGACGGCGGCGACGAAGGCGATGCAGACGAGCAGGCCGATGACGAAGCCGACCTCGAGCGCGGCGCCCAGCGACAGTCCGAGCGACGTGCCCGCGTCCTGCAGGTGCGGGATGATCCCGCTGAAGACCGGGCCCTCCTTGGCGCCGTCGAAGATGGTCGAGCCGATCGCGACGCAGATCAGCGCGACCGTGGCGACGGGCCGCTCGGCGTGCGGGGCGGCCGCGAGCGGCGGGCGCAGCGCCAGCCGCCCGTCGGCGCGGCGCCCGACCGGGGAGAGGGCGGCGAACAGCCCGAAGTAGACCCCGAACGCGTCGCCGTTGCGTGACCATGCGTCGACCCCGTAGAGCCCCATGCCGATCAGCTGCACGGCGGCGTAGAGCAGCGCGCAGACGGCCAGGACCTGCGGGTCGTTCCCCTCCCCCCAGCACAGCTCGCAGAACGCGAACAGAGCGATCCCGACTACGGCGGGCCAGCGCCCGAGCCGGACCGGGTACGGCAGCGGCTCGGTCACCTCCGGGCCGGCGACGCGGCCGACCAGGAAGCCCGTCGCGCGCCCGATCGCGCGCCACGGCGACAGCAGCCGGAAGACGTCGCCGACCACGAGGGAGGCGACGGGGACGCCGACCCAGAAGGCGACGTAGATGACCGTCGGCGCGAGGTTGCTGGTCTCGATGTCCGTCCCGGCCAGGCCGGCGTAGACGATGACGGCGAAGATCGCCACACCGACGATCCCGAGCAGCGCGTCGACCGCCGGCGGCAGCGGCAGCCACGCGCGCTCGCGGACGTCCTCCAGGTGCGGCCGCGTCCACCCGACCGCGAGGGTGACGAAGGAGACGACGAGCACGAGCGCGGCGGCGACGCCGAACAGCAGCGCCGGGATCGGCAGGTCGGCGCGCCCGACGATGCCGTGCGCGAAAAGGGTGGGCACCGACTTAGGGGTCGACGCGGATGGAGGCGATCTGGAGGCCCGCGTCCTCGAGCTCGGCCTCGGTGATCCCGGTGATGTTCGCCTTGAAGTCGAACTTCACGGTGTCGCCGGGCGCCTCGATGTCCTTGTGGTAGTCGTAGGCGTGCACGTGCACCTCGTCGGCCACGTCGGCGGTCACGGTGAACGTGATGCGGTCGCCCTTCTTGACGCGGATCTTGGTGACGCCGCCGACGACCTTGCCGTCCTTGACCGCGATGGCGATCGGCGGGGGCTCCGCGTCGGCGTCGGGCGCCGGGCTTGCGGTGGCCGACGCGCCCGGGGCGGGCGTGGACACGGCCGGTGTGGGCGCCGGCGTCGTCGCGGTCTTCTCGTCAGACCCGCCGGTGGTGGCGAGGACGACGATCACGGCGACCACCGCGATGACCGCGGCGATCCCGAGCGTGACGATGCGCTGGCGGCGATCCATGGCGCGCGAGTGTAGATCGGCGGTCCCGGGCAACGACAGAGACCCCGCCCGGCGCGTGCCGGACGGGGCCTCGGTGTGCCTACGCGCCGGGGCGCGGGACGGCTAGCTGCAGGGCGCCGACGCGGAGCCCGAGATCGGGTTGACCGCGGGCGGGTTCGGGTTGGGCGACAGCGGCAGGGAGACGGTGAACGCGTCCTTGCCACCCGTGCAACCGACGCGCGAGATCAGGTAGGTCTTGACCTTGACCTTCTTGGTCACCTTCTTCTTCTTGCCCTTGACCTTGACCTTCTTCTTGACCGTCTTCGAGCCCGTCGCGGGGCCGAGGTCGGCGGTCGTGGAGGTCACGTAGGAGTACAGGCCGGCGACCGGCTGCTGCACGTTGGGCGGGACCGCCAGCGTGATGTGGTTGTTGGCGATCTTGCCGTCGAACGCGACTTGGACGGAGCCGTTGTCCTGCTTGAGCGCCAGCGTCAGGCCGCTCTTGCCGTTCGTGTACACGTTCGTGGTGAACGTGATCGGCGCCTTGCCGGGGCCGAGCAGCGCGGTGGACTTGCCGACGCCGACCTTGGACTTGGCGGGGCAGGCGGCCTCGCCCTTGTTGTTGACGGTGGTGGCCGAGCAGGCGGGGAAGCCCTCGCCGCTGATCTTCAGGCTGGGCGGGAGGACGTACTCGATGCCGGCAAGCGTCGAGTTGCTCTCCGGGTTGACGTCGAAGCGGATCGACGTGGCGGCGTTGACCGGCTTCTTCTTGGTGCCGCCGCTGGACGGCGTGACCTTCGCGGTGACCGTGACGACGGCAGGCGCGTTGGTCTGCGCGATCGCGATGGCGGCGACGGCGAACACGATCGTGACCGTGAGCCCGATGAGTACGAGCTTTCGCAAGATGGTTCTCTCCTCTGCTGTGATCGGCGACGGCCCTCTAACCGTCGCCGCGGGGGTTAGCAAGGCGCGATGCTAGCGTGCGTCAGCGTCGGATGCGCGCGAATTCCAGCGAAATCACGCTGCCTCCGTTCCCTCGCGGACTACCTTGGTTGAACGTCGGGTTGCTCAAGGCGCACGAGCAGCGCGGGCGCCCGGTCCTGGTCGAGTTCTGGGACTTCTGCCGCATCAACTCGTTGCGCACGCTCCCCTACGTGATGGGCTGGCACGCGCGCTACGCGGACGCCGGCCTTCGCGTCGTCGGCGTCCACACCGGCGGCTTCGAATGCTCGCGCGCGCCGGAGGCGATCGAGGCCGCGGTGGGGCGGCTGGGCATCGAGCATCCCGTGCTGATCGACTCCGAGCTGGAGGTGTGGGACCAGTACGGCAACCAGGGCTGGCCGGCGCGCTACCTGTGGACGCCGGAGCTGACGCTGCACTCGCTGCACTACGGCGAGGGCGCGTACGCCGAGACGGAGCGCGAGATCGGCGAGCTGCTCGGCATCGAGGTCGAGCCGCTTGCGCCCGTCCGCCCCGAGGACGTGCCGGACGCCGTCCTCGCCCCGCAGACCGCCGACCAGCGCGGCGCGTACGCGGGGCCGTACGAGGCGGGCGGGGTCCACGTCGTCTGCACCGGCACGGGGACGGTCGACGCCGTCGCGGTCGACGGCTGCGGCGTCTACACCGTGCGCGAGCACCCGCAGCACACCGCCGGCGTGCTCGAGCTCGAGGTCAGCGCGGACGTCGAGGTCCTCGCCACCTGCTTCACGCCGGGTCTGGCGGCCTGAGGTCGGCGTGGGTGCGGTCGTGCAGCAGGCGCTCGAGCCGCGGCGGCGCTGAGCCGTCCTCCACGAGGATCGCCGTCCCCGGCCAGTAGGGACCGGCTCCGGGCCGCTCCGGGAGGAAGTGGCGCTGATAGACCCAGCTGCCCGTGTTGACGAGCTGCGTCCCGGCCGCGGTGCGCCACTCCGACGGGTCGTCCTGCGCCCAGGGCCCGGAGCGGTGGGTGTGGCCGAAGAGGACGTAGGGCGCGTCGACGGCCATGCGCCTGAGCACCTCGGCGATGCCGTGGAGCGACCCGCGGCGCAGGGCGGCACCGGACAGCTCCGGGCGCAGCGGCCCGATCCCCGCGCGGTTGAGGCCGGCGACCGCCGTCCGCAGCGCGGCGCTGAGCGCCAGTGCACGGACGGGACGCTCCCGCCGCCCCGGCCCCGCCAGGGCGATCCAGGCGTTGACCGACGAGCGCGACCCGGCCCGGTTCACGTCCGCGTGGGAGCGCTGCGCCATGGCGAACATCCACGCGTAGAGGGGCGCGAGGACCGTCTCGTAGTCGTCGGGCGTGGCGGTGCCAACGGGGATCGGCGCCAGCGCCCGGGCCATCGAGCCGGCGGCCAGGCGCTCGATGGTCGGCGTCGTGGAGTGCAGGTCGAGGTAGTGCCCGTGGAAGGCGTACACGTCGTCTCTGATCCACAGGCCCGGATAGGCGAAGGAGAGCGTGGCGGGGCGCGCGGCGGCGGCGAGGCGCGCGGCGATCGGTCCCGCCACGCTCGGCTCGATGTGCTGCTCGAGCCCCATCGGCGTCTCGTTCTGCAGGTGCTGCTCGATCCAGCCGGCCAGCAGGTTGTGGTCGTGGTTGCCGCCGGTGAGGACGATCTCGCCGCGCTCGCCGAGTGCGGCGCCGAGCTCGGCGAGGATCGGCTCGGCGAGCTCCGCGGCGACGTGGACGGGACCCTCGCGCAGCTCCAGCGCGTCGCCGAGCACGACCAGCCGCTCGATCCCGTCGGCCAGCCGGCCGGTCAGCGCCGCGCGCACGCCGGGCTTGCGGAGCAGGTCCACGCGCGCTCCGGTCCCGATGTGCAGGTCGGAGACGACGAGCGTGCGCACGCGCGCCACGGTACCTTCCGCTCGTGCTGGACGGGCTCCTCGTCGCCGACTTCTCGCGCGTGCTGGCCGGCCCGTACGCGACCATGCTGCTCGGCGACCTCGGGGCCGACGTGGTCAAGGTGGAGCGCCCGGGGACGGGTGACGACACGCGCTCCTGGGGCCCGCCGTGGCGGGGCGACGACGCCACCTACTACCTGGGCCTGAACCGCAACAAGCGCTCCGTCGTCCTCGACCTCGCCGACGCCGGCGACCGCGCGCTGGCCCGCACGCTCGCGCTCGAGGCCGACGTGCTGGTGGAGAGCTTCCGGCCCGGGCTGATGGCCTCCTGGGGACTGGACGGCGACACGCTGCGCGCGTCCGGCAACCCGGCGCTCGTGTCCTGCTCGGTGACCGCGTTCGGCGCGGAGAACCCGGCGCTGCCCGGCTACGACTTCCTCGCCCAGGCCGTCGGCGGGCTGATGCACGTCACCGGGGATCCGGACGGGCCGCCCACCAAGGTCGGCGCGGCCGTGGTCGACCTGGTCTGCGGGCTGCTCGCCGCGGTCGGCGTCCTGGCCGCGCTGCAGGGCGGCGGCGGACGCCACGTCGAGACGTCGCTGATGGACGCGGCGCTGGCGTCCCTGCTCAACCAGGGCTCGGCCTGGACGCTGGGCGGCGCGTCACCGGGCCGCATGGGCAACCGGCACCCGAGCATCGTCCCCTACGAGACGTTCGCCACCGCCGACCGCCCGCTGGCCGTCGCGGTCGGCAACGACCGGTTGTTCGCGCGCCTGTGGGACGCGGTGGGCCTCGAGCCCGACCCGCGCTACACGACCTCGGCGGCGCGCGTCGAGCACCGCGAGGAGCTGGTCGCCGCGCTGGGGGTCGTCTTCCGCGGGCGGCCCGCCGACGAGTGGGTCGCGCTGCTGCAGGCGCGCGGGGTCCCCGCCGGACCGGTCAACGACATCCCGGAGGCGTGGGCGCTGGCCGAGCGCCTCGGCCTCGAGCCGCTCGCCGACGGCTTCCCGGCCCCGCCCCTGCGCGTCGACGGCCACCGCCCCGGCGTCCGCCGCCTTCCCCCGGCGCTCGACGAGCACGGGGACGAGATCCGCGCCTGGCTGCGCGGAAGGATGGGCTAGCCGTTCGCAGGCGCCGGCTGACGCCGCACGGCGCGACCGAAGCGTGCTTCGCACGTGAGTGGTCGCGCCGGGTGGCGTCAGGCGGTGATCAGCGGGCGGCTCGGGCGGTCTCGCGCGCGGTCATGGCTTGGCGGATCGTCTTCGGGAGCATGAAGCGAACGTCCTCGCGCAGGACCTCCAGCTCGGCGACGTCCGTCGTGCCCCGGGCGCGGAAGAACGCCACCAGGCGCTGGACCAGGCCCTCGGGCGCGCTGGCGCCGGAGGAGATGCCGACGACGCGCTTGCCGTCCAGCCACGCCTCCTGCACCTGCGTCTCGTTGTCGATCAGGTAGGCATCGGCGCCGAGGTCGCGCGCGACGTCGACCAGGCGCTGCGAGTTCGAGGAGTTCTGGGAGCCGATGACCAGGACGAGGTCGCACTGCGTGGCCATCTCCTTGACCGCGCGCTGGCGGTTGGTGGTGGCGTAGCAGATGTCGTCCGTGCGCGGACCGGTGATGGCCGGGAACTTCTCTCGCAGGGCGGCGATGATCGAGCGGGTCTCGTCGACGCTCAGCGTGGTCTGGGAGATGTAGGCGACGCGTTGCGGATCGGGGACGTCGAGCGCGGCCACGTCGGCCTCCGTCTCGACGAGCACGGTGTGGTCGGGCGCCTCTCCCATCGTGCCCTCGACCTCCTCGTGGCCGGCGTGGCCGATGAGGACGATCGTGTAGCCCTCCTGGGCGAACTTGATCGCCTCGC
>CAXTBB010000077.1:0-10441 GCA_964242305.1 uncultured Solirubrobacteraceae bacterium
GCGATCGGACTGGCTGATGTAGACGTGCATCTGGGAGGACACGATCACCACGTCGAGGAACGGCTTCACCGGCTCGGTCACGCAGGCCTGCAGGATGTGCGTGGTGATCGGCAGCCGCACGCCCGCCATGTCGCACAGCAGGCTGCTCCAACCGGCGGTGCAGTTGATGACCGTCCCCGCGCGCACGGCTCCGCGGGTGGTTCGCACGGCGTCGACGCGGCCGTTGACCCGGTCGAAGCCCGTCACCTCCGTGTCGGGGTGGATCTCCGCGCCGCCGCCGTCGGCGCCGCGGGCGAAGCCCCAGACCACCGCGTCGTGGCGGATGATGCCCCCGGGCGGGTGATACAGCGCGCCCTGGATGGGGTGCACCGCGTCGTCGGAGACCCGCAGCGCCGGGCACAGCTCCCGGACCCGATCGGCGTCGACGAGCTGGGAGTCGATGCCCTGCAGGCGGTTCACCTCGGCCCGATTGGCCATGACGAACATCGCCCGGTCGGTGTGGGCCAGCGTGAGGTGCCCGCACTGGCTGAAGAGCAGGTTGAAGTTCAGCTCCGCGCCGAGCCCTTCGTAGAGCTTGACGCTGGCGTCATAGAACGCCGCGCCTTCCGGCGTCTTGTAGTTCGAGCGCAGGATCGTGGTGTTGCGGCCGGCGGCGCCCGATCCGATGTACCCCTTCTCGAGCACGGCCACGTCGGTGATGCCGTGCCGGCGCAGGTAGTAGGCCGTCGCGAGGCCGTGCGAGCCGCCGCCGATGATGACCACGTCGTAGCGGCGCTTGAGCTCGGGCCGGCGGCGCCACATGCGGCGCGTGCGGAAGAGGTCACGCACGGAGGGCGCCCTCCCGGCCGGAGAGGACGGCGGCGGCGGCCCGGCCGCCGAGGTGCGTCCCGGCGTCGCTCACGACGTCCCAGGCGTACGCGGCGTACGCCGCGCCGAGCAGCAACAGGAAGGTCTCCGGCGCCTCGACCAGGATCGCGGCCGGCGTGCGGGCGACGGAGCCGGGCAGGAAGCTGCCGGGCGGGGCGACGGCCGGACGCAGGTCGAGCGCGCAGAACCGAGCGATCGTCTCCCGGGCGGCGGGGCCGGCGAGCCGCAGGGCGACGTGCTGGGTGGTCACGTCGAGTCCGTCGGCGTCGGCCGGACGGCTGGAGGCGCCGTCGCCGAGCCAGAGCGCACGGTCGCGCGTGTAGCCGCAGACGACCCCATCCCCGGCGGGCTCAGCCCGGCCGGGCGCGAACGGCCCGCCGCGGAGGTCGAACTTCGCCAGGTGCGACGCGTCGCTGAAGGTGACGGCGTCGCCCACTGCCTGCTGCCCGTGCCGTGCGTCGCCGAAGCCGGTGCACACCTCCCACCCCTCGTGCGCGGTGAAGGTGGCGCCCGCCGCGGCGAGCGTGTCGTGCAGGGG
The DNA here is from genome assembly GCA_964242305.1 of uncultured Solirubrobacteraceae bacterium. GTDB lineage: Bacteria > Actinomycetota > Thermoleophilia > Solirubrobacterales > Solirubrobacteraceae > DATLGB01. The sequence goes on from CAXTBB010000077.1 coordinate 1,406, forward strand.
GCTGCGAGCGAGCACGCCGGGAGCGGGCGTCAGGAACGTCAGGGTCATGAGCGCAGGACCGCGCCCTCGGGATCGAAGAAGGGCCGGGTCGTCACTTGCGCGTGAATGCGCTCACCGCGGTCGGAGATGGTCACGCTGGCGCCGTCAGCGGCCACGGCGGCCGGGACCCAGGCCATGCCGATCGCCGTCCCCAGCCGCGGGGATCGCCGAGCGCTGGTGACCTGGCCGACCGGCTGGTCACCGGCGCCGAGGACCACGGCGCCCTCCGTCGGTATGCGGCCGTCCGGCACGGAGAACCCGACCAGCGACGTCGCCGGCGGATGCGCCTCGGCGTGCTCGAGCGCCCAGCGCCCGACGAAGTCCTGCTCCTTGTCGAGTTTGACGATCCATCCCATCCCGGCACCCTCGGGGGTGGATTCGGAATCGGTGTCCTGGCCGATGAGGACGTGGAGCTTCTCGAGCCGCAACCGGCGCTGCGGCTCCAGGCCGAACGGGCGCGCGCCGGCCGCCGCGAGGGCGTCCCAGACCACGTGTCCCTGCGCCGCGGGGCAGTGGATCTCGTACCCGAGCTCGCCGACGAAGCCGATGCGGAGCATCAGGCACGGCACCCGCGCCACCTCGGCCTGCTGAGCACCGAGGTACGGGAACGCCTCGTTGCCCACGTCGAGCGACGTGTGCTCGGACAGCAGCGCCCGGGCGCGCGGCCCGGCGAGGTTGAGCGCAACCAGACCTTGAGTGACGTCGGTGATGTGCACGTCCAGTCTCCAGGTGGCCAGCCACCAGGAGAACTGCGCCTCGATCCCGGCGGCCCCCGTCGTGGTGGTCGTCACGTAGAAGGTCTCGTCGTCCAGGCGGGCCACGGTGCCGTCGTCGACGATGCGCCCAGCCTCCGAGCACACCACCCCGTACCGGATGCGCCCGGGCGCCAGGGTCGACATGCGGTTGGGGTAGAGGCGATCGAGCAACTCGCCCGCGTCCGGTCCGCGCACGATGAGCTTCCCGAGGGTCGAGACGTCGATCAGCCCGGCGGACGCGCCGACCGCCTGCGCCTCGGCCTCCGCCGCCCCGTAGTCGTAGGCCCGCCGCCAGTCACCCGCCCAGCGGATTGTCGCGCCCAGCGCGCGGTGGCGCGCGTGCAGCGCGGTGCGCTTGGCCGGTTCGTGCGGACGGCCGGCCAGCACGCCCATGGGCACGGTCACCCACGGCGGCCGCGCCGTGGTCAGCCCGACCTCGCCCAGCGGCAGGCTGGTGAGCCGGGCGAGCTCCCGCACCGCCGCCAGCTGGGAGAACCGGCCCTGGGTGGGGCCCATGGTCGCCGTCGTGTAGCGCTTGGAGAGCTCGATCGAGTCGTACCCCTCGGCGGCCGCGTGCGCGACGTCCTTGGTGGTGACGTCCTCGTCGAAGTCGACGAAGGCCTTTCCGCGCCCCCGGGCGGCGCGCGGCTCGGCGACGGGCGTCCGGTGCGGTGACGCGAGCGCGTGCCGGTCGTCTTCGAGCCCATCGACCCGCAGCCCGAGGGCCGCCGCCGCCTCGGCGCCGGCCAGCCGCCCGGACCGCTCCGCCACGCCGGCGTCTCCGTGCCCGGCGGCGGCGCCGGCGACGTGCATGCCGTCGGGCGTCGTGGCCAGCGCGAACGAGGCGCGGCCGGCGTCGTAGCCCGCCGTGGCGCCGGCCTGCAGAGCCAGCGAAAGCGCGGGCAACTCGCCGCCGGACACCGCCAGCGCGTCGCAGGAGATGTGACGTCCCCCTTCGAGCACGACGCCCTCGAGGACCTTCGCTCCCCGCCCGCGAACGGCCCGCAGCACACCGGCGCCGTGGAGGACCTCCGCCCGCTGGGCCCGGATCGCATCGACCAGCGGATCGTCCGGCGCGCCGGGACGTTGGTCGACGACCGCGGCCACCTGCACACCGCGCTCGAGGAGGGAGAGCGCGTCGCGGAGGCCGCGGTCGTCGACGGTGGCGACGACGACCCGCTGGCCGGCCGGCAGCGCGTAGAGCGCCGCCAGACGCGTCGCTGCCCCGCTGAGCATGATGCCGGGCAGGTCGTTGTCGATGAACACCAGGGGCTGCTGGATCGCGCCGCTGGCGATGACGTGCCGCGCGGCGCGAACCTGGTGCAGGGTCTGGCCCTGCCACACCGGGACGAGCCCGTCGAAGAACCCGATCGCCGCCGCCCGGCTGAGGATCTCGACGCCGCTCGCCCGTGCCCGCTCGACCAGTGCGCGCGCCCGCTCGCGCTGGCCGTCGAACAGGAGCGCGCCGCCAGGCTCGACGTCCTCGTCGCACAGGACGACGTCGGCGCCCGCCTCCGCGGCGCGAACCGCCGCGGACAGGCCCGCGATGCCGCCACCGATGACCGCCACGTCGCAGTGCCGGCGGCGGTACTCGTTGCGCGTCGTCCGCTCGGCTTGCGTGGCGGGGAGGCGGCCAAGGCCGGCAGCGTGCCTCAGGACGCGCTCGTACACCGGCCACAACCGGCGCGGCCGGATGAAGGTCTTGTAGTAGAAGCCAACGGGCATCACCGGCCCGCCGACCAGGTCGGCGGCCCGGAGGACGTCGAAGCCCAGCGACGGCCAGGCGTTGACGTGGGTCACGCGCGCACCGTCACGGGCGGGCTCTCCGCAGGCGCGGACGCCGGGCACTCCGTCGACCGCGACGAGCGAGCCGATGCACCGACCGCATCCGCACAGCTCCCCACGTGGCCGGTGGTACTTGAAGCTGCGCGAGAACACCCGCCGGCCGTCGGCGTACATCGCGGAGAGGAAGGTGTCCCCCGCCAATCCGGCCACCGGCTGCCCGTCGAAGGTGAACCGCAACGGCCGGTCGCGATCGATGCGTTCTCCCGGTTGGGGGGCGAGACGCGTCATCCCTCGGGTGCCTCGGCGGGAACCGCCGTCCACGCCACGGCGTTGGTGCGCGTGTCCCGCTCGGCGAGGAACCACGCACGGCAGCCAGAGCGATGGCACCACCACTCCCGCTGGACCCCCGCCACGTTGCGACGCAGGTAGACGTAGGCGAAGAGCTCGCGGCGCTCCGGCCGGGTGTCCGGACGGGGGTTGACCTCGCCCCCGAAGGCGAAGTCGGTCACCTCCCGGGGACCGCAGTGCGGACAGGTCAGGACGAACGACATCGCTCAGGGACGACGGAGGTAGGCGTCGAGCTCGAACGCCGACACGGAGTCCATGTAGGCCGCCCACTCACGTCGCTTGATCGCGATCAACGCGCCTATCGGCACGCTGCCCAGCGCCTCGCAGAGCACGCTGTCGGCCTCGAGGGCGTCCAGGGCCTCGGCCAGGGTGCGCGGCAGCTCGGCGACACCGTCGGCCGGCGCCGGCCCGTCGATCAGCGCGCTCCCCAGGCCGCGCTCGACGCCGTCGAGGCCGGCCGCGATCACCCCCGCCAGCGCCAGATAGGGGTTGCAGGAGCCGTCGATGGCGCGGTTCTCGAACCGCCCTGGCCCCGGGACGCGCAGCATGGTGGTGCGGTTGTTGGCGCCCAGGACGATCGCCCGTGGGGACCAGGTCGCCCCGGAGGTCCCGCCACCTGAGTACAGCCGCTTGTAGCTGTTGACCGTGGGCATCGTCAGCGCAGCCAGCGCCCGCCCGTGCTCGAGGATGCCGCCCATGAAGGCGTAGGCGACCTCCGAGAGGCCCGCCCCCTGCGGGTCGCCGGCGTCCAGGAACGCGTTGGTGCCGTCCTGCGCCCAGCAGGAGAGATGGACGTGCGCGCCCGATCCGGTGCGACCGGCGAGCGGCTTGGGCATGAAGCTGCCGATCGCCCCGTGGGTCGCGGCGATGTCGGCGATCATGGTCCGCAGCAACGTGAAGCGGTCGGCGGTGGTGACCGCCGGGGCGAAGCCGAAATTGATCTCGAACTGCCCGTTGCCGTCCTCGTGGTCGAGGGCCGTCACGCCCCAGCCGAGCGCCTGCATGGCGTCGACGATCGCGGTCACCACCGGGGCCGTCCGCAGCAGCGCCCGGAGGTCGTAGCAGGGCTTGTCGAGCTCGTCGAGCGTGTCGAAGGGCTCGACGTGCCCGTCGTCCATGCGCCGCAGGAGGAAGAACTCGGGCTCCATGCCGGCCACCGGGCGCAGGCCCACGCCGGCGGCGCGCTCGGCGACCCGGGCGAGGATCGACCGCGCGTCCGCCGCCGCGACCTCGTCGCCGTCCATGACCGTCGAGAACGCGACGGCGGTGTCGGGACGGTGGGGCAGGACGGTCAGCGTCTCGGGGTCGGGCATGGCCACGAACTCGGGATGTTCGGGACCGCGCGCGAAGCCGTGGTTGGCGAAGGCGGCGAACCCGGCGCCGCCGTCGGGCGCGACGGTCGCCTCCCAGGCGTCGCGCGGGATGATCTTCGCCTTGCCGGCGCCGTGCACGTCGACCCAGTGCACGGCCACGTAGCGGACGCCGTCGGGAAGGGCAGTCATGACATCGGCCCTCCCGGCACCCAGCTGGTCCCGGCCAACGGCACGCGCGCCATGGCGGCAGCCTCCACGGTCAGTGCCACGAGATCCTCCGGCTCGAGATTGAGGACGTGCGACTTGCCGCACGCCCGGGCGATCGTCTGCGCTTCCATGGCGAGCACCCGCAGGTAGTTGGCGAGCCGCCGGGCGCCTACCTCGGGGTCGAGCCGGGCCGCCAGATCGGGGTCCTGGGTCGAGATGCCCGCCGGGTCGCGGCCCTCGTGCCAGGCGTCGTACCGGCCCGGCGCCGTGCCCATGGCCGCATACTCGTCCGCGTAGGCGGGGTCGTTGTCGCCGATGGCCACGAGCGCGGCGACGCCGATCGACACGGCGTCCGCCCCGAGCGCGATCGCCTTGGCCACGTCCGCTCCCGTCCGAATGCCGCCGCTGACGACCAGCTGCACGCCGTCGCGATGGACGCCCAGCTCCTGCAGGGCCGCCACCGCTCCTGGAACCGCCGCCATGGTCGGGAGCCCGACGTGCTCGATGAACACCTCCTGGGTGGCGGCCGTGCCACCCTGCATGCCGTCGAGGACGACGACGTCCGCGCCCGCCTTCACCGCCAGCGCGGTGTCGTAGTACGGACGCGAGGCGCCGACCTTGACGAACACCGGCAGTCGCCACCCGGTGATCTCTCGCAGCTCCTCGATCTTGATCGCGAGGTCGTCGGGACCGGTCCAGTCGGGGTGCCGGCAGGGGCTGCGCTGGTCGATGCCCGCGGGCAGGTCGCGCATCTCCGCGACGCGCTCGGAGATCTTCTGGCCGAGCAGCAGGCCTCCGCCCCCCGGCTTGGCGCCCTGTCCGACGACGACCTCGATCGCGTCCGCACGCCGCAAGTCGTCGGGGTTGAGGCCGTAGCGCGACGGCAGCACCTGCATGACCAGGGTGTCCGATGCGGCCCGCTCCTCCGGCGTCATCCCGCCGTCACCCGTCGTCGTCGCCGTTCCGACCATGGACGCACCGCGGCCGAGTGCCTCCTTGGCCGGGGCCGAAAGCGCCCCGAACGACATGCCGGCGATTGTCACCGGGATGTCCAGGTGCAGAGGTTCGGAGGCGTACCGGGTGCCGAGCTTGACGTCGGTCCCGCACGCCTCGCGGTATCCCTCCAGGGGGTAGCGCGACACGCTCGCGCCGAGGAACAGGAGGTCGTCGAAGTGCGGCAGGCGGCGTTTGGCGCCCTGGCCGCGGATGGCGTAGACGCCCGTGCTCGCGGCGCGCCGGATGCCGGCGAGCGTCGCGTCGTCGAACGTCGCCGACGGCCGGCCCTGGACCACGGTCATGCCTGGTCCGACGGTTCGAAGTGATAGAGGCGCCGGGCCGAGCCGTACCGGCGGAACGTCGCTGGGTCCGCGTCGCTGCCGGCCCGTGCGAGCAGGGCGGCGACCTCCGCTCGGTGCTCGTGGCGGAGCTCCTTCTCGACGCAGTCCGCGCCGAGCGACGAGACGGCGCCGCCGACGTAGATGCGGGCCTCGTAGATGGAGTCGCCCAGCGCTTCGCCGGCGTCGCCGCAGATCACGAGCCGGCCGCTCTGGGCCATGAACGCCGAGGCGTGGCCGACGCTGCCGACGACGACGACATCGGCGCCCTTGAGCGCAATCGCGCAGCGAGCGGCGGCGTCGCCTTGGATGACCAGCAGGCCGCCGTGCGCGGTCGCGCCCGCGGACTGTCCGGCGCTCCCCTGCACGGTGACCGTGCCGCTCATCAGGTTCTCGGCCACGCCGACGCCTGCGTTGCCCCGCACGAGCACGTCCGCCCGCTGCCCCATCCCCGCGCAGTAGTAGCCGGCATGCCCGTCGATCTCCACGGTGATCGCGGTGCGCACCCCCGCGGCGATGGCATGGCGGCCGCCCGGGCGCAGGATGCGAAAGCGATCGCCGTCAGCGGCACACTGCAACCGCTCGTTGATGGCCCGGACGGGCTCGGCGGCCAGGTCGAGCTCGGTCGGCGCCAGCTCCACCACGCTCACGCCGGCACCGGCTCGCGCGACCAGGCGTACACGACGCCCGGGTCGGGCTCCCAGATGCGCGCGTGCTCGACACCGGGCAGTTCGGCCAGGGCACGGAACTCGGAGCCCATAGCGACCCAGTCGTCCGTCTCGGCCATGATGGCGGGCTTGCATGCGATCGGATCGCGAAGCACCGCGAAGCCGTCCCGCGTCCCGACGGCGAACGTGAAGAACCCGTCGAGGTCGTCCAGCGCGCGCTCGAGTGCGCCGGCCAGGTCGTCGCCTTCGCGAAGCCGCCACTGCAGGTAGCCCGCCGCGACCTCGGAGTCGTTCTCCGTCTGGAACGTGATGCCGTACCGGCTCAACTGGCGGCGGACGCGATTGTGGTTGCTCAGGGATCCGTTGTGCACCAGGCAGATGTCGTCGCCCGTCGAGAACGGGTGCGATCCGGCGGTGACGACAGCGGACTCCGTCGCCATGCGGGTGTGGCCGAGCGCATGGGTTCCGGCAAGGGAACGCAGGGCGACGTCCTCGATCAGCACCGACGGAGCGCCGCGCCGCTTGGCTATCTCCATCGTCTCGCCCGACCCCATCACGATGCACCCAGGCAGACGGTCCGCGACCCAGGCCACGGGATCGCCGTCGGGGAGAAGCAATACCGCCTGGTCGCCGTGGTCGGCAAGCACGTCAACCGCGCCCACGTCGCCCCATCGGGCACCCCGCCCGGAGGGGTCGAGCACCGAGACCTTGATCGTGCCGCCCGGCGCCGGGTCGCGGTAGATCGCGACGCCGCCGCTGTCGGGACCGCGATCAGACAACGCCTCCATCATCGCCGCCACGAGGGCACCACACGCGGCCTCGACCTCCGCGGTCTTGGCGAACAGGGCAGCGATTCCGCACATCGGGATGCATGTTCGCGGTCCGGATGCTCCATCTCAATGGCCACTGAGCTTGCAATACTTCGCTTCGATATGGCCACTTCGCCCATATCCGCGCCGCCTGCTCTGGCCGACGTCCTGCCGGGAGTGGTCGCCGCGATCGGGCGCGGTCCGGATCTCGAGCGCGTCCTGCCGTCGATCGTCGAGCTCCTCACCGAAGCCACCGGATGCCACGCGTGCTTCGTCTACCTCCTGGACGGCGACCGGCTGCGCGTCCGGGCCGCGTCGCGCGTCTTCGCGCACGCGGTCGGCGTGGTCGAGTTCGGGCTTGACGAGGGCATCTGCGGCTGGGTCGCGCGGCACCGCACACCCGCGCTGATCACCGACAACGCGCTGGCCGATCCGCGCATGAAGCTCGTGCCCGAGCTGCACGAGGAGCGGTTCCAGTCGATGGTGGCGGTCCCGCTCGAACGGGGCGACGACGTGATCGGCGTCGTCGTCCTCCACACGGAGGCGCCACGCGAGTTCAACCGCAACGAGCTGGGGATGCTGCAGACCGTCGCCACGCTCGTCTCCGGCGCCATCGACAACGCCCGGCTCTACGAGGAGACCCATGAGCAGGTGGTCGCGCTGCGCGAGTTGGTCGAGCTCGGCCGCGCGCTCGCGGCGGTCACGCGCCAAGCTGACCTCGCCGCCGCACTGCGGGTCGGGATCGCGAGGATGCTGAGCGGCGCGGCGGGCCGCCTCCGGCTCGGTGCCGCGGATCCGGGCGGCTCCGTCCACGACCCTGCCCGCGGGAGCATCGCGGTCGCGATCGGCACCTCCGCCGCGCCCGTCGGCTTCGTCGAGGCCGTCCGCGGACGCCCCTTCCGCATCGAGCACGTCCGCATGGTCGAAGCCGTGGCGGCACAGCTCGCCGTCTCGATCGAGCGGCTGGCGCTGATCGACGAGCTCCGCGGCGAGTTGGAGACGCGCGAGCTGTTCGCCGCCCTCGACGCCCGCGCCCTTCCGCCGGACCCGACGCTGATCCCGCTCCCGTTCGTCGCGGTGGTCGCACGGTGTGGTCCGGCGCTGGAGCACCGGCTGCGCGCCTCATATCGCGATGTCCGCAGCCACGCCGATGGGGACCTCCTGCGGGTCTTGGTGGGCGTCCCCGGCCGCGACCTCGAGCGCCTGACCGCCATCCTCGGCGCGGACGCCGGCGCAAGCGCCGGTTGCAGCCTGGTCTACGAGGATCCGGCCGCCGCGGGCCGAGCGCTTCGAGAGGCGACGATCGCCCTCCGGATGGGCGGTCGTCGCGGCGCGCCCGCAGTGCAGGCGTACGCCGACCTGGGTGCTCTGCGCTTCCTGGCCGGCGTCGATCCGCACGACGCGCCGGATCCGCGCTACGAGCGTGCCGTCCGGGCCCTGCGCGACTACGACGAACGCCGGCGCGCACCGCTGGTGGAGACCCTCGAGCGCTACCTGGAGTCAGCGCAGGGCATCGCGCCCCTCTCGCGCGAACTGCACATCCATCCGAACACCCTGCGGCAACGGCTGGACCGCATCGAGGCGGTGACCGGGCTCGAGCTGTCCACCGTGGACCGCCTCTCTCTGCTCCTGGCGCTGAAGCTGGAGCAGCTGCGCCCCGCGTGAGGAGGCGTCGACCCGGACGCCTTACAGCCAGGGGGCGAGGACGGCGCGGTCGGCGTCTGAGAGCCGGTCGGACGCGTTGGCGGCCTGGTGCCACAGCGGGTAGGGCAGGTTCG
>CAXTBB010000078.1:0-9854 GCA_964242305.1 uncultured Solirubrobacteraceae bacterium
ACGGTCAACACGTTCCAGCAGATCGGCGGCTCGATCGGCACCGCGCTGCTGAGCACGGTGTTCGCCAGCGCGGTCACGAACGGCCTCGCCGACCGCGGGCCGGGCAAGATGGCGGCAGGGCTGGCCTCCGTCGACGGCTACACCACCGTGTTCTGGTGGTCAGCGGCGATCTTCGTGATCGGCGCGGTCATCACGGGCCTGCTCTACCGGCCGGGCAAGCCGGTCGAAGACCACCTCCGGGGCGCACTGCCGTTGAGGGGTCAGCAGGTCCAGCGACCGAAGGCGGAGACGTAGCCGAAGGCACGCCGGCGGGCCCACGGGCCGTGGAACTGAGCGAGGACTCGCCGGAGGTCCGGCGCACGACCCACCCCGTCTGCATGCGGCCGACGACGAGCGCCGAGCCGGTCACGACGTGACCTCGCTCGTGACGAGGCCGCGCATGACGAGCTCCAGGCGGCGGGCCACCGCCCGGTCGTCGAGCTGCAGCGTCTTCGCGATCTCCGGCACGGTCCTCCCGTCCAGGCGCATCGGGCAGGAGCAGCTCCGGCGGGTCGGACTTGGAGACGACGGCGTCGACGCCCGCGAGCGCGGCGCCGACCGCGACCTCCTCCAGCGGGGCGCCGGAGAAGAGGACGACCTGGGTGGCGGGCGCCGCGCGCTTGAGGCGCGAGGCGAGGGTCAGGCCGTCGACGCCGGGGTGGAAGAGGTCGAGCATGACCAGCGACGGCGCGGCCGCGCGGACCACCGACCACAGCGCCGGCACATCGCCGACGGCGCCGACGGCGACGATGTCGGGCTGCGGGGCGAACATGGCCTCGAGCCCGGCGCGCACCGCCGGCTGATCGTCGAGGACGGCGATCCGCAGCACGATCAGCTCCCGGCGGCGGTCGGGACGAGCGTGGGGGAGTCCGTCCGGTGCAGCAGGGCGTAGGCAGCGAGCCCACGGAGGCCGGACGTCTAGAACATCCGTGCCCGCATGGGTGTCATGTGGCGACCGCGCGGCGGCGCCGGAGGCGCGGCCCGACGGTCCGGGACAGCGTCCGGCCCGTGAGCCAGCCCACGACGGTGATCGCCATCCCCGCCACCACGTCGAAGACGTAGTGGTTGCCCGTGGCGACGACGGAGAGGGTCACCAGCGGGCCCCATAGGAGCGCGAGGACCTTGAGCGGGCGGCTGCGCAACGCCGCGGCGGCCGCGATGCCGATCGCGAACGCGAAGCCCACGTGCAGGCTCGGCACCGCGGCGTAGAGGTTGTAGAAGATCGTCGAACGGCCGCTCAGGGACACGGCGGCCTGCTGGCTGACGGTGTCGGTCAGCCCCAGGCCCGCGAGCCGCGGCGGCGCGACCGGCCACAGCGCGAAGATCGGGACGGACAGCATCCAGGTCGCGATGATCGTGTTGCGCAAGGTCCGGTAGACGGGGAGCGAGCGCCGGTGCAGCCAGATCAGCGATGCCGGCACGACCACGAGCTGGGCGGCGAGGTAGACATAGCTCAGCAGCGCCGAGGGAACCGCCCCCGCGAAGGCGTGTTGGACGGAGCCCTCGACGGCCACGCCCGCCGACTGCTCGAGGTTCCACACCCACCGGGCGTGCGCCTGCGCCGGCTCGAGCTGGCCTTTGAAGACGACGCGGGCGAGGTTGTAGACGAGGTAGGCCGCGACGAAGTAGCGCAGTTCGACGCGCGAGCCGTGCACGGCCCGCGCCAGGCTGCGCAGGCGTGTTGCCAGCGGGGCGGCGCGCGGCAGGGTGGGCGCGGGACGGAAGGTCGGGGGATGCGAGGTGAAGGACATGGCGGACGCGCCTTTCGTCTGGCTAAACGGAACAGACTCTTCCGTTTGACCCGAGCATAAGCGGACAGGACTTGTCCATATGGACGAGCATGCTCCGCTTCTCTCGTGGAGGCAGCTAGGAGGTGTGGAGCGGGGAAGTGCTTGACAAATTCATCGATCTACGTAGTCTGGGCAAACTCAATGAAAAAGTCAAGGAGCTAACCAATGGAAACGCACACCGTTCGCCGGTGGTGGGTGCTGGCCGTGATGGGCCTGGCGCAGCTGATGATCGTGGTGGACACGACGATCGTGAACATCGCGCTGCCCGCTGCGCAGCGCGATCTGGGCTTCTCGGATTCGGCGCGCGAGTGGGTGATCACCGCCTACGCCCTGGCGTTCGGGAGCCTGCTGCTGATCGGCGGCCGGGTCGCGGACCGCATCGGGCGCCGGACGGCACTGCTCGCCGGCCTGGTCATCTTCGGGGCCGGCTCGGCACTCGGCGGCGTCGCTCCGGACTTCGCCCTGCTGGTGATCGCGCGCGTCTTCCAGGGCGTTGGTGGTGCGTTGCTCGCTCCCGCCGTCCTGGCGGTGGTGACGGTCACCTTCGTCGACGCCGGTGAGCGGGCGCGGGCGTTCAGCGTGTTCGGCGCGATCGGTGGCATCGGAGGCGCCCTCGGGCTGGTGCTCGGCGGTGTGCTCACCGAGCACGCGACGTGGCGGTTGACGCTGCTGGTGAACCTCGCGATCGCGGCCGTCGCGCTGTTCGGCACCCTGGCCGTGGTCGAGCGCGACGCGCCGAGCGATCGGCGCCCGCTCGACGTCGTCGGCACGTCGCTGGTCACCGCCGGCCTGTTCGGGCTGGTGTTCGGCGTCAGCCGAGCTGAGACCGAGGGCTGGGGCGCGCCGGCGGCCTGGCTGCCGCTGGCCGTCAGCGCGGTCCTGCTCGCCGCCTTCACCGTGTGGCAGACGCGGGCCCGCAACCCGCTGCTGCCCCTGCGCATCCTGCTCGACCGCGACCGCGGCGCCTCGCTCTTCGCGCTGCTGATCGCCAACGCCGGGGTCTTCGCGGTCTTCCTGTTCCTCACCTACTACCTGCAGAGCACGCTCGACTACACCCCGGTTCGTGCGGGGCTGGCGTTCATGCCCCTGATCGCCGGAACGCTCGTCGGCGCCGGACTCGGGCTGAACGTCCTCGCTGGCTTCATCAGCCCACGATTCATCGTCCCCGGCGGCCTGCTCATCGCCGCGACGGGCATGGCCTGGCTGACCCACCTCGGGCTCGGGACCGGCTACTGGCCAGGGATCTCCACGCCGTTGCTGGTGCTCGGGCTCGGCCTGGGACTGATCTTCCCGCTGGCCATCAACCTCAGCACCGCCCGGCTGCACGACAGCGACAATGGCGTCGCCGGGGCCGTCGTCAACACCACCCAGCAGGTCGGCGGGGCGGTCGGCATCGCACTGCTGAGCACCCTTGCCGCCAGTTCGGCGACGGCGTTCATCGGCTCTCACGGCGGTGACCGGTCGTCGGTCGTCGCCCACGCCACCCTGCACAGCTACGCGGTCGCCTACTGGATCGCCGCCGGCCTCTATGTCGCCGGAGCCGTCGTCGTCGCCGCGCTCTACCGGCCGGGGATCCCCGAGGAGCTCAACAGCAGGAGCACTAGCGCCAGCCGTCCCGCCGCGACACCCGCGACGCAACCGGTTTGAGGCGGCCGAGACACGTGAGCAACTCAATGATGAAACGTGAATAAGCTGTCGTCATGGCCTCCGCCTCCGCCGCCCCGACTGATCACGCGCTGGCTCTGCTCAAGGGGCTCTACAGCGTCGCCGATCTCGTCTTCAGCGACATCGGCGGCATCCTGTCGGAGTTCGACCTCACCGAGTCCCAGGCCACGATGCTCTGGGCGTTGGAACCCAGCACACCACCCATCTCGATGCGGCAGCTCGCGGCCAAGCTGCGCTGCGACCCGTCGAACATCTCCCTGCTCGGCGACCAGCTGGAGGCCGCCGGGCTCGCCGAGCGCCAGACCGACCCTGACGACGGGCGACGCCGGGTGCTGCGACTCACCGAGAAGGGCCTGGAGGCCTGGTCGCTGCTGCTGGAGCGCATCCAGATGCGCGCGCCGCTCTTCAGCATCCTCTCGGCGGCCGAGCAGCGCCAGCTGAGCGCCCTGCTGCAGAAGGTCGACTCCGGCATGCCCGCGTAACACCCAGGCGGCGGGCGAGGCATTACCGTTCGGGGGACGGTGCTGACCGTCGCCCATCGGGCCGGGAACGACCTACCTCTGCTCCGCCGCTGCGAGTCGCACGGGGTGACCTGGGTCGAGGCCGACGTGCGCCTGTTCCGTGGCCGCCTCGAGGTCCGTCACCTGAAGTCCGTGGGTCCGCTGCCGGTGTTCTGGGACACGTGGGCCTTCGCGGCGCCGTGGCGGCGGCAGCTGCGGCTCGACGAGCTCCTGGAGGCGGCGGCGCCGGACACGCACCTGCTGCTCGACCTCAAGGGCAAGGACGGGCGGCTGCCGGCGCTGGTGCGCTCGGCGCTGGCGCGGCGTCCCCGTCCCGTGACGATGTGCGGGCGGTTCTGGCCTCTGCTGGAGGCGGTGCGGGACGCTCCCGACGTCGGCTTCGCGCCGTCGGCGGGCACGCGGAAGGAGCTCGCGCTCCTGCTGGACCGCTACCGCGACGGCGGGCTGCGGGGCGCCTGCATCCGGGCGTCCCTGCTCGACGAGCGCACGGTCGCCCGGTTGCACGCGATCGCTGGCCTGGTGCTGGCGTGGCCGGTCGCCGGGCCGGAGCAGGTCGCCCGACTCGCGGCCTGGGGCGTGGACGGGGCGATCACGGCGTCCGACGCGCTCCTGGCCCCGGCCAGTCGGCCTCGACTGGTGCCGGCGCAGCCATGACGGGGTTCCTCGGGCACACCGCGACGCTGCTGGCCGACGCCCTGCTGAGCGCCAGCGCCGGCTGGCTCGTGCTCGGGGTCGCGCTGCACCTCGCCAATCAGGCGGCGCGCGGCTGCGGCTGGCACGCAATCGTGCGCGCCGTCGCCGCCGACGGCCCCGCGCCCCGCCGCCTCGACACGGTCGCCGCCTGGGTCGGCGGGGCCGGCGCCGGCGGGGTGCTCTCCGCGCGTGGGGGCGACGCCGTCCGGCTGCTGCTCATGCGCGGCGCCATGCCGGAGGCGACGTGCGCGGTTCTGGCCGGCACGCTCGTCGCGGAGGGCGTCGGCGAGATGGCGACCGGGACGGCGGTGCTCGGCGCCGGCGTGCTCGCCGGCCTCGGCCCCGCGTCCGACCACGCCGGGATGCCCGGCGCCGGCGTGCTCGTCGCCGGCGTATCGATCGTCGTCGTGGTGGCGCTGGCCGTCCGAAGGTCGGCCCGGCTGCGGCGGGCCGTCCGCTCGATCGCCGAGGGCGCCTCCGTGCTCGGTCGCCCGGCGTTCTACGGCATCCGGGTGCTTCCGTGGCAGATGGCCAGTCGCGGGCTGCGCCTGGCCTCCGTCGCCTGCCTGCTGGCCGCCTTCGGACTCCCGGTCTCTCCCACGGCGGTGCTCCTCGTGGTCGTGGCGACGAGCGGGGGCCGGCTGCTGCCCTTCGCGCCGGCGAGCCTGGTGGCCAGCGCCGGCATCCTCGCGGCCGGGTTCGCCACGACGACGGGCACGCACGTCGACGCGGGCCAGGCGATCGCCTTCGTCGTCGCCTCCAGCGTGGTGCTCACGACGGTCGGCCTCGTGCTCGCGTGTGCGCTCCTCGTCCGCGGCCACGGCAGCCTCGGCCAGGCCTGGGTCGCCGTCCGCCGCCCCGCCGGCGTGCCGATCTGACCCCTCAGTCGCTCGCCCGCGCGCGGAAGTGATCGCGGAAGCCGACCCCGAGCTGGGTCGGCGTCCCGTCGTAGTCGGTGATCAGCGCGGGACCCTTCGCACAGTCCCAGCCGCCGGGCTTGACGGCGTCCCACGCCCAGCCCAGGTAGCCGATGTTGCGCTGGTCGGCCCAGCCCATGAAGTCGTCGACGTAGTCGTGGGCGCAGTCGTCCTGGCCGAGCTCGCCGATCACGACGGGATGGTGGCGGTGGGCGGCGGCGAGCTGTGCTCTGCAGGTCGCGGGGCAGGGGTGCAGGCCGCCGTAGTTGTGGTTGGAGAGGATGAGGGCGTGCCGGGGGTCGCGCGGGATGTGCTTCACCCACTCCGAGGGGTCGCCGGCGTAGTCGATGCCGCCGAGCAGCAGCGGCTGACGGGCGCCGGTGCGGCGGACGACGTCGACGAGCCGCTGCATCCCGACCGCCTGGTACCCGTCCAGCGTGCAGCCGTCGCGCCAGCAGTCCCAGGTCACGTCGTGCGGCTCGTTGTAGAGGTCGAACAGGACCTTCCGGTCGCGCTTGAACGTCCTCGCCAGCGACCTCCAGGCCGCGGGCGCGTGGTCGGCGTCGGGCATCGGCGCGATCTGGACCGACTGCATCGTGCCGGGCGCCGCCGTGTGCAGGTCGATGATCGCGAACAGCCCGAACGAGTGCAGGCGCTTGACGTAGCGCTTGATCGCCGTGCGGTACGCCTCGCCGGCGAAGCGCGAGTCCGTGTTGACGCCCAGCCAGCAGTCCTCGTTGAGCGGGACGCGGACGACGTTGATCTTCCACGTCGTCATGGCTCGGATCATCGTCCGGCTGTCGATCCGCTCCGGTTGCGGGCTGTCCGTGACGCCGTAGCCCTGCAGGCACGCGTACTCCGTTCCGGACCGGTTGATCCCTCGCAGCTGGATCTCCTTGCCCTTGTGGAGGATCCGGTTGCCCTTGACCGTCAGCGCGGAGGCGGCGGCCGGCGCGCCAGCGAGCAGCACCAGCATCGTGAGAAGGACGCGTCGCATGCGCGCAATCTAGGCCGCCGGTCGGCGGGCGTCTGCAGCAGGATCAAGGCAGTCGAGGTGCCGGTGACCGCGGAAGTCCCACGCGGACTCGATCGGGTCGACCTGACCGCCCGCGCCGACGACATGCGAGAGACCGCCTCGATGCTCGCAACCGTGAACACGAGCCTGACCGGCGATCCCACACGGCGCTCAGGCGGGTCGGCGATCATCAGCGTCTCGGCAGTCGCCGCCGGCACGGCGACGAGCGACACCTCCCAGTCCTCGGAGCTGCCGGGGCCGGAGTCTCGTTCATCGACCCTCTCGGCGCGGTCGTCATCTCGGCCATCGCGTTCAACGCGTGCCGAGACCTGTGGCGCGGCGACGCGACTGCGCGCCACTCGGATTCGAGGACGCTGCACCCTGCGACGACGTTGCTGCCGCGAGGCAATGCAGCACCCCCTGCACTAGCGAAGGTCGGTCAACGAGATTCCGAGGAGCGCCGCGTGCGGTCGCTTCACTCTCGCGCCGCCTCGGCGAGCGGCGCATCCTCGAGCCCGTCTGCCGACACGGCGCGGTCGGACTCCCGCGCGACTGTCTCGACGCGGTTGCGGCCTCGCTCCTTGGCCATGTAGAGGGCCCGGTCGGCGCGTCGCAGGAGCAGGTCGGCGTTGCCGGCATCCGCCGGCAGGACCGCCACGCCGAGGCTGGCCGTGACCGCTTCGGGCAGGCTGTCGGTGCGCTCCCGCGCAATCGCCTCTCTCAACGTCTCTGCGAGGGCGATCGCGCCGGTCCGGTCGGTGTCGGGCGCGAGCACCAGAAACTCCTCACCGCCCATCCGGGCCACGAAGTCGCTCTCCCGGATGATGGCGCTGATGGCGACGCCGACCGCCGCGAGCACCGAGTCGCCGGCGTCGTGCCCGAAACGGTCGTTGATCGACTTGAAGTGGTCGAGGTCGATCGCGACGGCCGCGAGCGAGGAGCCCGCGCGCGACGCGTGCGCCACCATTCGTTTCAACACGTCCTGCGCCGCTCGTCGATTTGCGAGACCGGTGAGCACGTCCGTGGCGGCGCGGCTCTCGGCGATCGCGATCGTCCGGAGGTTCCCCAGCACGGGGCCAGCCTGCGCCAGCGAGTCCAACAGACTCCGGGACTCATCCTCCGCGAGGACCGACGGATGTTCGACGAGCACCGAGCCGATCACCTTGCCGCCGATCAGCAGCGGGGAGCAGGAGCTCGAGCCGGGCGTGCCGCCGCACACCTGGCAGGAGAGCAGCGGCTCGGTGCCCGCCTCCTCGGTGTGCACGCGGGCGAGGCGGATCGCGATGCAGTCGGTCGGCTCGGCGTGCTCCAGACCTGAGATCAGCCAATCGTCGTCCGCGAGCGCAGTCACGGCCTCGAGCCGGTTGTCGGAGTTGTTGCGCGTCAGCACGGTCGTCCTCGCGCCGCGGATGCTGCGCTCGAGGTGCCGCTTGATGAGCCGATGCGCCTCGCGCTCGGAGTCGACGACCTGGATGACGTCGGAGAACTCGCGCTGGCCGTCGCGATAGCCGGTCTCCTCCGACGATGCATGGCGCCGGGCTGAACGGGTGATCAGCCAACCGCCTGTGAGCCCGCAGCCGAGCACCATCAGAAGGACGGCTGCGATCGACAGCCGGGCGGAGTGCGCGAGATCGAGGTTGCGACGGGCGGTGAGCCGGTCACGCAGCTGCCCGTTCGCCGCGCGAAAGCCGTCCATCAGCGCCTTGCGCTGCTCGGCCTCCTTGACCCCGCCGGCCGACCGGCCCTCGCGGACCGCGGCGATCGCGGTGCTCGCCGCAGCCTGCCAGCGCTCCGCGAGGTCCTGCTCCTCGGCGAACGCCCGCTCGGACCGCCGGTCGCCCGCGACCGCGGCGCGCAGGTCCCGGACCGTCGCCGTGTAAGCACTCCGTCCTTCGACGTACGGTTCCAGGAAGCTTTCGCGGTGCGCGAGCGCGTAGCCGCGCAGACCGGTCTCCTGATCGAGCATCGCCGTCAGCAAGCCGGCGGCCTGCTCCGAGCGCTTGGCCGCCCGCTGCACCAAGTGGCGCTGCTGCGCGAACGTCCAGATGAGCACGACGGCCAGCATCGCCATCACGGCGGCGAGGATTGAGAATTGACGTCTGGCCAAGCTCACGTTGTGTCCTCGGCAGCAATCGGGATTCTCGCGATCCACTGGACGGATGTCCTACGCGACCAACGATGCCCACTGCGGGATGGTGTCGTCAAAGCCCGTGGCCCGGAGGGTGCTGCGATGCCGGCGTCGCCGGTGTGCAGTTCCGCGACGGCGCCGAACGAGGACAGCATCTAGCGCAGCGTCGCAATCGGCGTCCGCCGCCAATCCCTACCGGGCCCAGCAGTTCCCAGGTCGGCTCACTCGCGGACGAGTTGGGCCATCGTCCTCGCCATGGAATACCTCCCGCGGTCGGAGGGCGAGTGGCCGTTGCAAAGGTCGGCCGCATCCCGCAGCATGCGTGGCCGTGCCTCGCCTCCTCGAACGCGACGACCTGCGGGGACGACTGGCAGAGCTCCTCCGGGTCGGCGGGATGGTCTGCGTCGGCGGCGAGGCTGGTGAGGGATGCTCGAGCCACCGCGGAATTCGTCGAGGCCCGGGACGCCGACAGCTCGCGCCTGGCGCATCACGCCGAAGCGGCCGGGGATGTCGACGCGATCGTGCGTCACGGACGAGCCGCGGCTGAGCAGGGTGCGCGAACGGGCGCACACCGGGAGGCGACCGAGCAGTACGCCCGGGTGCTCCGCCACGCTGGGGCGGCGATGGCCTCCGACGAGCGTGCGGACCTCCTCGAGGCGTACGCGTTCGAGGCGCAGGCCGGCGGGGGGTACGCCGCGGCAGCGGCAGCGCTCACCGAGGCCGTCGACCTGCGCCGCTCGCTTCGGGACACCGTCCGCACCGGGACTGATCTCGCCCAGCTGACGCGTCCACTGGTGCTGCTCGGGCGCAACGCGGAGGCGGACGCCGCAAGCCGCGCCGCCGTCGAGGCGCTCGAGGCCGTGCCGGCCGGACCGCCCCTGGCCGCCGCGCACGCGGCGCGCGCCTATGTCCAGATGATCGGCCGCGACAACGTCGACGCCGCGGCCTCGGCTGAGCGGGCGGTTGCGCTGGCCGAGCACTTCGAGGTCCCCGACACGCTTGCGTTCGGGCTCAACATGCTCGGCACGGCCCGCATCATGTCCGGCAACGTCGAGACCGGCGTGGCCATCGCGCTCGCGTACTGGA
>CAXTBB010000079.1:0-7710 GCA_964242305.1 uncultured Solirubrobacteraceae bacterium
GGCCGCGCGCCGGCGCGAGTCGCCCGACGCCCGCACCCTGTGCGTTCCGACGACGCTGTCGGGCGCCGAGATGACGTGGGTGCACCGCCGCGCCGCCGGGGCCCCGCAGGACACGCCGCCGGCGCGCCCGACCATCGTCGTCAACGACCCGGCGCTCTCGGCCTCCCAGCCCGCCGAGGAGCTCGCCGCGAGCGTCGCCAACGCCCTCGGGCACGCCGTCGAGGCGCCGCTCACCTCCCTCGCCTCGCCGGTCCCGACGCTCGCCGCGCGGGATGCGATCGCCCGCCTCGCCCGCACCGACGACGACCGGGACGAGCTCGCCCTCGGCGCGCTGCTGGCGGGCTACGGGATCGACGCCTGCTGGTACGGCCTGCACCACGTCTGCAGCCAGACGCTCGTCCGGCTGGCCGGCGTGGGCCACGGCCCCGCCAACGCCGCGATGCTCCCCCACACCGTCGCGGCGCTGCGCGAGCGGCGCCCGGAGGAGCTCGGGCGCCTCGACGAGGCGGCGGGCGAGCCGCTCGAGGGGCTCGCCACGGCGCTGGCGCAGCAGGCGGGCGCCACGCGCCTGCACGACCTCGGCGTCTCCGAGGAGCAGCTCGACGCGTGCGCCGAGGCGGCGGAGGGCCGTCCGGAGCTCGACCTCATCGCGCCGCGCGCGGACCGGGCGGAGCTGCGCGCGCTCTTCGGACGCGCGCTCTAGGCCGCGAGAACGCGCGAAGCGCGTTCTCGCGATGGAACTAGGAGGCGCAGCTGACTAGTTCCACGGGGCCTTGAGCAGGAGGATCGTGTTCAGGGCGAACACGATCGCGAAGCCCACGGTCCAGCGGTTCAGGTTGCGCTCCACGAGCGAGCCGCCGCCGAGCTTGCCGGCGCCCGAGCCGACGCCGAAGGCGCCGGAGAGGCCGGCGTCCTTGCCGGAGTGCATGAGCACGAGGAGGATCAGCGCGAAGCTGATGATCACCTGGAGGATCGAGAAGGCGGTGCCCATGTGGCCTCCGATGGTAGCTCGGGGTCGTCGTCCGGGGTGCCGTCCTCGGGCGCCGCGGGAGCCTCCGACGAGCGCGGCGGCTCGAGGGTCGGCGCGCCGGGCGATCCGAAGCCGATGGCGTCCAGGCGCCGCAGGATCTCGACGGCCTCGGCGCGCCGGGCGCGGTCCTGCTGGCGGAAGTCCTCGCGGGAGAGCTTGCCCGTGCGCTCGTCGAGCTCGAGGTCGCGGATCTCCCGGTACTTGGCCTCCTTGGCGGCCAGCAGGTCGGCGAGCTCGTTGCGCTCGGCCTCGTCGACGGCCTCCTCGTGGCTGCCGCGCAGGGGCCAGCCGACGAGCACCACCACCGCGCCGAGCAGCGCGATGACGATG
Source organism: uncultured Solirubrobacteraceae bacterium (assembly GCA_964242305.1). Taxonomy (GTDB): domain Bacteria; phylum Actinomycetota; class Thermoleophilia; order Solirubrobacterales; family Solirubrobacteraceae; genus DATLGB01. Next base: position 1,361 of record CAXTBB010000079.1, read on the forward strand.
ATCGGGGCGAGGGTCTCCACCGGGCGCCGGCCCTCCTACGCGCGGCCGAGCTCGCGCGCGACGCGCCCGGCGTAGCCCGCCGTGGCGCGCCGGGTGGCGAGGTCGGGCGAGCCGGCGGGCCACAGGCAGATGCCGCCGCCGATGAAGGCGATGATCGCCCCGAGCCACAGCCAGGTGACCATGGGCGAGACGATGATGCGGAACGTCGCGGGCGGCGGGGAGCGGCGGTAGATCTCCGCGAAGGCGGCGGCCGCGCCGAAGGCCTGCACCGGCGTGGCGTTGGTCCCGATCTTCGCGTCGACGGCCTTGATGACCTCGTTGATGCGGTCCTGGTCGGGGGCCACCGCGGTCCACACGTCGTGGCGCAAGCCCTCGTCCAGGGCGACCTCGGAGACCGATTCGCCCTCGAAGTAGCGCCCGACGGCGCCGAGCTCGAGCGTCTGGGCGGGGTAGTAGCCGCGCTCGGAGTGCGTCCGCGCGAAGACCTTCCCGTCGCGGGCGTAGGTCAGGTCGGCGCCGAGGTTGATGCGCTCGACCTTGTCCGCGCGGATGTCCACGCCCGAGGTCGCCTTGACGTACGTCACGGTCACGCCGTTGACCACGCGCGACTGGCCCGGGACGAGGCGCACGTCGTCGGTCTTCTGGAAGGCCGAGGACGCCGCCACGCCGACGAAGAGGATCAGCACGCCGAGGTGGACGGTGTAGCCGCCGTAGCGCCGGCGGTTGCGGCCGATGAGGCGGAAGACCGCGACCGGCACCGACTCGGAGGTCATCGCGCGGCGCGCGCCCGTGCCGCGCCACAGCTCCTGCCCGATCGTGCCCAGCGTGAAGGCGCCGACGACGAACATGAGCAGCGCCCAGGTGCTGCTGGTCACGCCGAGCGCCACGAGCGCCACGAGGGCGACAGCCGCGCAGATGAGCGGCGTGGCGAACGTCCGCTTGGCGTTCAGCGGCGTCGCCCGGCGCCAGGCGATGACCGGCCCGATGCCGCTGAGCAGCACGAGCAGGATGGCCAGCGGCACGACGAAGCGGTCGAAGGCCGGCGGGCCGATCGCGCGCTTCTCGCCCGTCACCGCCTCGGCGATCAGCGGGAAGAAGGTCAGGAACAGCACGACCACCGTCAGCGCGACGAGGACGAGGTTGTTGAAGAGGAAGACCGCCTCGCGGCTGAGCAGCGAGTCCAGGCGCGACTCCGAGCGCAGCACCTCCATGCGCGACAGCACGAGCACCGTGGAGCCGATGAGCAGCGCGGCGATGAAGATGATGAACGGGACGCCGAGCGTCGAGGCCCCGAAGGCGTGGATCGAGTCGAGGATCCCCGAGCGCACCAGGAACGTGCCGAGGATGCAGAGGATCCCCGTGCCCAAGATGAGCGAGGCGTTCCAGACCTTCAGCATCCCACGGCGCTCCTGGAGCATCACGGAGTGCAGGAAGGCCGTGCCGGTCAGCCACGGCAGCAGCGAGGCGTTCTCCACCGGGTCCCAGGCCCAGTAGCCGCCCCAGCCCAGCTCGGAGTAGGACCAGCGTGCGCCGAGGAGGATGCCGATGCCCAGCAGCAGCCACGCGCCCAGCGCGTACTTGCGCGTGACCGCGATCCACTCCGCGTCCACCCGGCGGGCCATGAGCGCGCCGACCGCGAAGGCGAAGGGCACCGTGAACAGCACGTAGCCCCCGTAGAGCATCGGGGGGTGGATCATCATCGCCGGGTGGCGCAGCAGCGGCTGCAGGCCCGTGCCCTCGGCCGGCACGACGGCCAGCGTCTCGAACGGGTTGGCCGAGAACACCAGCAGGCCGCTGAAGAACGCGGCGAAGAGCAGCAGGACGGCCGTGGCCCACGGCGTCACGTCGCGCAGGCGCCGGCGCGTCGCGTAGAGGACCGCGCTGGAGAACACGCCCAGGAGGAAGACCCAGAGCATGAGCGAGCCCTCCTGGGAGGACCAGGAGGCCGCGGCGCGGTAGAAGGTCGGCGTGGTCGTCGAGGAGTGCGACGCGACGACGGCCAGGGAGAAGTCGGAGCGCAGGAAGGCCTGGATGAGCACCGCGAAGGCGACCGTGGCCAGGCCGGCCATCGCGTAGACGGCACGGCGGGCGGAGTCCGAGTAGCGCCGCTTGCCGGTGATGGCGCCGTAGAGCGCCGCGCCGATCCCGTAGAGGGCGACGGCGAAGGCGAGGATGAGGGCCGCGCGGCCGACGGTGGCCATGGGTCAGTGCTCCCGCAGGCCTAGGAGGCCTGGTACTTCGACGGGCACTTCGTCACGAGGGAGTCCTTCTGGCCCACGAAGCCCGTGCCGTCCTTCTGGACGGTGACGATGATCTCGCGGCCGTCGCGGAACGGGTCCGGAACGGCGCCGGTGTAGCTCACGGGCACGGTGGCGTCGCCGCCGCGGTCCTGGACCTCGAAGGTCATGCCCGCCGAGGAGCGCTTGATCGACCCGTCGACGACCTGCCCGGTGAGCTCGTAGGAGCGGCCGGGCACCGCGGTGCTGGCCAGCTGCTTGGGCTGCACGGCCTCCGAGGAGGACGAGAACGTCGTGAAGACCAGCGCTCCGGCGAGCAGCACGGCCGCGGAGAGCGCGACGACGAGGCGGACGGTGCGCTTGCGGGAGGGGTCCATCGCCCATGGAGTGATAGCACCGGCCCTGGTCGTCCGGGCCCGCATGAGAGGGCCGGGCGCAGCGGCGGTGCGCTCAAGGCAGGACCCGGCGCCGCCGAAGCTAACAGAGCACAACAGCAACCCGTCCGGGTCTCAACCGTTCTAAGGACCGACATGCTCCGCTCCTCCACCCGCACCGCGCCCCAGTCCGCCTCCGGCGTCCACACCGCCGCCGTCGCGGCGCTCCCCCGCCTCGAGGCGCGGCACCGCGCCGAGGGCGGCCCCGGCGACGTCGCGACCTACCCGTGCTCCTGCGGCTACGTCTTCGTCGCCCGCGTGTCCACGTCGGTCGACTGCCCGCACTGCGGCACGGGGCAGGCCTGGTAGCCCTGGCCACCGCCGACCTCACCGTCCTCTCCCTCGGCCGGGCCGAGGTCTCCGCCTCGCAGTACGTCGCCGAGATCCAGCGCCGGCTGGCCGCCCAGGACCGCGTCGCCTACGTCATGCACGCGATGGGCACCTCCCTGGAGGGCGACGTCGCCGACATCCTCGCCCTGGTCGGCGAGCTGCACGCCGTGCCCTTCGAGCTCGGCATCCCCCGCGTCTACTCCGTCCTCAAGCTCGACGAGCGCCGCGACCGCGCGCAGACGCTGCAGGACAAGGTGACGAGCGTCCAGCGCCTCCTCGACGCCGACGCCGACGCCTCGTAGGCCCCCACCCCTCCGCGTCCTGCTGGACGCCAACGTCGTCGACGCGATCGCCGACGAGCCTGGCCTGAGCGAGCGCGTCCGCGAGCTCACCGAGCACGACGGCGCGCTGCTGCTGCTCCTGGCCAGCCGGCAGGGCCTCGAGCTGGACCGCACCCCCGACCCGGTCCGACGCGCGCGCCTGCGCGCCGTCCGCGTGCGCGAGGTGCCGACCGTCGGGCTGCTCCTCGACGGGCCGCAGGCCGAGCCCGCGGCCGTGCGCGGGGAGGCCCGCCACCGGCGCCACGTCGAGGACGCGCTCCTGGCCGCGACCGCCGCCTACGAGGGCGTCCCGCTCGTCACCCGCGACCGGGTGCTGGCCGAGCGCGCCGCCGAGGTCGGCGTGGAGGTCTGGAGCTGGGAGGCGCTGCGCGAGCGGCTCCGGGGGCTGGGCTGAGGGCTCAGTGCGCAGGCGCGGCGCGACCGGCCGCGTCGCTGATGGCGCCCTCGGCGTCGATCACGAGCTGCTCGTGCATCGAGCGTTGGACGGCCGCGAGCGCACGGAGCGCCGCGATCGACTCGCGCAGCCGGTCGATCGCGAGCCGCAGCGGCTCCGTCGGCTGGGCCTCGTGGATCTCCATCAGCTCCTGGTGGGCGGCGCAGGCCAGCTGCAGCGCGCCCTCCTCCACGAGGATGTCGAAGTTCTCGCGCTGCCGGGCCAGCGCGGCCTCGAGCAGCTCGCTCAGCGACGCCGACCGGGCGTCGTCGGCGGAGGGCTCGAGCTCGTGCTGCATCGACCGTCGTGTAGCCGGAGCCCCACGCCCGTCGACTTCCCACCTGTCAGTCCGCGCGAGCTGACAGGGCCGGACCGAGGAGGTCCCAGCGGTTGCCCGCCATGTCCTCGAAGACCACCACCCGCCCGTACGGCCGCTGCACCGGCTCGCCGATCAGCGTCACATGCGCGTCGCGCAGCCGCGCGAGCGTCGCGTCGAAGTCGTCCACGCGCAGGAAGAGCCCGACCCGACCGGCGAACTGCCGGCCGACCGCCGCCTCCTGCTCCTCGCCGTCGGCGCGCGCGAGCAGCAGCCCGGTGACCGCGCCGGGCGGACGGACGACGACCCAGCGCTTCGGGCGCCCGTCGTCGGTGCGCGCGGGCGAGTCCTCGACGAGGTCGAAGCCCAGCACCCCGCCGAAGAAGGCGATGGCCTCGTCGTGATCGGGGACGATGAGGGCGACGTGCTCGAGGTGCACGCCGCCGACGCTACGCCGCGGACGCCCGGATGGTCAGCTTCGTCGTGCGGACGTCGCGGTTGCCCGCGGCGTCCGTCGCGGTGAGCGTCGCCACGGCGGCGGCGCTGCTGAGGCGCCCGAGGAGCCCGCGATTGGCCTTGGACACCTCGATGGCCACCGTCGGGACGGCCCCCGCGGCGACGCTGAAGGCGCCGCGGCCGAACGTCACCGTCGTCCGACGTCCGTGCACGAGGAGCTTCTTCGCGCTGCGCAGCACGACCGTGCCGGGGGTCGGGGTCGGCACGGGTGCCGGGCCGGGCGTCGGCGGGACGACCGGGACGAGCGGGACGACGGGCGGCGCGGTGGGCGCCGTCGGCGGCGGGGGCGGTCCCATCGACGGCTCGCAGGGCTCCGGGCCGAGCGAGAACGAGGTGGTCACGTCGACCTTGCCCTCTTCGGTCTCGGCGATGCCGCCCACGGCGTTGGTGCTGAAGAAGTCGGCGGTGAGCCGGTCGCCGACAGCGACGACCCGGCTGAAGGTGGCGGCGTAGGTGTCCCCGGTGACCTGCACGACGCCCTGCTCGGGCTCCGCCGCGGCGGGGCCGCCCAGGGTCACGCCCGGCCCGGAGGCGGTCGTGCCCGGCACGCCGTCCCCGATCCTCCCCGCCACCCTCCGGTCCCCGGTGCACGGCCGCTCCAGCGTCGTGCGGAAGACGTACGTGAGGACGGGGGTCGGCGCATCGGCCGGGTCGTAGATCCGCATCTCGTCGCCGACGACCGGAGGCTCGTCGAAGCGGACGAAGGCCCCGATGTTCCCGACGCCCGAGCGGTCGAAGACCGTCGCGCCGCCGCGACTGACGGTCATCCGGACCGTGAACGTGCTGCCCTCCGTGCCGCCGGCCTGGGCCAGCACGTAGCTCGAAGCCGGCGTGACGGCGTTGGGGACCTCGCTGGACACGATGGTCAGCGAGTCCTGCCCCCTCGCCTGGGCCTGGGCCGCACCGCCGAAGGAGCCGAGGCACGCGACGCCGACGGCGAGACGGAGCACCGTCGCCGGGTGGGATCGCCGGTCGGTCGATGCTCTGGATCGCGGCATGGCGCGACGCTCCATCCGCGTCCCGCCGGTCCGCGGTGAGCTTCCTCCCTCGGTGGGGAGCCCGCGGGTCAGGCAGGCAGGGCCTCAGCTGCGTGGGTGAGCGCGACGTCGGCGGACCGCGGAGCCGCCCCCGACAGCGATCCCGCGACGAGCGCGAGGTCCTCCCAGAAGGAGGCGTCGTGCCGGTAGGGCTCGACCAGGCCGGAACGGGGTCCGGCCAGCGTCGTTGAGCGGAGCTGCTCCGCGCGGGAGGTGAGGCGCATGCGGACCGATCGGCACGCCGGGCGCGACCCTTGAGCGAGGCCCGCGGGCGCTGGACCGCGAGGTCGCGAGAGGAGCGGGATACGGGAATCGAACTCGGCGGGTGGGCTGCGGCTAGGTGCAGGGCCGCATGCCCGCTGGGCTCAGATCACGTCAGGTGACGTTAGGTTCGCTCACATTGCCCCCACGCATGCCCCCTCGACGCGGCGCCACCAGCAGTTGTCACAGACGACCGTCGGAGCGACGAGGCGCTACGGGCGGTCATAGAATCTCCAACGGGTCGCCCCGAGCAGGTAGCGCCCGAACACACGTGGTGAATCGTCGAACTTGTTGAACTGCACCAACTCAGTCGACAGTCGGCGGGCGTCGAAGACGTCGTCCGGGGGGTTGTTCACGTGAAGCCCAATCTCGATGCCAGTGGCGGCGTACGGCTCGATGCCGTAGCGGCGGGGCGCAGGCTGGCCAATTATCTCTCGGTGCTGAC
>CAXTBB010000079.1:7720-9052 GCA_964242305.1 uncultured Solirubrobacteraceae bacterium
GCCGCGACGAACTCCGGCACACGACACGATGCGCCCCAGAAGAACACGTAGGCCGGGACATCCTCGGGTGCAGCGGTGGGCAACAGCACGAGACTGGTGATGTCCTCCATCATGAGGGCGATACCGCTGTCGAACACGCCCGGTGGTTCGGCGCCGGTGGTCGGCAGCACCCCTTCCTCCCAGTCCAACAGGAAGGCGTCGAGACCCATCTCGTCCGGAGCGGGGAAGCGGACAAGCATGTCGTCGATGCCCGGTGCTGAGCCGCAGCGCTTCGCTGTCGTCTCAAGCTCGTGTTCGAGCCAGGAGGTCCAACGGTCCGCCGGGAACTCGTCGTCCCCCATGTAGGGCAACGAGATGTCATAGGACCGCTGGATGATCTCCGCCGGCTCGGTGATCGGCCCGAAATCGCCGTCGAAGAACGATCCGGTCGAGTCGGGCATGAGCACCGGCCACATCCCGGTGACCGCCACTAGCGACCGGCCTGCGCGCCATGCTTCTTGAGCATCAAGGCCGACGACGCTGATCTCCAGCGCGACCTCGCTGCTACCCGTCCGTGCGGACAAGTCAAGCGCCCGTATCTCGCGTCCCTCAAGACACGAGCCCGAGAACATCGCCGCCAGCTCTTCACGGTCCGTCATCGCATCGTCACCCTGCCACAGAGGCCGGGCTTCGTGGCGGCGCGCGGCCCGCTATGTCGGTCGCAGAGACGACCGTCTAGAGAGACGAGGGGCATACGCAGGCGAAGCGGGGAGGCCGTCAGGGCGTCACATGACTGGCTCCCCCGACGACGCGGACGGAGCGAAGGCCGCGGCCACCAGATCACGTTCGTGCGCCGGCGACGGGGCGTAGTCGGCGTAGCGGAGGGTCGTGGCGAAGTCGGCGTGCCCCATCCACTCCTGGAGGGTCCGCATCGGGACGCCCACGGCGGCCATGCGGGTCCCGAAGGTGTGGCGTAGGTCGTGGAAAACGTGCGACTCATCGAGGCGGGCAGCCTTGAGCGCGGCGCGGTAGCGGAGCAGGATCGACCGCTTGGACTGCGGCCCGCGGGTGTGCGGATCCGGGAAGACGAGGGCGTGCTCGTCCGGGGTCCCGGCTGCTCGGGCGAGGGTGTCGAGCTCCGCGGCAATCTCGTCGGCGAGCGGGACGCTGCGGGTGGACCGGCGGGTCTTTGGCGTGCCGTAGCCGTCGCCCGGGTTGCGGGCGTCGTGATTGCGCCGCACGCGCAGGCGGGCGGCGGGCCAGTCGACGTCGCTCCACCGGAGCGCAGTTAGCTCGCCGACGCGGAGGCCGGTCATCGCCGCGGTGAGGATCAAGGGCCGGTCGCTGGCCTGG
>CAXTBB010000080.1:0-8623 GCA_964242305.1 uncultured Solirubrobacteraceae bacterium
TCCCCAAGGAGGTCTCCTCCGAGACGATCAACAAGGTCTGCGCGTCGGGCATCCGTGCGGTCGGGATGCTCGACCAGGCGATCCGCGCGGGTGACCTGGAGGTCGGCGTCGGCGGCGGCATGGAGTCGATGTCCAACGCGCCCTACATGCTGCCCCAGGCGCGCTTCGGCTTCCGCATGGGCGACGGCAAGGCGATCGACGCGATGATCCACGACGGGCTCACCAACCCGTTCTCCGGCAAGCACATGGCCCAGGAGGCGAGCGAGGTCGCCGCCGAATTCGAGATGAGCCGGGTCGACATGGACAAGTGGTCGCTGCGCAGCCACGAGCGCGTCCTCGCCGCCGCCGACGAGGGGCGCCTCGACGAGGAGATCGTCCCCGTCACGATCCACGGCAAGAAGGGCGACACCGTCGTCGAGCACGACGAGTCCCCGCGCCGCGAGGCGTCGCTGGAGGCACTGGCCAAGCTGCCCCCCATCTTCACGAAGGACGGGACCCACACCGCCGGCAACGCCCCGGGCGTCAACGACGGCGCCGGCGCCCTCGTGGTCGCCTCCGACGAGTGGGCGGAGGCCAACGGCAAGGAAGTCCTGGCCGAGATCGTCTCCCAGGCCGCCGTCGCCGACGACTTCCCCTACCTCGCCAAGACCCCGGCGCTGGCCGCCATGGCAGCGCTCGACAAGGCCGGCCTGCAGCCGTCCGACATCGACCTGTGGGAGATCAACGAGGCGTTCGCGTCCGTGACCCTGAACTCGATCCGCATGCTCGGCATCGACGAGGAACGCGTCAACGTCAACGGCGGCGCGGTCGCCATCGGCCACCCGATCGGCGCGTCCGGCGCCCGCATCCTCGGCGCGCTGATCATGGAGCTGCGTCGTCGCGGCGGCGGCTACGGCTGCGCGGCGATCTGCTCCGGCGGCGGGCAGGGCGACGCCGTCATCGTCAAGGTGTGACGAACAGAGCCGGGTACGTCACCGAGGCGCCCGGCGGCGGCGCGTCCGGACGAGGAGTCGCCGGGACCGCGGCGGTGTTCTTCGACCTCGACCGGACGCTGATCGCCGGCTCGAGCGCTTTCGAGTTCGGGCGCGCGGCCTACAAGGCGGGGATGCTCAACCGCCGCCAGCTCGCGCGCGACGCCTGGGAGAACGTCCTCTTCCGGCTCAAGGGCTCGACGGACCAGCGCACCGACGCGCTGAAGGAGCGCATCGGGGAGGCGCTGGCGGGGACGAAGGTCCGCCACCTGCAGCGGCTCGCGCCCGCCGTGCTCGCCGGCGTGCTCCCGCGCCTGTACCCGCAGATGCTGGAGATCGCCTACGGGCACCAGGACGCCGGCCGCCCCATCTTCATCTGCACCGCCGCCTCTCAGGAGATCGCCGAGCTGATGGCCGTCGTGCTCACCTTCGACGGCGCCATCGGCTCGGTCAGCGAGGTCGTCGACGGCGCCTACACCGGCCGCGAGGGCGGGCCGTTCACCTACCGCGAGGGCAAGGCGCAGGCGATCCGCGAGCTGGCCGCCCGCGAGAACATCGACCTCGACGCCAGCTACGCCTACACGGACTCGGAGTCCGACCTGCCGATGCTGCGCCTGGTCGGCCATCCGGTCGCCGTCAACCCGGACACGGAGCTGCGCCAGGTCGCGCGCGCCGAGGGCTGGGACGTCCTCACCTTCGACCGCCTGCACCGGCGGCTGAAGATGGTCGCCGCGCTCGGCGCCGCCGCCGCGGTGGGCAGCGCCGCCCCCGTCGCCGCCCGCCGCGCCCGTGCTTAGGCAACGGGAGTGCTGCTATAGCAGTTTGCGGTGCCGTTGATGTAGAGGTTCATGTAGGAGTCCCCCAGTACGGCGTAAGTCAGGCCCCAAGATTCGTTAGGCGTCAAAGCGGCGTCGATGGCTCCGAACTCGTTCGATTGCGCCGAATCCGAGACCGGGTCGCGGGATTCCTGGATGACCGACAAGGTCGCGGTGGACGACGGATCGTTGAGCCCGTTCTTTGGAACCCAGTCGACGTGGACGGACCGACAGAAGTTCTTGCTCGCATCGACGGTGAGCGTCGTTCCGGTCTCGTCGAAGATCGAAGAGTCCTCAATGACGTAGCTGAACGAGCGGCTCGGCGTGCTGAGCGTTCGTTCGGACTGGTTGAAGAGCGTGGAGAACTTGACGTCGCCGAAGACCCGCAGCCGCGCCGACTTGGACGCCAGGGTCTTGCCCCTCCGAAGCACGGCGATCCGGAGCCTGTAGGACCCGAGGCTGAGCGCCGGCAGCGTCAGCGAGCCGCTCGGGACGCGGGGCAACGTGGCGACGGTTGCGTACTTCTTCGCGGTGCCCATCTGACGCTGGACGACGAGCTTCGTCTTCGACGGCACGCCGGAGGCGGTGGCGGTGTAGGCGATCGGCTGTCCGGCATCGGCGCCCTGCGGGGCGAAGGCGAGGGTCAGCTTGGGCTTGGCCGCCGCGGTTGCGGGCACAAGGGCGAGCGCGAGCGCCGCCAGGGTGCTGGCCCGCTTGAGCGCGGTCGGCGGGGTCCGGTGATGCATCGGGTCTGACTCCAGGGTCGCATGTCGTCGGCTTAGGCGATCGGCGAATATCACCGATCGCCTAACTAACGGACCGGCCGCACGATTCCTTGTGCCTCACCTGATCGAGCTGACACGCTGCTGCGCATGCCCGTCTATCCGCTGCTGAGCTACGCCGACGCCGACGCCGCCCTCGAGTGGCTGGAACAGAGCTTCGGCTTCGCCGCCACCGAGGTCCACCGCGACGACGCCGGCGCGGTCGCCCACGCCGAGATCCGCGTCGGCGACGGCCTCGTGATGTTCGCCGGCGGCCGGCCCGAGCGCGCCGGCCTCGGCTGGCTCTACGTGGGCCTGCCGGACGTCGACGCGCTGCACGCGCGGGCGAAGGCGGCGGGCGCCGACGTGACCGACCTCGTCGATCAGGACTACGGCTCGCGGGACTTCCAGGCCACCGACCCCGAGGGCAACCGCTGGAGCTTCGGCACCTACGCGCCCACCTAGGCTGACGGCGCCATGGCCTACGGCAAGCGCGACGACCTGATCGTCTACGAGCAGGAGCCGTTCAACGCGGAGACGTCCCGGGCCGCGCTCGCCGAGGGCCCGCTGACCGCGACCGACGCCTTCTACGTGCGCGGCCACGGCCCGGTCCCCGAGCTGGACCCGGAGGCCTTCCGCCTGCGGGTCGGCGGCCTGGTCGACCGTGAGCTCGAGCTCTCCATGCACGACCTCCGCTCGGGCCTGCTCGAGATCCACGAGGTCACGGCCACCCTGCAGTGCGCGGGCAACCGCCGGGCCGGGCTGATCGCCGTGCGCGACATCCCGGGGGAGGCGCCGTGGGGGCCGGGCGCGACCGGCACCGCGACCTGGCGGGGCGTCCGGCTCGCCGACGTCCTCGCCGCGGCCGGTCCGCTCAGCGCCGCCGCCCACGTCGGGATGGCGGGCGCCGAGCACTGCGCCGAGGCCAAGCCGCCGCAGCGGTTCGGCGGCTCCGTCCCGCTCGAGAAGGCGCTGCGGCCTGAGGTCCTGCTCGCCTTCGAGATGAACGGCGCGCCGCTCACGCCGGTCCACGGCGCGCCGCTGCGCTCGGTCGTCCCCGGCTACATCGGCGCGCGCTCGATCAAGTGGTTGGACACGATCGAGCTGCGCACGGAGCCCTGGAAGGGCTACTTCCAGCACGTCGTCTACCGGATGCTCCCGCCCGACGGCGAGCCGGCGCCCGGTGCCGGCTTCAGCCTCGGCATCGTCGCGCTGAACTCCGACGTGCTCGCCCCCGCCGACGGCGCCACCGTCCCAGCGGGGCCGACCGAGCTGCGCGGCTACGCGTTCGCCGGCGGCGAGCGCGCGGTGACCCGCGTCGACGTCGAGGTCGACGGCGGCGACGTCCGGCAGGCCGAGCTGCTCGAGGACCTCGGCCGCTGGGCCTGGCGCCAGTGGAAGCTGTCCGTCGACCTCGCGCCCGGCCGGCACGACATCTCCGTCCGCGCCTGGGACTCCTCCGCCGCCACCCAGCCGCGCGACCCGGCGCTGCTGTGGAACCCGAAGGGCTACTGCAACAACGCGGCTGCGAGAGTCACCGTCCATGTCACCTGAGGCGAGCGAGCGCGACGTCACCCGCCGCACCTGGCTGGCCAACGAGCGCACCTACCTGGCCTGGTGGCGCACGGGGCTGACGACCCTGACCGTGGCGCTGGCCGCCGCCCGCGTCGTCCCCGAGCTCTCCAACGCGACCCACCGCTGGCCCTACACGGTGCTCGGCGCCGGCTTCGCGGTGCTGGGGACGTTCTGCATCGGCTACGCGGAGTGGCGCCGGGTCGTCGTCCAGCGGGCCCTCAACGAGGATCGCTACGTCGGCGCCGACGGCCGCGTCACGTTCGCGATCACCGCCGCGGGGGTCATCCTCGGCCTCGGGCTGCTGGCGATCATCCTCGCCGAGGCGTAGCCGCGCCGGATGCTGCGCATCGACCCGATCGAGGAGGCGCGGCGCCAATGGGCGGAGCGCTGGCCCGACGCGCCGCTGGCCGCCATGGCCGCCGTGACCAGCGTGATGCGCGCGCAGCAGGTCCTGCTCGCCCACCTCAACGACGCGCTGCGGCCGTTCGGGCTCACCTTCCCGCGCTACGAGGCCCTGATGCTGCTGCTGTTCTCGCGCGAGGGGGCGCTGCCGCTGGGCAAGGTGGGGGAGCGGCTGCAGGTGCATCGCACCAGCGTCACCAACATCGTCGACAAGCTCGAGCGCGACGGGCTCGTCCGCCGCGTCCCGCACGCGGAGGACCGCCGCGCCACGCTCGCCGAGATCACCGACGAGGGGAGGCGGGTCGCGCGCGCGGCCACGAAGGCCCTGCACGCGATCGACTTCGCGATGGGCGCGCTGGAGGAGGACGGCCAGGAGTCCGTGACCGCGCTGCTGCGCGAGCTGCGGGTCGCCGCGGGCGACTTCGCCATTTAGGAGGACTTCCGACTATCTTGTGACGATGACCGCCACCACGGCCGACCTGTACGAGGAGTGGGCGCGCCGGTACGCCGAGACGCCGCAGCTCGATCGCTATTTCCTGACGCTGTCGGGCGAGGAGGTCAAGCCGCTCTACACGGCGGCGGATCTTCCCGACGAGGACGCGATCGGCGTCCCGGGCGAGTACCCCTTCACGCGCGGCGTGTACCCGAGCATGTACCGCGGCCGTCAGTGGACGGTGCGCCAGTTCGCGGGCTTCGGGACCAGCGAGGAGACCAACGAGCGCTTCCGGTACCTGCTCGACCACGGCCAGCAGGGCCTCTCGACCGCGTTCGACATGCCGTCGCTGATGGGTCACGACTCCGATCACTACATGTCGCTCGGCGAGGTCGGCCGCGAGGGGGTCGCGATCGACACGCCCGACGACATGCAGACGCTCTTTGAGGGCATCGACCTGGGGGCGACGTCGGTCTCCATGACCATCAACGCGCCCGCCGCGATCATGATGGCCTATTACGTGGTGGCTGCCGAGCGCTCCGGCGTCCCCCGCGACCGGCTCGCGGGCACCGTGCAGGCCGACATCCTCAAGGAGTACATCGCCCAGAAGGAGTGGTGCTTCCCGGTCGACCCGGCGATGCGCCTGATGGGCGATCTGATCGAGTGGTGCACGACCGAGATGCCGCGCTGGCATCCGGTCTCCATCTCCGGCTATCACATCCGCGAGGCCGGGTCGACCGCCGCGCAGGAGCTCGCGTTCACCTTGAAGGACGGCCTCACCTACGTCGAGCAGGCGATCGATCGCGGAGTGGACGTGGACGCCTTCGCCCCCCGGCTGAGCTTCTTCTTCAACGCCCAGATCGACTTCTTCGAGGAGATCGCCAAGTACCGGGCCGCACGCCGCATCTGGGCGCGCGAGCTGCGCGAGACCTACGGGGCGACCAACCCGCGCTCGTGGCTGATGCGCTTCCACACGCAGACCGCCGGCGTCTCGCTGACCGCCCAGCAGCCGCTGAACAACATCGTGCGCACGGCGATCGAGGCGCTGGCCGGCGTCCTCGGCGGGACGCAGTCGCTGCACACGAACTCCTATGACGAGGCGCTCGCGCTGCCGTCGGAGACCGCGGTCCGGACCGCGCTGCGCACGCAGCAGGTGATCGCGCACGAGACGGGGGTCACGGCCCACATCGATCCGCTCGGCGGGTCCTACGCCGTCGAGGCGATGACGGACGCGATCGAGGCGCAGGCCTACGAGTACTTCCGCAAGATCGACGAGCTGGGCGGGATGGTCAACGCCGTCAAGGAGGGCTTCCCGCAGCGCGAGATCGCCGAGTCCGCCTACGAGCTGCAGCTGCGCCAGGACCGCGGCGAGCGCATCACCGTCGGCGTCAACGAGTTCACCGAGGGCGAGGAGGGCGACATCGAGACGCTGCGCATCGACCCCGCCCTCGAGCGCAAGCAGATCGACCGCCTGCAGGGCGTCAAGGCCCGCCGCGAGACCGAGGACGTCGAGGCGGCGCTGACCGAGATCCGTCGCGTCGCCGCCGGCGACGCGAACCTCCTCCCGGCCTTCGTCGTCGCGGCCGAGGCGCACGTCTCCGAGGGCGAGATCGTCATGGCGTTGCAGGAGGTCTGGGGCTCGTACCGGGAGACGCCCGTCTTCTGACCGCTCAGGCGCGAGCCGCGCGACCAGGTGGGGGCTTCGGAGGCGTGACGCTCCGGACCGGGCGGGCCTGGATCGTCGGGTAGGTGCGGACCGGCCGACCCCAGACGCCGGGGCGGCGCAGGTCGGCGGGCGTGAGTGCCTTGGGAGCCATGCCGCCAGTCTGGCCTCGGGAGCCGGGCCGACCTATGTCCGCCCGGCCGGAAGCGAAGGCGTATCCTGCGCCCCATGGCCGAGTCCCGCAAGATCCGTGTGGTTGTCGCCAAGCCGGGCCTGGACGGCCACGACCGCGGGGCGAAGATCATCGCCCGCGCGCTGCGCGACGCCGGCATGGAGGTCGTCTATACCGGCCTGCACCAGACGCCGGAGCAGATCGTCGAGACGGCGCTGCAGGAGGACGCCGACGCGATCGGCCTGTCCATCCTCTCCGGCGCGCACATGACGCTGGTGCCGCGCATCCTGGACCTGCTCAAGGAGCAGGAGGCGACGGAGATCGTGACCATCCTCGGTGGCACCATCCCCAACCAGGACATCCCGGAGCTCAAGGAGCTCGGGGTCGCCGAGATCTTCACGCCGGGCGCGCCGACCCAGGCGATCGTCGACTTCATCAAGGACAACGTCGGCGAACGCGGCGCTGCCTGAAATCGTCTTCGCGCACGTCACCGACCCTCACTTCGGTCGGGACGCGCCGGGCACCATAGACGCGCTCCTGAGGGCGCTGAAGGAGATCGAGCCGCAACTCGTCGTCGTCGGCGGCGACCTCACCCAGCGCGCCCGCGCCAGTCAGTTCCGCCGCGCTCGCGCGTTCCTGGACGCGCTCGACGCCCCGTGGCTGGCCATCCCCGGCAACCACGACGTCCCGCTCTACAACCTGGTCCGCCGCGTCCTGGTCCCGGTCGGCCGCTACCACCGCCTGATCACGCGCGTCAAGGCGCCGCTGCTGACCGCTCCCGGCCTGCGCGTCCTCGGCCTCGACACCACCCGCCGCAAGGTCACCGGCCGCCTGAAGCCCGACCGCATCCGCCAGATCGCCCGCCTCGCCGAGGGCGACCCCGGCGCGCTGCGCGTCCTCGTCACCCACCACCCGATCGTCCGCCGCCCTCTCGAGGGCGCCGCGCTCGCGCTCAAGGCGGCCGAGGACGCCGGCGTCGACGTCCTCCTCGCCGGCCACTACCACCACGCCCACCTCACGGGTGGGCGGGGTGGAGTCGTCCTCGGCATCGAGGGTCCGAGCCCCAGCCACATCCTCGAGCCGGTCAAGGGCTTCTACGTCGTCCGCGCCGACGCCACCACGATCACCGCCGAGCTGTGGACGTTCGACGGAGGTTCGTTCACGCCGGGCGTAACGAACCGGTTCCCGCGGCGGTAGGATGGGCGCAGCACCACCTTCCGATTGACTGGTCAGTCAATAGTTCCCATCGAGGAGTAGCCCGTGAAGATCTGCGTCCTGGTCAAAGAGGTTCCGGACGCCGCCGTCCAGAAGCGACTGAGCAACGGTCGCATGGATCGCGGTGGGGAGAAGAACCTCAACCCCTACGACACGCACGCCATCGAGGAGGCCGTCCGCATCAAGGAAGCGGGCGCGGTCACCGTCGACGAGGTCGTCGCCGTGTCGATGGGCCCCGAGTCCGCCGACCGCGCGATCCGCAAGGCGATCTCGCTGGGCGTCGACCGCGCCGTGCACCTCTGCGACGAGGCCGTCGCCGGCTCCGACGTCGCCGCCACGGGCCTCGCCCTGGCCAAGACGCTCGAGAAGGAGAGCCCCGACCTGGTCCTGCTCGGCCAGCAGTCCGACGACGGCGAGTGCTACACGATCGGCGCCGTCGTGGCCGATCACCTCAAGATGCCGTCGCTGACGCAGGTCATCAAGATGGACGTCACCGAGGGCAAGCTGACCGCCGAGCGCCAGGCCGAGTACGGCTACGACACGGTGGAGATCCCCACCCCGGCCGTCATCTCGGTCGGCGACGCGATCAACGAGCCGCGCTACCCGTCGCTGAAGG
>CAXTBB010000081.1:0-596 GCA_964242305.1 uncultured Solirubrobacteraceae bacterium
ACCGCCTCAACGAGATCGACGAACCGGTCGTCAAGCCCGGCCCCTCGAAGTTCGCCCTGCGGGCCGCTGACAAGGCCGCCGCGGGCGATTGACGGACCGCGTCTACCGCTTCGTCCAGTTCGAGTTCGCCTGGCCCCTCGGTCCCGATGACGGCCGTTACCTCCTCCGCGACCACGCGGGGGAGGACGCCCACCACGTCATCGTCTTCGCCTCCTGGCCCACGGTCCCCCAGCGTCGCTCGCGCCGCTGGGGCCGCGAGCAGGAGCCTCAGAACATCCCGGCCGAGACCGGGCTGAGTCGGGCCACCCTCGTCGAGACCGCCGTCGTCGACGACGAGCAGGCCCGCGCCCAGCTCGAGTCGCTCGCAGACGACGAGGCCCGCGCCGCCATCGAGGTCGCGATGCACATCCTCAACGGCGCCCTGCGCGCCTTCCGCGCCGCCACCGCCGACCCCGTGCTGCGCGAGGTGACCGCCGAGCAGGCGCTCACGCTGCGGATCGGCTACGGCCAGGGCGTCGAGGTCGCCGACGGCGCCTGGACCGCCGCCCGCGACATCCCGCCTGCGGAGGACAAGGGCGCACGCGGTCGCCGGAAGC
>CAXTBB010000081.1:606-7523 GCA_964242305.1 uncultured Solirubrobacteraceae bacterium
AGGAGCGCTTCGCCGCGCTGCTGGGCGGCCGCGACGCGGTGCTCGCCTGCGAGGAGCTCGCGCTCCGCGGCCGCCTCGACCTCGACCAGGAGCGCCCCCGCGAGGCCGCCCTGCAGGTCCACCTCGCACTCGAGGCCGCCCTCGCCGAGCTGGCCGCCTTCCGCGGACAGGAGACCGTCGGCCGCCGGCTCGACGAGCTGGAGGCGTTCCGCGACGCCCTCGCCCGGGCCGCCAACGAGTCCCTCCAGGGCGGCCCGTCCGCCGCCACCGTCACCACCATCACCGAGGCCCTCGAGAAGCTCGAGGCCACCCTCCGCGCCCGCACCGCCTCCGCGACATACTGAGCGCCATGCCGCTGGTGGGGCACGCACTCTGGCGCGCGGTCGTCGCGCTCACCCTGCTCGTCGCCATCGGGGTCGCAGCGTTCTGGTTGGGCCTCGCGTACGCCTTCGGCGAAGAGCACAGGCTGATCGCGTGGCTGGCGCTCACGCCGTTCACCGCGCTGGTGACCACCTGGGTCGTCGTCCGCGGCCGCTGGTCCGACCAGGCCGCGCCCGTTCAGATGGCCTTCACGGCCGTCGCGGCCGTGGCCGGGATGGTGGGCGCCCTCGTCGCGCGGTCCGCACTCGGCCTCCTGCGGCTGCGTGCCGATGCCGGCGTCGGCGCGGGGGATCTGAGGGAGCGCCTGTGGCTCCTCACCGCCGTCTTCGCGTTCGCCGCCGCCCTCGCCACGGCCCTTCCGAGCTCGCTCCCGCGCCGGGTGGTGCTCGGTGGCGTCGGCACGCTGGCGGGCCTCGCAGCCGCCGGGGCCGTCGCCGCCGCCGCGGTGCCGGCGCTCGACTGCGACGCCGTCGACCCGTTCGCGTTCCGCACGGCGGACGGCAGGCCGGGTCCCCTCGACACGCATTCGCAGCGCGAGCTCCTCGCCGACGGGTTCGCCCGGTGCGGAACCCTCCGCGGGCTGTCACGAGCCGGCGTGAGGGCGCGCCTCGGCGGCGACGGCCGCTCCTATTCGATCGGCGAGTCCCTCCTCGGCACCACGACCCTCGACATCGAGTACCGGAAGGGCCGCGTCGGAGACGTGCAGTTCAACGCGGGTGACTTCGACTGAACTACCAGCGGCCGTCGGGGCAGACGTCCTCGTCGGGCGGGTCGCAGGTGCGCTCGGTGACGTTGCCGGTTCGGCGCAGGACGTAGCGGATGCCTTTGTTGTCGCGGGCGGCCATGTAGAAGGAGTTCGCGTCAGCGGTCTTGACGGTGACGGTGTCCGGGAAGGCGGGGCCGAGCTTGGTCTCGTCGGCGGTGAAGGTCTTCTCGGACAGGCGGTAGGCGTCCAGCTGGATGGCGGCGGTGAGCAGGTCGTACTTGAGCTGCGCGGACGGCGGCGGGGTCGGGGACGCGCTCGCCGCCGGTGCGCTCGCCTGCTTGGCGCCGCCTCCGCACCCGGCCAGGGCGACGACGATCAGCGCGCTAGAGCGACGCCAGGACCGCATCGAGCTCCTCCACCACGTCGCCGGACAGCTTGACGGCGGCGACGTCGTCGTAGGGGGTCGGGCCGGCGGTGACGATCGCCACCTCGCCCCCGGCCGCGCGGGTGATCTCCGGCAGTCCGGCGACGGGGTGGACCTCGAGCGACGAGCCGACGCACAGCAGCAGCCGCGCCGCACCGGCCAGCACGAACGCGCGGCTGATCTCCGCCTCGGGCAGCATCTCGCCGAACAGGACGACGTCGGGCTTGAGGGGGTGGCCGGCGGCGCACCGGGGCACGCCGTCCTCGGCAGCGGCCATGCGCTCACGCACCTCGGCCAGCTCGACGCGCTCGCCGTCGACCAGGCAGGTCGCGCTGCGTATCGACCCGTGCACCTCGATCAGATCGGTGACCCCGCCGGCCGTGTGCAGGCCGTCGATGTTCTGGGTCACGACGGCGCGCAGCAGGCCGCGACGCTCGAGCTCGGCCAGCGCGTGGTGGGCGCCGTTGGGCTGCTTGTCGCTCAGGGTGGCGAAGCGCTGGCCGTAGAAGCTCCAGAACGTCTGCGGGTCACGGCGGAAGACGGCGATGTGCGCGACCTCCATCGGGTCCACCTTCTCCCACAGCCCGGTGCCGGGGGAGCGGAAGTCCGGGATCCCCGACGGCACCGACACGCCCGCGCCGGTGAGCGCGACGGCGGCCCCGTCCGCCTCGCGCAGCAGCTCGGCGAGGCGCTGCGCGCTCATCCGGTCTCGCTTCGGTCGCCATCGCTGAAGGCTTCGCCTTCGCTCCGCTGCCAGCGCGGGCGGCGCTTCTCCAGGAACGCCCCGATGCCCTCGCGCGCGTCCGACGACGCGAACGCGGCCGCGAAGCCGTCCGTCTCGGCGCGGTTCCCGTGCCCGGTGACCCGCTTGATCTGCTCGACGGCGAGCGGCGCCTGCCCGGCCAGCTTGCCGGCCCAGTTGAGCGCATGGTCGAAGAGCTCGTGGTCGGCGACGACGTCGTTGACGAGGCCGTGGGCGAAGGCGTCGGCGGCGGAGATCGCCTCGCCCGACAGGTTCATCTCGAGCGCCTTGGCGTGGCCGACGAGCCGGGGCAGGCGCTGGGTGCCGCCGAAGCCGGGGATGATGCCGAGGTTGATCTCCGGCTGACCGAAGCTGGCCGACTCGGCGGCGATGCGCACGTCGCACGCCATCGCCAGCTCGCAGCCACCGCCCAGCGCCAGGCCGTTGACGGCGGCGATGGTGACGACGCGCGAGCGCTCCCATGCCTCGAAGAGGGCGTGCGCGCCGGCGGCGAGCGAGCGGGCGTCCTCCGGCGTCATCGCCGCGAACGCCTTGATGTCGGCCCCGGCGCAGAACAGCGCCGGGTTGGCGGAGGCGATGACCACGGCCGGGGTCGCGATCGCGTCCCAGGCGGACGCGAGGGCACCGAGCACGTCGGGCGACAGCGAGTTGGCGGGCGGGTTGGCCAGCCACAGCACGGTGACGTCGCCGCGCGTGACCGGGATGACCGGGCCGTCCGCGTCCCCGAGCGGGTACGGGTAGAAGCCCTGACCGCTGGCGCGTCCCGTCCGGCCCTGCGCGATCAGGCGACGGACGAGTGGCGGCGGGTCCGGGAGCGTCTCCAGCCCGGCCTCGTCGGCGCTCGCGAACGGCCGGTCCGCGCCCGAGAGCGCCAGCGCGAGGTCGACCTCGCGGATCTCGGCCAGCCCGGCCTCGACGACGTCGCAGGCGTCCTCCAGCGTCTCCACCTGGCCGGCCAGTGGCTGCCCGCAGCGCACGGCCTGACGGCGCAGGGCCTGGGCGAGATTGGCGGCCGCCTGTGCGGTCGCGTCCGCGGTCTCCTCCCCCTCGACGATCTCCACCAGCCGCTTGCCGACGAGGCGGAAGCCGACCACCAGCTCCGGGCGCGACGTCGCGTCGGCCAGTCCGGTGACGTCTTCGCACCCGTCCAGGAGCGCGAAGATCGCGCGGCTCGGCGTCCGGGTGTCGAGGTCGGCGAGCGTCTCCGGCGTGGCGTTCTCGACGAGGACGAGATCGGCGGCGCCGAGGTCGTCGCGAGCGACGGTGAGCCCGGCCGCGCCAAGTGCCTCCTCCAGCTCGGTGTTTGCGGTCAGCCCGACCGTGGAGACGAACATCGGCGGCAGGCTACGGCACGCCCGGAACCGGTAGGTTTCCCGCGCAATGGAGAGCTTCAGCATCGAGCGCGTGGATGACACCGTCCAGGTCCACCTCAAGTTGCGAGGGGATCTCGACCTCTACAGCTCGCCCGCGTTCGACGACGCCCTCGTCGCCGTCGAGGGCGAGAAGTGGCCGACGGTCGTCCTCGACCTGCGCCAGCTGAACTTCCTGGACTCGATGGCCCTGCGCCTGATCATGCGCACGCAGGCGCGCGCCGAGCAGGACGGTCGCCGGCTCGTGCTCGTCCGCGGCCCGGACTTCCTGGACCGCGTGCTCGAGCTCTCGGGCCTGGTCGGCCACCTCGACATCGTCGACGAGCCGCCGGCGCTGCCCGCCCCGGGCTGAGCGCCCGGGACGGGTCACCGAGTTCGGCTAGGCGTGCGTCTCGCTGCCCAGCCGGATGGCGGTGAAGTGCGAGAAGGCCACCGTCATGATGTCGTTGTGGTCGTCGTTCGGCGCCGACGACGGAAAGTGCTGGCAGACGATCGCCAAGGCTCCTGCATCCGTCGTGGTGGTCGTGCCCGTGAGCGTCACGACGCTGGTCTGGTTGGCCGGCGGGGTCAGCTGGATGACGTCGAAGTTGCCCGCCTGCCCGCTCAGGGTGCAGATGAATGTCTGGTTCGCGGTGGTCGCCCCGAACAGGAAACGGGCAGTCACCGCGTACGCGCCGGCCGGGATGGTCCCGCTCGTCGTGTAGACCGCTGGGAGGTAGGTGGTCGTGTTCGCGGGCGCCGGGATGTACGGCGAGGTCGACGCGATGCTGCCGCTCTGAAAGAAGCTGTAGCCCTCGCTGGGACCACGGTCCCCCTTGTCGCCCTTGTCCCCCTTGTCGCCCTTGTCCCCCTTGTCGCCCTTGTCCCCCTTGTCGCCCTTCGCCCCGGCGTCGCCCTTGTCGCCCTTGTCGCCCTTGACCCCCTGCTTGCCGCGCGGCCCGCGCTTTGCCTTCTTCTTGGCCTTGTGGGCGTGGGAGGCGCCCGGGGCAGCGGAGACGACGGGTGTGGCCGCCAGGCTGAGGCACGCGAGCGCCGCGACGAGGATCGCGAGGCGCGGGATGGGGCGAGACACGGCAGGTTCCTTTACGACGGAGACGGGACGGCGCCAGTCTCGTCGCTGTGCTGACCGGCTGTCAAGCCGCGTCGCCGGCCTCGATGGCGAAGCGCCGCAGGGTCCGCTGAAGCGACGCCTGGAGCTCGCGGCGGATGAACAGCGCGTTCAGGATCGGCGTCCACGGGTTGCGGCGCTTGAGCTCGTAGTCGAAGGTGATGCGGACGCCGTCCTCGGCGAACGTCAGCGCGCGTGTGGCCCGGAAGTCCTCCGTCTCCACTTCGACCGTGTCGACGTCGACGATGATCTCGCGCGTCTGTCCCTGGCCCGCGGCGGTCGACATCCACACCACCCGGCCGCCGTCGGGCCACTCGGGGTCCTGGCTGACCACGGCGTGGAAGCCGTCCACGAACGTCGGCCAGCGCCGCGTGTCGTACCAGAGCGCCCGCGCCGCCGCCGGGGCCACGCTCAGCGGGACGCCCGCGCGGATCGTCGTCACGACTTCAGCTCGGCGCGGATCGCGCCGATCGACCGCGAGATCCGCTGCAGCCGCGGCTCCACCTCGGCCCGCAGCACCGCGCACTCCGCCGCGCCCGCCTCCGTGATCGCGTAGAAGCGCCGCGAGCGCCGCTCCGGGTGCTCCCACTCCCCCGCGATCAGCCCCTTCGCCTCCAGGTTGCGCAGCAGCGGGTACATCGTGTTCGGGTTGACTGCGAGCGCCCCCGCGGTCAGCGCCGCGATCCGCTCGATGAGCTGATTGCCGTAGCACGGCCGCTCGGTGACGAAGTGCAGGACGAGCAGCGGGAGCAGCCCGCCGCGGCGCAGGTCGCCGATGAGCGGGTCCTGCGACCCGGCCCCCGCGGCCTCCTTGACCGCCTTCTCGATGTCCTTCGCCCGCGCCACCCCTCCAGCGTATGAGTCATTTCCGAGCCTCCACGCCTAGGACATCTGATGGATGCGCAAAACGTGCAGCCCTGGAGGCAGGCCTCGGTGAAAGCGTCGACCCAGCACGGGCTGATCACCACCGGCCAGCTCGCCGCGTGCGGAATCGGGAGGAGCGGCATCGAGAAAGGGGTCGCGGCGGGGCGGCTGTGGCGGGTCCACCGCGGCGTCTTCGCGGTCGGCCACCCAGCCATCACCCGCGAGCGCCGCTGGCTCGCGGCCGTCCTCGCGGGTGGCGAGGACGCTGTTCTCAGCCACCGGCCGGCCGGCGTCTTGTGGCGGATCTACCGAGGTGAGCTCGCGCGCGTCGAGGTGACGGTTCCACGCCGCGGCACACGCAGCCGACCCGGAATCATCTTCCATGCAAGTCCGCTGCCTGCCGACGAGGTCGACGTCGTCGATGACATCCCCCTCACCAGCCCATCCCGCACGGCGGTCGATCTCGCGCATGAGCTCGATGACCCTGACCGCATCCACGGGATGCTCAGGCAGCTGCAGTACCGGAGCCTCTTCGACCTCAGCTCACTGAGAGCGGCGAACGCGCGGCGACCTTCCGCCCTTCTCGGCGAGCAGTTGGAAGATCTGTCACCGACGGAGTCGCCACTTGAGGATGCGTTCAGGACCAAGGTCATCCGCCGTCATGGACTCCCCGAGCCCGACTACCAGGCGAAGATCCGCGGCAAGCGGGTCGACTTCCGCTGGGCGGCCGCCCGCCTGACCGTCGAGGTGTACGGCAACCACCACGTCAACCCGGCGATGCTGCAGACGGATGCAGCACGGGATAACGACCTCGGCCTTGCCGGTGACCTCGTCCTGCGCTACCTACCGGCGGACGTCCACCGGCGTCACGCCCGGATCGCCGCGCAGATACGCGAGGCGATCCGGACGCGGCACGTCTAGCGCATCTCCTGGATGCGCAACACGTGCAGCTAGGCGGGGACGGTCT
Organism: uncultured Solirubrobacteraceae bacterium; assembly: GCA_964242305.1. Classification (GTDB taxonomy): domain Bacteria; phylum Actinomycetota; class Thermoleophilia; order Solirubrobacterales; family Solirubrobacteraceae; genus DATLGB01. Next base: position 7,190 of record CAXTBB010000081.1, read on the forward strand.
CCTCGACGCGGCGGGGGAGGAGCGTCTCGCGGGCGATGACGAGGCGCTGGATCTGGGCCGTGCCCTCGTAGAGCTGCATGATCTTGGCGTCGCGCATGAGCTTCTCGACCGGGTACTCCTTGATGAAGCCGTAGCCGCCGTAGACCTGCACGGCGTCCGTGGTGACCTCCATCGCGGAGTCGGCCGCGTAGCGCTTGGCGTGCGAGGACTCGATCGTGTTGCGGCGGCCCTGGTCGAGGAGGACCGCGGAGTGCCAGGTGGCCAGGCGCGACAGGTGCACCTTGGTGGCCATGTCGGCGATCATGAACTGGATCGCCTGGTGCATCGCGATCGG
>CAXTBB010000082.1:0-7327 GCA_964242305.1 uncultured Solirubrobacteraceae bacterium
ATCGGCGCCGCCCCCGGCGTCGCCAGACTAAACGACGGATTCTCAGGCGTCGGCGTCCCATCCGTGTTCCGGCCCGGATCATCCGCCGGAGCATCCTTGCGCTCCTTCGCCGCACCCTCATCCTCCACCGCCGACGCGAGATCCTCCACCACCGAGTCATCACCCCTGGCCTTGCGCTGCTCGGTCTTCTGACCCGACTGCGACGAACCGTCCGCCGCCGCCGGCGCGTCACCCGAAGCGTTCCCGGGCGTGGCGCTCGGCAGGGTGCTGCCGGGCGTGGGCGTGGGCGTCCCGGGCGCGGTGGTGATGGGGGACGGCGGGGGGGTGATCTCCTGGACGCTCAGGACCGGGAGGTCCAGGCCCGGGAAGGTGATCTGGTCGACCGGAGTGCCCTCAGGGACGTCGAGCGTCACCGTCACCTGGCCGCCGCCGAGGAGCGTGACCACGAACGTCCGCTGGGCAGCAGACGCCGGCGCCGCCGAGAAGGCGACGATGGTGGCGACTGTCCCGGCTAGGGCCAGCGCTGTGAGCGGCTTGCGACGTGTCATCCCCTGACCTTCTCCTCCCTCTCGCCGCAAACCTATTGACCCCCCGGGGCCGATGCAACGAAAGAGCGTTAACACTGCGTTGTGGCGGCAGCGTACCCCGTCATCGGCCGAAATGACCCCGTTTGCACGGTGGTGTTCATGCGGACGCAACGTCCGCTCAACGTCGCCGAGAGCACTGTGACCCTGGAGTCGAGGGTGAGACAATGTCAGACCAGGCATGGCGAGTAGCGTCAGCGCCCATGACCGAGGATCCCAAGAACCTGCGCGAGCGGCTCTCCACCGAAGGCGAGAAGGCGCTGGGCAAGCTCGCCCAGGACCTACTCGAGAACCCGCTCGTCTCCAGCGCGCTGACCCGGGCGTTCGACGCGCGCGAGCGCGCGGTGCAGGCGCAGGAGACGGCGATGGGTGCGCTCAACATCCCGTCCGCGGCGGACATCGAACGCCTCACCCGCCGGCTGCGCTCCGTCGCCCAGCGCCTGGAGGGGATCGAGGACACGCTGGACCGCCTCGACCGCCGGCTCGAGTCCTCCACGAAGGCGGCCGCCGACGGAGACGACCTCGCCGCGCGCCTCGACGAGCTCACGGAGGCGATCAAGGCCCTCGGCGACCAAGCGAAGCCGAAGCCGAAGCCGAAGGCCAAGCCGGCCGCCACCTAGGCCAGCAGCGCAAGGGCGCGGCGGCCGAGCTCGAGCTCGGCCGCGTGCAGCGCCTCGTCGCCGAGACGGGCGCCGGCCGCGTCCTCGACGACGACCAGCAGCACGCTGGCGGCGAGCCCGCACCGAGCCGCCGCGGCGAGGAAGCCCGCCGTCGTCAGGTCTCGCGCGCGCGTGCCCGCGGGAACGGCGTCGGTGACGAGGTCGGTGGAGGCGACGCCGTCCGCGTCGATCTGCGCGCCGGGCGCGAGCGCCGGATCGACGGCCACGCAGGTCCCGATCCGGACCAGGCGGCGGGCTCCCAGCAGCGCGAGGTCGCCCACGACGGCCGCCGCGCTCGGCCCGCCGAGGCCCGAGCTCTGCACCGTCAGCGGGGCGCCGTCGCTCGCCGTCCCCGTATAGCCCCACAGCCCGCGGTGGTGGTTGAGCATCCTCGGGACGGGTGAGTCGGGACAGAGACCGACGGCCAGGCGCAGCGCACGGCCGGGATCACCGGGGACGAGCACCCGCTCCGCCACGGGCGCATGGGGTCGTAACCAGGTAGGCTCGCGCGCCATGGCCAAGAAGTCGAAGAAGGCAAGCAAGAAGGCATCCGCCAATCCGGCCGATGCGCTCCGGGACGCGGTCGAGCGTACCTTCCAGGGGGCCGCGGGTGGCGCCTCCGGTGCCCAACGGCGCATGCAGGACGTCTTTGACGACTTCGGTGCCGCGCTCGTCCGCCTGCGCGAGACGGTCGACGAGCGCCGGGTGATCGAGACGCTCGAGACCCTGCGTGACGAGGTCGCCGGGCTGCGCAGCCGCGTCGCCGACCTCGAGAAGTCGGGCCAGTCGCGCGCCAGCGCCGCCGCCACCTCGGCGACGGAGGCGGTCCGCAACGTCGCGGAGCGCGCCACCCGCGGCGGCGCCACCGCCAAGAAGCCCGCCGCCCGCAAGGCCGCGGCCAAGCGCAAGCCCGCCGCGAAGAAGCGCGCCGCCAAGCGCAAGCCGGCCGCGAAGAAGGCCGCCGCCGCGAAGCGCTCGGCTGCGAAGAAGGCCGCGCCTGCGAAGCGGGCCGCCGCGAAGAAGGCCGCGCCGGCGAAGAAGGCCGCCGCGAAGGCTGCGGCGCCCGCGAAGAAGGCCGCCGCGAAGGCTGCGGCGCCCGCGAAGAAGGCCGCCGCGAAGGCCGCGGCGCCCGCGAAGAAGGCCGCCGCGGAGACCGCCTCGACCGCCAAGCAGGCTGCGTCTTCGAGCCCAGCCGCCAAGAGCGCGCCGAGCAGCGGCGGCAGCTCCTCCTGATGGCGGACGCCTTCCAGTCGCCGGACGAGTTCCGGGAGGTCATGGAGAAGACGTTCGCGCTCATGTCCGAGGACCCGGACATGGGCCCGAAGCTCAAGGCCGCCGACACCCCGCAGCGCTTCGAGTTCTCCGACCTCGACCTCGTCGTCAACATCCGCGCCACCCGCGAGGGCGAGGAAGGCAACCTCCTGTGGCTGTGGACGGACGAGGTCGACTGGGAGCCGCGCGTCCGGATGACGATGTCCTCCGAGACCGCGAACAAGTACTTCCAGGGCAAGGAGAACGTCGCGATGGCGATCGCCCGCCGCAAGATCAAGACGGGCGGCGACGTCAAGGCGGCGCTGGCGATCCTGCCGATCACCAAGCCCGTCTTCGAGCAGTACCGGACGCTCGTCGAGACCGACTATCCGCATCTCGTTTTTTCCTGACTCAGGGGTTGACGAGAACGCTGCCGGGGAGTAGACCTCAGGGCACCGGAAGGTCGGGAAGTGAGGGCTTCGGGCTCTTGCAAGGCGTCGCCGTCAGACGAACGCCGCCGGCCGAGGAAGCGGGCCGCATTGCCCGCATGCGGCGGGGCCGTCCGAGAGGCGACCTCGCCGCTTTTACTCCCGACTCCGTCTTCGCCTTCGGCGACAACGGGTACCCGTGACGAACCGGACCGCCGCCGACGTGGCCAGCGAGGTCGGCGTCACCGCCGACACGCTGCGCCGGTGGGTGCGGGGCGGGGTCGTCCCCATGCGTGACAACCGCTGGACGCCCGCGGCCGTCGCCCACGCGCGCATCGTCGCCCGCCTGCGCCGGCGCGGCTATCCACTCGACGCGCTGCGCAAGGCCTCGCAGTCCGGGCGCCTGGCCTTCGGATACATGGAGGACATGTTCCCCTCGCCGTCGGAGGACGGGTTCTACACGCTGGACGACGTCGCCTTGGAGACCGGCCTCGAGGAGGACATGATCCGCCGCGTCTGGGGGCTGATCGGGTTCCCGGCGGACGAGCTCGACGCCATCGGCGAGGACGACCTCCAGCTGCTGCGCTACATCGCGGCCGTCATCGACGCGGGCCTGCCGACGGTCGCCTTCCTCCAGCTCGTGCGCGTCTACGGGCAGGCGATGCGCGCCGTCGCCGACGCCGAGGTCCGCCTCTTTCACCTCTATGTGCACGAGCCGCTGATCCGCGACGGCGTCCCCGGCCTGGAGATGGCCGAGGAGATGGAGGGCCTCGCTCGCGACCTGCTGCCCCTCGCCTCGCCGATCATGGACCACCTGCACCAGCGCTACCTCGCGCACTTCGTCGAGCAGGACGTGGTCGGCCACCTCGAGGCCGAGGAGGAGCTCGACCTCGGCCGCCTGCGCGTGGCGATCGCCTTCGCCGACCTGTCCGGCTACACGCGGCTGACCGAGGAGGCGGGGGAGGAGCACGCGCTGGACACCGTCGAGCGCTTCGTCCAGAGCGTGGAGGACACCCTGCCCGACGAGGCGCGGGTCGTGAAGTCGCTCGGCGACGCGGTCATGGTGGTGGGGACGGACTCGGCGTCGCTGACGGAGTGGGCGGTCGGCTTCCAGGAGCTGCAGGCCGAGCGCCCACTCCCGCGCATCGGCATCCACGTCGGCTCCGTCCTCTATCGCGACGGGGACTACTTCGGCCGGGCGGTCAACCTCGCCTCGCGCGTGGGGGCGCGCGCGGCCGGGCACGAGGTGCTGGTCACCCGCGAGGTCGTCGACGCCGGATCGCCGCATCTGTCCTTCCAGCGCATCGGCGAGGTCCGCCTCAAGGGCTTCGCCGACGCCACCGAGCTCTACCTGGCCCGCCCCAAGGAGCCTTGAGCGAATGCCGACGCGACCCTCTCCAGCTGCCGCGAACGCGGCGGCATTCGTAGCATGATGCTGGTGCTCCTGAGCGGGGGTTGCGACTCCGTCTGCCTGCTGGACCGGGTGCGCGGACCGGCCCTGCACGTGAACTACGGGCTGCGCGCGGAGGCCGGCGCCGACGAGGCCTTCTGCCGCGAGCTGTGCGACCGGCTCGGCGTCGAGCTCCACGTCCACTACCCGTCCCCACCCGCCCCCCCCACCGGCAACGTCCAGGACTGGGCGCGACGCGAGCGCTACGCCGCTGCCGAGCGCCTCACGGACGGCGACTACGCCACGGGCCACACCGCCACCGACCAGGTCGAGACGGTCCTGTACCGCCTCGCCGCCTCGCCAGGCCGCCGCGCCCTGCTGGGCATGCGCGAGCGCAACGGCCGCCACGTCCGGCCCCTGCTGCACCTGACCCGGGCGCAGACGGAGGCGCACAACCGCGCCCGCGGGCTGCCCTGGCGCGAGGACGCGTCCAACGCCGACCCGCGGTACGCGCGCAACCGCGCCCGCGCCGGTCTCGTCCCCGCCCTGCGCGAGCTGCATCCCGCCGCCGAGGCCAACGTCCTCGCCACCCTGGAGATCCTGCGCGCGGAGGCCGAGGTGCTCGACGGTCTCGTCGCCGACGTCGTGGCCGGCCGTGCCGAGATCCCGCGGGCCGAGCTGGCCGCGCTAGCGCCCGCGCTGCGCCGCCTGGTCTTCATCGCGCTCGCCGAGGCGCCGGTCGGCCATCGCGTCGACGAGGTCCTCGAGCTCGAGCACGGCGCCCTCGACGTCGGCTACGGGCGGCGGGCCACCGTCTCCCGCGGGCTGGTGCGGGTAGGGTCGACGCCCTCGTGACGCAGGACCCTGCCTCCCTTGGCGAGATCATCGTCCAGGCCGACGACCTCCAGCACCGCGTGGCGGAGCTCGGCGCCGAGATCACGGCCGACTACGAGGACAAAGGACCACTGCTGCTGATCTGCGTCCTCAAGGGCGCCGTCTTCTTCCTGGCCGACCTGATGCGCCACATCGACGTCCCCTGCGAGGTCGACTTCATGGCGGTCGCCTCCTACGGCAGCGCCACCGAGTCCTCCGGCGTCGTCCGCATCCTCAAGGACCTCGACATGGCCATCGAGGACCGCCACGTCCTGATCGTCGAGGACATCGTCGACTCCGGCCTCACCCTGCAATATCTGATGCGCTCCCTGGAGGCGCGCGGCCCGGCCTCCCTGGAGGTGTGCGCGCTGCTGACCAAGCCCAGCCGCCGGGCGGTGGAGCTGCCCGCGCGCTACATCGGCTTCGAGATCCCGGACAAGTTCGCGGTGGGGTACGGGCTCGACCACGCGGAGCGATGGCGTAACCTGCCCTTTGTCGCGGCGCTCGCGCAGCCCTAGCAACCCCTACTCTCCATGCAGATGAGCCGGTTCTTCAAGAGTGCCGCCTTCCCGATCCTGATCGTGATCGTGCTGGCGTTCTTCGCCTCCAAGCTGATCTCGGAGTCCTCGCAGAAGGACAAGCCGGACTTCCAGCAGTTCTACAGCCAGCTCAACGATCGTCAGATCCAGTCGGCCACGCTGCAGACGAAGGACCTGTCGCTGCAGTACACGCTCAAGGGCGGCCAGAAGTACGAGATCGGCGTGCCGGGCGACGCCTACGCGTCCATCCTCACGCAGCGTCTGCTCAAGGCCGCTGACGACAACGAGATCGAGACCTTCTACACGAAGCCGGCCCGGTCGAGCGTCATCCTCAGCCTGCTCACCTACGTCCTTCCGTTCGTCCTCTTCTTCGGCCTGTGGATCTTCCTGATGAACCAGGTCCAGGGCGGCGGCTCGAAGGTCATGAGCTTCGGAAAGTCGCGCGCCAAGCGGCTCTCGGTGGACTCGCCGAAGATCACCTTCCGCGACGTCGCCGGCGTCGACGAGGCGGTCGAGGAGCTCCACGAGATCAAGGAGTTCCTGGAGAACCCGAAGAAGTTCCAGGCCCTCGGTGCCCGCATCCCCAAGGGCGTCCTGCTCTACGGCCCACCCGGGACCGGCAAGACGCTGCTGGCCCGCGCCGTCGCCGGCGAGGCCGGGGTCCCCTTCTTCTCCATCTCCGGCTCGGACTTCGTGGAGATGTTCGTCGGCGTCGGCGCCTCCCGCGTCCGCGACCTCTTCGAGCAGGCCAAGCAGAACTCGCCGTGCATCATCTTCATGGACGAGATCGACGCCGTCGGCCGCCACCGCGGTGCCGGCATGGGCGGCGGACACGACGAGCGCGAGCAGACCCTCAACCAGCTGCTGGTCGAGATGGACGGCTTCGAGGCCAAGGACAACATCATCATGATCGCGGCCACCAACCGGCCCGACATCCTCGATCCCGCGCTCCTGCGTCCCGGCCGCTTCGACCGTCAGATCACCGTCGACCGCCCCGACCGCGGCGGCCGCAAGAAGATCCTCGACGTCCATACCCGCGGCAAGCCGCTGGCCAAGGACATCGACACCGACGTGCTCGCCGGCCAGACGCCCGGCTTCACCGGTGCCGACCTCTCGAACCTCGTCAACGAGGCCGCCCTGCTCGCCGCCCGCAACGGCAAGCGCGAGATCACCCAGGTCGAGCTCGAAGAGGGGATCATGCGCGTGATCGCCGGCCCGGAGAAGAAGACCCGGGTCATGGACGACAAGACGCGTGAGATCACCGCCTTCCACGAGATGGGCCACGCGCTCGTCGGGCATTTCCTCGAGCACTCCGACCCGGTCCACAAGATCTCGGTCGTCTCCCGCGGCCAAGCCCTCGGCTACACGATCTCGATGCCGAGCGAGGACAAGTTCCTCACGACGCGCGCCGAGCTCAACGACACGATGGCGATGACCCTCGGCGGGCGCGCCGCGGAGGAGATCGTCTTCGGCGAGATCACGACCGGCGCGAGCAACGACCTCGAGAAGGTCACCGCGACGGCCAAGCAGATGGTCATGCGCTTCGGGATGAGCGACAAGCTCGGCCCGCGCGTCTTCGGCCACGACCACGGCCAGCCGTTCC
>CAXTBB010000083.1:0-7177 GCA_964242305.1 uncultured Solirubrobacteraceae bacterium
TCATACGGCGCGGTTTAGACACAGGACGACGCGACTTTCTGACTCAGTAAGACTAAGGGACAACCCCGTTCAGATCAATCATAAAGCGATGCGTTATGCGCGGTTGACCGTGCCCCCTTGAGTGGTCCACATTGCGGAATCACACCACGGCGAGAGTTCAGATTAGGCTAGCGTTTTCAGCGACGTAACCGACCCGCACTGAACGGCTTGGGGTCCAGGTCCCCCAGCCACTTCGGCCTTCCCACATCCTAAGCCGCTGATTTCACGTGACGCCGGTCGCCATGCCGCTTGACTGAGGGCGTCCAGGTCCACCGGCATGGTCCACCATCCGGGCGCGGGTTGCATCCCGCCATGCCATACACTCACGCGCGCCGCCAGTGATGTCCAAAATCGTGAGGCGCTCGCCTACGTTGACCGAATCCACTTCTACTGGCAGGACGACGACAAGCGCTCAAGAGACGTGAGGAATTTCACTTTATTGAGTGATGAATCATGCCGGGCTTGCATTGACGCGCAGTGATTACGAATGCCGCTATCCGAATAGCTATCACGCCATAAGCAATCACCGCAGCAAATCAGCTCCAAGCGCAAGCCGGAGTCGATATGGTGTGGGCTCGCCACCTGACCATCTATCAGTTTCTATGTTTTCCAGAGCGGGGCCAGGGGGAGGAGGGCTTGCATGAGCTTGGCGATGCGCCTCAGCCCGCGGGTGAACCAAGAGACCTTCGACCGTGCCACCTTGGCGGGTTGACGCTTCAGGACTTTTTTCGGCCGGGGTGGCGTGGTGGGCCTCGTCCCACTGGCCGGTCGAAACGGCCCTGTAGAGGGCGAGAGCCATGACGAGCAGCAGCCGTGCGAGCCGGTCGGGGTACTGGATCTGCGTGTTCTCGACGCCGAAGCCGCGCGACTTGAAGTCGGAAAACATCGGCTCGATCCCCCAGTGCCCGGCGTAGTCCAGCGTGGTGAGATAGCCGGGCTTCTCCGACATGGCGACGATCCAAGGCTGGTCGTGGCCTGGGTCACGGATGATGCCGATGTGGGTCTTGGCGCGCCGCGCCGTGAGTTCGACGTCCTCGAGATAGCGGATCTCGCCCTTGGCTCGTGCCGCTGTCGTGGTCCGGCCCGATCGGTCCTTCACCGTGAGCGTGCCCTTGAGCCGAAGGCGGTAGCTCCAGCCACGCCCCTGACACAGCGAGATCAGGTCCGCGGTGCCGTAAAAGCCATCACCCCTCAGGCAGACCTTGGCATCCGTCGGCATCCAGGACGCGACCGCATCGAGCAGAGCTTTCTGCGTGTCGAAGCCGATCGCTCCTCCAGTGGTTTCGACCCGCCACGCGAGCGCAAGCGCGCGCTCGCCGTGCCGCAAGGCCAGCATCAGCACCTGATGGCGGTCCGACACCTTGGACTGGTCCAGGATCAGCACGATGCCACGCCGGTCGGCGACGGCCCGCGCCAGCACCTCGGCAGCGAAAGGCGCCATCACGGCGTCAGGGTCGATCAGGTCGTTGCCGAGCACGCGCGCGATCCACTGATAGCGCATGTCGGTCCGGTCCGCCTCGCGCGGCAGCGCGGCGGCGAGATCCATCAGGTTGGCGCTGCGCACCTCCGACATGGTGGCGACCAGCAGGGCGAGGTTGCCGCGCTGCGTCTTGCGCTGCCACGGCAAAAGACGTTGAAACGCGTCCACCAGCCCGTCCGCGACCGTCCTGATCCCGCTCACGATCTCAACCACCTCTCGCATCAGCGAGAGCCCCTGAACCACAGCCGGAGTCAGGCCGTCAACGACCAGTGCTCAAACTGATAGATGATCAGGGACTGATCCAAGATCGAGCACGATGGGGTGCGAGGACGCGGAACATACGGTCGTCGAGTGACGCCGGCGCTCAGGGTCGGGGAGCGGGGCGAGGTTGAACGGTCCCACGGCTCACCGCCCGAGATCATCGCGTCGGCCCTGAAGCAGGAGTCGATCTTCGGCGAATACGTCGGCGCCTAAACCTGTCCGGGCAACGGCTCCGATCACGTCTTCGACGCGCCGCCCCCGACCTGACCGACGCCCGCCGCCGCCATCGTCGGTAACCCAACGCGGGATCGGCGGGCAGCCGTCGTCGAGGCCGGGGGCCGAGAGGTGGCCTCGCCCGCGACGATCACGACCCCGCCCGCGTTCATGTGTTCAGGACTCGATCATGGCGCGCAGCTTCGCCGCGAGCGCGTCCATGGCGAACGGCTTGGTCAGGATCTCCATCCCGGCCTCGAGCATCCCGTTGCCGACGGCTGCGTTGCCGGCGAAGCCGGTGATGAAGAGCACCTTCAGGTCGGGCCGTCGCAGCCGCGCCGCGTCGGCGACCTGACGGCCGTTCAGCCCCGGCAGGCCGACGTCGGTGACGAGGAGGTCGACGCGTCGGTTCGACTGCAGGATGGCCAGCCCCGTCGGCCCGTCGGCCGCCTCGATCGCCGCGTAGCCGAGTTCCTCGAGCGTCTCGACGATCAGCATGCGGACGGCGGCCTCGTCCTCGACGATCAGAACCGTCTCGCCCTCTGCGCGAGGCACCGACGTCCCGTCCGAAGCCGGGGAATCCCGCCGGTCCTCGCCGCCGAGATGCCGCGGCAGGTAGAGGCGGAAGGTCGTCCCCTGGCCCGGCTCGGAATACACAGCGACGTGCCCGCCCGACTGCTTGACGAAGCCGTAGAGCTGGCTCAGCCCGAGCCCCGTGCCCTGGCCGAGCGGCTTCGTCGTGAAGAACGGCTCGAACATGCGCGCGGCCACGTCGGGCGGGATGCCGGTCCCGGTGTCGGTCACGGCGATCGAGGCGTACTGACCCGCCGTGACCCCGTCGGCAATGGACCGGACGTAGGCGTCGTCGAGGTGAGCGTTCGCGGTCTCGATCGTCAGGCGACCGCCCTCCGGCATGGCGTCGCGGGCGTTGATGGCGAGGTTGAGGATCGCGCTCTCGAGCTGGTTGGGGTCGCACAGCGTCGGCCACAGCCCGCCGGCCAGCACCATCTCGAGGTCGACCATCGGCCCGAGGGTGCGTCGCAGCAGGTCCTCCATGCCGGCCACGAGCTTGTTCCCGTCGACCGGCTTCGGGTCGAGCGGCTGCCGGCGCGAGAAGGCGAGGAGGCGCTGCGTGAGCGCGGCCGCGCGCTGCGCCGCGGTGATGGCGACCGTGGCGTAGCGTTCTAGGTCGGCGATGCGGCCCGTGGCGACCCGCTTCTGGAGGAGGTCGAGCGAGCCGAGGATGCCGGTCAGAAGGTTGTTGAAGTCGTGGGCGATGCCGCCTGTGAGCTGCCCCACCGCCTCCATCTTCTGCGACTGCCGCAGCGCGGCCTGCGTGTGTTCCAGCTCCTCCTGTCTGACCTTCTCGTCGGTGACGTCGCGGCCGACCGCGTGGATCAGCCCCTCGCCCGGCACCGCCGTCCAGGAGAGCCAGCGATAGGTGCCGTCCTTGTGGCGGTACCGGTTCTCGAAGCGGAGGACCTTGCGTCCTCGGGACAGCCGCCCCGCCTCGGCCGTCGTGGCCCCGACGTCGTCCGGGTGGACCAGGTCCAGGAACGATCGGCCGACCGACCTGGCCTCGCGCCATCCCAGCATCGCCGTCCACGCCGGGTTCACGGCCGTGATCGTGCCGTCGAACCGCGCGACCAGCATGACCTCGTCGGACAGGCGCCACATGCGGTCCCGATCGGCGGTGCGCGCCGCGACCTCCGCTTCCAGCCCCTCGTTGATTCGTCGCAGCTCGGCCTCGGCGCGCTTCTCGCGGTCGATATCGAGCACCGTCACGACGGCGCCGACCGTCGCGCCGACGTCGTCCAGGATGGGCGCCCCGATGAGCCGCACCCAGGTGCGCGTCCCGTCGCCGCGCTGGTAGTCCACCTCCATGTCGGGCCGCTCCTCGCCGCCCTCGATCACCCGCGACAGCGGGTACTCGTGGCTGTCGACACGTCGACCGTCGACGTGGAACGACACCCACTCGGCGTAGGCGTCAGGATCGGGCGACAGATAGACGGGGTGGCGGAGGATCTCCTCCGTGCGGCGGTTCCCGCCGACGATGCGCCCGGAGGGCGCCTCGGCGAAGACGATCCCGACGGGGGCTGCGTCGAACACGGCCCGCAGGCGCGCCTCGCTCTCGCGGAGTGCACGCGCGACCGCGGCCTCCGACGCGTCGGCGAAGCCGCTGGCCAGCGTTCCGACGAGCAGCTGAGCCAGGGCGACCTCGCGCTCGCCGAAGGCGTGAGGCTGCCCCGACGCCAGCTTCAGCACGCCGACCGCCTCGCCGCGCCGGAAGATCGGCACCACCATCGTCGAGCGCAGGCCGGTCAGGCGCACGGCCGCACGGTCCACTCGCTCGTCCGCCTCCGCCTCCTCGGTCACGAGCGGCCGGGCCTCCGACACGCACCGGCCCGACAGGCTGCCGGTCCGCGACATCGTGAGGCCCAGATGCCGGGATAACGATCCCGCGACCGCGCTGTAGACGAGTGCGTCGCCATCGACCAGTTCCACCGCCGCGCCGTCGCACCTCGCCGCGGCGGCCATCGCGCCCGCGACGAGGGCATCGAACATGGCGCCGAGGTCGCCGCCGGCGGCCGCCACGGCGCGCTGCGTCGCGATCAGCGCCGCCTGGGTCTCGCTCTCCGCGCGAAGCGCGTCCTCGGTCCGCCGCCGCTCGGACAGGTCGGCGAACGTCACCGCGAAGCCGTCACCGGCCTTGGCGGCGACCGCGCGCAGGAACGCGTCGACGCCGTCGTGCCGGTAGCTGAACTCCCGCGTCCACGGCTCGCCCGTCTCGACCACGCCCACGTAGGCGTCGAAGAGCCCCTCGTCGCGGTTGCCCGGCATGACGTCCAGCATGAGGCGACCGAGGAAGAAGTCCCTCGGGCGACCGACGATGCCCTCAGCTGCGGCGTTGGCGTAGGCCCAGCGGAAGTCGACGATGCTCCCGGCTTCGTCGCGCACGCTGTCGAGGACCATGAAGCCGTCGATCGAGGTCTCCTGGACGGCGCGGAACCGCGCCTCGCTGAGGCGCAGCGCTTCGGCTTGCGCGCGCTGCCGCGTCTCGTCGCGGGCGATCTTGATGAAGCCGCGCTCGCGTCCCTCCGCGTCGCGGGGGAGCGGGTGCGTCGACCCGTTCATGAACACACGCGTCCCGTCGGCCCGCTGGTGCCAGCGGTGGTCGGGGGCGGAGCCCTCCGAGGCCGCGGCGGAGGCCTCCCGTCTGGGCACTCCGTCCTCGCGGTCCTCGGGCGTGAACAGCAGGTCGGCCGACGTCCCGAGCATCCTTGCGGCCGAGACGCCGAACGCGCGCTCCGCGCCGGGCGAGAAGCTGGTGACCATGCGCTCCGCATCGGTGGTGAGGATCGCGTAGTCGCGCGCCCCCTCGACGATGAGCCGCAGGCGTTCCTCGCTGTCCCGCAGGTCGGAATGGGCCTGAGCCGCATCAGTGACGTCGGTGGCGAGCACGAAGATGCCGGAGACAGCGCCCGTGTCGTCGCGCAGCGGCTGGTAGACGAAGTCGAGGACGCGTCGCTCGGCCGGGTCGGCGGGAGAGCGACGGAGGAGGACGGGGGTGCCGCGCCCGACGTGGACCTCGCCCGCGTCCCGGACGCGGTCGAGCAGCTCGACGAAGCCCTGCCCGACCACCTCGGGCAGGGCCTCCGCGACCGGGAGGCCGACGACGTCGCGTCCGCCGACGAGCTCGCGGTAGGCCGGGTTGGCCACCTCGAAGCGATGCTCGGGCCCGCGCAGCACCGCGACGGCGGCCGGTGCCTGGTGGAACAGATCCTCCAGCCGTCGCGCGTCGGACTCGCGTCGGCGCTCGTCCAGCACGCGTCGGGTCGTCTCGTTGCTGAGGACGAGGACGCCGCCCACCCCGCCCTCCGACAGGCCGTCGTCGATGGGGCTGTAGCTATAGGTCCAGTAGACCTCCTCGATGCGGCCGTGCCGCAGGATGGGGACGAGGTGGTCCTCGTGCCAGGTCGCCCCGCCCCCGGCCATCACGGTCTCGATCTGCGGCCCGATGATGCCCCAGGTCTCGCCCCACATCGCCTCGCCTGGTGCACCGAGCATGGCCGGATGCTTCTCGGGGCCGAGCGAGCCGCGGTAGGCGTCGTTGTAGAGGCAAACGTGGTCCGGACCCCAGAACACGAAGACCGGGTGGTTGGTCGTGAGCATCAGGCGCACGACGGTGCGAAGCGCCTGCGGCCAGCCCTCGGGCGATCCGAGCGGGGTCGCGGCCCAGTCGTGGGCGCGGATGAGAGCTCCCATCTCGCCACCGCCAGCCAGGAAGCCCGGGGTGTCGCCCATCGGCCTCGGGCCGGTCGTCGTCTCGCGTCGCATGGGTCCGGAATCGTCGAGGCCGACCTATGTTCCCCTGATCATCGCTGATCGCCCGCCTCTCGATCGTTCACCGGCGTCCATGATCGTGTCACCGGAGCGTCGCAGGACGGACAGGCGTCGAGCATGGCGGTGCCATGGCGGGAGCAGCCGACCACGAAGGCGAGGCGTCCCACCCGTTCGAACCTCCGTTCGCCCTCTCGCAGGCAGGCGGAGCAGAACTGCAGGCCGTGCAGCCGGCGCGCCCGGTGATGGATGCCCGCGGACAGCAGAAACGGCACGTGGGACGGCCTGGCGTCGTCGTTCGCCCCGACGTCGGGCGCCGCGAGGACAGCAAGCCAGGAGGAGAGACTGGCGGCGGCGCGCCCAGGCGTGAGGCCCGCTGACCGATCTAGATCGGCCAGCAGGGTTGCCGTCGCGCCTCTGTCGACGTCTCTGTCCCATACGCGCGCACCGGGAAGGCGAATGCTGACGAAGGCGTAGGGGGCGATGCCGTGCAGGTGGGCGGACCGCGATAACCAGGACGACAGCAGCTCGCCAGGGTGGATGCGAAGGGGGAAGGACCAAGACGGCAGGGGCGCGTCGGCGTCGTGACGAGGCATCGGGCACCATGTCGGAAGCGACCTGTGCCTCGCGCGATGCAGGGATGAGCCGGTTCGGTCACGCGCTCGGCACCAGCATGCCGCCGAGCGCGCCCAGGCCGGGCAAGGCGCGATCATTCCAAGTCCGCAGCCGCCCGTGCAGGACTTCGCGCTTTATCTCCAGCCCGACGAACAGGAAGAACACGGCCATCAGGCCGTCGTTCACCCATTCCTGTACGGTCAATCCGCCGACGTGCGCCTGCGGGCC
>CAXTBB010000084.1:0-7163 GCA_964242305.1 uncultured Solirubrobacteraceae bacterium
TGATCTTGTCGCGGTTGTGCTTGAAGCGCCGGTTCCAGTTCTTGGGCATCTCGGAACACTCGGCACACAGCACCGCGAGGACCTTCTTGACGGTCTCCTCGTTGATGATGTGACGAAGCCCGGCCTTGCCGGCGTTGCACGACGGGACCATGACGGTCATGTCGTTGTGGAGGATCTTGATCGTGAGGTACTCCCGGGTCTCGCCCAGGATCGCCTTCTCCTCCTTCTTCACGACCTGCCCGGCACCGTGGTGCGGGTAGACCACGTGATCGCCGATCTCGTAGACCAGTTGCTCGGTCTCACGCGAGATGACGACGATCTCGTCGTCGAACTTGTCCTCGGTGTCTTTATCAGCAGCGGCAGGCAGGGTGCCCTCCTTGTCAAGCTCCGGGTGCCGGAGCGGGTTCTCCGAATCAGGTCTGTAAGTAGCGATCCACGAGGTTGATCTCCTGCAGCCGGCGCAGGCCCTCACGGATGTCCTTGGCGCGGATCTCTCCGACGCCCTCCACCGTCTCCAGCTCGTGGTCGGCTGCGGCCAGCAGCTCGTCGAGCCCACGGAACTCGGTGACGATGTTCTGCACGACCAGCCTGGGCAGCCGCGGGATGCGGCCCAGGATCCGGAAGCCTCGGGGGCTGACCGGGTAGTCGAGCGTGTTGACCTTGCGGTCGTAGCCGAGCAGCTCGGCGAGGCGGCCGAAGTCGAGCAGGTCCTGGTGGGGGAGGCGGGTGATGTTGTCCAGCACGGACGCGAACAGCTCGTCGTCGGGCTCGGCCAGGTAGTCGTGCAGCAGCGCGGCCTTGTCGCCGGCGACGCCGACCATCGTCTCCTCGAGCTGCATCTCGATGAGCCGGCCCTCCGTGCCCAGCTCGACGATGTAGCGCTCGATCTCGACCGCCATGCGCGTGACCAGCTCGGAGCGCTGGAGGACGGTGAGGACGTCGTGGAGGGTGACGCCGCCCTCGAACTCGAGCGCGGTCAGCCGGGTGGCGACCTCGTCGAGGCGGGACCGGTACTTGTCCAGCGTGGCCAGCGCCTGATTGGCCTTGGCCAGGACGACGGGGATCTCCTCGAGGATGTACTTGCCGCCGTCGATGTAGAGCGAGACGACCTCGCGGCGCTGGGAGACGGCGATGACCAGCGCGTCCGTCTGCTTGGAGACACGCTCGGCGGTGCGGTGGCGGGTGCCGGTCTCCGAGGACAGGATCGTCGGGTCCGGCATCAGCTGGGTGTTGGCCCAGGCGATCTTCGTGGCGTTGAGGCCGACGACGATCGCGCCGTCCATCTTGGCCAGCTGGTAGAGCATCTGGGGACTGAAGTCGACGTCGAGCTTCAGGCCGCCGCTGAACATGAACGACAGCTCGTCGGGGTCGCCCACGACGACCAGGCCACCCGTCCGCGCGTGGACGATGTTGTCGATTCCCTCCCGCAGGAGCGAGCCGGGCGCGACCATCTCGAGAGCTTTGACGAGGCGGGGCTCCTGCCGTGCGTCGAGCTCATTGAGCTCTTCCCCGATTCTCGTCGACATCGCCCATGCATTCTATCAGCTTCTTGACGTCGGCTTTAGCCTGTTTTCCCTGCTACAGAGCCAAAAGGGCGCCTTGAAAGAACTGCCTCGACGTGCTAGGCGGCTGCCGCCGAGGGCGTCTTGAGCACGCCCAGCGCCTGCCGCAGCGTCGGCGCCGACACGGTCTCGAGCCCGAACTTGCGCGCCTCGGCGGCGCGCCGGTCGGCGTGGGCGACCGAACGGACCTCTCCGGTGAGCCCGAGCTCGCCGAAACAGGCCAGCGGGCGGCCGCGCCGTTCGAGGGTGACGCCCTGCGCCGCGGAGGCGACCGCGAGCGCGACGGCGAGGTCCGCGCCGGGCTCGTCGACCTTGACCCCGCCGGCCACGTTGACGAAGACGTCCGCCGTGCCCGTCCCGACCCCGCCGTGGCGAGCCAGCACGGCCAGGACCAGCGCGAGCCGGTTGCGGTCGATCCCGTTGCAGACGCGCCGCGGCGGCACCAGCTCGGACGGGCACACCAGCGCCTGGACCTCGACCAGCAGCGGCCGTGAGCCCTCCATGGCGGCCAGGACGACGGACCCCGGGGCGAGCGTCGCCTCCCCCACGAAGCGCTGCGAGGCGTCCTCCACCTCGACCAGGCCGCTGTCGCGCATCTCGAAGACGCCGAGCTCGTTGGTCGAGCCGAAGCGGTTCTTGAGCGCCCGCAGCGTCCGGTAGAAGCGCTCCCGCTCCCCCTCGAACTGCAGCACGCAGTCGACCAGGTGCTCGAGCACCCGGGGACCGGCGAGCGCGCCCTCCTTGGTCACGTGGCCGACCAGGATGACCGCGGTGCGCTGGCGCTTGGCCAGGCGGGTGATGCGGTCGGCCACCTCGCGGACCTGCCCGACGGACCCGGCGGCGCCCGTGAGCTCACCGGCGACCAGCGTCTGGACGCTGTCGATCACGCACACGTCGGGCTTGGTCGCCTCGAGCGTCGCCAGCACGGTGGCGAGGTCGGTCTCCGGCAGCGTGGGGACGTCGAGCGCGCCGGGGTGGGCGGGCCGTAGTCTCTCGGCGCGCAGCTTGACCTGCGCCGCCGACTCCTCCCCCGTCACGTACAGCACGCCGCGGCCCGCCCGGGCCAGGTTGCCCAGCGCCATCGCCGTCAGGGTCGACTTGCCGATGCCCGGCGAGCCCCCCAGTAGGACTACGGAGCCGGGGACGATGCCGCCGCCCAGGACGCGGTCGAGCTCCCCGATGCCGGTCGACAGCCGCGCGATCTCCTCCGCGCGCACCTCGCGCAGCGGGACCGCACGGGCGGGCGACGCCTTCGCACCGCCGCGGGGTGGGTGGGATCGGGTCTTGGCGGGTGCCGCCTCCTCGACCAGCGTGTTCCAGTCCGAGCACGACGGGCACTGGCCGTGCCACTTGGCCGCGGTCGCGCCGCAGGTCGAGCAGGTGAAGACGGAGCGGGCCATCCACTCCTTATAGGTCTCAGCCCGGCGGAACCGTCTCGAACTGCGCCATCAGCCCGTGGTCCTCGTGCTCGAGCATGTGGCAGTGGACGACGTAGCGGCCGGCGTAGTCGCTGAAGCGCCCGGCCACCTCCACCGCGTCGCCCGGGTCGAGGAAGAAGGTCTCCTTGAGCCCGCGCTCCCAGGGCGGCGGCGTCCGGCCGTTGCGGGAGAGCATGTACCAGTCGGTGTGGTGGAGGTGCAGCAGGTGGGCGACGTCCGTCCGGTTGACCAGCCGCCAGCGCTCGACGGTGCCGAGCGTGGACCGGTGGGCGACGTAGCCGGGGTCGTAGGTGCGGCCGTTGATGGTCCACGCGGGCAGGAAGCCGCCGCCGACCTCGATCCTCCACGTCTTGGCGATGTCTTCCGGCACCTCGGCGATCCAGTCGGGCAGCGGGCGCAGCCGGCCGGGCACCCGGGTGCGGTCGGGCGTGCGGCGACCGACCCGGAACTGCATCAGCGGCCCCGTGTAGGTGCGCGAGCCGATGCGGTTGGCTCCGCGGCGCTCGACGCTGCGCAGGAGGATCTCGCGGTGGGCGGCCGCGCGGAAGTCGACGACGAGATCGACGCGCTCCCCCGGGCCGACCAGGATGCGGCGGCGCTCGATAGACGCCGGCAGCAGCCCGCTCTCCGTGCCGATCTGGGTCAGCGGGAGACCACCCGAGAGCGACAGGTCGTACGAGCGGAAGTTGGACGCGTTGAGGACGCGCAGGCGGTAGCGGCGCGCCTCGACGCGGTGATGGGGGAGCACGGCGCCGTTGACGAGCACGGAGCGGCCGACCACCTGGTCGAACGGCGCGTGGCCGGGCGTGCGGAACGGATCGGTCAGCTGGTTGAAGCGGTCGAAGGAGCGGTCGGTGATGATCAGCGGGAGGTCGCGGTCGCCGGCGGGCAGTCCGAAGGAGGCGTCGACGGCGTCGTCGACGATCCACATCCCGACCAGCCCCATCCACACGTTGTGGCCCGTCCGGTCGAGCCGGTGGTCGTGGTAGAAGCGCGTGGCGGCGCGGACGGGCGCCCCCGCCTCGGTGAAGTCGTAGTCGTAGGTGCGCGCCGCGCCCGGCTCGATGAGCAGCCCGTTGTCGGCGGAGCTGGTCACCGCGCAGTAGAGCGAGCGTGGCTGGCGGCGGGTGAGCCCGCCGGGCTGACCGTCGTCGCGCGACCGGTTGTGGCCGCCGTGAAGGTGGACGGTCATCTCCCCGGCGCGGTCGGGCAGGCGGTGCGAGAACCGCGCGGTGGCAGGCACGCCCGCCGGGTGGTGGACGGTCGGACCCGGGAAGCTGCCGCCGTAGGTCCACATCCGCGTCGGCGCGCCGGGCAGGATCGGGACCTCGGCCTCCACCATCGGGAGGTGCAGCTGCGCGCCGTCGACGACCTTGGGGATCGGCAGCGCGCGGGAGAAGGGGCTGGCCGCCGCGCCCCTGGGGAGCGCGGCGACCATCGCCGACCCGGCCGCCGCCTGGAGCAGGCGCCGCCGGGTCAGCGCCATTACTTGACGACCTTGATCGTCCCGACCATGTTCGGGTGCACGGCGCAGAAGTAGGTCAGGGTGGTGCCGGCCTTGGCGGTCACCGTGCGCGTCTGCGTCTCGCCCTTGGCCTGGGTGAACCACGTGTCGCCCTTCTTGCCGAACGACGTGCTCCAGCCCTTCTTGCCGACGTCGACCGAGGGCTTACCGACCTTCTCGGTCTTGAGGTTCACCTTGTGGGCCTTGGCGATCGCGAGGCAGACGCCCGAGAAGCCCTTGTCGCTGGCGCACGTGTTGATCGCCTTGGTGCCGTGGGGGATCTTCGCGGGCTTGACGAGCGAGAACGTGTGCGGCCCGATGGCCTTCGGGCTCGTGGTGTTGACGATGGTCAGTTTGGCGCCTTCCTGGATCGTCTTGGGACCGGTGAAGTAGGGCTCGGCCTTCTTGCCCTTGCCCTTCAGCTTGATGCTGATGGTGGCCGAGCCGGCCGCCGAGGTGTGGGCGCTGTGGGCGAACGCCTGGGAGGCGCCGCCCGCGAGGATGGCGGCGCCCGCGAGCGCGACCGCAGCGCGGTGAGTCAGGGATGCATGCATAGGACGGACGCTAATTCGGTCGATCGGCTGTCGCATCCGCCTACAGGATGATCCCGCCTCCCCCGGAGGGACGACGCGGGGCGCCCGGGGGCGCCCCGCGTCGCGCGCTACTCCGTGTCGGTCTCGGGGACCGAGGGCGTGTCCAGTGCGCCCTCGTCCGGCTTGGCCTCCTCGTCGCCCGCGCCGACGCCGACCGGCGTCTTGGCGCGCACGCCCGTGGTGGCCACCTCGAGGATGACGTCGCGGTCGTCGCCCTCGGGCGCCTTCTTGACCAGCACCGTCCCGCCGCCCTCGGGCAGCGAGGACTGGAGCACGAAGTCCGCCAGGGCGTCCTCGATGTAGCGCTGGATGGCGCGGCGCAGCGGCCGGGCGCCCATCGCGGGGTCCCAGCCCTTCTCGACCAGGAAGTCCTCCGCCTCCTCCGTGAGCTCGAGCTGCAGTTCGCGCTCGGCCAGCGAGGCGCGGATCCGCAGCAGCAGGAGGTCGACGATCTGCTTGATCTCCGTCTTCTGCAGCTTGTGGAAGACGATGACCTCGTCGATGCGGTTGAGGAACTCGGGGCGGAACACCTTGCGCAGCTCGCCCATGACCCGGTTCTTCATGTCGTCGTAGGTCATGCCCGCGTCGTCGTCGCCGACGGAGAAGCCGAGCGGCGTGTTGCGCGCGATCTCCGAGGCACCGACGTTGGAGGTCATGATCACGATGCAGTGGCGGAAGTCCACCGTGCGGCCCTGCGAGTCCGTCAGACGGCCGTCCTCCAGGATCTGCAGGAGGATGTTGAACACGTCCGGGTGCGCCTTCTCGATCTCATCGAGCAGGAGCACGCTGTAGGGCTTGCGCCGCACGGCCTCCGTGAGCTGACCGCCCTCGTCGTAGCCGACGTAGCCCGGAGGCGAGCC
Source organism: uncultured Solirubrobacteraceae bacterium (assembly GCA_964242305.1). GTDB lineage: Bacteria > Actinomycetota > Thermoleophilia > Solirubrobacterales > Solirubrobacteraceae > DATLGB01. Next base: position 5,959 of record CAXTBB010000084.1, read on the forward strand.
GACCAGCCGGGACACGGCGTGCTTCTCCATGTACTCCGACATGTCGATGCGGATCATCGCGTCCTCGTCGCCGAACAGGAACTCGGCGAGGGTGCGCGCGAGCTCCGTCTTGCCGACGCCGGACGGTCCGAGGAACACGAACGAGCCGGTCGGGCGCTTCGGGTCCTTCAGCCCGGCACGCGAGCGGCGGATCGCCTTCGAGACGACCTCGATCGCCTGGTGCTGGCCGATGACGCGCTTGTGGAGCTCGTCCTCCATGCGCATGAGCTTCTGCGTCTCCGCCTCGGTGAGCTTGAAGACCGGGATGCCCGTCCACATCGAGACGATGTCCGCGATCTCCTCCTCGCCGATCGACGGGCGCTCGCCGCCCTCGCCGGATTCCCACTGCTCCTCGAGCTCGCGCTTCTTGTTCGTCAGCTGCCGCTCCTTGTCGCGGAGGTTGGCGGCCTTCTCGAACTCCTGCGCCTCGATCGACGCCTCCTTGTCGCGGCGCGTGGACTCGATCTCCTCCTCCAGCTCCCGATACACGGGCGGCGAGGACATCGACTTGATGCGCATGCGCGACGCGGCCTCGTCGATGAGGTCGATGGCCTTGTCGGGCAGGAAGCGGTCGCTGATGTAGCGGTCGGCCAGCTCGGCCGCCGCCTCCAGCGACTCGTCGGTGATGTTGATCTTGTGGTGCGCCTCGTAGCGGTCGCGCAGGCCCTTGAGGATCTGCACGGTCTCCTCGACCGACGGCTGGTCGACGACGATCTTCTGGAAGCGCCGCTCCAGCGCGGAGTCGCGCTCGAGGTACTTGCGGAACTCGTCCAGCGTCGTCGCGCCCACCGTCTGCAGCTCCCCGCGGGCGAGGGCCGGCTTGAGGATGGAGGCGGCGTCGATCGCGCCCTCCGCGGCACCCGCGCCGACGAGGTTGTGGAGCTCGTCGATGAACAGGATGATGTCGCCGCGCTGGGTGATCTCCTTCATCACCTTCTTCAGGCGCTCCTCGAACTCGCCGCGGTACTTCGAGCCGGCCACGAGGGCGGCCAGGTCCAGCGTGTAGATCTGCTTGCCCTTCAGCAGCTCGGGCACGTCGGCGTTGGTGATGCGCTGCGCGAGCCCCTCGACGACGGCGGTCTTGCCGACGCCGGGCTCCCCGATCAGGACCGGGTTGTTCTTGGTGCGGCGCGAGAGGATCTGCATGATCCGCTCGATCTCGGTCT
>CAXTBB010000085.1:0-6939 GCA_964242305.1 uncultured Solirubrobacteraceae bacterium
ACCATGCGGCACATCACGTTGGATGACCTCAATGCTTCAAGCGACGCCGCGCACTTTCGGCGTGCTGCGTGACCCCAAGACGCGGCGGATCCCGTGAAGGCGCGCTTGCGAAAGCTGCTGAGCGCCCCCAACGACACCTTCTGGATCATCCCCGGCTTCATGGGCATGTGCGGTGTGCTGCTGGCGGTGGGGCTGGTCGCACTCGATCGGAGCGGGTTCGTTTCACCCGCGCTGCTGGCAGGCCCCTGGCTGTATGACGGCGGGGGAACCGGCGCCCGAACCCTGCTCGGCGCCGTCGCGTCCTCCACGATCGGGGTCGCCGGCACCGTATTCTCGATCACCATCGCAGCCCTGTCGCTCGCCGCCGGGCAGATGGGACCACGCCTGCTGCGCAACTTCACCAAGGATCGGAGCGACCAGATCACGCTGGGCACTTACCTCGGCACGTTCTCCTACGCCCCGATGGTCCTGCGCAGCGTGCGGACGCAAAGCCAGGGCGAGTTCGTCCCGCATGTGTCCCTCAGCGTCGGCATTCTACTAAGCAGGATTCCTCTGACTGTCACACGGATGGTAGAATTGGGAATTCTTGGCCCGGGTGGATGCGATGGCAGATCGGTCTCGATTGGTGGCGACAGGGGCGCAACGCGCTGATCTGGAGGTCCTGGCTCGGTCTGACGTTCGTGGCGAGGCCGACCGGGCTCGGGCGATGCTGCTGACGTTGACGGGTTGCTCGAACGACGAAGGCGACGTCTCCGAAGCGGTCCTTCGCCCAGAAAACGAAAGCGGCCGGGGTTGGCTGCCTTGAGGCCAGGCAGCTTCGGGAGGTCAGTGCTGGCAGCTGTAACTTCTGCGCGGCTTCAGCCGTCTCGCCAACGATGCCCTTCGAGATTGTCCGGGTGGATCGTCGGGGCAGCAGGCCGCCGAGCGGTTTGGCGTCGGTGTCGTGGCTCAGGCCCAAGCGTGCCTATCGATCGCGCGAGATCTTCAACGGCCCTGTGTGGAAGGCGTGCGGCCTCGGTCCACGCTGCGCCACGTCGCGAACGCCAACAACGCGGAGCCGCAGAGTATCGCGGCGCTCAGGCCGAAGGTGGCTGGGTGGCCGTGTGTGTCGAACAGGAGACCACCGACCGACGCACCGACCGTGATCGCCGACTGGACGACCGCGACGAGCAGTCCGCCGCCCGCCTCGGCATCGTCAGGCAGCACCTTGCTCAGCCAAGTCCACCACGCAACGGGGGCGGCGGTGCCGATCAGGCCCCAGCCGGCGAGCAGCACCGCCACGGCCGGCGTCGAGCCGCCGAATGCGATCAAAAGGAGCGCAATGACGGCCATCGCGAGCGGCATCGCGACCAGCAGGCCGTAGAGCCGGCCCTTGAGCAGCAAGCCGATGACGTAGGTTCCCGCGACCCCCGCGATGCCGATGAGCAGCAGGATCCCCGACAGGACGGACACGTCCACGCGGGTGACGGTCTCAAGGAAGGGGCGCAGATAGGTGAACAGGGCGAACTGCCCCATGAACAGCGCCGCGACGGCAAGCATGCCGAGCGGCACCTGGGGGCGCTTCAGCACCCTGAAGACATTGCCTGAGCCGGCGTCGCGGTTCGAGGGCATCGAAGGCAGGGTCAGGAACTGCCAAGCCAGCGTCAGCGCCGCGAGCGGCACAATGCTGAAGAAGGCACCGCGCCATCCGACGTATTGGCCGAGGAAACTCCCAAGCGGCGCCGCGATGGTCATGGCGAGCGCGTTGCCGCCGTTCAGCAGTCCAAGCGCCTTCGGAACCTGATCCTCCGGGACCAGCCGCATGGCGGTCGCGGTTGTCATGGACCAGAAGCCACCGATCACAACGCCGAGGAGCGCCCGTCCCACCATGAAGATTGCGGCGGTCGGAGCGAACGCCACCAGAAGGCCCGAACCGATCATCATGACGGTGAGCGCCAACAGCACGTGCCTTCGGTCGATCCCCCGCGTGACGTAGGAGATGGTCAGGCTTGTCACGACGGCGAAAAGGCCGGAGACCGCGATGGCTTGTCCCGCACGGCCTTCAGTCATCTGAAGGCTGTCGGCGAGGGGGGTCAGCAGGCTGACCGGCATGAACTCCGACGCGATCAGGGTGCCGACGCAGAGCGTGAGAGCGAAGACGGCACCCCACGCGGGGGTACGAGCTTCCGGGATGCCGCTTTCGCTGGGGAATTGGATGGACATAATGGCCTTGCATCGCTGGCGAGGGGCGGCGCGGTCCTCACCGACCCGCCGTGTGCACCCGACAGTTACAGCCCGAAGCCGCGTCGGAGGAGCCGTATCTTTCCATATGGAGCGATGCGCTGAATTCACCCTTGGTTGGCCGGATCAGAGCCCGAGCGGCCGCAATTCCCGCAAGAGGTCGACGAACAGCCTCAACGCGGCCGGCACTTGTCGGCGACTGGAATAGTAGACGTGAAGTCCAGGCCCGGACGCCACCCAATCGTCCAGGACGGTCGTGAGCACCTCGTTCCTTAAGTCCTGCGCGACCATGAAGTCCGGAACGTACATGAGCGTGGCGCCGCGCCGAACGGCTTCGAGCGCGACTTGGCCCTGGTCGACCGTCAGTGTGCCGGGCACGTCGATGGCGATTCCTTCGTCGCCGCGCTCGAACTCCCACCGGTAGACGCGCTCGTCGCCGATGGGGATTCGCACGCCACGATGGGCGTGCAGGTCTTCTGGATGCACCGGCCGACCATGACGTTCGAGGCAGTTGGTGGCAGCCACGACGACCCATCGGAAATCCGCCGAAACGCGTTGCGCGATCATGTCCTCGGGCACGGTGCCGCCATACCGGATCCCCGCGTCGAAGCCGCCCTCGACGACATCGATCAGACGGTTGCTGACCGAGAGTTCGATCTCGACCTCGGGATAGCGTTCGAGGAACACGGGCAGGACCGGCGCGACGAGGAAGTCCGCCGCCTCGGTCGGCACGCTCAAGCGAACGCGACCCATGGGGGCGTCCCTGAACCTGTTGAGGACGTCGACGGCCCGTCCGATGTCGTCGAACGGCACCGCGATGGCCTCCCGCAACGCCTCGCCCGCGCCCGTCAGGGTGACGCTCCGGCTGGTGCGGTTGAGAAGGCGCACGCCGAGGCGTTCCTCCAATCCCCGGAGCGCGTGGCTCAGCGCCGAGGCACTGATGCCGAGGTCCGCGGACGCGCGACGGAAGTTGCGGTGCTTGGCGATTTCCAGGAAGTACGCAAGGTCGGCGAGGTCCGCTCGACGAAACTGCATCCGTTCAGTCCTTCCCGCATCGCCGCCGACAGCCGCGGCAGCATGGACATCTGCGCCCGGCTCTCGATCTGGAACACGCCCACCGTGTCGGCGCGGCAGATCATGTCGTAGACGGCCGCATCGTCCTGCGGCACGGAGGCGAGGTCCAGCCCCACGCCCTTCCCGTCCCTGAGCAGGTCGAAGAAGCGGCTGAGGCAGGACAGCATGCCCAGGCCGAGGACGTCGACCTTCATCATGCCGAGGGCGTCGATGTCGTCCTTGTCCCACTCGATCACCTGCCGGTCCGCCATGGCGGCGGGCTCGATCGGCACGGTGTCGTCGAGGCGGTCGAGCGTCAGCACGAAACCACCCGGGTGCTGCGACAGGTGCCGCGCGTACCCATGAGCTGGCGCGACAGATCCAGCGTCAGGCGGAGACGGCGGTCCTCCGCGTTGAGGTTGAGCTCTCGCACCTGACGCTCCGTCACCCCCTCGTCGTCCCAGGCCCAGGTGAGCTTGGCGAGCTCGCCCGTGACGTCCTCGGGCAGCCCGAGGACCTTGCCGACCTCGCGCATGGCGCCGCGCGCACGGTAGCGAACGACGGTGGCGGTCAGCGCGGCATGGTCGCGCCCGTAGGTCTCGTAGACCCACTGGATCACCTCCTCGCGGCGGGAGTGCTCGAAGTCGACGTCGATGTCGGGCGGCTCGCGCCGCTCGGCCGAGACGAAGCGCTCGAACAGCAGGTCCTGGCGCTCGGGGTCGATCGACGTGACGCCGAGGACGTAGCAGAGGACGTCGTTGGTCGCCACCGTCGCGACGCGGGCCGCGCGGCCGAGCTCCGCCATGCGATCGAGTCGGACGTGCTTCCGGGCCTTGAACCGCCGCGTCAGCGCCAGGTAGGCGCGGTCGCCGAAGCCCTCGCGCAGGCGTGCGAGGTCGGGCGCGACGGTCGGCTCCGGCCGGTCGGCGACGAGGATCGCGACCTGGCCCTCGACATGGGCCATGAGGTCGTCCCAGCCGAGGTCGCAGGCGCCCTTGCCGGCGCGGCGCTTGCCGATCGTCAGCAGGCGGGTCAGGCGCGAGTAGGCGGGCTTGTCGGTCGGGTAGACCAGCACGGTCGCGCCCTCGCGCAGGTCGAGCCGGCAGCCGAGCACGAGCCGCGTCCCGGTGACCTTGGCGGCCTCGTGGGCGCGCACGGCGCCGGCGAGCGAGTGGCGGTCGACGACGCCCAGCGCCGGCAGGCCGAGGAGCGCCGCGGCGGCGAACAGCTCCTCGGGCGACGAGGCGCCGCGCAGGAACGAGTAGTGCGTGGTCGCCTGCAGCTCGACGTATGTCGGGTCGCCCGTCACGCGAAGACTCCCTGGATGAACCAGCGCGTCGCGTCGGGCGGCCGCGTCGCCCGGAACAGCCACACCCGCTCGCCGTGCTCGTCCTCGACGCGGTAGTAGTCGCGCACGAGGTAGACCTCGCCCGCATCGAGCCACCACTCGCCCGCGACGCTCTCGGGCCCGTCGGCCGCCGTGACGCGGCGTCGGCGCCCGGCCCAGACGTAGACCGCGGGCGGGTGGTCGGGCAGCAGCGCCACGACCTCGATCGGGTGGGGGGGATCGAACAGGCGATGCGGGCGCGGCCCGTCGGCCCAGCTCCGACCCGTCGCCGGCGACAGCGCCGGCACGACGGCGAGCCCGCACTCGGGGACGTCGCTCTCGGCCACGGCGAGCCGATAGACCCGCCGCTCGCCGATGCGCGCCGCCACGCGGTCGATCAGCGCCGCGAAGCTCGCCTCCACCTCGCCGTCTCCGCTCGTCGCGAGCTGCTGCGCGCCGAGCGCCTCGACCAGGGTGGCGGCCAGTACCGCGGCCTCGATGCCGAAGCCGGGGTCGACCGTCGCGAGCCGCTCGCCGAACAGGCGCACGATGTGGGCCGCGTCCCGCGTCGCCCGCGACGTGCCGACCCGGAGCGCGGCGACGTGGCCGTCGACGCGATGGAAGCGGAGGTCGAGCCGACGTGCCCCGAGACCTCGCCGCGCGAGAAGGGCGCAGAGGTCGACGGCGAGGTCGCCGAGGACGAGCTCCAGGCCGCCGATGTGGCCGAGCGGCTCCGCGAAAGCGAGGCGAGCGTACGGAAGGGGGGGCGCCAGCACGGGCTCGATCGCCTCGAAGGCGCGGCCGGCCGCGGCGTCGAGGCGGGCCGCCAAGCCGTGGCCGAACCGGAGCGCGAGCGATGCGCGCGGGGCATCGACGAGTTCGCCGACGGTGTCGAAGCCGAGCCGGAGCAGCGCGGCCGCGATGGCGGGGTCGAGCCGCAGCGCCGACGCTGGCAGACGGGCGATGGGGGCGAGCCCAGCGCCGACCGGCGCGACCGTACCGCTCGCGTGGCGCGCGAGGCCCCAGGCCGCCGCCCAGGTATCGGCCACGGCGGCCCGCGTCGCGACGCCTGCGCGGTCGAGCCGTGCCGCGAGGTCGACGAGCAGCGCCGCGTCGCCCCCGTGCAGGTGGCTCGCGCCGGCGACGTCGAGCACGAGCCCGTCGGGCGGATCGGCGGCGGCGATCGGCGTGTAGCGCAGCGCCCAGACGGCCAGCCGCTCCAGCGCGGCCGCGTCCTCCTCGGGCGTCGCCTCCACGACGCTCAGCCCCGGCGTCATGGCCTGAGCGAGCGCCACGGTCGCGCCCGGCACGACGCCGAGCGCGCGTGCCGCGCCGTCGGCCGCGACGACGATCCGTCGCGAACCACGTCGCCCCTGCGCCTGCCGCCGGTGCTCGTCGTCGGTCCGCCCGGCACCGGCAAGAGCCGCATCGGGCGGCGCCTCGCCGAGGCGCTCGGCACGGCGCTGACCGTCATCGACGCGGGGACAACCACGGACCGGGGGCCGTTCGTCGGGCACGACCCCGGATATCGGGGCAGCGGTCCGGGAAAAATCGCATCCGCCCTGCTCGACGGGCGCACCGCGGGGCCGCTCGTGCTGCTCGACGAGGTCGACAAGGTGTCGAGCTACATCGCAGGCGTGCGACCGCTCGACGCCCTGCTCAACCTGCTCGAGCCCACCACGGCGAGGTGCTTCGTGGACACCTACCTCGGCCTGCCCCTGCGGGCCGAGGGCGTCCAGTGGCTGATGACCGCCAACAGCACCGCCGGGCTGCCGGCGCCGCTTCTCGACCGCGTCGTCGTCGTGGAGATGCCGCCTCTCGGCTCCGCCGGGACGCGCGACGCCCTGCGGCGCATGCTGGCCGAGCTCCAGGCCGAGCACGGTCTGCCCGCCGCGGCGCTGGGCGACGCCGCGCTGGACCGTCTGCAGAGGGCCGGCATGCGCCAGGCGAGGCGCACGCTGTCGCTCGCACTCGGCCCCGCCCTCGCGGCGGGCCATGCCGCGCCCGACGCGGCGGACATCGCGGGCGCGTCCGCCCTCCTCGACCGACCTGCGCGGCGACGGCGGGCGCCGCCGACGCCCAAGCGCGGACCGGTCGGGTTCGTCCACTTCCCGTCCGGCCCCTCCAGGGAGGCCGCCCGGTCCGAGGCCCCTCAGCCCCGCCGGCGAGGGACAGGTGCCGAGGTCGACCATCGCGCCGGCGCGAGCCGGCAGGCCGGACGCGCCCCGACCGATGCCGACGCTGCGCCGGATTGGCGCCCGACGCGGGGTGAGACGCGCCACCGCGTTCGGGCCCGTGCCAGAACAACACGGCGAGCGACGACGTCCGGCATCGTGGCA
>CAXTBB010000086.1:0-5378 GCA_964242305.1 uncultured Solirubrobacteraceae bacterium
CGGGCGATTAGCTCAGTCGGTTAGAGCGCTTCTCTGATAAGGAAGAGGTCCCAGGTTCGAATCCTGGATCGCCCACTCAGAAGGTCTGGGGCGTGATGGTCGGCCGGTCGGTGTCGTAGAGCCAGTCCTGGAAGAACGCGCCGATCCGGGCCGGGTCCTTGCCGCTGCGGGCCTTGACGAGATCGATGAACTGGCTCGTCGTCACGTTTCCATAAGCATGCTCCGAGGCCCAGGTGCGCAGGATGCCGTAGAAGGTGGCGTCGTCCCCGATGATCTCCCGGAGCGCTTCGAGCGTCATCGCCCCCCGGTTGTACATCGCGTTGGTGTCGAAGAGGTCGGCGGCGGTCGCCGGTGCCGCGGGTGCGACGCCCCAGAAGTCGCTGTCGCTGGCCGGGTGGTCGGCGAGGAAGTCCTCGTAGCGCTTCTGGGTGGTGGAGTCGCCGGTCTGCTCGAGGAAGCGCCAAGACGAGAACTCGGCGAAGCCCTCGTTGAGCCAGATGTCCTCCCAACGGGCCGGGGAGAGGCTGTCGCCCCAGTACTGGTGGCCGAGCTCGTGCGAGACGGTGGCCTCGTCGGCGATCGGCCCGAGCGGGTAGATCGGCTTGGTCTGCGTCTCCAGCGAGTAGCCGACCGTCGGCGCGTTGTCGACGATGCCGCCGGCGATGCTGAAGGGGTACGCCCCGTAGAGGCAGTCGTAGAGCGCGAGCACGTCGGGCTCGACGGCCATCCCGGCCGACGGGCCGGCGGTCGGGTCGATGGCGTCGTAGTAGGGCAGGCCGTCGTGCGTGGACTGGGTGACGGTGAAGACGCCGAGCGTGGCGGTGGCCAGGTAGGTGGCCATCGGGTGCGTCTCCTGCCACACCATCGTGTGGTTGAGGCCGTTGGCCGTGTCGGAGAGCAGCAGGCCGTTGCTGACCACGGTGTCGGCCGCCGGCACGGTCATCGCGAGCTTGAACGTCGCCTTGTCCGACGGGTGGTTGTTGGATGGGAACCAGCCCATGCTGCCCATCGGCTCGCCCGCCACGAAGGCGCCGTCGGAGGTCTGCATGAAGCCCTCGTCGGACCCGTCGGGATCGGTGATGGTCGGCGGTGAGCCGCTGTAGCCCGTCGTGACGGTGAAGGTCGAGCCCGCGACGATCGGGGTCGCCGGCGTGACCCGGAGCTTGTGCGTGGCGCCGCTGTTGACGCGGCTGAAGGTGGCCGCGCCGCCGTTGACCGTGACCGTCGAGACGGTGAAGCCCTGGAAGTCGAGACTGAAGCGGGACAGGTCCTCGGTGGCGAGCGCGGTCATGGTCGCCGTCCCGGCGAGCGTGTGCGTCACCGGTGTGTACGTGAGGGCGAGGTCGTAGCCCTGCGCGTCATAGCCGCCGTTGCCCAGGTTCGGGAACAGCCGGTCGCCGACGGTCTCGGCGCCTTGCACCGGCGGGCCGCGGCGGACGACGGCGCGCGCGGCGGGCAGGGGCAGGCTCCGGGTCGCCGCCGGCCGGCAGAAGGGAGCCGGTGTCGGAGTGCCGGTGGGTGTCGGGGATGGGGACGGGGACGGGGACGCCGTGGCGGTCGGGCTCGGTGCGGGCGTCGCTGTCGCGGACGGCGGCGGGGAGCCCGTGCCCGTGCCCGTGGTCGTCACGGTCACGAGGCGCGTGCGACACCGGCTCTTCTTCGCGCGCCCGCTGCGGGCGCAGACGGTCAGGCGGTACGGCCCGGCGGCGACACCGCGGGCCGGAAGCACGGCGCGCACGCGGAAGCCCCGGTCCTTGCCGATCCGCAACCTGCGGACGACCTTCGCACCGAGCGTGGGGCCGCCCTTCAAGGCGACGGTGACGGTCACCTTGCGCGCCTTCGCGCGCCGCGCCGTCACCGTTCCGCGGACGCTGAACGTCGCGCCGGTGGTCAGCTGCGACGGGACGCCGGAGAGGTCGGAGAGGCGCAGCTTCGAGCGCTGGGAACGGCTCTGCGCCGGGGCCGCGAAGACGGTCAGGAGGACCACGGTGAGCGCGGCGAGGAGGCGCAGCATCACGGGAGAATAGGCCGATCGACACCTATACTCGGCTCCTTGCAGGAGATGGTCATCTACGGGGTGAGCTTCGACATGGTCGGCAAGCAGCCGATCGTGCTCCTGAAGGCGGTCGACACCAACAAGTTCCTCCCGATCTGGATCGGTCATCCCGAGGCGGCGGCCATCCTGATGAAGCTGCAGGGGGCGACGACGCCGCGCCCGATGACCCACGACCTCCTGCACGAGATGCTCGGCGAGCTGGAGGTCAACTGCTCGCGCGTCTCCGTCACCGAACTGCGCGAGAACACGTTCTACGCGACGATCACGCTTTCCATCAACGGCCGCGATGTCGACATCGACTCCCGCCCCAGCGACGCCCTGGCCCTCGCCGTGCGTGCCGGTGCCCCGATCTTCGCCGCCGAGGACGTGATGGCCGAGTCCGCCATCGAGTTCGAGCACGAGGTCGAGGACCAGGAGGAGGTCGTCGACAAGTTCAAGCAGTTCCTCGACGAAGTCACGCCGGAAGACTTCGCCGGCGACCAGTAGGCCGCCGCCCGCTGTTTCACGTTTTACGGACGGCGAGCGCCAGGACGCGCTCCACGAACGCGTCGAAGGCGATGCCGGCCGCGTCAGCGGCCTGGGGCAACAGCGAGGTGTCGGTGAGGCCGGGAATGGTGTTGGCCTCGAGCACGTAGAGCTGCCCGTCGCCGTCGAGCATCAGGTCGACCCGCGCGAATCCGCGGCAGCCCAGAATGCGCCAGACGGCCACGGCCAGCTCCTGGGCGCGGGCCGTGGTGGCCTCGTCCAGCGGCGCCGGGCAGAGGAACTCGGTGCGGCCGATCTCGTAGCGGGCCTCGAAGTCGTAGGCCGAGCCGGCCGCCAGCTTGACCTCGATCACCGGCAGCGCCTCGCCGTCGATCAGGGACACGGCCAGCTCGCGGCCGTCCACGAAGCGCTCGAGCAGGATGCGGGTGTCGTAGGCGAAGGCGGCGACCAGGGCGCCGGGCACGTCGGCGTCCGCGCGCGCGAACTTGATGCCCAGCGACGAGCCGCCCCGCGCCGGCTTCACCACGATCGGGAACCCGAGCCGCCGCTCGATCTCCGGCAGCGCCGCCGCGGCCCCGAGATCACGGAAGGCGGACTGGTTGAAAGCGCAGTACTCCGGCGTCGGCACGCCCGCGTCGCGCAGCACGTCCTTGGCCAGCACCTTGTTCCAGCTGCGGGCGCTGGCGCCGGGCGGCGAGCCGGTGTACGGGATCTCGAGCAGCTCGAGCAGCTCCTGGACCGAGCCGTCCTCGCCGTCCTCGCCGTGCAGCGCGACGAAGGCGACGTCCGGCCCGGCCTTCCGCAGCCGGGCGACCAGGTCGCTGCCGACGTCGATGGCGACGACGTCGTGACCGAGCCGCGCCAGCGCGTCCTCGACCCGCGCGGCTGACGACAGGGAGACGTTGCGCTCCAGCGAACGGCCGCCCTTGAGGACGGCGGCGATCATGCGGAGCGCCGGAGCGGGCGGACGTTGGCGGGCGGTTCGGCCGCGGCCGCGGCCGGCGGCGGGCCGGTGAGCGTCGAGTACAGCTCGACCTGCTCCGAGACGACCTTGCCGATCCGGCGCACCCCCTCGCGGATCGCGTCCTCGTTCACGCCCGAGTAGTTCAGCCGCATCGACGACCCGCCGCGACCGTCCAGGAACGCCGCCCGGCCGGGGACGAAGGCGACGTTCTCGCGCAGCCCGCGGGCCAGCAGGTCGGTGGTGTCGATGTAGTCGGGCAGCGTCGCCCACACGAACAGGCCGCCGCCGGGCCGGGTCCAGGTCGCCTCGGCGGGCAGGTGCTCGGCCAGCGCCTCGAGCATGACGTCGCGGCGGCTCCGGTACAGGTTCACGAGGTCGCCCAGGTAGCGCCGCCAGTCACCGGCCGCGAAGAAGCCGGCCACGAAGTGCTGGGTCAGCGAGGACGAGCACAGGTCGGAGCCCTGCTTGCCGAGGTTCATCTTGGCCAGCACGGGCCGCGGCGCCGCGGCCCAGCCCAGGCGCAGCCCCGCCGAGAGGATCTTGGAGAACGTCCCCAGGTAGATGACATAATCACCCCCGTCTAGCGAGCGCAGCGTCGGCACCGGCTCGCCCTCGAAGCGCACCAGCCCGTACGGGTTGTCCTCGAGGATCAGCAACTCGCGGTCGCGGGCGATCTTGACCAGCCGCCGCCGCCGCTCGACCGACATGGTCACGCCGGCCGGGTTCTGGAAGGTCGGGATGGAGTAGATGAACTTCGGCGCGCGGCCCTCGGCGTCCAGCCGGGCCAGCGCGGCCTCGAGCACGTCGATGCGCATGCCGTCGTCGTCCATCTCGATCTGGATGACCTCGGCCTGGTAGGCGCAGAAGGTCGGGATCGCGCCCGGGTAGGTCGGCGCCTCGGTGATGACGATGTCGCCGGGGTCGAGCAACGTCTTGCAAACCAGGTCGATCACCTGCTGCCCGCCGGTGGTGATGAGCAGGTCGTCGGCGTCGACCCGCATCCCCTCGGCGGCCATCACCTCGACCACGCACGCCTTGACCTCGGCCGACCCCTCCGTCGGCCCGTACTGCAGCGCCGCGGCCATCCGCTCGGCGCCCATCGTGTGCATGACGGTGGCGAACGAGCCGGGCGGGAAGGTGCTCGTGTCGGGCAGCCCGCCGGCCAGCGAAATGACCTCCGGGCGCTCCGTGATGGCCATCAGGTCGCGCATCGCCGAGGACTTCATGACCTGCGTCCGCGACGCGAACAGGCCCGCGTAGCGCTCGAGCTCGTGCTGGGTGGTCGGCCGGTGCCCGCCTTCTAAGGTCACGCACGACAACTTTATGGACACGCTGCTCGATCTCCTGCAAGCGGCCGGCATCGGTGCCGCCGTCGGCATCCGGCCCTTCCTGCCCGCCCTGCTCGTCGGCGCGCTCGCGGCGGGCAACCTCGGGGTGGACTTCGACAAGACGGACTGGACGTTCCTCGAGAAAGCGCCGTTCCTGCTGATCATGATCGTCGGCCTGGTCGCCTTCGACTTCGTCCGCCGCCGCGGCGGGGAGGAAGCCCTGGACGCCTCGCCGGGAATCGGCATCGTCGCCTTCGTCTGCGCGGTCGTGGCCGGCATCGAGGGCGCCGGCTCGCTCGCCGACCGCGGCCACTCGGCCGTCGCGGGCATGGTCGTCGGCATCCTCGCGGCCGTGCTGGGCCTGCTCGCCGTCCGCCCGCTCTTCGCACGCGTGCGCACCCGCCTCGGGGCCGAGGCGGGCCTGCTTCCGCTCTACCGCGAGGCGCTGGCGCTGGTCGTGGCGGGCCTGTCCGTGCTGTTCCCGCCGCTCGCGCTGATCGTGATCGGCGGCCTGGTCTTCCTCCTCCTCGGCGGGCAGCGGCGC
>CAXTBB010000087.1:0-4219 GCA_964242305.1 uncultured Solirubrobacteraceae bacterium
TGGCGCCGGTCATCCGCCGCATCTACGACCAGATGCTGGAGCCCAAGTGGGCCATTGCGATGGGCGCCTGCTCCTCGAGCATGGGCGTCTTCAACAACTACGCGATCGTCCCCGCGGACAAGTTCATGCCCATCGCCGTCCACGTCCCCGGCTGCCCGCCGCGGCCCGAGGCCCTGATGCACGGGATCCTCAAGCTGCGCAAGCAGATCCAGGACGACCCCGACCAGGGGTGGCGCGCCCGCTACGGCGGCGAGGGGACCGAGGAGCTGCTGCCGGCGCTGACGGCCGACGAGACCGAGGATCCGGAGAAGCCGTCGATCCGATTTGGTCCCCTAACCCACCCCAATGCCTGACGCGACCGGCCTCGAGCTGATCGCCAACGACCTGCGCGACCAGGACGCGGACGCTGTGCTCGGCACGGTCTTCTTCCGCTCGAAGGCGATGCTGCTGGTCGCCGCGGAGTTCGTCCCCGGCGCGCTCGAGCACCTGCGCGGCAAGGGCTACACGTTCCTCTCGAGCGTCCACGGGGTCGACTACTTCCCCGAGGAGCCGCGCCTCGGCGTCCACTACGAGCTGCTCGACATGCGCGCCGTCGACAGGATCACGGTCAAGACGCGCGTGCACACGGAGGACCCGCGCGTGCCCTCGGTGACCAACGAGTGGCCGACGGCCGACCACCAGGAGCGCGAGGTCTACGACATGTTCGGCGTCGTCTTCGAGGGTCATCCGGACCTGCGCCGCATCCTCATGCCCGACGACTACGAGGGCCATCCGCAGCGCCGCGACTTCCCGATCGGCGGCGAGCCGGTCCTGTTCACCCACAACGAGGTCACGTCGCCTGGGTGGTTCAGGTGAGTGACACCATCGACCGCACGGCGGAGCCGGTCACCGGCATCGTCGACCGCTACTCGGTCCACAGCAGCGACATCAGCGAGGAGCTGCTGACCCTCAACTTCGGTCCGCACCACCCGGCCACGCACGGCGTCCTGCGGCTGATCGCCACGCTGGAGGGCGAGGTCGTGCGCGACGTCAAGCCGGTGATCGGCTACGTGCACACCGGCATCGAGAAGACGGCCGAGGACAAGGCCTACTGGAAGGCCATCCCCGTCATCGAGCGGATGGACTACCTCGCCTACTTCTTCAACGCCTACGCGTTCTGCGGCGCGGTGGAGACGCTGATCGGGCTGGACATCCCCAAGCGCGCCCAGTACCTGCGCGTCATCCACCTCGAGCTCAACCGGATCATGAGCCACATGGTGTGGCTGGGGACGAGCGCGCTGGACCTCGGCGCGATCTCCATGTTCTGGTACTGCTTCCGCGACCGCGAGCAGATCCTCGACCTGTTCGAGATGTCCACGGGCCAGCGCATGCACACGCGCTACTTCCAGGTCGGCGGCGTCTTCGAGGACATCCCCAGCGGCTTCGCGGCCAAGGTCCGCGAGTTCTGCGACGTCATGCCGCGCCGGGTCGACCAGTTCTCCGACCTGCTCAACAACAACGAGATCGTCGTCCAGCGCCTCACCAACGTCGCCACGGTCGACGAGGAGACGCTGCTCGGCCTCGGCGTCACCGGCCCGCTGCTGCGCGCGACGGGCAACCCGTGGGACCTGCGCAAGGCCGCGCCCTACTGCTCCTACGAGGACTTCGACTTCCAGATCCCGGTCGGCAGCGTCGGCGACAACTACGACCGCTACCGCGTCCGCCTCGAGGAGATCCGCGAGTCGGTGAAGATCATCGAGCAGGCGCTCGAAGGCCTGCCCGAGGGGCCGTACATCACCGAGGACCGCAAGTACGCGCTGCCACCCCGGCACGAGCTGGCCACCTCGATGGAGTCGCTGATCCACCACTTCAAGCTCGTCACCGAGGGCTTCCGCGTCCCGCCGGGCGAGTGCTACTTCCCGATCGAGTCCCCGCGCGGCGAGCTCGGCTGCTTCGTGCGCTCCGACGGCTCGGCCAAGCCCGCCCGCGTGCACATGCGCGACCCCTCTTTCGTCAACCTGCAGGCCACCCGCCCGATGGTCAAGGACGTCTACATCGCGGACTTCATCGCCACCCTGGCGATGCTCGACCCGGTGCTCGGGGGCATCGACCGGTGAGCACCGAGCTCGGACAGCTCGTCCGCCGCTTCGAGCACGGCTCGCGCGTCCCCGGCTGGGATCAGGCCGCCGACCTCTCCAGGGACCCCGCGGTCGTCCCCGACCTCGCCACGACGCCGGTGCCGCAGGCGCTGGTGACGCTGATCGAGGAGTACATGTCGCGCTATCCGGACCGGCGTTCGGCGTCGATCCCGGCGCTGCGCGCAGCCCAGAAGCACCACGGCTGGCTGTCCCCGACCGCAGTCGAGCAGGTCGGCGCGGTCATGCGCCTCACACCCGGCTACCTGATCGCCGTCGCCACCTTCTACGACATGTTCGAGCACGCGCCCGTCGGCGCCCACACCGTCTACGTGTGCACGAACATCTCCTGCTCCATGCGCGGCGCCGACCGCGTGTACGAGGCGATGCTCGACGCGGCCGGCGACGACATCGACTTCAACGTCCGCGCCTTCGAGTGCCTGGGCGCGTGCGACATCGCGCCGATGGCCAGCGTCAACAGCGTCTACGTCGGGCCGCTCTCGCTGAGCGACTGCCCGACGCTGATCGCGCAGCTGCGCAACGGCGAGGAGCCGCTGCCCGAGAAGCAGCTCGCCCGCGCCCCCGTCGCCAAGACGTGGTGGGCCTCCGGCCAGCACCCCGAGGGCGAACCGGCAGGACCGAGGTAATGGAGCTCCTCTTCAAGGACATCGACGAGCCCGGGCTCAACACGCTGCCCGTGTACCGCGCCCGCGGCGGGTACGAGATGTCGGCGCGCGCGCTGACGCTCGAGCCGGGCGAGGTGCTCGACGAGCTGCTCGCCTCCGGCGTCCGCGGCCGCGGCGGCGCCGGCTTCTCGCAGGGCAAGAAGATCTCCTTCCTGCCCAAGGGCGACATGGACAAGTACCTCGTCTGCAACGCGGACGAGTCCGAGCCGGGGACCTTCAAGGACCGCGAGCTGATGCAGAAGAACCCGCACCTGCTGATCGAGGGCGTGATCATCTCCGCGTACGCGGGCGGGGCCAACAACGCCTTCATCTACATCCGCGGCGAGTACGACTACGTGGCCGACATCCTCGACGCGGCGCTCGTGGAGGCCAAGGCCGCCGGCCTCGTCCCGGACTGGCTGAATTTGTGGGTCCACCGCGGCGCCGGCGCCTACATCTGCGGCGAGGAGACGGCGCTGCTGGACAGCCTCGAGGGCAAGCGCGGCAACCCGCGCCTGAAGCCCCCGTTCCCGGCGGTCCAGGGCCTCTACCAGGGGCCGACGCTGATCAACAACGTCGAGACGCTGATGAACGGGCCGATCATCATGCGCATGACCGGCGCCGAGTACGCGAAGATCGGCACGGAGACGTCCACCGGCACCAAGGTCGTGTCCGTCAGCGGCTGCGTGCAGCGCCCCGGCAACTACGAGATCGAGCTCGGCGTCCCGACGCGCGAGATCATCTTCGACCTCGCCGGCGGCCCGCCGGAGGGGCGCACGATCAAGTGCTTCTTCCCCGGCGGCTCCTCGTCCCCGGTGCTGCCCGGCGACGACGCCTCGCTCGACCTCCCCTACGACTTCGACTCGCTGCAGAAGGCCGGTTCCATGCTCGGCTCGGGCGCGATCATCGTCGTCGACGACAGCGTCCCGATCCTCGACGTCGCGCTCAAGACGGCGAAGTTCTACCGCCACGAGTCGTGCGGCAAGTGCACCCCGTGCCGCGAGGGCACCAACTGGACGGTGAAGATGCTCGAGCGCATCGAGTCCGGCCAGGCCACCCCGATGGACCTCGACATCATGAGCTCCATCTGCGACAACATCATGGGCCACTGCCTGTGCGTCCTGGGCGACGCGATGGCGATGCCGATCGCCTCCATGATCAAGCACTTCCGCGGCGAGTTCGAGGAGCACATGGAGCGCGCCCAGCTGGCCGCCACGGAGATGACGCGCGGCCCGCACTCGGGTCCGTACGACGTGCTCGAGCCGGTCGGCCGCGAGACGGCGGAGTACGTCTAGGTGCCGAGACCCGAAGTCAAGATGGTCACCTTCTCGATCGACGGTCGGGAGGTGACGGCGCCGGAGAACGCGATGCTGGTCGACGGCGCGAAGTACGGCGACGTCGAGATCCCCGTCTTCTGCTACGAGCCCAAGCTCGGCCAGC
>CAXTBB010000088.1:0-3556 GCA_964242305.1 uncultured Solirubrobacteraceae bacterium
GGCCTCGCGCAGCTGGGCTCCCGCGGCGCGCACGGCGTCCTCGTCGAGGGCGACGATGACCTCGCCGGAGGGCGGCGCGATCCGCTCGGGCACCGTGACGCGGTGCGCGCGGCGCACGAAGGGCCGGTCCTGCCAGGGCACGTCGAGCATGACCGAGTAGGGCTCGGGCCGCTGGTGGCGCCCGATGTGCACGACGTCGCGCACGCCCTCGGTGGTGACCATCCCGGTGCGCGCGCCCTCGTGCTGGAGCACCGCGTTGGTGGCCACCGTCGTGCCGTGCAGCACGCCGTCGAGGTCGCCGGGCGCCACGCCGGCCTGCGCGCAGAGCTCGACGATCCCGGAGACGAGAGCCCGGCCGGGGTCGTCCGGGGTCGAGCGGACCTTGTGCACGTCGAGGTGCCCGCGGTCGGAGTCATAGAGGGCCAGATCGGTGAACGTGCCGCCGATGTCGATGCCTACGAGCAGCATGCGCGCTCCTGCGTCGGGGTGGTGGGAGAGGGGGCCGGGGCGCTCATGCCTCGGGGGCGGCGGTGCCGCTGCGCCGGCGCGAGAGGGTGGACAGCGCCACGGCCAGGACGAGCGCCGTGCCGTAGAAGACGTCCTGCACCCACGAGGCGGCGCCGAGGATCGTCAGGCCGGTGATGCCGGTGACCAGGAAGTACACGGCGACGATCGAGCCCCAGGGGTTGAAGCGCCCGGGCACGATCGCGGTGGCGCCGAGGAAGGCCGCGGCGAAGGCGGGCAGCAGGAAGCTCTGCCCGCTGGAGGGATCGGCGCCGCCGGTCACGCCGGCGTAGACCACGCCGGCCAGCGCGGCGATGAAGCCGCTGGCGATGAGCGCGCCCCAGCGCAGCCGGGCGGTGTTAAAGCCCGACAGCGCCGCGACGCGGCGGCCGCGACCCACGAACAGCAGCCGCCGCCCCAGCGGGGTGAACTCCAGGACGTAGAAGACGATCGCGCAGAGCGCCAGGCCGTACCAGAAGCCCAGCGAGATCCCGAGCAGCCGCGTGCCGATGACCGCGTTGACGAGCGTGTCGGAGACCCCGGAGATCGTCTGGGCGTCCGAGAGCCACAGCACGAGGCCGGTGAGGATCGTCCCCGTGCCGAGCGTGACGATGAACGGGTCGAT
This sequence comes from uncultured Solirubrobacteraceae bacterium, assembly GCA_964242305.1. Lineage (GTDB taxonomy): Bacteria > Actinomycetota > Thermoleophilia > Solirubrobacterales > Solirubrobacteraceae > DATLGB01. The sequence goes on from CAXTBB010000088.1 coordinate 1,130, forward strand.
CCCGAACCCCATGACGAAGGCGCCGTTGACGACGCCGACGAGCACGCCCGCGGCGAGCGCCGCGAGGATGGCCAGGCCGAGCGGGACGCCGTGCTCGGCGTTGAGCACGGCCACGAGCATCGCCGAGATGCTCAGCGTGCCGGCGATCGACAGGTCGTAGTCGCCCGCGGTGAGCGGGATGAGCAGCCCGAGCGTGACGATGACCAGGACGGCCTGGGAGCCCAGGATCGTCGCGAAGTTCGCCTGCGTCAGGAAGACGTCGGGGCTCAGGATCCCGAAGACGACGATCGCCAGCACCCAGGCGATGACGAGGCCGAGGCGCTCGATGACCTCGCCGGCCGGCGGGCGCTCGCGCCGCTCGGGCGTGGTGGCGGTGACGACGGCGGCGGGCTCCGCGGTCGCGCGCTCGGTGGGGGTCATGCGGCCTCCTCGCCCGCGAGGACCGCGGGCAGCGACGTGCTGGTCAGGACGTGCTCGGCGATGCGCTCGCGGCGCAGCTCGTCGCCGGCGCACGACGCGGCCGCGGGCCACGACGAGCAGGCGGTCGCACAGCTCGGCGACCTCCTCGTAGTCGGCGCTGGCGCACACGACGGCCGCGCCGTCGCGGGCGCTGGCCCGCACGAGGTCGAAGATCTGGCGGCGCGCCTCGACGTCGACGCCCTGGGTGGGCTGGTCGAGGAGCAGCACCGACGGCTCGCGCTGCAGCCACTTGGCCAGCACGACCTTCTGCTGGTTGCCGCCGGAGAGCGCGGCGAGCGGGAGGCCCGGCCGGTTGGGCGAGACGGCGAAGCGCTCCCCGAGGTCCAGCGCCGAGGCGCGCACGCGCCGGCGCGAGAGCCCCAGGCGCCCGCGGTGCTCGGGCATGCTCGTCATCGTCACGTTGTCCGCGACGCTGAGGGTGCCGATGACGCCGTCCACCGGGCGGTCGGACGGCACGAGCGCCATGCCCAGCGCGATCGCCCGGCCCGGGCGCAGGTCGCCCAGGGCGATCTGGACGCCGCCGACCTCGACGGTGCCGCGGCCCGGGTTGGCCCCGAAGAGCAGGTAGGGCACCTCCTCGAAGCCCGAGCCGACCAGGCCGGTCACGCCGAGGACCTCGCCGGAGCGCACGTCGCAGTCCAGGCCCTCCAGCACCCGGCCGCCCACGCCGCGGACCCGCACGCGGACCTCGCCCGGGACCACCGGCGCGGGGCGCGCGGCGCGCGCGTCCAGCGCGCGGCCGACGATGAGCTCCACGAGCGCCTCGGGCGTGGTGCCCGCCACGTCGACGGTGCCCGCGACGCGCCCGTCGCGCAGGACGGTCGCCCGGTCGCAGAGCTCCATGACCTCGTCGAGGTCGTGGGTGACGAAGAGGACGCTCGCCCCGTCGGCGACGAGCGTCCGGACGAGGCCGAAGAGCCGCTCGACGCCCACGCGGGGCAGGAACGCGGTCGGCTCGTCGAGGACGAGCAGCGGACGGTCGCCGCCCGCCGCGCGCAGGTCCTCCACGGCGCGCACGATCGCCAGCAGCGCGCGCTCCATCTGCGTGAGCGAGGCGACCGCCGCGGTCGGGGCGATGCCCTCGAGGCCGTGGCGGGCCAGCAGCGCGGCGCAGCGGGCGTGCTCGCGCCGCCAGCGCACGGGCCGCAGGGAGCCCGCGCCGAGGCGGGCGGTCATGAGGTTCTCCGTGACCGACAGCGCCCCGACGAGTCCGAGGTCCTGGTGGACGAAGGCGATGCCCTCGTCGCGGTAGGCCCCCGGGGCGAGCGGCAGGGCGATGGCCCGGCCGCGCACCGCCAGGGTGCCGCCGTCGGGCTCGTGGAAGCCCGACAGCACCTTCAGCAGCGTCGACTTGCCCGAGCCGTTCTGCCCGAGGAGGCCGTGGACCTCCCCGGGCTCGATGCGCAGGTCGACGCCGTCGAGGGCCAGCTCGCCGCCGAAGCTCTTGCTGACGCCCGAGAGCTCCAGCAGCGGCTGGCTCACCCGCCCAGCCCCCAGAGCTTCCGGTAGCCGGCGACGTAGGCGTCGCCGTAGCCGTCGCTGGTCGTCGGCGGGTTCCCGGCCTCGGCGATGTTCGACGAGTCCCAGACGCGGATGGGGAGCTTGGGGTCCTTGACGGGCTCCTTGCCGCCCATGATCCGCAGGGCCTGGTCGAGCACCGAGTAGGAGATCCAGTCGAGGTTCTCGCCGATGTCCATCTCGACGTCGCCGCTCTTGACGAGCTTGAGGACGCTCGGGGTGCCGTTGAAGGTCACGACCTTCGTCTGGCCCGCGCGGCCGGCCTGCTTGATCGCCGAGACCACGAACGGCGCCTCGGCCGAGTCGTACAGCGCGATGACGTACTTGAGCTGCGGGTTGCGGGTGAGCGCCGCCTGGACCTGGGGCTGGCTGCGGGTGGCGACGTCGGCGATGGCGAACCACCAGGAAAAACGCCGCCGTCAGCAGGGT
>CAXTBB010000089.1:0-3404 GCA_964242305.1 uncultured Solirubrobacteraceae bacterium
GTGCGCTCCTCCGCGCGGAAGTCGGGGAAGCGCAGCGTCGAGTCGGCGTCCACGACGACGCCCAGGTCGACGTCGGGGAAGTCGTGGCCCTTGGCGACGACCTGCGTGCCGACGAGGATGCCGCGCTCCGCCGCGCCGAAGGCGGCCAGCACGCCGGCCCCCGCGCGCACGTCGGCGTCCAGGCGGAACACCGGCTTGCCCAGCCGCGCGAGGTCGTCGGCGAGCTGCTCCGTGCCCTGGCCGTGGCGGGCGATGGACACCGAGTGGCAGACCGGGCAGGCCCGCGGCAGCCCCTCGCGGTGGCCGCAGTGGTGGCACTCCAGCCGCGCCTGGGCCTTGTGCAGCACGAGCGTCACGTCGCAGTCCGGGCACTCCCAGCTGTGCCCGCAGCTGCGGCAGGTGAGGAAGTTCGACCAGCCCCGCCGGTTGAGCAGGACGATCGCCTTGCGCGAGCGGGCCAGGGCCTCCTGCGTGCGCGGGTGCAGCGCGCGCTGGGCGTCCTTGAGGTCGATGACCTCCACGGGCGGCAGGCCCTGGCCGTCGACGCGGCGGGGCATGACGATCCGCCGCAGCGCCTGCGCGGACTCCGGCCGCGGTGTGGCCGAGCCCGCCACGAGCACCGCGCCCGCGCGCCGCGCCCGCCAGGCGGCGACGTGGCGCGCGTCGTAGCGCGGGTCGCCCTCGTGCTTGTAGGAGGCGTCGTGCTCCTCATCGACCACCACGAGGCCGAGGTCGTCCAGCGGCGCGAAGACCGCCGAGCGCGCACCGATGGCGATGCGCGCCTCCCCCGTGCGCAGGCGCGTCCACTCGTCGAAGCGCTCCCCCGGCGCCAGCCCGGAGTGCAGCACGGCGATCGTCTCGCCGAAGCGGGCGATGAAGCGCGCGACGAGCTGGGCGGTCAGCCCGATCTCCGGGACGAGCACCAGCACGCTGCGCCGCTGCGCGAGCGTCCGCTCCGCCGCGCGCAGGTACACCTCCGTCTTGCCCGAGCCCGTGACCCCGTGGAGCAGGAGCTCCTCCCCCGGCGCCGCGGCGGCGATCTGCTCGAGCGCTGCGGCCTGGTCGTCGGTGAGCTCGGGCCGGGCCCGCGTGGCGCCGACGCTGAGGTGGACGGGCGCGCGGCGCACGACCCGCTTGGAGATCTGCACGAGGCCGCGGCCCTCCAGGCGGCGCAGCGCGGCGGTGTCGGGACCGCAGAAGCGCGGCAGCGACGCGAGCAGCCCGCGCTGGGCGTCGCTCAGGCGCACGTCGGGCGCCACGGCGGCGGGGAGCGCGTCGGCGTACAGCGCCGTGCGGGCGCGCTGGCCCGTCGGCGGCAGGACGAGCGAGAGCCCGCGCGCGGGCGTGGAGCAGTACTCCTGCCCGAGCCACAGGCCGAGCTCCACGAGCTCCTCGGGCAGCGCCGGCTCGACGACCGACCGCGGCGGCTTGAGCTCGAAGTCCGAGGCGTCGCGCGTCGCGGTGACCACCGCGGGGATGTCGCGGTGGCCGAAGGGGACGACCAGGCGCGTGCCGACCCGCGCCCCCTCCGGGGCGAGGTAGTCGAACGGCCCGCGCAGGACGCGAGCCGTGGTGATCGGCTCGACCTGCACGACCCGGGACATGAGCGCCTGAGGGTAGGCGCCGCTCAGGACGACGGGCCGCGGACGACCGAGGGCCCGCTCGGCGCGAGCGGGCCCCCGGGGCACGGCGTGTGGCGGTGGAGCTAGGCGGTCGCGGCGACGAGGCCGGCGGCCTCGCGCAGGGCGTCGGCCTTGTTGGTCTGCTCCCAGGTGAACTCGGGGAGCTCGCGGCCGAAGTGGCCGTAGGCGGCCGTCTTGGCGTAGATCGGGCGGTGCAGGTCGAGCTCCTTGCGGAACGCGCCCGGGCGGAGGTCGAAGTGCTCGTTGACGAGCTCCAGGATCCGGCCGACCGGCACCTTCTCCGTGCCGAACGTCTCCACCATCACCGAGACGGGGTGCGCGACGCCGATGGCGTAGGCGACCTGGACCTCGGCCTTGTCGGCGAGGCCGGCGGCCACGACGTTCTTGGCCACCCAGCGCATCGCGTAGGCGGCCGAGCGGTCGACCTTCGACGGGTCCTTGCCCGAGAACGCGCCGCCGCCGTGGCGGGCCATGCCGCCGTAGGTGTCGACGATGATCTTGCGGCCCGTGAGGCCCGCGTCGCCGACGGGGCCGCCGATGACGAAGATCCCGGTCGGGTTGACGTAGTAGTTCTCGGTCGTCTTGAGCTTCGACTCGTCGTAGAGCTCGGCGTCGATGACCTGCGTGACGACGTGCTGCCAGAGGTCCTCGCGGATCTGCTTGCGCTCGACGTCCGGCGCGTGCTGCGTGGAGATGAGGACCTTGACGACCTCGACGGGCTTGCCGTCGACGTAGCGGACCGTCACCTGGGTCTTGCCGTCCGGGCGCAGGTAGGGCAGCGTGCCGTCCTTGCGGACCGCCGTGAGGCGCTCGGCCAGGCGGTGGGCGAGCGAGATCGGCAGCGGCATGAGCTCGGGCGTCTCGTTGGAGGCGTAGCCGAACATCATCCCCTGGTCGCCGGCGCCGGCGACGCCGAGGCCGTCGTCGTCGGCCTGGCCCTGGTCGCGGACCTCGTCGGCGGTGTCCACGCCCTGGGCGATGTCGGCCGACTGCTGGTCGATCGCGGAGATGACCGCGACGGAGTCGGCGGCGAAGCCGAGGTCGCCGGAGACGTAGCCGATCTCGCGGATGCGCTCGCGCACCAGGGAGGTGATGTCGACGTAGGCCTTGGTCGTGATCTCGCCCGAGACGACGACGAGGCCCGTGTTGACCAGCGTCTCGCAGGCGACGCGGCCGTCGGGGTCCTCGGTGAGGATCGCGTCGAGGATCGTGTCGGAGATCTGGTCGGCCACCTTGTCCGGGTGGCCCTCCGTCACGGACTCGGAGGTGAAGAGGTGCTCGTTGTCGTTGCTCATGGGAGGGAGAGGTGCAGCTCCGTGGTCGTGTGATCGCCGTCTGCTGTCACGACCAGACCGACGGCGCGGATGCGCTCCAGGTCGGCCCGGACGGCCTGGTAGGTCCGGTTGTCGTTCAGCCCGGACTGCTCGGCGAGTCGCAGGACACGCCGGAAGTCCAAGAACCCTAGCGAGGTCACCGAATTGGGTGGATCCTGACCGAGAACACGGTCATAGGCCTTGGTGGACGGCAGCCCGTCCCCCGCGTCCAGCGCCGCGCTCACGCCCGCGGGCTGCGTGCTGATGACCAGCCGCCCGTCGGCCACCGCGTAGTCCAGCTCGATCCCGTCCGCGATGACCAGCCGCCGGGTCGCGCCGTCGGCCCGCCACGTGGGTGCCGCCGCCCCCGATCCGGCCAGCAGGGCGGCCAGCCGCGGCTCGAGGCGCCGCAGGGTCCGGCAGGTGGCGGCCTCGTCGTCGGCCTTGG
>CAXTBB010000090.1:0-3198 GCA_964242305.1 uncultured Solirubrobacteraceae bacterium
CGCACAGGTGGTCCGGAGACGAAGATCGCCGGGCTCGCGGGCCGGGGCGGGGCGGGCCGGGGCGGGGGTCAGGGGCGGGCGGCGACGACCGGCTCGGGGGGCTCGCTGGCCGCGCGGCGGGCGCTGGCCGTGCCGTAGACGAGCGCGGTGAGGGCGTAGCCGCCGGCGACGACGCCGAGGGCGACGTAGCTCTTGCCGTCGTCGGGCAGCAGCACGGCCGCGAGCCCGGCGGCGGCGACGAAGCTGACGTTGAAGGTGGTGTCGTAGAAGGAGAAGACCCGGCCGCGGAAGGCGTCCTCGACGGTCTCCTGCAGCAGCGTGTCGACGCAGATCTTGCTGGCCTGCGCGGCGAAGCCGAGGAACGCGGCGGCCACGAGGAAGGCCCCGTGCGTGTACGGGGCGCCGAAGACGACCTCGACGACGGCGGCGAACGCGAACACCGTGGTGATCCAGCGCTGCGTGCCCAGCGCGCGGGTGACGCGGGGCGTGACGAGCGCGGCGAGCAGGCCGCCCAGGCCGCTGGCCACGACCACCTCCGCGAGCCCGCCGACGCCCCGCGGGATCGCGCCGCCCTCGGTGTAGAGCAGGAGGGTCGAGACGAACGACAGGCCGTAGAAGAAGCGGTGCGCGCTGATCGCCGCGAGCCCGCGCGCGGCCTGCCCGCGCTCGCGGACGTGCTGCGCGCCCTGCGCGACGCCGCGGACGACGCCGGCGAGGGCCTCCCGCCAGTGCCCGGCCGGCGGGTCGTCCGGGCCGAACCGGTCGCGCTGCACCCGGGCGGCCAGCAGCGCTCCGGCCGCGTACAGCCCGGCCGCGACCAGCGCGCTGCGGCTGGCGCCCAGGTCGTCGTCGCCGAAGACGCCGCGCAGCCCGACCGCGAGCCCGCCGCCGAGGATCGCGGCGCCGCCGCCGAGCGTCGTGCTGAAGGAGTTGGCCACCACCAGGCGCGCGGGCGCGACGACCTGCGGCAGGCAGGCCGACAGCCCCGACAGCACGAAGCGGTTCAGCGAGACGACCACCAGCGCGAGCAGCTGCACCGGCAGGGCGGTCGCTCCCAGCAGGGCGAGCAGCACGGCGAACACGACCACGAGCGCGCCGCGCAGCAGGTTGGCCAGGACCAGCACCCGCTGGCGGCGCCACCGGTCGAGGAACACCCCGGCGAAGGGCCCCACCAGGCTGTACGGCAGCAGCAGCACGGCGAAGCTGCTCGCGGCCTGCGGCGCGGACGTGGCGCGCTCGGGGTTGAAGAACACCGCGGAGAACAATGCGGCCTGGAACACGCCGTCCGACAGCTGGCCGACCAGGCGCACCCGCAGCAGGCGTCGGAAGTCGGGGACGCCCAGCACGCCGCGCAGCGCCGCGGTGTCGGTCGTCACCGCCTGAGGGTAGGTGTCAGCGCGCCGTACGGCCGCGCTCCAGGGCGGCGGGAACGCGGTCGGGAGGCGCGATGATCACCCGCGGACGCGAACGGCCCGGCCCCACGAGCAGAGGGGGCCGGGCCGCAGGCGGACGGTCAGGCGGTCTCGGCGGCGGCCTCGTCCTCGACCACGTCGCCGAGGGACTCGCCGGCGATCCAGGCCTCGAGGGCCGGGCGGGCGATGTCGTCGCGGACCTGCTGCGGCGGCGACTTCATGAAGTACGTGCTGGCGGGGTGGATCGGACCGCCCTCGCCGCGGTCGAGCGCGATCTTGGCGCAGCGGACCGCGTCGATGATGACGCCGGCGGAGTTGGGGCTGTCCCACACCTCGAGCTTGTACTCGAGGTTGAGCGGGACGTCGCCGAACGCACGGCCCTCGAGGCGCACGTACGCCCACTTGCGGTCGTCGAGCCACTGCACGTAGTCGGACGGGCCGATGTGGACGTTGCGGGCGCCCATGTCGTGCTCCATGTTGGAGGTCACGGCCTGGGTCTTGCTGATCTTCTTGGACTCGAGGCGGTCGCGCTCCAGCATGTTCTTGAAGTCCATGTTGCCGCCGACGTTGAGCTGGTAGGTGCGGTCGAGGATCACGCCGCGGTCCTCGAACAGCTTCGCCATCACGCGGTGCGTGATCGTGGCGCCCACCTGGCTCTTGATGTCGTCACCGATGATCGGGAGGCCGGCGTCGACGAACTTCTGCGCCCACTCCGGCGTCCCGGCGATGAAGACCGGCAGCGCGTTGACGAACGCGACGCCGGCGTCGATCGCGCACTGCGCGTAGAACTTCGCGGCCTGCTCCGAGCCGACGGGGAGGTAGCAGACGAGGACGTCGGCGCGGGCCTCGCGCAGCGCCTCGACGACGTCGACCGGCGACTCGTCGGACTCCTCGATGGTCTCGCGGTAGTACTTGCCGAGGCCGTCGAGGGTGGTGCCCCGGGCGACGGTGATGTCGAGCGGCGGCACGTCCGCGATCTTGATCGTGTTGTTCTCGCTGGCGAAGATCGCCTCCGAGAGGTCGCGGCCGACCTTCTTGGCGTCGACGTCGAACGCGGCGACGAACTCGATGTCGCGGACGTGGTACTCGCCGAGCTGGACGTGCATCAGCCCGGGGACACGGGCGGCGGGGTCGGCGTCGCGGTAGTACTCGACGCCCTGGACGAGCGACGCGGCGCAGTTGCCGACGCCGACGATGGCTACGCGGACGGAACCCATGCTGACGATCCTCTGCTGTGGAAGGGGGTGGGACGGGTCTAGGGGGCGGGCGGCGGTGCGGCTGGCGGCTCGGGTGCGGCACGGCGCTCGGTCTCGATGAGCTCGGTGAGCCACCGGACCTCGCGCTCGACGGACTCGAGGCCGTGCTCCTGCAGCTGCAGGGTGTAGCTGTCGAGGCGGGAGCGGGTGCGGCTGAGCGAGCTGCGGACGCCCTCGCGCCGCTCCTCGAGCCGGGAGCGCCGGCCCTCCAGGATGCGCACGCGCACCTCGGGGTCGGTGCGGCCGAAGAAGGCGAAGTGGACGCCGAAGGTCTCGTCCTCCCAGGCGGCCGGCCCGGCCTCGGTGAGCATCTCGGCGAAGCGCTCCTTGCCCTCCGCGGTGAGCTTGTAGACGACCTTGCCGCGCCGGCCGGTCAGCGCGGGGGCGCCGGCCACGACCTCGGCGTCGCCGTCGTCCTCGGTGATCCAGCCGGCCTCGCGCATGCGCCGCAGGCTCGGGTAGAGCGAGCCGTACGAGAAGGCGCGGAAGGTGCCCAGGGTGGCCTTGAGCCGCTGGCGCAGCTCGTAGCC
>CAXTBB010000091.1:0-3100 GCA_964242305.1 uncultured Solirubrobacteraceae bacterium
TTGTTGCCGTCGTCGATCCAGCGGGCCGAGGACTTGGTCGGCATGGCGACGCCGACGAGGTCGCCCTTGGCGGCGTAGGCCGGTGTCAGCGCCGTCGAGGACAGGGCCATCGCGCCGAGCGCCAAGGCGGCAAACGTCCGTCTGTTGATCACGTTCCACTCCCTTCGAAGGGCCGCGGCGGCCCGCGCGATGCGGGCTCCGACGCGGCCTGAGCCTTTGGACCGGCGGCGTGTTCGCCGCTCGGGTCAGCGCATTAGCGTGATCGATCGCTTGTCTGTCAAATGGGATCTGCGGGTCCCGGCAGGCCCCTGTGGAGGGGTGTCGGGCGCGGGGGCCGCCCGAAAAGTATCGGGCCCGCCGCGCCCCCGCGCGCGCTCAGAACCTCTGGATGATGCCGCGGTCTTCCAGCGCCGCGATCACCTGGTCGGCGAGGGCCTCGGGCGGCGTGGCGCCGGCTTCGAGCACGATCTCGGCATGCTCGGGCCGCTCGTAGGCCTGATCGATGCCGGTGAAGTTGCGGATCTCGCCCGCCAGCGCCCGCTTGTAGAGGCCCTTAGGGTCGCGCGCGATGCAGCTCTCGATCGGCGCGTCGACGAAGACCTCGACGAACTCGCCCGGCTCCACGAGCTCGCGCACGGTGCGCCGCTCGGCCGCGAAGGGCGAGATGAAGGAGCACAGCGCCACGGTGCCGGCTTCCACCATCAGCTTGGCCACCTCGCCGACGCGGCGGATGTTCTCCACCCGGTCGGCGTCCGTGAAGCCGAGGTCCTTGTTGAGCCCGTGGCGCAGGTTGTCGCCGTCGAGCATCACGGTGTGGACGCCGCGGGTGTGGAGCTTGGCCTCCACGATGTTGGCGACCGTCGACTTGCCGGCGCCCGACAGGCCCGTGAACCACAGGATGGCGGGCTTCTGGTGCTTCAGGGCCGCGCGCGCCTGCTTGGTGACGGCGAGGTCCTGGTAGTGGATGTTGGTGGCGCGGCGCAGCGCGAAGTCGACGAGGCCCGCCCCGGCCGTGGCGTTGGTGGCCCGGTCGATCAGGATGAAGGCGCCCGTGTCGCGGTTCTCCCGGTAGGGGTCGAAGGCGATCGGCGCCGAGCAGGCGAAGTTGCAGAAGCCGATCTCGTTCAGCCCCAGCGTCTTGGCGGCGTGGTGTTCGAGCGCCTCGACGTCGACGCGGTGCTTCAGGTCCGTCACCGTGACGGGCACGAGCTTCGCGGCGATCTTCATGAGGTAGGACCGGCCCGGCAGCAGCCGTTCCTCGCTCATCCAGATGACGTGGCCGGCGAACTGGTCGGCCACCGGCGGGCGCGCCTTGGCGTCGGCCAGGAGGTCGCCCCGGGCGATGTCGATCTCGTCCGCGAGCGTCAGGGTCACGGCGTCGCCGGCCTCCGCGGACTCGACGTCCCCGCCCGGGCCGATGACGCGCTCGACCCGCGTCGTGCGGCCGGAACCCGACACCGCCACCTCGTCGCCCGGCGCGATCCGGCCGCCCGCCACCGTGCCGGCGTAGCCCCGGAAGTCGAGGTCGGGCCGGTTGACCCACTGCACCGGCATGCGGAACGGGCCGGCGGCGCGGTCCCGCCCCACCTCGACCGTCTCCAGGAAGCCCACCAGCGTCGGGCCGCTGTACCAGGGCATCGCGGCCGAGCGTTCCGACAGGTTGTCGCCGTAGCGGGCCGACACCGGGATCGGCGTGACCGAGCGGAAGTTCAGCCGCTCCGCGAAGGCCCTGAAGTCCTGCACGATGGCCGAGAAGACGTGCTGGTCGTGGCCCACGAGGTCGATCTTGTTGACCGCCAGCACCACGTCGCGGATGCCGAGCAGCGACACGATGGTGGCGTGGCGGCGCGTCTGGGGCAGCAGCCCCTTGCGGGCATCCACCAGCAGGATGGCGAGGTCGGCGTTGGAGGCGCCCGTCGCCATGTTGCGGGTGAACTGCTCGTGGCCCGGCGTGTCCGCCACCACGAAGGAGCGCCGCGCGGTGGCGAAGTAGCGGTAGGCGACGTCGATGGTGATGCCCTGCTCGCGCTCGGCCTCCAGCCCGTCGACCAGCAGCGCGAAGTCGATGTCGTCGCCCACCGTGCCGTGCTTCTTCGAATCGCGTTCGAGGGCGGAGAGCTGGTCGTCGAAGATGGAGTTCTGCTCGTAGAGCAGCCGGCCGATCAGGGTCGACTTGCCGTCGTCGACCGAGCCGCAGGTGAGGAAGCGCAGGGTCGGCAGCGGCGCCGCGGGCGGCAGGGCGGTGTCGGCGGCCATCAGAAATACCCTTCCCGCTTCTTCTTTTCCATGGAGCCCGCCTCGTCCGAGTCGATCAGCCGGCCCTGGCGCTCGGAGGTGCGCGAGCCGCGCATCTCGGCCAGGATCTCGTCCAGCGTCTCGGCGTCGGACGGCACCGCGCCGGTCAGCGGGTAGCAGCCGAGCGTGCGGAAGCGCACGCGGCGCATCGCGGGCGCCTCGCCCGGCTTGAGCGGCAGCCGCTCGTCGTCCACCATGATGAGGGCGCCGTCGCGCTCGACCACGGGGCGCTCGGCCGCGAAGTAGAGCGGCACGACCGGGATCTCCTCGGCCCGGATGTAGTCCCACACGTCGAGCTCGGTCCAGTTCGACAGCGGGAACACCCGCATGGATTCGCCCTGGCGGATGCGGGTGTTGTAGAGGTGCCAGAGTTCCGGGCGCTGGTTGCGCGGGTCCCAGGCGTGGGCGTCCGAGCGGTGCGAGAAGATGCGCTCCTTGGCGCGGCTCTTCTCCTCGTCGCGCCGCGCGCCCCCGAAGGCCGCGTCGAAGCCGCCCGCGTCGAGCGCCTGGCGCAGCCCCTCGGTCTTCATCACCTGGGTGTGGACGGAGGAGCCCGACGCCACCGGCGAGATGCCGCGCCGCACGCCGTCCTGGTTGATGTGGACGATCAGCTCCATGCCGGCGCGCTTCGCCGCCGCGTCGCGGAAGGCGATCATCTCGCGGAACTTCCAGGTCGTGTCGACGTGGAGCAGCGGGAAGGGCGGCGGGGCGGGGAAGAAGGCCCTCTGCGCCACGTGCAGCAGGACGGTCGAGTCCTTGCCGATGGAATAGAGCATCACGGGACGACGGAACTCGGCCACCACCT
>CAXTBB010000092.1:0-240 GCA_964242305.1 uncultured Solirubrobacteraceae bacterium
AGCGCCCTGGAGGAGCGGCTCTTCGCCGAGGCGAGCCAGTACGGCGACAAGGCCAACGTCGTCGACTACGTGGCCGACCGCGGGCGCTTTGCGGCCACCGGCATCGTGACGCGCCCGGACGAGCGATTGGGGAGGCGCGGCCCGCGGCTGATCGCGGCCGCGCGGTCCCTGCGCGAGGCGCTGGCGGGTCTGCGGCTGCGCGAGGGTATCGTGGTGCCGCTTTGGCGCTTGGTCGAGAAC
>CAXTBB010000092.1:250-2984 GCA_964242305.1 uncultured Solirubrobacteraceae bacterium
AACGGGCGCCGCCTCGTGCCGCCCCTGCCGAGCCGCCTCGGCGAGACGATCCGCCGGCTGCAGCGGGGGCCGGAGCAGGATCCGGCGCGCGAGCGGGAGACGATACCGGGCAGGGAGATCGGCATCGAGCGGTGAGCCTTGGAGCGTCCGCGCCCAAAGCCATGTCGGAGCGCGCGGCTCGCCGCCGCGACCCGGTCGGACCCGTGCCGGACAGGGCGCGGCGGGCGGAGAGCGGCAGAGAGTGAGAGGGCTGGGAAGGGAAGCGTGACGGGGACGAGGCTGGAGAGAGTGGCTCTCCGGCGCCCCGCCTCGGATGCCTTCCATGTCGCAGATCCTGACCTCGGCCGCCGCCCGCACCGCTCCGGCCACCTCCGGCTATCGCGTCGACCCCTTCCGCGGCGAGCGCGTCGGACGTGTGTCGTCGGAGTGGTTCTCCCGCCCGGCCGACCAGCGCTTCCTGTCGCTCGGCGACCTGCACCGGTCCGTGAAGGCCCGCGCCGAGCGGTCGCGTGCCCGCACGCTGGAGAGCCGCGACGTGCGGGTCGAGGCGCGGCGCGACGACGGTGACCGGCTCAGTCTCATCCTGCCCGGCGAGCCCGAGCCGGTCGCCCCGACGCACTGGAGCTTCGGCCAGCTCGCCAGCCTCATCGGCGCACCGGCCGGCTACCTGCGCCAGCTCCCGGCCGCGGTCGCCGGCATCAACCTCCAGTACGGGCTGAGCCACCACCGGGCCGAGATGGTGAAGGCCTACACGGGCCACGACGGCCGCACGGAGCTGCGGGCCGTCACGGGGCCGGACTACGGGCGCATCCACGACCATGAACTCGTCGAGGCGGTGATGCGCATCGCCGGGGACGGCGCCGGCGAGGCACGCTGGAAGGTGCCGGGCACGCTCGACTGGGCGACGATGACCTACAACCCTCGGGTCGACATCACGGCGGAGACGACGACGCTCTACGCTTCCGACCGGGACGTGTTCCTGTTCCTGTGCGACGACCTCAATCCGATCGAGGCAGGGCGGCTGCCGAACGGCGAGCCCGACCTGTTCTTTCGCGGCTTCTACTGCTGGAACTCGGAGGTGGGCTCGCGCACGCTCGGCATCGCCTCCTTCTACCTCCGCGCGGTGTGCATGAACCGCAACCTGTGGAGGGTCGAGCAGTTCGAGGAGGTCACCATCCGGCACTCGAAATACGCCGCCAATCGCTTCGCCGCCGAGGCCGCGCCGGCGCTGCAGGCCTTCGCCGACTCATCCGCGGCCGGCTTCGTGTCCGGCGTCCGGGCGGCGCGCGAGCGCGTAGTGGCGCGCACCGATGAGGAGCGGAGCGAGTTCCTGCGCCGGCGCGGCTTCTCCAAGGGCGACACCGCCCGGGTGATCGAGGCGGTGCTCATCGAGGAGGGCCACCCGCCCGAGAGCGTCTTCGACTTCGTGCAGGGCATCACCGCGGTGGCGCGGACCGAGCCGCGTCAGGACGCCCGGCTCGACGTGGAGCTGAAGGCCAAGAAATTGATGGACCAAGTCTCGGCCTGACGCTCGCCCTCCTATCTCGGCCGACCGGTCCGGCCTCCCCATCCCCGCTTTCCCCTGCCTCGACCCGTCGAGAGGCAGAGGGGAGCGGGGATGCTCGTGACGGAAGCGAGGGGACGAGAGAGGCTCGGCCCCGCCCGTCATGGACGAACCACCATGGGCAAGATCACATTCGGACCCGCGCAGATGCTCCCGCTCGACAGGCTCGTCGCCTCGACGGCGGGCGTGCGGCGGATCAAGGCGGGCATGAGCCTCGCCGAGCTGGCGGAGGATATCGGCCGCCGCGGGCTGCTGCAGTCGCTGAGCGTGCGGCCGGTGCTCGACGAGGCCGGCGTCGAGACGGGCCGCTACGCCGTCGTGGCGGGCGGGCGGCGCCTCGCGGCGCTCCAGCTCCTCGTCAGACTGAGGAGGCTGAACAAGACCGCTCCGGTGCCCTGCACGGTCGGGCGCGCCGACATCGCGGCCGAGGAGGACAGCCTCGCCGAGAACACGATGCGCGAGGCCCTGCACCCGCTCGACCAGTTCCGCGCCTTCCGCACCCTGCGCGAGGAGCGCGGCATGGGTGCCGACGAGATCGCGGCCCGCTTCTTCGTCACCCCGGCGGTGGTGCGCCAGCGCCTGAAGCTCGCCGCCGTGTCGCCGAAGCTGCAGGGCCTCTACGCCGACGGAGCGCTGACGCTGGAGCAGCTGATGGCCTTCGCCATGGCGGGCGACCACGCCCGCCAGGAGGAGGCCTGGGACGCCCTGTGCCGCAGCCACACGCGCGAGCCCTGGGCGATACGGCGCCTGCTGGCCGAGGGTGCCGTCAGGGCGTCCGACAAGCGGGTCGCCTTCGTCGGGCTGGCGGCCTACGAGGCAGCGGGCGGCGTGGTCGAGCGCGACCTGTTCGACGAGGACGGCGGCGGTTACCTGCGCGACCCGGCGCTGCTGGCGCGCCTCGCGGACGAGAAGCTCCAGGGCGAGGCCGAGCGGGTCCGCGGGGAGGGTTGGCTGTGGGTCGAGGCCGGCATCGACCTCTTTTACGGCTACCTGTTCGGGCTGCGGCGGCTCCTCTCCGACGCGGTGCCGCTCGGCGATGAGATGCGGGCCGAGCACGACCGGCTGCGGGCCGAGTATGACGGACTCGAAGCCGAGTACGCCACGGCGGAAAACATGTAACTGCTCAGGTCCCTCCGGTTCATGGAAGTGGGTGGCGGTTTCCAGCGCGGC
>CAXTBB010000093.1:0-2936 GCA_964242305.1 uncultured Solirubrobacteraceae bacterium
GTCGTGCAGGAGGACATCTGCAACGGCTGCGGCTACTGCGTCCCCGCCTGCCCGTTCGGCGTGCTCGACCGGCGCCCGGAGGACGGGCGGGTCCACAAGTGCACCCTCTGCTACGACCGGCTCGGCGACGATCAAGAGCCCGCCTGCGCGAAGGCGTGCCCGACCAAGTCGATCCAGTTCGGCGAGCTCGACACGCTGCGGGTCCACGCGCGCGGGAGAGTCGAGACGCTGCGCGAGCGCGGGGAGACCTCGGCACAGCTGTACCTGGAGGGGACGGAGGACAACGGCATCGGCGGCGCCGGCGCCTTCTTCCTGCTGCTCGACGCGCCGGAGGTCTACGGGCTGCCGCCGCACCCGGTGACGCCCACGCGGAACCTGAGGGAGGCGTGGGGCGCGGCGTTCGGGGCCGCCGCGGTGATGGCCGGCGGGGTCGCGGCCGCCGTGTGGGGCGCGCGCCGCTCATGAAGGAGCGGCGGATGGTGCCCAAGGCGAATGTGGTTTCGTCCTCCGGTCCTCGCAAGCTCGGACCTTCGGACGATGTCTCGTACTACGACCGCCCGATCCTGAAGACGCCGGTGTGGACGTGGGAGGTGCCGGGCTACCTGTTCACCGGCGGGCTCGCGGGCGCCGCCGCACCGCTGGCCGCCGCCGCACGGCTGTCGGGCAACGACGCGCTGGCCTGGCGGGCGTCGGTGCTGGCGCTGGCCGGCGCCGGCGTGTCGGCGCCGCTGCTGATCTCCGACCTCGGCCGGCCGGAGCGCTTCTACCGGATGCTGCGCGTCTTCAAGCCGACCTCGGCCATGAGCATGGGGACGTGGCTCCTGACGACGTTCAGCGGCGTCCACACGCTGTCGCTGGGCTGGCAGCTGATCGGGATCCCGGGGTCGCGCGTGGGCGTCCCCGCCACCGTCGCCAGCGCCGCCCTCGGCCCGCTCGTCTCCACCTACACGGCGGTGCTGGTCGCGCAGACCTCCGTGCCGGTCTGGCACGAGGCGCGCCGCACCCTGCCGTTCGTGTTCGCCGGCTCGTCGCTGGCCTCGGCGGGCGGCGCCGCGGCGGCCATCACCCGCGGGGACGCCGCCGCGCCGGCCCGGGCGATGGCCGTCGGCGGCGCCGCGCTCGAGCTGATCGCCGACGTCGTCATGGAGCGCGGCCTGCACCCGGCCGTGCGCACCGCCTACGAGGACACGTCGGTCAAGCGGCCGCACCTGGCCGCGCGCGCCTGCACGCTGGCGGGCGCGGCGCTCACATTCGACCGCCGCACGGTCGTCGCCGGCGGGCTGGCCCTGTGCGCGGGCTCGCTGCTCGAGCGCGTGGCGGTCATCCGCGCCGGCCGCGTCTCGGCGGGCGACCCGGTCGCCACGGTCACCCCTCAGCGCGAGCGCGCGCGCTAAGCGGCGTCGCCGGGTCCGCGCTGCTTGACCCGCTCGACGCGGGCGGCGGCGACGCGGCGATCCTCCTCGGCGGCCGCGGCGGCCTCCTCGGCCTCGCGGGCATGCTTGGCGGCGTCCTCGGCGTCGACCGCGCGGCGGGCCGCCTCGCCGTCGGCGGCCCGGGCGCGGGCCTCGGCCTCGGCGACGTCGGCGAGCCGCGCGCTGCGGGCCTTCGACGTCTCGAGCCCGTCCGTCGATCCCTCGAAGGTGCCGGTCACCCGCACCAGGTCGCGGGTGACCGCGGCGCCCTCGAGCGGGACGACGATGCGCTTGCGCGACAGCAGGCCGGGCTTGACCTCGCCGGCGACGGCGCGCTCCCCGTCGAAGTAGACCTCGTCCAGCTTGCCCAGCTTGTTGCCGTCGGCGTCGTCGACCTCACGCCCGATCCAGTCTTCGATCCGCTCGATCTCCATGCCCGTCGGACTACCCGCAGTTGTAGGTCTCCAACGCCGTGTACCCCACCTCGCGCGGAAGGCCGGCCGCGCGCCAGTGGAAGGTGAAGGCGTACTGATCGGCGCAGATGTCGCTCGCCGTGTGCCGTCTGGTGATGCGCAGGCCGGTCGCCGGAGCGGCGAGCTGGTCGACCTTCGCCGCGCCGTGACGCTCGCGCACCGTCGTCCCGTCCGGGCGGCGGTAGACGGTGGCGGTCGCGGAGGACACGAAGACCCCGCCGGTGTCGGTCGTCCAGATCAGCGCGCCGACGGCCCGGAGCCGCAGACGGGCGACCACTCCGCCGGCCGGGCGCCCGCGCAGCCAGCGTGTCCCGTCGGCGAGGTCGAGCGCCGCGATGAAGTCGTCGCCCTTCACGCGCGTCGTGTAGGCGAACATCGTCCCCTTGACCCGGCGCCGGTCGGGACGGACCAGCCCGAGCCGGTGGGACGGGTACCCGCGCAGGCACGCGCGGTAGACGCCGTCCTGCTCGAAGACGCGCACCCGCGCGACCTGGTCGTTGGCGCAGTTGTGCGCCGAGGCACCGGCGGGCAGGCCGAGAACGGACATCAGGACTAAGGGGATCGGTGCCAGGGTTCGAGACATAACGGGACGGGACGTGTTGTGTCCCTAACCCCATGCTGCGCCTCCTCCTTACGGTTCTCGCGACCACGTTCGTCCTCCCCGTCCCCGCGGACGCGGCCTGGCGCGCGCCGTGCCGGCCCGACGTCGCCGGTGGACCGACCTGCACCTGGTGGAACGCGAACGTCACGTTCGTCGCCGACGGGGACACCATCCGCGCCGACGTCCACGGCGTCGGCGTGCGCGACATCCGCTTCACCGGCATCAACGCGATGGAGTTGCGCGTCTACTCCCATCTGGCCAGCCGCCGCCGCGGTGACTGCCACGGGGTCGCCGCCACGAACCTGGTCGCCCGCGAGATCAAGCGCGCCAAGGGGCGCGTGCGCCTCGCCGCCCAGTCCGTCGCCAGCGCCAGCGGGCACCGCCTGCGCCGCTCCGTGTGGGTCAGGTCGGGCGGCCGCCTCGTCGACGTCAGCGCGCTCGAGCTCGCCG
>CAXTBB010000094.1:0-1730 GCA_964242305.1 uncultured Solirubrobacteraceae bacterium
ATCGGCCGGCAGTTCGCCGAGGGCTTCATCACCGGCGACGCCATCACCGCGGCGAGCATCTACCTGACGATCGTGGCCGAGACGGCGTTCACCAACACGCTGTTCGTGGCCATGCCGGCGGAGGCTGCCGCCAACGGCGACTACCTGCTGCCCACGGTGTTCCACTCGGTCCAGTCCGACGAGTCGCGGCACATCAGCAACGGCTACGCGACGCTGCTTATGGCGCTCGCCGACGAGGGCAACCACGCGCTGCTCGAGCGCGACCTGCGCTACGCGTGGTGGAACAACCACCGCGTCGTCGACGCCGCGATCGGCACCTTCATCGAGTACGGCACGAAGGACCGCCGCAAGGACCGGGAGAGCTACGCGGAGATGTGGCGTCGGTGGATCTACGACGACTACTACCGCAGCTACCTCGTCCCGCTCGAGAAGTACGGCCTGGTCATCCCGCACGACCTCATCGAGGAGTCCTGGAACCAGATCTGGAACAAGGGCTACGTCCACGAGGTCGCGCAGTTCTTCTGCACCGGGTGGGTCGCCAACTACTGGCGCATGGACCCGATGACGGACAAGGACTTCGAGTGGTTCGAGTACAAGTACCCGGGCTGGTACGACAAGTACGGCGCATGGTGGGAGAACTACAACCGGCTCTCGATGCCGAACGGGCACAACCCGATCGTCTTCGAGGACGTCGACTACGCCTACCCGCACCGCTGCTGGACCTGCATGGTCCCCTGCCTCGTCCGCGAGGACATGGTCATGGCCGAGGTCGACGGGCAGATGCGCACGTACTGCCACGAGGCGTGCCGCTGGACCGACACGGTGGCCTTCCGGCCCACCTACAACGGCCGGGAGACCCCGAACATGGGCCGGCTCATCGGCAAGCGCGAGTGGGAGACGCTGTACCACGGCTGGAACTGGGCCGACGTCGTCTCCGACATGGGCTATGTGCGTGACGACGGCAAGACCCTCGTCGCGCAGCCGCACCTCAACCTCGACCCGAAGAAGATGTGGACTCTGGACCACCTGCGGCGCTGCCCGCCGCTGCAGAGCCCGAACGTCCTGCTGAACGAGATGACCAAGGACGAGCAGAAGGCCTTCCACGCGGACTACACCGCGCACGGGCCGGCCGGCAAGGCGCCTGCGAGCGCCTGATCCGGTAAGAGCGGCGGGGGGCCCGGAGCGTGACGTTCCGGGCCCCTTCGCCGCCTCCGTCCGGCCGTCCGCCTGCCCCGGGACGCGTCGGAACCCTGAAAGTCGAGACCTTGCCCTGAAGGAGCCATGAGCGAAAAGCACACGGTGCGGTTCGAGCCGGTCGGCATCGAGATCGAGGTCGAGGAGACGCAGACCGTCCTGCGCGCCGCCGCCGAGCAGGGGATCATGCTCATGCACGGCTGCAAGGAGGGCCAGTGCGCCGCCTGCAAATCGTTCCTGCTCGAGGGCGAGGACGTCGAGCACGACAGCTACTCCACCTTCGCCCTTCCCGACTCCGAAAAGGATGAGGGCTTCACGCTGCTGTGCCGGGCGCACGTCTACGAAGACGTGACGATCGAGCTCCTCAACTACGACGAGGAGATGATCCGGTCCGGCCTGCCGATCCAGCAGGCGGTCGGCACCGTCGTGGCCAACACGCCGGTGACGCACGACATGCGGCACCTGGTGCTGACGCTGGACGCACCTGAGGACTTCCGGTTCTTCCCGGGCCAGTACGTCGACATCCACATGCCTGA
>CAXTBB010000094.1:1740-2545 GCA_964242305.1 uncultured Solirubrobacteraceae bacterium
CGCCGCGCTGCGCCAGCGTGAACGCGACGGTAAGGGCCAGTACGTCGACATCGCGATCCCGGGCTCGGAGGAGACGCGGTCGTTCTCGATGGCCAACATCTCGGCCAAGGAGAGCGGCCAGCTCGAGTTCATCATCCGGATCTACCCCGGCGGCCTGTTCTCCGAGTTCCTCGGCAGCGGCGTGGCGATCGGCGACCGGCTCGAGCTGACCGGGCCGTTCGGCGTCTTCACGCTGCGCGACAGCCCGGCCGACCTGGTGTTCGTGGGCGGCGGCGCCGGCATGGCGCCCATCCTGTCCGTCCTGCGCTCGCTTGCCGAGCGCGACCCCACCCGCAAGGCCACCTACTACTACGGCGCCCGCGGGCGGCGCGACCTGTCCTTTGACAAGGAGCTGCGCGCCCTCGAGGAGCAGATGCCCGGCTTCACCTACGTGCCCGCGCTGTCCGAGCTTGCTGACGGCGAGACCTGGGACGGGGAGGTCGGGCTGATCACCGACGTGGTGAAGCGGCACGAGACCGACCTCAAGCGCGCCGACGCCTACGTCTGCGGCCCCCGACCCATGGTCGAGGCCGCGATCGAGGTACTCGGCAACCTCGGCGCCAAGGAGAACCGCATCTTCTACGACAAGTTCACGACAACCGGCGAGCCCACCCCGACACCAGTGACAGGAAGGGCGTCCACATGACGACCACCGAGCAGCCGACCGAGCAGCCGCAGGAGCGCAGCCTCCCCAAGCCGCAGTTCACGGATGCGGAGGCCGGGGCCAAGGAGTTCCCCGACTCGACCGCGCGCAACTACAACTACT
>CAXTBB010000095.1:0-2285 GCA_964242305.1 uncultured Solirubrobacteraceae bacterium
GGATGGTCCGGCCCCGTCCGGAGTCCGCGCACTTCACCGTCCACGATCTCGCCGACCACGAGCCCGTCGGGCTGCTCGCGCTCTTCGAGGTCGACTGGGCCAACCGCCGCTGCGAGCTGTGGATCCTGCTCGGCGAGCGCCGCGGCACGGGCCTGGGGACCGACGCCGTGCGCCTCGGCCTGGGCTGGGCCTTCGAGGTGCTCGGCCTGCACAACGTGCTGCTCAGCGTCGTCGCCTCCAACGCCGGCGCGATCCGCGCCTACGAGAAGGCGGGCTTCCAGCACGTCGGCGTGCGGCGCCAGGCGTTCTGGCTGGCGGGCGAGCCCGTGGACGTCGTCCTCATGGACGCCGTCCGCGGCGGCTGACCGCCGGCGGGCTCAGCTCCCGGGCGAGGGCGGCGCCCACCCGGGCGGCGGCGTCGGCGGGGTGCGGGGCGCCTCCGGCGCGGGGCGCGACGCCTGCGGCCGCGGGGCGGGCGACCAGCCCACCTCGGCGTCGGACTGCGGCCGGCCGAAGGCGTCGGCGGCCTCGCCGGCCGGGCGTTCGGGCGACGCGAGCGGATCGCCCTCGGCCGGGTCGAAGCCCTCCTTGCGCAGGCGCAGGTCGAAGTAGACGAGCAGGATCACCGCCGCGAGGAACGGCGTGGTGACCAGCGAGATGAGCAGGCTGACGACGCCGGAGATGACGATCCCCGCGTCGGAGTCGGCATCGACGAAGGCCCTGGCGATCACCCCGAGGACCGCCCCGACGATGCCGCTGAAGATGCTGATGACCAGGCCGGCGAGCAGCAGCCGCCCGAAGGTCGGCCACCAGTGCCCGCTGACGAGCTCCCGCGAGCGCGAGAGCGCGTCCATGCCCCCGCGCCCCTCCACGAGCAGCACCGGGAAGGCGAGGCTGAAGGCGATGATGAGGTAGACGCCCGGCAGCACGAAGAGCGCCAGGCCGAGGAGCACCAGCACGGCGAGGAGGACCGCGAGGCCGATGCCGCTCGCCAGGTGGCTGCCGACCCAGCGCAACGACTCGCCTGCGCCCACCCGGTGCCCGAGGTGCCCCTCGGCGAGGATGCGGAAGCAGACGAGCTGGCTGACCGCGTAGCTGAGGACCCCGACGATCCCGGAGGCGAGGGCCACCAGGACCACCGTCCCGGCGCCCTTGTCGTCGGCGGAGAGCACGATGCCGCTGGAGGTGGCGCGGGTGACCGCGTCGTCGGTGGCCAGCGCGAGGGCGGTCAGCAGCACCTGCGAGATGAGCACGACCGCGAACACCGCGGCCACGAGGTCGCGCAGGTGCGCGCGCACGAGCTTCAGCGAGCGGTCGATGATCTCGCCGGCCCGCATCGTGCGCACCGGCGTCGGTTGGCTGCTCAAGGTGGTGGTGCCCCTCTCGTCCTGCTCGTGTCGGCTGTGCCCCGACGCACAGGCTCGCACCTGCGGGCGTCGCTAGCGTCGTCGCCTCGCCTGCGAGCCCGGTGCCTCTGCGCCGGGTCGATCCCAGCAGGCCCGCCGGTCGCCGCCTGTGAGCGACCCGCACGCCCGACACCGAGCACCTCGAAGGAGGTCCGACCCATCCGCACCACGCACCGCGTGCTGTCCGCGAGCACCCTCGCCGCCGCAGCCGCCCTGGCCCTGCCCCTCACCGCCGACGCCGCCGCGCCCAAGCCGCTGCAGCGGGAGGCCAAGAAGTACGACCGCCTGCACGACAGCGTCCGCCGGGACGGCCTGCGCGTCGGCCGCGACATCGTCGAGGACGGCGTCCGCCGCGACGGCGAGGTCCGCGACGCCACCGCCGGCGAGGTCGCCGCGTCAATCCGACGCCTGCGGGCGATGCGCGCGCCCGCCGCCGCGCCCGCCGCCTCCGGCGCGTCGTCCACCGCCGCCGCGGGCTCCGGCCTGGGGTCGATCGCCGCCTGCGAGTCCGGCGGCGATCCGT
This sequence comes from uncultured Solirubrobacteraceae bacterium, assembly GCA_964242305.1. GTDB lineage: Bacteria > Actinomycetota > Thermoleophilia > Solirubrobacterales > Solirubrobacteraceae > DATLGB01. Next base: position 1,930 of record CAXTBB010000095.1, read on the forward strand.
CGGCCGTCTCGGCGAGCGGGCAGTACCGCGGCAAGTACCAGTTCGACGCGCGGACGTGGCAGTCCGTCGGCGGCTCGGGCGATCCCGCCGCCGCGCCGGAGGCCGAGCAGGACCAGCGCGCCGCACAGCTGCAGGCGCAGTCGGGCACCTCGCCCTGGCCCGTCTGTGGCTAGCTAGAGGCCATAGAGGTCCGAGTACTTCTCGGTGAGGAAGCGCAGCGTCGGGCCCGGGTCGAGCTCCGATCCGGTCGCCCGGCGCAGCAGCTCGTCGGGCTCCAGCGTGCGGCCGTGGCGGTGGACGTGCTCCCCGAGCCAGGCCCGCACGCCGCCGAGCTCCCCCCGGGCGAGGTCGTCCTC
>CAXTBB010000096.1:0-2040 GCA_964242305.1 uncultured Solirubrobacteraceae bacterium
GTGCAGGTCGACTCCTGGTCGGAGGGGCTGCTGGTCGACTACTGCCGCCGCGTCGGCGCGGAGGCGATCGTCAAGGGCCTCCGGTCCGCGACCGATGCCGCCTACGAGACCCCGATGGCACTGGTCAACCGGGATCTGACCGGTGTCGAGACGCTGTTCCTCGTCGCGCAGCCCGCCACGAGCCACGTGTCCAGCTCGCTGGTCCGGCAGGTCGCGGCGCTCGGCGGCGACGTCTCGCCCTACGTGCCGCGGGTCGTCGCGCAGGCACTGCAACCGGAGGGGCCCGTCCGTGGCTGAGGTCGTCGCCGTCTGCACGGTCCACCAGCTGCTGCCGGATCGCGGGGTCGGCGTGACCGCGATCGACAAGCGGCCGGTCGGAAGCCGTTGCGGGTGCGCAAGCTGGGCATCCACGGCGACGTCCAGGCCGATCGCAAGTGGCACGGCGGCGAGGACCAAGCCGTCTACGCCTACGCGCAGGAGGACGCGGACTGGTTCGCCACCGAGTTCGACCGGGCGATCCCACCCGGCATGTTCGGCGAGAACCTCCGCACCAGCGGCGTCGACGTCTCCGGCGCCGTGATCGGCGAACGGTGGCGCATCGGCGAGAAGGCGGTGCTGGAGGTGACGAGCCCGCGCATCCCCTGCTGCACGTTCGAGCGCCGGATGGGCGTCAAGGGCTGGGTCAAGCGGTTCGAGGACCACGGCGCCCCCGGCACGTACTTCCGCGTCGTCCGCTCGGGCGACGTCCGGGCCGGCGACCCGGTCGAGATCGTGGAGCGCCCCGACCACGGAGTCACGATCGGCGGCTGGTTCAGCCGGTCGAGCCCCGAGGACGCGCAGGCGCTCATCGACGCGCACACGGCCGGCACGATCCGCCTCCAGCCCGACCTCCGGCGGCACGCCGACAAGGCGCTCGCGCTCGTCACGGCGTGACCGCGACCGGACGGTTCCGTCCGGGGTGGAAGGATGCTCGGGTGTCTACGCTCCAGATCGGCTACGCCGCGATGCTCGAGCAGTTCCATCCGACGGAGGCCGTCGCCCTCTCCGCGTACGCGGAATCGAAGGGGTTCACCGGCGTCATGGCGGCGGACCACTTCCAGCCGTGGGTGCCGGCCCAGGGCAACAGCGCCTTCGTCTGGAACGTGCTCGCCGCGCTGGGCGAGCGCACGATCGGCGACTTCGGGCCCGGCGTGACCGCGCCGACCTTCCGCTGGCATCCCGCGATGGTGGCGCAGGCGTCGGCGACGCTGGCGGCGATGTACCCGGGACGGCACTGGCTCGGCCTCGGGTCGGGGGAGGCGCTGAACGAGCACGTCGTCGCGGGCTACTGGCCGGAGGCGCCCGAGCGGATCAACCGCATGTTCGAGGCGATCGACCTGATCAACAAGCTGTTCTCCTCCTCCCAGGCCGGCAAGGACACGAAGTTCGAGGGCAAGTACTACAAGCTCGAGTCGACCCGGCTCTGGACCATGGACGAGCGGCCGCCGATCCTCGTCGCGACCGCCGGGCCCATCACCGCGAAGCGCGCGGGCAAGGCCGTCGACGGCCTGATCACCGTCGGTGCGCCGCTCGAGAAGATCTCCGGGCTGTTCGAGCGCTTCGACGCGGGGCAGCGGGAGGCAGGCAAGGACCCGGCCACGGCGCCGAAGGTGCTGCAGGTCCACCTCTCCTGGGCACCGACCGACGAGGAGGCGCTCGCGAACGCCATGACCGAGTGGCCGAACGGCGGGATGAAGTTCCCGAAGGGCGACATCCGCAGCCCGTTCGAGCTCGAGCAGATGGCGCAGATGGTGCGCCCGGAGGATTTCGAGGGTCGCCTCGTCATCTCCTCGGACCCGGACGTGCACCTGAAGGCGCTGCAGCGCTACGCGGACCTCGGGTTCGACCGCATCTACCTCCACAACGTCGGCAGGAACCAGCGCGAGTGGATCGACCTCTTCGCGCGCGACGTGCTGCCGAAGCTCCATCGATGACGGGCGCCGTCATCCGCTGCTGGGCCCCGGACGGCGTCCCGGAGATCGAAGCGGGGGACGACCTCGC